>DASUUC010000100.1:0-74583 GCA_036374335.1 Acidimicrobiia bacterium
GGTGTCTGCAACCCTGGGTTTTGCGTCGTCGTGCCCACCAAGGACCGGCCTCTCCAAAGGGGCTCGCCGTTGTGAAGTGAAGAAGACCCCTCAGTCGAGGGGATCTTCTTCAACCCCAGCCTTTGCCGAGGACCGGTCCCAGCCCAGGACTGGCCGTTGGTAAACGCCGACGCCGTCAACCATTACCGGCCGAACCGCCAACCGGGCGGACGGTGCGCTGTCGACTGTCCCTTCTGGTGAGCGGGATCCAGTCGTCCCAATCCTCATCCCGGTGCATGTGCTCACGACAGCGGAGACCACCAGGTGTGAGGTAGGAAGGTCTCGCCCCACACTCGTTGCATCCGTGCTCCGTTTCGGGCGGTGGCTGGATTCGCTTCACGCAGTTCTTTTCGTCATCAGGTCGGGATTTCGGAGCATCATCTCGATAAACCCCACTTGGACTAGTCCGTGGTTTGCGAGAGACTCGACACCGGGGGTGGAGGGGAGTAGGTTTCCGTCCGCTCATGGGGAGACTTCGAGCCTTGGTCGACTCGCCTTTCCTACGACGTGTTACGTGGCATCTACGGCGCGTCACCGAGAAAGTGGACCGGCGATTCTTTGCGTCCCTTCTCGCCGGTTTGGTGGTGGTGCTCATCATCGCGGCTCTGATCGTCTGGCTGGTGGAGACCGAGCGCACCCTTGGCGACTTTGGAGCCGTGGTCCACTGGTCGGTCACGACGGTCTTTGGCCAAGGAGATGCGTCCTATGTCTCCACTCCCGTCGGTTGGGGAATGGGTTGGCTGCTGGGTATTTTCGGTGTGGCGATCGTGACCACGATCACCGGCGCCTTAGTCGGTTTCGTCATCGATTTCCTATTGAAGGAGGGACAAGGGATGGGTGCGTCGGGATACAGAGACCACATCATCATTTGTGGCTGGAACTCCACGGCCCGCGACCTGATCGCGGAGTTGGGGACGGATGATTATGAGGCACAGCTCGTGCTGCTGTGTGACCTGGAGCGGAGCCCGGCTCCCAACGATGTCTACTTCGTGCGGGGGATACCATCGAACGAAGCCGACCTGAAGAGGGCAGGTATCGACAGTGCCCGGACAGCCATCGTCTGCCCTGCCGACGGCTCCAACGAGGCCGACATGGCTTCGATTCTCACCGTCCTTGCCATCGAGTCGATCGCACCAGAGGTCCGCACCGTCGTCGAGGTCAACAATCCGGAGCACGTCTCCCACTTCAGGCGGGCAGACGTAGACGAAGTGATGGTCACTTCGAAGCTGGCTGCTCACCTCCTCGCCCGTTCGGCGTTGTATCCGGGCTTGTCGGAGCTGGTGAGCGATCTCGTGTCCGGGGGTGAAGGCTCCGAGCTCTATCGGGTTGAGCTGCCGGACGAAGTGGTCGGGTTCTCCATCGACGACGTGTCCGCCATGCTCCGCAAGGCACACTGTGCCACCCTGCTCGCGGTCAACCGGGACAGCCACACCTTCAGCAACCTGCCCACCGACTTCCGGTTTCAAGTCGGAGACGATCTCATCGTCGTCGCCGAATCGTTGGGCAGCCTGAGCCCGCTGCAAGACTCGCGCGCCTAGTTGTCGACCGGCGAGTCGTCACGAGGAGTGTGCTTGCCGCGGAGCGTCCGATTCGGGTCGTCCACCTCGATGACGTCGGCCGCGGTCGTCTGGTCGCGGCTCGGCTTCTTCGGCGCTGCGTGGCTCCCGACCCGGTACTCGGGCCCGTATGTGTCGGTCCAGATCACCGTGGTGAACAACCAGAGGGCGCAGCCAAGGAGGACGAGCGGGAAGAGACGGGCGACCCACGGATAGGTTCGCTCGGTGTTGCCCAGCCATCCGCCAACCAGTGCACCGATGGGCAACGTCGCCCACCCGATGGCCCGGGCCGCGGTGATGACCCGTCCCAGCATCCCCTCTCCGGCGTAGATCTGTCGGATGGTTGCCAGGGGAATGTTGATCACCGAGACCCCGAACATGAACAGGGCCAGCAGCAGCATGGCGATGATCCCGTAGGTGGTGAACATGAAGGCGAGGAGACAAACCCCGGCAAGAGTCAGCCCGGAGACCATGGCTCGTCCCAAACCCAAGGTTCTCGTGATGTTCGGCGCCACCAATGCACCGATCAGCCCCCCGAAGCCCATGAAGAAGACGAGTATGCCGATCTGGGTCTCCGTCTCGGTCTGCAGCACGACCGTGAAAAGCACGACGTATGTCGCCTCCATGAAGCCCATCACGAAGTTGGGTACCGCGGCCGAGATCGTCGAGACACGCAACCTGGGCTCGTCCCAGATGCGACGCATGCCGGTGACGAATTCGCTGATGAAGGATGGCCGCGTCGCAGTGACGTCGGTGTGGTGTGCCACCCGACCCACGAATTTCAGGGAGATCGCCGAGGCGATGAAACTCAGTCCGTTGATGAACAGCCCGACCTGGGGCCCGGCGAAGGCGAAAGTGACGAAGCCACCGACCAGAGGGCCGATGGCGAAGTTCGCTTGGATCGACGCAGTGACGAAGGCATTGGCATCGGAAAGGCGCCTTTCCGGGACCAAGGCCGGGATCATGGCGTAAAGGGCTCCATCGAAGAGCGTCGTCATCGAGCCGACGATGAAAGCGATGACGAAAACCGTCCCCACGTTGTAGCTGCCGTACTGAGCGACCAGATAGAAAAAGGCGGAAGCCCGAAGCAGGTCGGTGGTGATCATCACCGGCCGAAGATGAATGCGGTCCAAGAGGACCCCTCCCGCGAGGCCCACCAGAAACGTCGGAGCAGTCTCGGCGGCATAGGCGAAAGCGAAGTCGAGCGTGTTGGTCTCACCGCTTGCATCGTGGATGTAGAAAATGAGGAGAGGGAGGGTGATGTAAGCGATGTAGGTGCCGAACTGGCTGATGGTTTGACCCACCCACAAAGCCATGTAGCGAGGGCCCAGAGACCGCATGGACTTCAGGAAATGCACCGGTCCGCACGTTAACCCCGGGTAGCGGACTGTCCAGTAGTTGTTAGATTCCTTGGAGCATGCCCAATCCACAGGAGATTCCCCAGATCGCCACCGAATTGGTGGAGATGTCCCGCGAGTATCTGCGACAGGAGACCCTCGAACCGGCCAAACGCCTCGGCAAGCAGGCCGGCATGGGTCTCGGGGGGGCCATCGTCATGGCGATCGGCGCCGTCTGTCTCGCCTGGGGGCTCTACTACGGCTTGACGATGCTGCTTCCCGAGGGGGAGTGGTGGATCGTGCTCGCCCGTGGCCTAACCGCCATCGCCGCGGCCGCCGCGGCCGGTATCGTCGCTTGGAGGATTTCAGTTGACACTCAGTAGGGAAGACATCGAGGCCAAGGCCCGCCAACTCGTCGACGCCGTCGACGAGACCAAGGAATCGATCCAGAACAAGGCAATCCTCGTCGCCGTCGCGATTGCAGTCGTCGTGGCCGCCGCCTTCATCATCGGCCGCCGTCGCGGCTCCCGAAAAAAGACCGTCGTGGAGGTCTACCGGGTCTGAGGTTATGGCCGGCGGATCTCCAGTCTGGGGGTGCCACTCCGCTTGTGGTGGATGACGAGGGCGGAGCCCTCGGAGACCGTCTTGCGATAGATGAGCTGTTTGCGGGGTTTGGTGGAGCGGAGGTAGGCCAGGGCGGTCAGGGCGAGGCCGAGGGAGAGCTCGCGGTAATCGCCCTCACGTAAACCACGCAGCGAACGGCGCAGTCCGTCCCGCTTGGGGTCGTCGTTGAACCGGGTCGTCAGTCTCTTCGTCAATCGGGCCATCTGTCTACCGTTGCCACACAGTCAAGCGCATTAAAACACCGTGAAGAACAAGAAGCTCGTTCAGGTAGTGGTTTGGGTCGTCGTCATCGGGATGGTCCTCTCACTGGCCGTGGCGGCGATATCGATTTTCTGATGCGATTCACCGAGGGGGACCCCGCCCTTCTGATCGACAGCAAGGGACGACATTTCCTCTTGAAGCTCGAGTCCGGGCGAAACTTTCAATTCCACAACGGGACCGTGCCTCACGATCGGCTCATCGGTGCCGAGGACGGCTCCTGGGTCACCTCCAGTGGCAACGCCCGTCTCCTCCTGCTCCGTCCCCGTCTCGCCGACTACATCTTGAAGATGAGGCGAGGCGCCCAGGTCGTCTATCCGAAGGACTTGGGGCCCATCCTCGTCTACGCCGATATCGGGCCCGGGATGACCGTCCTCGAAGCGGGGTCCGGGTCCGGTGCACTCACGCTGGGTCTCGCCCGCGCCGTGGGGGCGACCGGTCGCATCGTCACCGTCGAACAACGGGACGACCACGCCGCCCACGCTCGCAAGACTCTGGAACGTTGGTTCGGTGAGGTGCCAGACAACGTGGAGATGAGGATCGGCGACGTGGCCGAGATGGTCGAAGAGGTGCGCCCCGAGCGGATCGTCCTCGACCTCCCCGAGCCTTGGCCCACGGTGAAAGCAGCCGCCACATTCCAACCCCACGGAGGAATCGTCTGCTCCTATCTTCCAACCGTGCCCCAAGTGCAATCACTGGTGGAAATGACTCGGGACGCAAACGTGTTCGCAGAGATAGAGGTGAAAGAGTTCCTGATGCGCGATTGGAACGTGAAAGGGCGCTCGGTGCGGCCTGATCATTCCATGGTCGGGCACACGGGTTTCCTAATTTTCATGCGGAAAGTTGCCGATGAACGTGACTCAACTAACCCAGAGGACTAAACCTGGTCATTCGTATACTGACCAAAGGCGACCGAACGCCAGGAGGTAGCCGTGGACGAAGGACGCAAGCACGAAGACGTCGCACAACTACGCAAGGTTGTGTCCGCGCTCGAAGAGGAAGTCTCCTTCCTCCGTCGTCGCCTGCGTGAAGCCCCCGGTCGAGCCGAGGAGCTCGAAGCCGAGCTGGCCCGAGCCCAGGATCGGCTCGATCGAGTAGTCGGGCAAAACGACAAGCTCTCCGCCCTCCTCGAAGAGTCACGTGAGCAACTAGGTGTCCTCCGTGAGGAAGTCGAAAAGCTCACCCAGCCGCCGAACAACTTCGGCACGGTCCTCAACGTGAGCGAAGACGGGACGGTCGACATCCTCACCGGCAACCGCAAGCTGAGGGTCTCTGCCCAGCCGTCGGTCGAGGTCAAGAAGCTGCAGGTCGGCCAGGAGGTCCTGCTCAACGAGGCATTCAACATCATCGACGTCCGCTACTTCGAGCCCGCGGGTGAGGTCCTCAGAGTCCGGGAGACGATGGACGACGGCCGGGTGGTTGTGATCGCCCATGCCGACGAGGAGCGTGTCCTGAATCGCTCCGAGGTGATGTCCGACATCAAGCTGCGCGCCGGTGACTATGTCCGCATCGATCCCAAGACCTCCCTCATCCTGGAGAGACTCGACCGCCCCGAGGTCGAGGAGCTGGTGCTCGAGGAAGTCCCCGACATCACATACAACGAGGTGGGTGGTCTCGCCGAGCAGATCGAGATGATCCGGGACACCGTCGAGTTGCCATATCTGTACCGCGACCTCTTCCGCGAGTACGAGCTGGAGCCGCCCAAGGGAATCCTCCTCTACGGACCACCGGGCTGCGGCAAGACCCTCATCGCCAAAGCAGTCGCCAACAGCCTCGCCAAGAAAGTCTCCGAGCGAACCGGCAACCCCGATGTCCGTTCCTACTTCCTCAACATCAAAGGGCCAGAGCTGCTCAACAAGTGGGTCGGTGAGACCGAGCGTCAGATCCGTCTCATCTTCCAGCGGGCCAAGGAGAAGTCGGACGAAGGGGTGCCGGTGATCGTCTTCTTCGACGAGATGGACTCGTTGTTCCGCACCCGGGGCACCGGGATCAGCTCCGACGTCGAATCCACGATCGTGCCCCAACTCCTCTCCGAGCTCGACGGCGTCGAGTCGCTCAAGAACGTGATCGTCATCGGAGCCTCGAACCGTGAAGATCTCATCGACCCGGCAATCCTCCGCCCGGGCCGTCTCGACGTGAAGATCAAGATCAACCGTCCCGACACGATCGCCGCCAAAGAGATCTTCCGCATCTATCTGAGCGACGAAACACCGCTCGACCCCGAGGAGGGCAGCGGGGTTGACAAGGTGGTAGCCATCGAGACGATGATCGAAGCTACGGTCGCCGACATGTACGCCGAGGACAAAGACAACGAGTTCCTCGAGGTGACCTATGCCAACGGCGATCGGGAGACGCTCTACTTCAAGGACTTCGCCAGCGGCGCCATGATCGAGAACATCGTTCGTCGCGCCAAGAAGGACGCCATCAAGCGCCAGATCGCCGGCGGGCCCAGCGGCATACGCAAGTCGGACCTCATCGCCGCCATCAAACAAGAATTCCGCGAGCACGAAGACCTACCCAACACCACCAACCCGGATGACTGGGCCAAGATCTCCGGGAAGAAGGGGGAAAGGATCGTCTACGTGCGCACTCTCGTTGGGGGCGACGAAGAGAGTCGTCTCATCGAGAAGGTCGCGGGCGGCCAGTACCTGTAATGGCTATCCATAAGGTGCTCGGGACCGAGACCGAGTACGGGATAGTGGTGAGAGGCGATCCCGGATTCAACCCCGCAGTGGCCTCATCGCTAGTGGTCAACAGCTATCCCGGCGCCCGGGTCAAGGTGCAATGGTCGTACGAGGAGGAGTCACCAGGCCGTGACGCTCGCGGATTCGGCCACGACACCTACGGCCTCATCGACCCCGAAGGCGCGGTGGTCAATTCGGTGCTTTCCAACGGGGCCCGTCTCTATGTCGACCATGCCCACCCCGAGTACAGCGGGCCGGAGACCTTCGAGCCTCTCGAGGCGGCGCTCTACGACAAGGCCGGCGAGGTGGTCATGCACCGGGCCGCACAGGCGGCCTCTGAGTCGGCCGGCCGACAGGTCTCCCTCTACAAGAACAACTCCGACGGCAAGGGCAACTCCTACGGGGCTCACGAGAACTATCTACTGAGCCGAGAGACTCCGTTCGGTGATGTGATCCGCTATGCGATGACTTTCATGGTGACCCGTCAGATCTTCACGGGGGCGGGCAAAGTCGGGAAGGAGAACGACCGCCCCGACATCGAGTTCCAGATAACGCAGCGGGCCGATTTCTTCGAGGAAGAGGTCGGGTTGGAGACCACACTCAAACGCCCCATCATCAACACCCGGGACGAGCCGCACGGCGACCCGTCGACCTACCGCCGTCTCCATGTGATCATCGGCGACGCCAATCTCTCGGAGTATCAGAATTTCTTGAAGCTCGGGGCGACGGCGCTGATGCTCGCCGCCCTCGAAGACGGTGCCATCCCCGATCCGCTGGATCTGGCGGACCCGGTAGAAGCCTGCTGGCAGGTGAGCCACGATCTCAGTCTGGGACGACCACTCGAGCTCGACGGAGGGGGAACAGCCACCGCGCTCGAGCTGCAGGGTCGCTACCTGGAATGGCTGTCCAAGTACGCCGAGAAGGAACTGGACGATCCGGTCTGGGATCAGGTGATCGCGGAGTGGGAGCGCACTCTCCAACTGTTGTCCACGGAGCCCGACAAGTTGAACGACACCCTCGACTGGGTGGCCAAGAAGCGCCTCCTCGAGGGCTACGTCGCACGTGACGACCTGCAGTGGACCAACAACAAGCTGCGGGCTCTCGACCTCCAATATCACGACGTCGACCCCTCCCGCGGGCTCTACAAGAGGTTGGCCGACCGAGGCTCGATGCGGCGGTTGTTCACCGACGAACAGATCACGGATGCGGTGTCCCACCCACCCCAACGAACCCGGGCTTACTTCCGGGGCAGATGTGTCAGTGACTTCGCCGGTTCCTTGGTCGCCGCCAACTGGGACTCCCTGGTATTCGACATCGGAGAATCGCATCTCAAACGTGTTCCTATGATGGAACCTCTGCGCGGAGACGCCACTCTCGTGGGTGAGCTCCTCGACGATGCAGAAGACGCCGCAGATCTGCTGCGGCGACTGGAAGGATGACAGATGTCAGATAGAGAACGTGGCCAGGCGGAAGGCCGCCGGCAAGAAGAGACACAAGAGGAAACGGCGGGGGTAGCCGAGTCCGAAGCCGATCTGGACGCCCTGGACGACCTCCTCGACGAGATCGACGAGGTTCTCGAGGAGAACGCCGAGGAGTTCGTGAAGAACTATGTCCAGAAAGGTGGACAGTGATAGAGAAGCCCATCGGCCCTCTGCCACTAGACGCCCCGGTCCCAGGTTCCAGCTTCACAGATCTCCTCAACTGGATGGGCGCCGCTCCCGAGGTGACGATCCCGACCGGTGCCAGCCCGGTCAGCGCGCCCGAAGGCACCACGGTCCTCTCCCTCCGCTATGAAGGCGGGGCGGTGATAGCCGGTGATCGGCGTGCCACCGAAGGTCATTTGGTGGCGCATCGTCGCATACGCAAGGTATTTCCGGCAGACCGGTTCTCAGCTGTTGCCATCGCCGGGACGGCAGGGCTCGCCATGGACATGGTGAAGCTGTTTCAGGTCGAGTTGGAGCATTACGAGAAGATCGAAGGCATCCGTCTCTCCCTCGAGGGCAAGGCGTCGTTCCTGGCCAGACTGGTCAGGAGTCAGCTGCCCATGGCATTCCAGGGGCTCGTCGTGGTACCCCTGTTCGCCGGATACGACGACAAGGAGGGGCGGGGACGGGTGTACACCTTCGATGTCGTGGGTGGCCGCTATGAGGAAACCGACTTCGGGAGCACGGGCTCGGGAGCGCGTCTGGCCAAGTCGTACCTCCGCACCGCTTATGAGGAAGACATGGCTCCGGACGAGGCCACCGCGCTGGCGGTCAATGCCCTGGTCGCCGCCTCAAGCGAGGACACCGGCACCGGCGCACCCGATCTGAAGCGGGGCATCCTGCCCAACGTCGTGCGCATCGACCAAGAAGGGCTCAGGGAGCTGTCCGACGAGGATGTGTTCCCCCTGGCCGAGAGTGCCATGGAGCACATCCGATGAGCATTCCGTTCTATGTCGCTCCCGAGCAACTCGTCCGGGACAAGGCGGAGTTCGCCAGGAAGGGGATTGCCCGGGGACGGTCGATCGTCGCCGTCGACTACGCCGACGGGGTTCTCATTCTCGCCGAGAACCCGTCCAGCGCATTGCACAAGATCTCAGAGGTCTACGACCGCATCGCCTTCGCCGGGGTGGGTCGGTACAACGAGTTCGAGACGTTGCGCAAGGCGGGGATCCGACAGGCCGACCTCATGGGCTACCTGTATTCCCGTGAGGATGTCACTGCAATGGGGCTGGCCACGGCATTCTCCCAAACCCTGGGAGTCATCTTCATCCGTGATCCCAAGCCCTACGAAGTAGAGATCCTCCTCGCCGAGATCTCCGAGGATGGCAGCGAGCACCGTCTCTTCAGAGTGACTTATGACGGCACCCTCTACGACGAGCGGCGCTACGTCGCGATCGGAGGCAAGGCCGAACAACTCGTCGACGCTCTCGAGGACCTCTGGACCGAGAACCTGAGCCTTCGGCAGGCGTTCGATGTCTGCATGGAGGCCTTCAACAGAGCCGAAGGCCGTGCGCCAGAAGGTTGGGAGGTCGCCGTGTTGGAAAGCGGAAACGGCCGACGCGCTTTCCGCAGACTCGACCCTGCTGAGATCACAGCCGAGTAGAGCCATCACATCGGTTTAGCCTGAGCAACATGGACCGCAGGATCTTCGGGCTGGAGAACGAATACGGCGTGACTTGCACCCTGCGCGGACAGCGCAGGCTGAGCCCCGACGAAGTCGCCCGATACCTGTTCCGCCGTGTGGTCTCGTGGGGACGATCGTCGAACGTTTTTCTCGAAAACGGCGCCCGGCTCTATCTCGACGTCGGGTCACATCCCGAGTACGCCACACCAGAGTGCGACGACATCGAAGACGTGGTCGCCCATGACAAGGCGGGGGAGAGGATTCTCGAGGGTCTGGTCACCGGGGCCGAGGAGCGTCTCGAAGAAGAGGGGATCCGGGGTGAGATCTACGTCTTCAAGAACAACACGGACAGTGCCGGCAACTCATATGGCTGCCATGAGAACTATCTGGTGAGCCGGCACAAGGACTTCCATCGCACAGTCGATGTCCTCATCCCGTTCCTGGTCACCCGGCAAATATTCGTCGGTGCCGGCAAGCTCACCCAGACTCCTAGGGGGACTGGCTACACGGTCGCCCAGCGTGCCGATCACATCTGGGAGGGGGTGTCCTCGGCGACCACCCGGTCTCGCCCGATCATCAATACCCGGGACGAGCCCCACGCCGACGCCGAGCGCTACCGCAGGCTCCACGTCATCGCCGGCGATTCCAACATGAGCGAGTACGCCACCTACGTGAAGGTGGGGACGATGGTGGCTCTCCTCCAGATGATCGAGCGAGATGTCGTCTTTCGCGACCTGACGCTGGAGAACCCGATCCGGGCGATCAGGGAGGTCAGCCATGACACCACCTGCACCCGCAAGCTCCGTCTCGCCAATGGACGTGAGTTGAGCGCCCTCGACATTCAATGGGAGTACCTCGACCGGGCGATGAGATTCGCCCGCAGCCCCGGCTTCCCCCCGCAAGTCCAGGCCGCAGTCGATCGGTGGGAGCATCTGTTGACCGGTCTGGAGAAAGACCCGATGACCCTCGACCGCGAGGTCGACTGGGTGATGAAATACAAGCTGTTGGACCGCTACTCCACCAGGCGGGGCATCCCGCTATCCGACCCCAAGATGTCGATGATGGATCTCGCCTACCACGACGTCGACCGCACCCGCGGCCTCTACTACATGATGGAGAACGCCGGCCTCACCGATCGGATCGTGACTGACGAGAAGATCGCCGACGCCGTGGTCAGGCCACCCCAGACCACCCGGGCCCGGTTGCGAGGGGCCTTCATCAAGGCGGCGAAGGCCCGGAAACGTGACTTCACCGTCGACTGGGTCCATCTCAAGCTGAACGACCAGGCCCAGCGCACCGTGATGTGCAAAGACCCGTTCAAGTCAGAAGACGAGCGGGTAGACAAGCTGATCGCCAGCCTCTAGATGGCCGACCCTCCGCAAACCCAGGGTTGCAGACACCGCTCAGCGAAGTCCAGCGCCCTCACTTTCGTCGGGGGAGGTGTTGCCCGCGAACCCAGGGTTGCAGACACCGCTCAGCGAAGTCTGGAACCCTGGGTTGCAGGATGGTCTGCTCCTAACGTATGAGGCATGCAGAACGTCGTGGAGCGGGTGCTCAACCTGCTCATCTATCTCCTCGAGTCGCCGACACCAGTGACCTCCAACGATGTTCGCAACACGGTCCACGGGTACGCCGACCAGAGTGACGAGGCGTTCCATCGCATGTTCGAGCGGGACAAGAACGTCCTCCGTCGGCTCGGGGTGCCGTTGAAACTCGAGGCTCTCGACGCTTGGGAGATCGACGAGGGATACACCGTGGATCCCGACGAATACGCCATCCCCGATCCCGGTCTGAATCAGGAGGAGCATATGGCCCTCTCGGTGGCGGCCCGCATGGTTCGCCTGGGCGGCACCGAAGCCGGCGTCGCGGCGATCATCAAGCTCGGGGGCATGGAGCGCGGTGACGGTCTGGAACCTCTGGGAGCCGATCTCGGTGAGGGGGCGGAGGTCCTGGGCGAGCTGTTCGGGGCGGTCAGTGATCGTCGCAAGGTGGAGTTCACCTACCGGGGTCATCTCCGCCCGGTGGAGCCCTACGGAATCGCCCACCGCCGGGGGCATTGGTATCTGGTCGGAAACACCCCAGACGGGGAGCGGATGTACCGGGTCGACCGGATCGAGGATCTCATGGTGGGGGAGGAGCCCGACGCCTTCCGCAAGCCCAAGGGATTCGATATCAAGCGCGCCGTCGACAGCCAACCCTGGGAGACCGGCTCGGATCCCGTAGTGGCAGCAAAAGTGCGTTTCGACACCGAGGTTGGCTGGTGGGCTGCCCGTAGTCTCGGGTTGCCCGACCCCAAGGCCGAGCTGACTGCCACGGTGGATGTAGCCAACAGGGACGCCTTCGTCGGCTGGGTCCTCAGCTTCGGGGCGTCGGCTGAGGTGCTCGATCCTCCCGAGATGCGAGAGGCAGTTACCGCCCGTGTCGACGAAGCGCTGGACCACCTATGACCAGCTCTCGTACCGTGTCCCGTCTCTCACGGATCCTGGCGCTGATCCCCTACGTTCTCGACAAACAAGCCGTCGATGTCGACGAGATCATCGACCGATTTGGCTACAGCAAGGATCAACTGACCCGTGACCTCAACACGATCTTCGTCTGCGGCCTCCCCGGATACGGCCCGGGCGACCTCATGGAGGCCTACCTGGATGAAGACGAAGTCATCATCGATGCCGCCGACTTCTTCGCCAAGGCCCCCCGGCTGACGCCAGTAGAGGCGCTCGGGCTGCTGGCCGCCGGCATGACGGTGATCGGTTCGGGTGAAGGGAGCCCCGCCCTCGAGTCGGCGGTGCGGAAACTGAGCAAGGTGATGATGCCCGATGCGGACACCAGCCTCGCCGTCGACGTCCTCGATCAGTCACAAAACGTGGGCGTGCTGCGTGACGCGGCCGCCGCGGGACGGGTGGTCAGGATGATCTACCGGTCGGTCGGCAAAGAGGAGACAACGGAGCGAGAGGTAGAGCCCTGGTCTGTGTTCGCCACGCTGGGACGCTGGTATGTGCTGGGCTACTGCCGTCTCGTCGACGACCAGAGAACTTTCCGGGCCGACCGGATCAAAGAGCTCGAAGTTCTCGACGAGACTTTTCAGCGGCCCGAGTCGGTGCCGGAGCCAGGCGTTGGCTATTCGCCATCCAAAGACGACGTCACTTGTGTCCTCGACCTCAAACCCGCCGCCCGGTGGGTCCTCGAGTACTACCCGGTGGAGGTGATACGGGACTCGACCAGGTCGACGCGGATCCGATTCCACTCACCCGACGCCGAGGTGCCGGCGCGCTTGCTGCTCCGCTTGGGGACCGACGCGCGTCTCGTCGAGGGGCCTGAAGTGGCGGCGCGAACTGATGAAATCGGGCGTTCCCTGCTCGCGAAGTATCGATAGGGGCCGAACGACCTAGGAGTCCGCCCTTCAGTTTGTATCACCAATTGCCGATCTCCTCTCTACCGAATGCGGAGACCGGAGACCAAGAGATGACCACCATCAAGACAACGTGCAATCGTTGTGGCGATATTCACCTGAGACCTCGCGACGTGGCACTGGAGTTGCGTCCGGGTGGTAGGGAAGGTGACTATCGCTTCACATGCCCGAACTGCACGTCCGAGCAGAGGCGGCCTGCCAACTCCCGTGTCGTCAGTGTCTTGCTTGCCACAGGTGTGCATTTCGAGGTCGTCAACCCCGACCCGATCACCGAGACGGAGATCGCTGCGTTCATGGCTGCCCTCGAGACGGAGCCGGATCCTCTCCGTCTGCTGGCCGGCTGACAAACGACAGGGTTGAGCGCCGGGGGGACGGTGCTCCGTTGAGAAGGTGGCGATCGGGCGGTCGCCACCTTCTTTCTATTCAGTCGCCACCTTCTCTCTATTGAGGGGTGAAGCTCTAGCATCAGCCCATGCTCCAGACGGGTGAGATCATCGTCATCGTTCTGCTCGCGCTCGTCGTGCTCGGGCCGGACCGCCTCCCCGACATGGCCCGCAAGATCGGTCGGTGGACCAACGAGCTGCGCAACGCCGCCCGAGAGATAACCAGAGGCCTGGAAGCTGAGATCGATGAGGTGAAGAAGGCCGGCGAGGAGTTCAAGGCTCCCATGGACGAGGTCAAGAGGCCTTTCACCGAGATACGAGATGAGATGAGCGGATTCGGGGCGAAGGGGCACGAGTGGAAAGGCCCCAAGCCGGTCTCAGGGCCGACCCCCGAAGATGCGATGCGCGACCTCGAGGAGATGAATCGCAGGGCAGGAGTGGCCGAGCCGGAGCCCGACGACGAACCCTCTGAGCCCGAAGAGTGACTGACAATCCCCAGTCGATTCTCGCCCATCTCGACGAGTTGAGATGGCGAATCCTCAAGATCGGCATTGCGATCATCGTTGGGGCGGTAGTCGCGTTCTTCTTCGCTGATTCTCTGAGGGGGATCCTGGAAGCCCCGTTCGAGGCGGCCGCCCCTGACAACGAGTTCCAGGCTCTTCAGGTGGGCGAGGAGTGGGGCGTCCTGATGCGAATCGCCTTGTTCGGGGGGGTGATATTGGCCAGCCCAGTAGTCCTCTATCAGATCTGGGCGTTCATCAATCCTGCGCTGACCAGCAGAGAGCGCAAGTGGGCCATCCCCATCGTCTCCGCCCTCGTCGTCCTCTTCCTCGGAGGCGTCCTCTTCGGGTACATGATCCTGCCCCGCGGCCTCGACTTTCTACTCAATATCTTTGAGAACGTGCGGAACGACTTGCTGATCGGTCAGTACTACTCGTTCGTCCTCCGGTTCCTCCTCGCCTTCGGGATCGCTTTCCTCTATCCGGTCTTTCTCTTCACCGCCGCCGCTGCAGGAGTCGTGTCGTCAGCGCAGCTGGCGCGCGGGAGGCGGTGGGCGATCCTGATCGTGGTGATTGGCGCGGCCCTGATCACGCCGACCGGTGACCTCCTGACTCTGGCAGCCCTTTCGGTCCCCCTGTACCTCATGTACGAGATCACCTATTGGCTGGTCAGATTGATCCTGAAGAAATGAGTCTCACCGAGTTTTGGAACCGATACGAGTTCGAACCCGATGACTTCCAACTCGAGGCGGCTGAGGCCATAGCCGCGGGGAAGTCGGTCGTGGTGACTGCGCCGACCGGAGCCGGGAAGACCCTGGTCGCCGAGGCCGCCACGTTCCTGGGGAGGTCGGAGGGGCGCCGTGTCTTCTACACCACCCCAATCAAGGCACTCTCCAACCAGAAATTCGCCGACCTGTCGTCTGACTACCCGATCGGTGAGGTGGGTTTGCTCACCGGGGACAACGTGGTCAATCCCGACGCGCCGGTGATCGTGGCCACCCTCGAAGTGCTGCGCAACATGATCTACGCCGACCCTGACCGTCTCGACGACGTGGCTACCGTGATTCTCGACGAGGCCCATTACCTCCAGGACCCGTCACGGGGCGCCGCCTGGGAGGAGGTGATCATCCATTGTCCCTTCCACGTTCGCTTCGTCTGCCTCTCCGCGACGATCTCCAACAATCGCCAGTTCGCCGATTGGGTCGAGGAGCGGAGAGGCCCGACGGAGCTGATCGCCAGCACCGAGCGGCCGGTGCCGCTCGAGTCGATGTACATGGTCAAGGAACGCTCAGGAAGCCGCAGTCTCCACCTTCTCCCCAGCTTCGTCGAGCGGGATGGTCGTCGTCGCCCCAACCCGAGACTCGACCACATGCTCGGCCTCGAGAAGGGACGCCGCCGACGCTTCAAGACACCGAACCGGATCGAAACCGTCGAGGAGTTGGAGCGGTCGAAGATGCTGCCCGCCATCTACTTCATCTTCTCCAGAGCAGGCTGCGATGCTGCCGCGCATCGCCTGGCCGAGTCCGGGATGCGGCTCACCGATGCCGAAGACCGCCGTGCGATCCGCCAGTTGGTCGAGGAGCGGACCGCTCACCTGACCGATGACGATCTCGGCGTGCTCGGCTACGAGCGATGGCTCACCGCCCTCGAATGTGGGGTGGCCGCCCACCACGCCGGACTCGTCCCCGCCTTCAAGGAGACCGTCGAGGAGCTGTTCAAACGGGGGCTGATCCGCGTGGTGTTCGCCACTGAGACCTTGGCTCTCGGGATCAACATGCCGGCCCGTTCGGTGGTGATCGAGAATCTGAGCAAGTTCAACGGTGAGTCGCACGAGCTGTTGCAGCCCGGGGACTACACCCAGCTGACCGGGCGAGCCGGCCGTCGTGGCATCGACGTCGAAGGCTTCGGGGTGGTCTTGCACTCACCGTTCGTGAAGTTCCGCCAGGTGACCGAGATCGCTTCGATCGGCGCCCACGAGCTCAGGTCGAGCTTCCGGCCGACGTACAACATGACTGCCAACCTCGTCGCCAACTACGACGAGGACCGAGCCATGGAGCTGCTGAGAGCCTCCTTTGCCGCGTTCCAGCGCAAAGACCGCAACGTCGAGGCCGATGAGCGGATCGAGGCACTGGAGCATCAACTGGAAAAGGAGGCCGCACAGGCGGTCTGTGACCGCGGCGACGTCGTGGAGTATCTCGCCATGGTCGAGGCTGCACCCGAATCGCATGGCGGAGATGGCATCGCATTGCTCACACCGGGAGATGTCCTCGACGTCCACGGCGGGGCGCGGGACGGTCGCTACGTGGTGCTCAAGCGGCTTTCGTCCAAGGACGGCGGGTCACGGTATCTCGTGCTTTCGACGTCGGGACGGGTTTCCAGCCTGGGTCAACGCCAGATCCCCGAGCCCAGTGAGAAGGTGGGAGATATGGAGTTGCCCCGGCCGTTCCGCCCCAGGGATCGCCGTTTCATCCAGCAGACCCTCCGCATTCTGCGCAAGGTCCCCCCCGGGCGCAGCGACCGGGCACCAAGAAGAGCCCGTTTGACCGTGGACCATCCGGTCGCCGAGTGCCCTGACGCGGCCCATCATGTATCGGCATTGCGCAGGGCTCGTCGCCTCACGATGAGGTTGGAGCAGCACCGCTCCATGCGTCGCACCTCTGGGTTCGGGCTTGTCGAGGAGTTCCAAGCGATCCAACGGCTTCTCGGGCGACTCGACTACCTGGATGGGTGGAGTCTCACCCCACGGGGAACCCGTCTCCGTCGGGTCTACAATGAGGTCGACCTTCTCGTCACCGAAGCGGTGGAGCGCGGCATCCTCTACGGCCTGGAGATGCCGGAGTTGGTGGCTATCACGTCGGTGTTCGTGTACGAGCCGCGGTCGGACAACGTCTCGACACCAGATTGGCCCAATGACCTCCTGGCGCAGCGCTGGGAGGACATAGAGCGTTTGTGGAGGGAGCTCAACGTTCTCGAGACCGAATACCGGCTGACGCCGATGCGACGACCCGACCCGGGTTTTGGCCGCGTGGCCTTCGAATGGGCCGGGGGAGCCTCGTTTGACGACCTCACCTCCGGGCCCATGGCACCCGGTGACTTCGTGCGGGTCAGCCGCCAGCTCGCCGACCTGCTTCGACAGCTGAGAGACGCCGCCCCTGAGATGAGAGACGAGGCGGACGCCGCCCTCTGGGGGGTGGATCGTGGTGTGGTGGCAGCACAGGGAGTCGGGTAGCCGCTGATGGCCGAGTGGCATGTCATCGTCAATCCCATCGCCGGGAGACACGCGACGTCGCCAACGAAGGTGCAGGAGGCCCTCGACGCCGCAGGAGTGGATGCCCGCATCGAGACGCCGGCGACGCGATCTGAGGCGGAAGAGGTGATAAGAGCTGCTGTCAATGAGGGCTTGACGCATCTCGCGGTCGTGGGTGGTGACGGCAGTGTCAATCTGGCGGCCAACGTCGTCCTCGGGATGGATCCCGAGGAACCGCCAGTGTTGGGTGTCCTCCCAGCGGGGAGCGGCTGTGACCTCCTCAGGACCTTTGGGATTTCGCAGGATCTGGGCGAGGCGGCTCGGCATCTCGCCACAGAGGATGTGTACCCGATCGATGTGGGGACGCTCGAGGGCTCGTGGGGCACGAGGCACTTCGTGAACGTCGCCCAGGTTGGGGTCGGAGCGGCAGCGGCGGAAACCGCTCCGCGGCTCGGCCGTGGTCTGGGGTCCGCCCGCTATCCGATTGCATTCGCCGCTCGTTTGCCCAGGTTTCCCAGGGCCCGGGTCACCGTGGAGACCGAGCGCCGGACCTACGAGTCCGAGGCCCTCGCAGTGATCCTGGCCAACGCTCAATTCTTCGCGGGAGGGTGGAATATCGCTCCGAAAGCCACTCTCGTCGACGGAGTCCTCGATGTGCAGATCATCAACTGCGCAAAGCAGAGGGCAGCCGCCCTGGTTCCGAAGATAATTCGGGGGAACCACCTCACAGATCGAGCGGTCAGAAGGTTCTCCGCGGCTACGTTCACCATCGAAACCGACGTTCCGTGGCCCCTGGAGGCGGATGGCGACTACGTCGGGAATACGCCGGTATCTGGTCGGGTTATCCCGGCCGCGCTACGTCTCAAAATCTGAGGAATGTGGCATACTCCCGCCCCGCGCGGGGGAGAAACCAGGAAATGGCTGAGAAAGAAGCACCAACCGCAGAAGAAGAGATCGAAGATCTCGAAGACCTCGAAGATGTCGAAGATCTCGAAGATGTCGAAGACATCGACGAGGACGCGCTCGAAGAGGACCTGGACGAGGACCTCACCGTAATCGAGGACGACGATTTTGAAGAGGAAGACGATCTCCCCGCCGAAGACGAAGATCTCGAGGACGAAAACGAAGACGAGGACGACGACCACGACGACGAGACGGCAGAGGCCCTTGAGGAACTCGAGAACCAGGAGCTGCAACTCCTCGACGAAGAGGCTAACGAGGCCATGCTCGTCGACGAAGTCGCCGAGCTCAGGGCGATGCGACGTGAGGAGTTGACCCTCAATGTCGACGCCCAGGGCCAGAAGGACGACGAATTCGTCTGCCAGTCCTGCTTCATGGTCAAGCGAACGAGCCAGCTCGCCAATAAGCGCAAGATGATCTGCTTCGACTGTGTCGACTAAGTGCCCACTGAACCGGTCACTGTCGTCCTCCCGACCTACAACGAGCTAGAGAATCTTCCGCACATCGTCCCCGAGATCGTGGCCCACGGCTATCTCCTCCTCATCGTCGACGACAACTCCCCAGATGGCACGGGACGACTAGCGGACAGCCTGGCCGCCGACCTGCCCGGGGTCTCGGTGCTGCATCGTGTGAAGAAGTCCGGACTGGGTCCGGCTTATGCAGCAGGCTTCGACCAGGCTCTGTCCGATGGAGCGGCGACCATCATCGAGATGGACGCCGACTTTTCCCATGACCCGGGCGACCTTCCCCGCCTCGTAGCCGCTATCGAGGAAGGTGCCGATGTGGCGATTGGGTCGAGATACGTCCCGGGTGGCTCGACCCCGGATTGGCCCGCTCTACGCCAGATCATCTCAAAAGGGGGAAATCTCTACGCTCGCATCATGCTGGGGCTCCCTGTCCGAGACGCGACTGCGGGTTTTCGCGCCTATACCGCAAACGCCTTGCGACTCCTGCCCTATCGAGGTGCTCGGGCCTCCGGCTATGGGTTTCAGGTCGAGATGGCCTGGCGGGCCCACCAGGCCGGGATGAAGATCGTCGAGGTGCCGATCAGCTTCCGTGACCGTGCCAGAGGGACGTCGAAGATGGGCCTACCCATAGTTGTCGAAGCCATGTGGCTGGTGACATTGTGGGGCCTCGGTCGTCTATTCAAGACTTCACAGGGATGACGGTCAGCGCCAGACAGGCTGCGACCGACGACATCGCGGTCCTGGAGTCTCTGTATCGCTCCCTCGAGCGGGAGATGATTGCACTGCATGCCATGTGGTCCTTGGCCGACGGGCTCGACGAGCCCGTCTCCCAGTCATTCGCAGATGCCCTTCACGACCCGGACACGATCGTCCTCATCGGCGAAATCGACGGGTACCCCTTCGGCTTTCTCCTGGCCCGGGTGGAGCGGCTCCTCGCCCAGGCAGACGGTGAGCGGGTGGGAGCCATCCGGTTGATCTATGTCGATCAAGAGGCACGTGAGGTGGCCCTGGGAGAGGAGATGAGAGATTTGGCTCTGCAGATTCTGCGGTCTCGGGGCATCACCAAATTCGACGCTCATGTTCTGCCAGGCCACCGACTCGCCAAAAACTTCTTCGAAGCGGGAGGATTCGCGGCACGCTCGATCATCATGTATCACGATGACGAACGAGGGTGAGCATAAGCACCCCATCGTGGGGGTCGGGGTTGCTCTAGTCGAAGACGGCCGGGTCCTGTTGGTCAAGAGGGGGCGCGATCCGGGACGTGGACTGTGGGCGGTGCCGGGGGGCAAGGTGCGACATGGGGAGCGGATGCGGGACGCGGCGAGACGGGAGATGCGTGAAGAGACCGGTCTCGACGTGGAAGTGGGAAACGTCATCTGGGTGGGTGAGTACATCGAAGGGGACGATCACATCGTGCTGATCGACTTCGCCGGCCGGTTGATCGGCGGCGATCTCGAAGCTGCTGACGACGCCGACGAGGTGCAATGGGTGACCCTCGAAGAGGCTTCGGAATACCCCTTGACTCTGACCATGTACGAGCTGATGGATACCCTGCTCGCATGAGCACCGAGGTCGTAGAGCTCCTCCAGCAGCTGATCCGAAACTCTTGTGTCAACGACGGCACCCGGGAGAGCGGCCACGAGTACCGCTCAGTGGAGACACTCGTCGACTATTTCGGTGTCCCGGGAGAGGTCTTCGAGCCGGCTCCGGGCCGGCAGTCTCTGGTCTACCGGGTGGAGGGCTCCGACCCGGAGGCGCCCTCATTGGGGCTGGCTCCACACCTCGATGTCGTCCCGGTCGACCCCTCGGGCTGGAGCCAGGACCCGTTCGGTGCGGAGATCGTCGACGGTTTCGTATACGGACGGGGAGCCGTCGACATGCTCAACGTGACCGCGGCCATGTCGGTGGCCGCCCGCCCCTACATCACCGGCGAGCTGCAGCCGAGAGGCGACCTGTTGTTCGTGGCCCTGGCCGACGAGGAAGCGGGCGGCGCTCTTGGTGCTCAGCCCTACACCGAGCAACGCTGGGACCAGGCGCAGGTCGAGTTCATGCTCACCGAGGTGGCCTACCCGCCGGTGTCATATGCCAGCGAACAGTCCATCCCGGTGGCCACCGGCGAGAAGGGCGCGTTTTGGTCGCTCCTGCGGGCCACGGGCACTCCCGGACACGGCTCGGCGCCCTACGGATCGGACAACGCGCTCCGCAAGATGGTCGAGGCCGTCCATGGGATCTTCTCGGAATCCATGCCCGTGGTCATCACCCACGAGTGGGAAGAATTCGTGGCTTCACTCGACCTCCCCGACGACGTCAAAGAGGCGCTGGTCGATCCCGATCGGGTCGATGAGGCCATCGACACTTTCGCCGTCGACGACCCCCTCTTCGCCCGCTACGCGCACGCCGTCACTCATTTGACCATCTCGCCGAACATGCTCAACGCGGGGATGAAATCGAATGTGATCGCCAGCCAGGCCAGTGCCAATATCGACATTCGGGCTCTTCCCGGCATCGACCGGTCGTTCGTCGACTCGTTCTTGTTCAAGGCAATGGGATCGGCGCGTGACGATGTCGACATCCAGTCGATCCAGGACTTCGAATCGACCCTGAGCCCCACCGGCAACCCGCTGTGGGAGGCGATTGCCGACAGTGTCGAAGAAATCGAAGGTCACCGCCGGCTGCTCCCCACCATCATGAATGTGGCCACAGACGCCCGCTTCTGGCGGAAGAAAGGGGCTATCGCCTACGGTGTCGGTTTGTACGACGACCGGATGGATTTCTCGGAGATGCTGGCATTGTTCCACGGTCACGACGAGCGAGTTTCGGTGGACTCGGTCGGTCGTACAACGAATCTCTACTTCGAGATCCTCCGTCGTCTCCTCGGACCTTGACCGTTCTCTGCGATCTGGACGGTGTGGTTTACCGCGGCGGCATGGTCCTCCCTGGTGTGAAAGCGGCGCTGGAGCGCCTGGACGCTGCCAGCGTGCCGGTGTTGTTCATCACCAACAACTCCACCCGAACACCACGTGCCACCGCGGAAAAGATCGCCGGGTTGACCGGCGTCCCGGTGGCCGCAGAGCAAGTCCTCACCTCGGCGCTGGCGGCGATGACTCTGCTCGATGGATCCGACGGCCCGGTCCTCATTGTCGGCGAGGAAGGCGTCAAGTCGGCGGTGGAGCAGGCCGGGCTCACGGTCACCGAAGACCCGCTATTGGCCAGGGCAGTTGTCGTTGGCCTCACCCGTTCACTGACCTATGAGCTCGTTGCCGCCGCAATGCAGGCGATCAGGGGCGGTGCCCGCTTCGTCGCCACCAACAATGACACCACCTTCCCCACAGAGGAGGGTCTCGCCCCGGGATGTGGAGCCATAGTCGCCGCGATCGCGGCGGCTTCCGGGGTCACTCCAGAGGTGGCGGGCAAGCCCAACAAGCCAATGCGGGACCTGATTCGGTCGAAGGTGGACGGAGAGGCCTGGATAATCGGCGACCGTCTCGACACCGACATCGCTCTCGCTGCCGGCGAGTCGGGTTGGCATTCGATACTGGTCCTCACCGGAGTCTCTGGTGATGAGGCGATCACCAATTCAGAAGCCGACTACGTGGTGGCTGACTTGCCGACGGCCGTAGATCTGGTTCTCGGGCACCTTCAGCAGTCATAATCAAAGACGACATGGATCTCTCCCCGGAACAGATCGAAGAAATCAGCCAGGCCTTGGAGAAGCTCGAGACTCTCGACCCGGCCGACCTCCCCGCGCCCGCAGCCGAGCTGGTCACTCTCCTCAACAGCATCCTCGAAGAGACGGATGCCACGTGAAGTATTCCCTCCACGTTCGTGCGGCAAGACCGGCCATGGCCGGGTTCGCCGAGCGGCTCAGCGATGAGATCGTGGCCAACGGCGGCACCGTGCTCGAAGACCCCGATGCGAGCCCGGATATGGTTCTGGCCGTGGGCGGTGACGGGACGATGCTCGCCGCCGTGCAGAGTGCGGTGGACTGGGACGTCCCGGTGCTGGGATTCAACCTGGGCACCCTGGGTTTCCTCACCGAGGCCGAACCGGAGGATCTCTCCGCGGTGGTCAAGCGTTTGGAGAGCGGCGACTTCGACGTCGACACCCGGCTCACCGTCTCCGCGTCGACAGGTAGGGCACAGGCATTCGGAATCAACGACGTGGTGGTCGAGAAGATAGACAGCACCCGTCTGGTGAGTCTCGAAGTGGTAATCGACGGCACCAAGTTCGCCACATATCGCGCCGATGGGCTAATCATCGCCACGCCGACCGGTTCCACGGCGTATTCGTTCTCAGCCGGCGGGCCTGTGGTCGACCCGCATGTCGCCGCGCTCGTGCTCACTCCGGTGGCCAGTCACTCGCTCTTCGACCGGCCCCTCGTGCTTCCCGCTGACGCCAGGCTCGACATCACTGTCCATCGCGACCGCCTGGTGCGGGTCAACGTGGACAAGACCGACCTCGGTCAGCTCAGCGAGGGGGAGACGGTCAAGATACGAAAAGGCGACCGTCCCGCCCGGTTCGTCACTTTCGGCACCACCAGTTTCCCGGGGTTGGTTCGCAGCAAGTTCGGGCTCGAATAGATGGGGGAATGATGCTGGAGCATCTCCGGGTAGCCAATCTCGGTGTCCTCGAAGACGCCGCCATCGACCCCTCACCAGGTTTCACCGTCATCACCGGTGAGACCGGCGCCGGGAAGACCCTGCTATTGGGGGGTCTACGCCTGATTCTCGGGGGCAAGGCCGACTCTGGTTCGGTCGGCCCCTTCGGCGAGCAGACCCAGATAGACGGTCTCTTCGAAGTGGGCGGGGCTGAGATGGGGGCGAGCAGGGTGGTTCCCCGCAACGGGCGGAGCAGGGCCCACCTGGAGGGAGCTATCGTCTCGGCGGGAGCCCTCCAAGACCGACTCGGTGCGCTCGTCGACATCGTGGGACAACACGACCAGATGTCGCTCATGAGACCATCTCACCTCCTCGAGCTCATCGACGGCACTCTCGATGAAAGAGGCAGGACAGCGCGGGATGCCTACCGCACCGCGTGGGCAGGGCTACAGGATGCGCTCACCAGGCAACAGCAGTTGGGCGGGGACCCGATCACCCTCGCCCGTGAGCTCGACCTCACCCGCTACCAGGCCGGCGAGATCGCATCGGCAAGACTAGAGCCCGGTCTGGACGAACAGCTCGAGGTCGATGTCTCCCGGCTTCGCAACGTGGAGGAAATAAGGGAGCACCTCTCGGAGACGATGCGGCTCACCGAATCGATGGCGGACATGGCCGGAGAGCTGGTGTCGAGGCTGCGCAAGGCGACCGGGCTCGACCCTGCGTTGGGCGACCTGGCAGGCGAGGCCGAGGGGCTGGCTGCCGCGATCTCCGAGCTGACCCGCGAGTCGAGATCGTCAGCGGATCTATTGGAGGCCGACCCGGCCGGTCTCGTGGAGCTGGAGGGCCGGCTCACCGCCATTGGCGATCTCAAACGCAAGTACGGGCGCACTCTCGATGAAGTAATCGCCTATGGGACGGAGGCTTCGCGACGCGGCGCCGAGCTGCAGGCATTGATCGACGACGCCGACGAGATCGATGCCCGCATATCTCGAGCCCGTGCCGAGGTGCGAGCCAGATCCGAGGGATTGCACAAGTCGAGAGCCGTCGCCGCGGTGGAGGTGAGCAAGCAAATGCACTCCCATCTCGCGGATTTGGGGCTGGCAACGGCGCGGGTGTCGATCGAGGTCGAAGAAACCGAGCCCGGTCCCTCCGGCAACGATCGCATCGTCATGGAGTTTGCCTCGGACTCCCGTCTCGATAGCGGAGATGTGGCGTCGGTTGCCTCCGGTGGCGAGCTGTCGCGATTGGTCCTTGCACTGCGCCTGGCCACCCGGAGCGAGGGAACCGCCACGCTGGTCTTTGACGAGGTCGACACGGGAATTGGTGGCAAGACCGCCCTGGCCATGGGTGTCAAGCTCGCCGAGCTGGCCAAATCGAGCCAGGTGCTCTGCGTCACCCACCTGCCCCAGGTGGCGGCGCACGCCGACACCCATTACCTGGTGGAACGTCCCGCAAACGGTGCTGCCCGCGTCCGTCTCCTGTTTGGTGGTGATCGTGTCGAGGAGATTGCGCGGATGCTCGCAGGTCTCCCCGAAAGCGAGGCAGGCCGGACGGCTGCTGCCGAGCTCCTCAAAGGAGCCGGGAAATGATGGCGACTCGGGGGACTGGTGCTACTGTGGCATCCCGTCATGGACGGGCCGCTTTTCGGACAAGAGACACCTCGAGAAGACCGGGCCCCGTCGACTGACCCCACCGCCAAGTACGTCTTCGTCACCGGTGGTGTCGTCTCCAGCCTCGGCAAAGGCATCGCGGCCGCGTCCCTGGGTCGTCTCCTCAAGTCCCGAGGTTTGCGGGTGGTCAACCAGAAGCTCGACCCGTACATCAATGTCGACCCGGGGACCATGAACCCATTCCAGCACGGGGAAGTCTTCGTCACCGACGACGGCGGCGAAACCGACCTCGACCTCGGTCACTACGAGCGGTTCACCGGCGAGAACCTCCGGCGGACATCCAATGTCACCTCCGGCTCGGTGTACCTGTCCGTCATCCAGAAAGAGCGCCGCGGCGACTACCTGGGCGACACCGTCCAGGTCATCCCGCATGTGACCAACGAGATCAAGGAGCGAGTACGCCGGGTTGGCGAAAGGGACGTCGACGTGGTGATCACCGAAGTGGGGGGCACAGTAGGCGACATCGAGAGCCTCCCCTTCCTCGAGGCGATCCGCCAGTTTGGCAACGACATCGGCCGGGCCAACGTGATGTTCGTCCATGTCACCCTCGTGCCCTTCATCGCCACCTCCGACGAGTTGAAGACTAAGCCCACTCAGCACTCTGTCGCCGAACTGCGGTCGAAAGGCATCCAACCCGATGTGATCATCGTGCGCTCCGACCGCGATATCGACGAGGGGGTGCGCAAGAAAATCAGTCTCTTCTGCGATGTCGAGCCGCGGGCGGTCATCTCCGCCCCTGATGCTGACGACATCTACGAGGTGCCCCTGGATCTCAATGCGGGTGGTCTCGACGACGTCGTCTGCGATCGACTCGGGCTCGTAACCGGCCCGCCCAACCTCGAATCGTGGAAGGCGATGGTGGAAAAGGCCGCATCGGCCACAGAAGACGTGACGATCGGGATCGTCGGCAAATACGTCGACCTTCCCGACGCCTACCTGTCAGTGGCCGAGTCGCTCCGTCACGGTGCCGCCGCCCTCGGGCTGAGACTCGATTTGCGCTGGGTTCCCTCCGATGAGCTCACCGGACTGCTGGCCGACTCCTATCTGGAGGACCTCGACGGCATCGTCATCCCGGGCGGGTTCGGATACCGGGGAGTCGAAGGGAAGATCCAGGCGATCCGTTTCGCCCGTGAGAACGGAGTCCCGTTGCTGGGTCTCTGCCTCGGCCTGCAATGCGCGGTCATCGAGTTCGCCCGGTCGGTCCTGGGAATGATCGAGGCCAACAGCACCGAGTTCGATCCATCCACGCCCGACCCGGTGATCGACCTGATGGCAAGTCAGGAGAATGTCGAAGACATGGGAGGCACCATGAGGCTCGGGCTATATGCAGCCAAGCTCGCCGAAGGCTCCAAGGTGCGGGCGATGTACGACAAGGAGCTCGTCTACGAGCGGCATCGCCATCGCTGGGAGGTGAACAACCGGTACCGCAAGGACCTGGAGGGAGCCGGAATGCGTCTCTCCGGCCTTTCCCCGGACGACAACCTGGTCGAGTACATAGAGTTGATCGATCATCCATACTTCGTGGCGACGCAGGCACATCCTGAGTTCAGGTCCCGACCAGACGACCCCCATCCGCTCTTCGTGGGTCTGGTGCGGGCGGCCGCAGCGCGCCGGGAGGGGATGACCATCGTCATCGAGGAAAGCAGTGTGAGCACTTGATCGTTGGTGTCCCGAGGGAGATCAAGACAGAAGAGCATCGGGTCGCCATCACCCCGATCGGGGTACGTGAGCTGACCGACCGGGGCCATCGCGTGCTGATCGAGACCGGTGCCGGTGAGGGCTCGACCATCCATGACGCGGAGTACGAGGCTCAGGGGGCGACCATTGTCACCAGCGCCGCCCACGTCTTCGACGGCGCTGAGATGATCCTCAAGGTGAAAGAGCCTCAGCCTTCGGAGGTGGAGCTGCTCCACGAGGGTCAGATCCTGTTCACCTATCTGCATCTCGCAGCCTATCCGGATCTGGCGGCCGGTCTCGCCAAGCGGGGAATCGTCGCGATCGCTTACGAGACCGTGCAAATGGCCGACGGCTCTCTCCCGTTGCTGGCCCCTATGTCGGAGATCGCCGGTCGGATGGCGACCCAGGCCGGAGCGTATTTTCTGGAGAAGTCCCAGGGTGGGAGGGGTATCCTCCTCGGTGGCGTCACCGGGGTGAGTCCCGCCAAAGTCGTCATCATCGGCGGAGGAATCGCCGGGTCGAATGCGGCGGTCATCGCCATGGGGATGCAAGGCGATGTGGTGGTGCTCGACACCGACACCCGAAAACTGCGGGCGCTGGACTCGCTGTATCAGGGACGGATCGTCACCCTGCACTCCAACAAGTTGACGATCGAAGAGAGGGTGCTCGACGCCGATCTCGTGATCGGAACCGTCCTGGTTCCTGGCGCATCGGCACCGAAGCTGGTCACCGAAGAGATGGTCAAGTCGATGAAGCGTGGTGCGGTCCTCGTCGATGTGGCCATAGACCAGGGGGGTTGTTTTGCCACGTCCCGGGAAACCACACACGCCGACCCGGTCTACGAGCTGTATGATGTGCTCCACTACGCGGTGGGCAACATTCCCGGCGCGGTGCCGCACACCTCGACATACGCCCTCACCAACGCCACCCTTCGCTATGCGGTCATGATGGCCCATGAGGGCGTCACCCGGGCCTTGACCGCCCATCCCGAGCTGCAATCCGGGGTGAACATCGTGAGCGACCAGGTCTGTCATCCCGGCGTGGCAGAGAGCCTCGGCGTCGGCCATGTCCCGGCCATGGAGGCCATGGCTTCACTGTGAGCCGGGTCTCACTCGAGGCCGGTATCGAGGAGTACCTGGTCTCACTACGTGTAGAGCGGGGACTATCGGCCAACACGATCGCCGCCTACACGCGCGACCTCGCCGAATACGTAGCCTTTATGGAAGGGCGGGAACCGTGTGAGGATCTGGTGTCAGAGTTCATCACGCACCTGCGACAACGCGGGCTCGCCGACTCCACCGTGGCGCGCAAGATCGCTTCTCTCAGAGGACTGCATCGCTTCCTGGTGATCGAGGGATTCCGCAGCACCGACCCGATGGGGCTCATTGACAGCCCGCGTCGCCCCGATCCATTTCCCAAGGCGTTGACCGTGGAGGAGGCGATCGCCCTGGTCGAGGCGCCTGGTACCGGAAACCCCGCTGCTCGCAGAGACAGCGCCCTGTTGGAATTTCTCTATGCCACCGGTGCTCGCGTCTCGGAGACGGTGGGAGTCGACCTCGGTGACCTCGATCTCGAGGACAAGGTGGTCAAGGTGACGGGAAAAGGAGCCAGACAAAGGCTCGTTCCCTTGGGAAGCAAGGCTGTCGAAGCCATTGGTGTCTGGCTTCCCGACCGGATGGCCATAGTGAGCCGAAGGGTCAAGGGAGATCCCCTGTTCATCAACATGCGAGGAGGGCGGATCAGCCGGCAGGCGGTCTTCGACATCGTGAGGAAACACGCAATCTCAGTCGACATCGAGGCCACCCGCGTATCCCCGCATGTCCTCCGTCATTCAGCCGCCACACACATGGTCGAGGCCGGCGCCGACTTGAGATCCGTACAAGAAATCCTGGGTCACGCTACAATCAGCACAACCCAGGTCTACACGCGGGTAAGTCCTGCACACGTGATGGAGATCTACGTCGAGGCACACCCAAGGAGCAGGTAATGGCGCTCGACATCGCAAGTGCTGAAAAAGCTCTCAGAAAAGAGCGAGAACAACTAATCCACCAGCTCGATGAGCTGGGAGCTGCCGAGTCCGGCGACCTCAGGTCGGATTTCGACTTCGGGGGCAGCTTCGCCGATGCAGCATCCGTTACCGCAGAACGCACCGAGGTTCTGGGACTGGTCGAGTCCTTGAAGACTCAACTCGACGATGTGGACGCCGCGCTCGCCCACATCGAGGCGGGAACTTATGGCATATGCGTCGAATGTGGTGCCGCGATCAATCCGGACCGTCTCGAGTTCCGTCCTGCCTCGATTCTGTGCGTTGACTGCAAGTCCAAGGCTGCTTCCTGAATTGCCGGGCTCGCCGGCGCATCTCCTTGCTCGCTTCTTCGACGTTGCTTCTGCCCAACCCCTGAATTCATCGGAGCGGGAGGCTGTCGTCCAGTGGCTGTCCCCGGAGACTGGTGACATCTTCTTCGCCCAGGGTGTTGCCGACCAACGTCATGGTTATCACGCCGCTTTGACGGTGGTGGCTGCCGGGGTCCGCGATCGCGATGTGGTCATGGCCGCATTGCTCCATGATGTCGGAAAGCGTCACTCTCGGCTTGGCATCGTCGGACGCTCTGTCGCCTCAATGCTGATTCTGCTCGGGCTCCCGCTGACCGATCGCATGCAGGCATACCGTGACCACGGGATGTTGGCGGCTCGCGAATTGGCCGGGCTCTCCGTGCCTTCCCTGGTCGTCGACTTCGCAATCCATCACCATGGGCAGAGACCGCCGACCATCGACGCGGCAGATTGGGATGTTCTCGTCGCGGCAGATCAGCCGGCAAAGCCGTGGTCGGGGCGCTCACGACGGATAACCTCGGCAGACACATGACCTTTCACGTCCGAACGACGGTCTTCGAAGGCCCACTCGATCTGCTGCTGCAGTTGATCACCAAACATCAGGTGGAGATCACAGCGGTCGGGCTCGCCGATGTCGTGGGGGAGTACCTGTCATTCCTGGAGGAAATGCGAGAGCTCGACCTCGACGTGACCTCAGAGTTCTTGCTGATCGCCGCCACACTGGTCCAGCTGAAAGCCCAGTCCCTGCTGCCGACGTCGTCAGAACTCGACCTCGACGACGAGCTGGCATTGGCCGAGGAACGCGATCGACTGCTGTCGAGGTTGCTGGCTTCGGTCACCTTCAAAGACGTTGCCGCAGTGCTGCGGCGACGGCTGCAGGACACCAACCGCTTCGTTCCCCGCATTTCGGGGCTCGACCAGAAAATCGAGGCGCCCGCACCCGAGATCGCAATCCCGGTGTCCCCCGAGGGCCTGGCTCTCATTGCCGACAAGGTCTTCTCGAGGGCGGTCCTCGAGCCCGACCTCGATCATCTCGAGCTCGATCTGCCGTCGGTCGAGCTGGCAATCGAGGACTTGAGAGAGCGTCTGCGCCAGGAGACATTCTCATCCTTCGAAGAGCTCACCGAGCACTGCTCGCGGCCTGTGGAGGTGGCCGCCTACTTCCTCGCTCTGCTCGAGATGGCACGCTGGGGTCTCATCGAAGTCTCCCAAGCCGACTGGACCGCAGCCATCGAGGTGCGCCAACTCGACGATGGATCGGTCGATCTCACCTCCGAGTGGTCGCCGTGAACGATCGCGCCGCATTGGAGGCAGTGCTGTTCGTCACCGAGCATCCGGTGCCGGCTCAGGAGCTCGCTCAGGTCCTGGAGCTTTCCACCGGTCGCATCGATGAGCTTCTCGCCGAACTCGGTGATCAGCTCAGAGCACGCGAGTCGGGTCTGGTCCTCAAGTCGGTGGCTGGGGGATGGAGGCTCTACAGCCACCCCGACGCCTATCCCTACCTGGAGCGTTTCTCATCGTCTGCTACTTCCCGCAAGCTGTCTCCGGCTGCCATGGAGACACTTGCGGTGGTTGCCTATCGCCAACCGGTCTCCCGGGCCCAGATCTCTGAGATCAGAGGAGTCGACTCCGATTCTGCGGTGCGCACCCTGGAGCGTCTCGGGTTGGTGGAGGAGAAGGAGAGGCTCAACATCCCGGGCAATCCCGCCATCTATCAAACCACCGATCTGTTCTTGGAGAAGCTTGGTCTCAACGATCTGGCCGAGCTTCCACCCCTGGCCGATCATGTGCCTCCGGCGCGGTTCGTCGATTCGCTGGAAGAGTCTCTGCGGCCGGGCGGCCCCTCAACGGAATGACCGATGGCGGAGCGAATCCGCATCCAGAAAGCGATCGCCAATGCCGGGCTCATGTCCCGCCGCGCCGCGGAGGATGCCATGGTCGGCGGCAGGGTCCTGTTGAACGGTCATCCCGTAGTTCTCGGTGACCGTGTCGACCCATCGAGCGACGTCCTGACCCTCGACGGGGTTCCGATACCGGTCTCTGCGGAACTGGAGACCTACCTGCTGAACAAGCCGGCAGGGGTGATCAGCACGGCGGCCGATCCCCAGGGTAGGCAGACCGTGATCGATCTCATCGACTCCGACAAGCGTCTCTACCCCGTGGGTCGCCTCGATGCCGACTCGGAAGGGCTCATCCTCGTCTCCAATGATGGGGAGCTGACAAACCGGATCACCCACCCCAGCTTCGGTGTCACCAAGCGGTATCTGGCGGAGGTGGAGGGAACGATGACGAAATCCACGGTGAGACAGCTGACAGTCGGTGTGGATCTCGACGATGGGCCTGCCCGCGCCGAATCGGCCAACCTGGTGGAGGGCGGAGCGAACCGCTCGCTGGTGGAACTGGTCATGATGGAGGGGCGCAACCGAGAAGTGAGGAGGATGCTGGCGGCGGTCGGTCATCCGGTGACGCGGTTGGTGCGAACTGCCATCGGCGGATTGACCGACTCCGATCTCAAGCCAGGGGCTTCGAGGAGGCTCACCGCTACCGACATCCAGCGGATCCTCAACGGATGAGCAGCGGCGCGCGGCCCGTGCCGGTTCTCTCAGCGGTCGATTCTGTGATTCGGCCCCCCGGTTCGAAGTCGGAGACGATCAGGGCGCTGGCAGCGGCAGGTCTCGCCGAGGGTCGATCACACCTATACGAGCCATTGGATGCCGACGACCCCACTGCCATGGCCGGTGCCTTGCAGGCCCTGGGAATCCCCATCGACCGCAAGACTGTCCCTTGGTCCGTGGACGGCCAGGGAGGTCGATTGATCGCTGCGGACGGGCCACTGGACGCCAACGAGTCCGGTCTCTCCGCGCGAATCCTCCTGGCGATGGCGGGGAACGTAGACGGCGCATCCCGTGTCGTGGGACGGGGGCGGCTTCCGCAGCGGCCAATGGGCGGGATAGTCGATGTCCTCGAGGCTCTAGGGGTCGAGCTGAGCGGAGAGAGGCTTCCGATCGAAGTAGTTGGTCGCGGTCGTCTCCACGGCGGTCACATCGAGGTCGATTGCTCGGAGAGCTCTCAGTTCGCCACCGCCGTGATGCTGCTTGCCCCCATCATGACCGAGCCCAGCGTCGTGGAGCCGATCGGCCTCAGCGGCTCGGCGAACTACCTGGAAGGGACGGTTTCGATCATGAGGAGATTTGGGGCGAAGATCGAGCGGACCATCACCGGATATGAGATCGCCAACGGGGGATATCGTGCCGCCGACTTGTTCGTCGAACCCGATGCCTCGGCTGGGGTCTATCCGTTGGCGATCGCTGCGATTTCCGGCGGGAGAGTGACTATCGACGGAATCGGTGAGGGCACGTGGCAACCGGACGCTGGGCTTGCCTCGATCCTCGGCTCGATGGGATGTCATGTCGAGTGGGCGACGGACCGGGTGACCGTCGACGCCCGCGGGGTGAGTCTCCACGGCGTAGAGGTGAACATGTCCGATGCCCCGGACGCGGCGTTGGGATTGGCCGTGGTCTGTCTCTTCGCCACCAGTCCGAGCCGGATTTCAGGTCTGGGATCGCTCCGACACAAGGAGTCCGATCGCCTGAAGGCGATCAGCAGCGAAATGCGGCGCATCGGAGGGCGGGTCGAAACAGGAGAGGACTGGCTTTTCGTCCACCCCTCCGATCCGCATGGAGCCGAAGTCGATTCCCATGGAGACCACCGAATCGCCATGGCGATGGCCACCGCCGGAACCCGTGTCCCTGGTATGCGGGTGGCCAATCCACATGTGGTCAACAAGACATGGCCGGGTTTTTGGGAGTTTCTCGACACCCTTGCCGCCGGATAAGTCGCCAAACTCTCTCCGCGACAACTATGTTTCTGTCAGCGGGAGGACCCCGGTCTCCGACTTCGCCCCCATTGTCCGAATTCCCCCCAAGTCGGACAACCCCTCCGGAGCCGGGGATCCTCCTGCATAACCGTTTCCAACCGCTCCTAAGCTCGCTGGCTGTGTCGACAACGATCGTGACTTTGGATGGCCCGGGTGGCACCGGGAAGAGCACGGTGAGCCGGGTCGTCGCCCACAAGGCGGGTCTTCCCCATTTGGATACCGGAGCCTTCTATCGAGCCGCCACGTTGGCCGTACTCGAGGCGAAAGCGGATCCGTCGGATGAAGCCGCCGTCCTGGACGTCGTGTCCGAGCTGGAGATGGCTCAGGAGAGCGGCCGCATGTACCTGAACGGGCGCGATGTCTCCACCGAGATCCGCGGGGATGCGGTGACGGGTGCGGTGTCCGCCGTCTCGGCGCATCCTGATGTGCGCAACCGTCTCGTCGAGATGCAGCGGGCTTGGGTCGAGGAGCATGGGGGTGGGGTGGTCGAGGGGCGGGACACCGGCTCGGTGGTATTCCCCGATGCCACGGTAAAAGTCTTTCTCGACGCTTCGCCGGAGGTTCGGGCCGGCCGGCGTGCCATCGAGACCGGCGAGTCGCTGGAAGAGGTCCTGGAGGATCTCAATCGTCGCGACCACCTCGATTCGACCCGGAAGGCGTCGCCATTGACCATCCCCGAGGGAGCGGTAGTGGTCGACACCTCGGATCTGAGCTTCGAGGAGGTCGTCGACGAGGTGCTCGGCCTGATAAGTGCGAAGTCCTGATTCCCCCGCTGGCACCTACCATGACTCCTGATGACCGTTGAACGTGTCCTTCTTGCCGAGCCGCGCGGTTTCTGCGCCGGAGTGGAGATGGCGATCAAGGCCCTGACCTGGATGACCAGGATCTTCGATGGGCCGGTCTACTGCTACCACGAGATCGTCCACAACGAGTGGGTGGTCAAGGCCTTCGAGCGTGTTGGAGTGGTCTTCGTGAACGACATCTCCGAAGTGCCGGAAGGTGCTCCTTTGATGCTGTCGGCACATGGTTCTTCGCCCGAGGTGGTCTCAGCCGCCGGCGACCGGGCAGCCGTTGTCATCGACGCGGTGTGCCCCCTCGTCACCAAGGTCCACCATGAGGTCAAGATGATGTCTCGCAAGGGGTACGACATCATCTACATCGGCCATGAAGGCCATGATGAGGCCGTGGGGACGGTGGCCGAGGCGCCGGAAGCGATCACTTTGGTCGAACCGGAGCGAGGTCTTGGTGAGTTCAGCCCGTCTGATGAGGACAGGGTCGCACTCGTGGCTCAGACCACACTGGGTCTCTACGAGTGGCAGGAGGTCATGGACGATGCCTCAACCAGGTTTCCGAAGCTGAAGACAGCCCGAAAATCGGATCTGTGTTACGCCACCACCAACCGCCAGGAGGTCGTCAATCAACTCTCCTCTCAATGCGATCTGATCTTGGTGGTGGGATCCCACAACTCTTCCAATACCCAGGCCCTGGTGAGGGTCTCGCACGAAAACGGTGTCGCCGCCCATCGCATCGACTCGGCCGATGACATCGAGGACAGATGGCTCGAGGACGCAACGACGGTCGGTGTGACCGCTGGAGCCTCCGCACCGGATCACCTGGTTCAGGAAGTCATTGACCGTCTCGCTCCCACCAGGGGTTTTGAGTTGTGGTCTGCCACCGAAGAGCAAGAGTACTTTCCCTTGCCGCCACAGCTCCGGTCGTTCGTTTCCACCTTGCAGACCCTCGTCGAAGCTGGTGTCAGCGCGTCCAGCCCGGGTGGTGAGTCCTGGCTCGAACGGGACCGGGAATGGACCGCAACCGAGGCCCTCGATCTGATCAGCGCCTGAGGACGGCGAGGTGAGCACTCTCCCCGTGGTGGCGGTGGTGGGCCGTCCCAATGTCGGCAAGTCGACCCTGGTGAACCGCATCGTGGGATCCCGTTCCGCAGTGGTCGAGGAGATGGCCGGGGTCACACGGGATCGTCGTCAGTTCGACGCCGAATGGGCAGGTCGCGATTTCATACTCGTCGACACCGGGGGATGGGAGGTCAAGCCGGGCGGTGACCTCAACATGTCGATCCGCCAGCAAGCCGAGGGTGCGGTGTCAGGTGCAGATGCTGTCCTCCTCGTGGTCGACGGGACCACGGAGCTCAGCGACGACGACACGGGTGTGATCTCGATTCTCCGGGCGGCAGAGATTCCCGTCATCCTCGCGGTGAACAAGGTGGATGACGTCCAGCAGGAGTGGGAGGTGGACCGGTTCTGGAGGCTGGGACTGGGCGAACCGCAGCCAGTGAGCGCCTATCACGGAAGGGGAGTGGGGGACCTCCTCGACGAGGTGGTCGCGATGTTGCCGGCGCCCAAGGAATCCGAGATCGCGCCGGATGTTCCGAGAGTGGCGATCGTCGGGCGACCGAACACCGGCAAGTCGACCCTGCTCAACCGTCTGGCCGGGGAGGAGCGGGTCATCGTCTCGGAGCGACCGGGCACCACCAGAGACCCCATCGATGTGGATGTCGAGATCGATGGCACGAAGTACCGGCTGGTCGACACCGCCGGGATCAGACGCAAGCCACAAATCACCGAGGACGCCGACTTCTATGCCGTGATTCGAGCCCGAGAAGCTCTGGAACGGGCAGATGTCGCCGTTCTGATGGTGGATGCCACCGAAGGTGTCACCCACCAGGACCAGCGCATCGCCAGCGAGATCGTGCAGGCGGGTGCAGGTCTTGTGATCGCTTTGAACAAATGGGATGCGCTCGATGAGGAGCAGCGTGAGATCACCGAACGTTCGTTGCCCGATCGGTTCTCCTTCGTCGGCTGGGCCCCGGTCCTGAGGATGTCGGCCAAGACCGGTGCTCGTACCCACCGTCTCGGGGCCGCTCTCGAAGTCGTTCTCGAGAACCGGGACCGTCGCATACCGACCGGAGTGCTGAACAGGGAGATCCGCGATTGGACGGCAGCTCATCCACCGCCGGTGAGGAAGGGACGGCGACCCAAGCTTCACTATGCCGTTCAGGCGGGTACCGCGCCACCAACCATCGTCTTGTTCGTTTCTGGCGGCGAGCTAGGGGAGGATTATCTTCGGTTCCTCGAGAACCGGATTCGTCAGGTGCATGAATTCACCGGTAACCCGATCCACTTCGTGACCAGGAAGCGCGGCGAACGATGACCGAACAGCGTGAGCAGGACGATTTGAAAACCCCTTTCAGTTTCAAGCTGATGGTGGTGCTGGTGGTCCTCTATCTGGGCTGGAGATTGGTCCAGGGCGTCGTTTGGCTGTGGGAGGCAATCTTCTAGTGGCGTGTGGGCCATGCGGCCCTCGTGCCTCAGGCGGATGGGTGATGTACCTGAATCCGAATTGGCTGGTCCACTCGATCGAGCCGTCGGGGAGCTTTCTGTACTTCCAACCCGACCGGTGTTTGAGCCGATGATGGAATCGGCACAGGGATGCGAGATTGCATAGAACCGTCAAATCTCCGAAGATTCTGTGATCTCGAAGGTCCAGGTGGCGTCGTGTTGCTCTTCGACGATCTGGCGCATGACGTTGCATGGACCGGGCCGAATCCCTCGAGGTACCCGACTATGTTGTTGAGCCGTTCCCTCCCCGATGGTCGGGCCGGCCGGATTTGAACCGACGACCTCTTGTCCCCCAGACAAGCGCTCTACCAAGCTGAGCCACGGCCCGTAGCGGCCAGATTAACGGGCGAGGGTCGGTGACGAGACATCGGCTTCGAGAGCCGATAGGTTGTGCCAGAGCCTCATGCCTCATCGTCAGCCACCACCGGATCTCGCACAGTGGAGCCTCTATTGCTTCTGTCCCAAAGCGCGGAGGAACCCAAAGAGGGTGGTCGACTTCGATAACAACGGGCAGATCCTCTATCAGTCTGTCGGGGGAACAACCCTGGAAGCCGTCCGACGACTTCCGTGCTCCGACAGCCAGCTTGCGCTGCTGTCGGCATTTGGGCTCATCGAGTGGCACAAAGAACAGATCAGGACGACGATTCCCGTGCTGGGACCAGAGGCGGCAGCGGCTGTTCGAGAGGCAGCAGCTGACGCGGCAAACGTAGCTCTGTCAGGTGTTCCCAAATCCGCTGGAGAGATCGTGGAAGTCCTCGCCTCGCGGGGTTTGGAGTCCAGTGCTCACGCCATAGTCTTTGGTCACGCCTTGGATGGCGTCCTGTGGGGGATGCTGCGCCAGCGCGGCTCCCTTCCCGAAATCGAGCTCACAGTCGACGAGCCGTTCTGGAGAGGAGCATTGTGGGCCGTCTACCCAGGTCGGGAAGGATCGGCGGGAACCAATGAGCGGACCATCGCCAACGCCACTCTGGTGATGGTCTGGGACGACGAGAGCGTCGAAGCACTCCGGGAGCTGGAGTCACATCCCGGGACGCAAGAACTATTGAAGACAATTCAACCCAGCGAAACCGGAGTGTCTCTCTCGCCGATTCTCGGCGATGACTTCGTGGTTCCCGTCGTCACTCCCGACGACGAGATCCATTCCATCAGCCTCGCCCTGGCACGCACAGTCACAGACGCGATGCCCGACGCCGACGAGTCCCGATCGTTGCTTGCCGGTGCAGGCGTCGATGCGTCGGCTGAGGAAGCGACGGTGATCATGGCCCACGAGGTGATCTGGGACGTGGCGGCACGATTGACGGAGTCCGGCATCGTCGATGCTCCGGCTGGGCCGACTCCCGGCGGTCGTGTCTTCATTCGGATCGACACATGAGACTCTTAGTCTCCCGCTGATGCCGATATCCGATCGTCTCTCGCCTTTTGGGGTGACCATCTTCACCGAGATGACCCAGCTCGCCATCGAGCACGATGCGATCAATCTCGGTCAGGGATTCCCCAACTGGGATGGAGCCGATTTCGTCAAGGCCGCGGCCGCGTCGTCCATGGCCCAAGGCGGCAATGATCAATACCCTCCAAGTCCGGGCATCGTGCCGTTGCGAGAAGCTATAGCCCGCCGATATGGACCGCTACTCCGGCGAACTCTCGACCCCCACGAGGAGATCACTGTCACCTGCGGCTGCACAGAGGCTCTCGCCGCCGGGTTCCTCGGTCTGATCAACCCCGGCGATGAGGTGGTGATCATCGAGCCCTACTACGACGCCTATCCCGTGGATGCAGCGATAGCAGGTGCCGTCCCGAAGTATGTGGCTCTGAGAGCGCCTGACTTCGCTCTCGACCCGGACGAATTGCGGTCCGCCTTCAGCCCGCAGACAAAAGCAATCGTGGTCAACAACCCGCACAACCCGACGGGCAGGGTGTTCACCACCGAGGAGTTGCGGGCAATCGCCGACCTCTGCATCGAGTTCGATGTCATCGCGATCTGTGATGAGGTCTATGAAGAGATGACATTCGAGGTCGACCACCAGCGGCTAGCGACCCTCGACGGCATGTGGGAGCGCACCCTCACGCTCTCGTCGTTGGGAAAGACGTTTTCTCTGACGGGGTGGAAGTTGGGCTGGGGGATCGGCCCTTCCGACCTCACGGCGGGTCTGCGATCGGCACACCAGTTTCTCACGTTCACGACACCAACCCCGGTGCAGCACGGCGCCGTGGCTGCGATGCGGGCACCGGCAAGCTTCTACCAGGAGATGCGCCAGGACTACATGGCGAAGCGGGATCTGTTGGCGACCGGTCTCGAATCCGCCGGTTTCGAACCACATATCCCACAGGGCACGTACTTCCTCATGGCCGGGCACCCGGCGGCGGGCGATGATCGCCGGTTCTGTCGCGATCTGGTGGTGGAGGCGGGTGTGGTCACCATCCCGCCCAGCGTCTTCTACAGCAGACCCGAATTGGGGTCCGGGCTGGTGAGATTCGCCTTCTGCAAGGACGAAGAAGTGCTGCACGAGGCGGTGGAGCGGCTCAAGACGGTTTCGTAGAACACTCTTCAAGCAGGCCGCGGTGCATGCCGATCTTCATATCGGAGGTCGGGCTTGGCATACAGAACCCTGCGCACAATCGGAGCATCGGTCGTCTTGGCCGGCGTTGTCGTGGCTGGTGTGGCGCAAATCGGCGCCCGCGAACCTGTCGACACCGATATCGTCACCAGAGAATCGAGTACGACGATGGGCGAGTCGCCTTCAACCGCGCTCGAGGTAACCACCACGATTCCCGCACCGTTCGTCTACAGGGTGGGGGTGTTGTCGGGTGTGAGCACCGACAACTTCTGGGCGTTCTACGGGAGAGAGCCCTCGGTCTGGAACTCATACGTGCTCGGCCCCACCAAGCCGGCCCTCTATACCGCACGCGCCTCTCTCGGCAGCCTGCAACCGGAATTCGCGATTGCTGACGTCGAGCCACGAGAAGACGACAATGGCTGGTCTGTGGTCGTCGATTTGAACCCGGATCTGGCGTGGAGCGACGGCGTGCCGGTCACGGCCCACGATCTCGTCTTCACCTTCGAGACGGTCCGCGGGCTGAAATTAGGCGGGAGCTGGGCCGACTCGTTCCCCAAGCCCGTCAAGTCGATCGAGGCCGACGGCGACTATCGGGTGCGGATCGGTTTCTCCGAACGTCCCCAGCTATCCGTCTGGCCCTATGGCGTTGGTCTTGCCCCGATCATGGCCAAGCACATGTGGGATGGAGTCGTCGCAGACACAGATCGTAAGTCGCTCTACGAGCTTTCCGGATCGGACGATGTGAGTGGCGGCCCGCTCACCATCGATTTGGTCACCGAAAACCTGATCGTGAGCACTCCCAACCGCGGTTACCCGGCAGAGAACACGCCGGATACCGTCGAATACCACGTCTACGACGGAGAGTCGGCGGCTCTCGACGCCCTGGAGGGCGGGGAGGTCGACTCGTTGCTCAGCCCGCGGGGACTCACCGTTGAGCAAACCCGTGCGGTGGAGAAGGTTCCCTCCATCGAGCTCGTCCACAGCCCGGGTAACGCCATCAGGTACCTGGGTTTCAACATCGATCGTGATCCCATGTCGAATCAGGCATTTCGCATGGCCCTGGCGCTACTGGTCGACCGGGAACGACTGGCTCAGTCCATTCCCGGAACGGGCTCTGCTGCTTGGTCGCTGGTCCCGGAAGCAAACTCGCAATGGTTCGACGACGAAGCTGCGGCGGGGATCCGGCAGAAATACCAAGGTTCTCTCCAGAAGCGTCTCGAGTCGGCTCTCGTCGGCCTCCAGGAGGCGGGTTACGCCTGGGACGCCGCACCCTCTGTGGATCAGGAAGGGAAGCTCGTCGCCGGGTCTGGGCTGACGATCGACGGTCAGACGCCACAGCCGCTGACCATTCTGACGCCAGGGGACAACTTCGACCCGGCGCGTCCCCTCTATGTCGAATCGATTGCAGAGACACTGGCCGTGCTTGGGTTCGACGCACGCCCGGTCGAGACCGACTTCGACACGGTGATCGATCTTGCCTTTACGCCGGGCGAGGACGGCCAGCTCCACTACGACATGTATGTCCTCGGATGGACGCTGGGCAACCCGGCCTTGCCGATGCACTACGGGGCATTGTTCGGCTCAGATGCCCCGATGAACAACACGGGGTACCAGAGTGAGGCATTCGAGGAGGCACTCGCTGCCTACGAGGGAGCGTTCACAAGGCAGAAAGCCAAGGGGGCGCTGTGGCAGGTCGAGGCCGTGCTCGCCAACGATCTGCCATACCTGCCGTTGTACACGAGCGAGATCACCGAAGCCTATCGCGGCGACCGGGTTCGCTTCGATCTTGACCATGCTCTCGGTGGTCTTCACGCCAGGCTCGGGGGCATTTGGGACGTGGAGCCCGCGGACTGAGAACTACGCTCGCCCGGTGAGCGAAGACCATGTCTCAGATCGGATCCTCACTTTCCCCAACCTGATCTCATTCGTCAGGTTGGCGGCCATACCGGTTTTCTGGTGGTTGCTGCTGGGAGCCGACGACGTCACCGCAGGCACGGTCCTCTTTGCCGTGATCGCCACGACTGACTGGGTGGACGGGTTTCTGGCGAGACGTCTCGGCCAGGAGAGCAAACTCGGCAGGTCGCTCGACCCGGTGGCCGATCGGTTGATGATCGCCTCTGCAGTGATTGTGGGGCTCATCACCGGCATCGTGCCCGCGATCATCGGGTTCACGTTGATGGTCCGGGAGCTCTATATGGCCGTGGTCGTGGTGACTCTGGTGGCAAGGAGGCGAGGGACCCTCGAGGTGAGTTGGCTGGGGAAGGTGACCACCTTCATCGTCTACTCGTCGATTGGTTGGTTCTACATGGCGGCGATCCCGTTCCTCCAGCCGTTGACCGGGCCGCTGGCATGGATTTCAGGAGTGATCGGGCTGGTTCTCTATTGGATCACGGCGGTTCAATACACGGCTGAGGCCAGGAAAGCCCTGGTTGGCACGAATGAGACGCTCTAACTCCCATATGTGGGAGCCACAGCATTAGGAACCCGAATTAGAGTCCGGGGGATGAACACACCCGAGGATCTTCACTACACCGACGAGCACGAATGGATTCGAGAGATAGGTGATTCGAAGGTGAGGATTGGAATCACCGACTACGCCCAGGACCAGCTCGGTGACGTCGTCTATGTCGAGCTACCCGAACAGGGCAAGGAAGTCGCCAAAGACGATCTGGTGGTGGAAATCGAGAGCACCAAGTCGGTTGGCGAAGTCTATGCGCCATTTCCCGGCACCATCTCCGCAGTGAACGATCGGGTGGCGGAGACTCCCGAGTTGGTCAACACCAGCCCTTACGACGAGGGATGGCTCATCGAGATCGAGCTCGAAGCCGAGTTCAGCACCGACGGTCTGCTCGACGCGGCGGCATACACCCAACTGACCGAGTAATCGGGCCGACTGGCTCAGCCATTGCGCCCGACTCACCTATCATCTGGGCACCATGGCCGAATCCCAGGGCACCGAGTCGAACGAGCCCAAACCTGAAGTAGAGGTCGAAACCGACCCGACGGTGGTCTACGTCCCGATTGCCGACCGTGCCGAGCATCCACTCAGCCCGGACGAGGCGGCGAACGTGGAGGGTCTCTCCGGCTATGCGATCGTGGTGGAGAGGGGTCCGCGCCAAGGGATGACCTTCATCCTCCGGGAAGGCAACACCACAGTGGGCCGACATCCCGAGAACGACATCTTCCTCAACGACGTCACCGTGTCCCGTCATCATTGTCGTTTTGTGACCAATGGAGATGTACTAGCCGTCGAGGACAGCGGGTCGACCAACGGAACCTACGTCAACGACGAGCGTGTCGACAGTGCGGAGCTCGAAGCAGGCGACGAAGTGATGATCGGCCGCTTCCACTTCGTGGTCGCCCACGGTGATGCCTGAAACGAGCGAGCTCAGCATCGGAGAGGTCATCAATCTCCTCCGGGATGACTTTCCTGACGTCTCCGTCTCCAAGATCCGGTTCCTGGAGAGTCAAGGCCTCATCGACCCCGACCGCTCGGGAAGCGGATACCGGCAGTTCGACAGCAACGATGTGGCGCGGCTCCGATTCATCCTCCAACAGCAACGTGATCACTTCCTGCCTCTAAAGGTGATCAAGTCGAAGCTCACGCTCTGGGAGCGGGGTGAGGAGACCGACGGAGGCGCCTCGACAGCAACTCAACGGCTCGACCAGAAAGGGGAACCGCTCGACCGGGTCGAGCTGCTGAAGAGATCCAAGCTCGAGGAAACCGAGTTAGAGGCGCTGATCGACATAGGCTTGATCCGTCCAATTCGCGACTCGGTGGTGTTTCCTGCGGAAGCTGGGACCGTGGCCATGGAGGCGAAGCGTCTGATGGACCAGGGTCTCGAGGCAAGACATCTCCGCACCGTCCGGCTCTCAGCCGAGCGGGAAGCGGATCTCCTGGAGCAGTTGGTGGCACCACTGCTCAAGGCCTCCAACGCGGAGGCCAAGGCGAGAGCGAAGGACGTGTTGGAGTCGACGTCCGACTCCGTGCAGGCAATGCATCGGGCTCTTCTTGCCCTAGAACTGAGACAGCACCTGAAAACATGAGATCACTGGCTCGCTCGGCTGTTGTGGCCACCCTCCTCGCGGGGACACTGGCACTACCCGCGTGGGCAGCTCCGTTGACTTTCCCGGCACGTGGTCAGGATGGCTTCCCCCACGACGGGCCGCCGTTTGTCACTGCATCGGCATGGATCCTCTACGACGAGACCACGGACATGGTGCTCGCCTCGTCTGCTGCGGACATCTCTCGACCCATGGCCTCGATCACCAAGATCATGACTGTCCTCCTGGCCCTGGAGAATGGAAACCTGAATGATCAAGTGGTGATCTCCGAGGAGGCCGCCGGCACCGGGGGACAGGAGATCGGGCTCGTCGCCGGGGAGACCGTGTCCCTCAGTGCGTTGGTGCGCGCCGCCATGATCCGTTCTGGCAATGACTCCGCGGCCGCCATCGCCGAGCACATCGGCGGATCGGTCGATGGTTTTGTGAGGATGATGAACGAAAGGGCGGCCGAGTTGGGCATGGACAACACCCGCTTCGCCAACCCACATGGTCTCGACGTAGCCGGTCACTACTCCAGCCCTCGGGACATGCTGATCGTGGCCCGTGAGGCAATGTCGATCCCGGAGTTCGCAGAGATCGCCCGTGCCCGGATGATGGTCTTTCCCGACTCGCCGTCCGGGACGGCGAGATCGGCTAGCAACACGAACCGCATCCTCAACTCGTATGAGGGAACCATCGGGATCAAGACCGGAGAGACGCCTAACGCCGGTCTGACCTACGTGGGGGCGGCAGAACGGGAGGGGCGACGACTCTTCGTGGTCGTGTTCGGTTCCGTTGGTCGGCGGGCCCACTTCACCGACGCGATCAGTCTCTTCAATTGGGGCTACGACGATCTCCGCATCAACGGAACGCTGTACGCCGGAATCCCATATCAATCTGTGGCTGCCCGGGTTGAGCCATCGCCACTGGTTGCCGAAGCTGGGGCGGAGACACTGCTTCACGCCGTGTCTCAAGGAGTCGTGGCGCAGCCGCCCGCTCCTGTCAACGGTCAGCCAGTGCCTGATGAGGCCCAGGTAATCGAGATAACCCGGCATCCTGACCCGGCGCCGAGGTCAGTCATGAGCACGTTCACCTACTGGCTGGGTCTCGCGACCGGCGCCGGTGATGGGTGAACCCCAGGTCGCTTCTGAAGTCCTTCCCGCGGGCGAGATTAGGTCCCGGGTGGCGGAGTTGGGCGAGGCGATCACACGTGATTACGAGGGCCGGGACCCGCTTTTTCTCGTGGTGCTCGTTGGTTCGGTGCCTTTCGGGGCCGACCTGGTGCGGTCGGTGGCAATGAACGCGGAGGTCGACTTTTTCGGTCTCAACCGTTTCGGGGAGGGTGGGAGGATCGGGGTCACCCTCGATACCTCGACCCCACTCTTCGACCGCAATGTCATCATCGTGGAGGACATCATCGACACCGGGCTCACCTTGACCACGCTTCGCAAGATGATCAAGGACCGGGGGGCGGCCTCGGTCTCGACCGCAGCACTGCTCGACAAGACGCGGCGTCGTCTCACCGACGTGCCCATCGAATACCGGGGTTTCGAGGTGGGGGATGAGTTCTTGGTCGGGTATGGGCTCGACTGGCATGGCCTGTACCGCAATCTCCGCTCGATATGGGCGGTCCTCGACATGGAGGCAATGGTTGCCGACCCGAAGACTCTGGCAGTGGAGCTCGGACACTCCTCACCGTCACCAGCATCACGAGTCGGGCACTAAGCCTGTGGAGTGTCGCCCACTCGGTGATAACCTCGCGGCATGGCCGCTGATACAGCTCCGATCCCCCTCGAGATAGTGGGTGTGAGGGTTGAACTGCCCTCCAATCAGCCGATCGTGCTCCTGAAGGAGCAGGAAGGCACCCGCTATCTGCCGATCTGGATCGGCGCGAACGAGGCAACAGCCATCGCCACGGCGATGGAGGGGGTGACGCCACCGCGTCCGTTGACCCATGACCTGATGCGGTCGGTCATCGATGCTGTCGGTGCTCTCGCGGTCAAGGTGGTCATCACCGAGATGCGCGACTCCATTTTCTTCGCCGATCTCTCTCTCGATGTGTCCGGCGAGGAAGTCAAGGTGTCCTCCCGCCCTTCCGACGCCATTGCGCTGGCGGTGCGCACCGGCACTCCGGTTCTCGCCGCGCCGGCAGTCCTGGAAGAGGCCGGAGTCCATTTCGAGGACGAGGATGAGGAAGAAGAGGTCGCCCGCTTCCGCGAGTTTCTCGAGGAGGCAACCGTCGAGGACTTCCTCGGAGGCGACCAGCCCTAGTGGCCGGTTAAGAGCAGACCGAGTTGAGCCCACGTAGGCCGATTCTCTACGGGGTCGCGCTGTTGGGCGCTGTCCTGGTGGTGGGGACGATCGGGTACTCCCTCATTGAAGGCGTATCCCTCTTCGACGCCCTCTACATGGTCATCATCACGGTGAGCACGGTGGGGTTCGCCTATGAGTTTCCTCTGTCCCCGCTGGGAGAAGTGTGGACATTGTTGATCATCATCATGGGTATCGGAGTCGCTCTTTACACTGCGATTGCCTCGTTCGAGTACCTCATCGATCTCGGAGAGGTACGGAGGAGAAAGAAGATGGGACGAGACATCTCGCGACTCTCAGGCCAAGTCATCGTGTGCGGGTGGGGTCGTGTCGGCCAGGGAGTGTGGACGAACCTGCGAGACCGTGACATCGCGGTTGTGGTCATCGAGTCCAACGCCGATGTGGCAGAAGCGGCCGGTGCAGCGGGTGCACTGGTGATCGAAGGCGATGCCACCCATAACGAGGTGCTCAGACGTGCCGGCGTCGAGAACGCCACCGCCTTGATCGCTGCCGTCACCGACGACTCCGACAACCTGGTGATCGCCCTCTCGGTGAAATCGATCACACCCAACCTCCGCGTGATCTGCCGGGCCACCGAGATGGAGTCGGAGCGCAAGCTGCGGCTCGCCGGAGCCGATGCGGTGGTGGCACCGCAGGCCGTGGGGGCGGAGCGTCTCGCCATGATGGCCCTCCAGCCCGAGCTCGCCCAGATCTTCGATGTGGTCATCAATGGCAATGCCGTCGAATTCAGAGTCGAGGAGCTCGATATCGGTCCGGGCTGCTCGATTGCAGACAAAACCATCAAAGAGTCCGAGATTCGCCAATCAACCGGGGCTCAGATTCTCGCCATCGAGGGCGAAAACGAGACGGTCATCGTGAATCCTCCACCAGACCACCTCTTGGTCCCGGGGGAACGTCTCGTTGTTGTGGGCACGAAAGAGCAAGTCGACAAGGCTGCCGAGCTGCTCAGATCGGTTCCATAGAGTTTTCCACAGGAAAACATTGACAGCGGTGAGGTCACCGAAGTAGCTTTCCCCAGGCGGAGTTACACTCATGTAACCCGGAGGAGTTATGACCAACGAGCGGGAATTGGCGGGCTATCGCGCCCCACAGGTGTGCAAACTGGTCGGTATCACGTATCGCCAGCTCGACTATTGGGCGCGCACGGGTCTCATCGTCCCCAGCATGCAGCAGGCACATGGGTCGGGTTCGCAACGGGTCTACTCGTTCACCGATGTCGTTCAGCTCAAGGTGATCAAGAACCTGTTGGACGCGGGCATGAGTCTCAAGAAGATCCGCTCTGCGGTCGAGATCCTTCGCCACGAGATGAACTCAGAACAGCCGCTGGCCGACGTTACCCTTCTCAGTGATGGCAAGACCATTTACGCCGCTCACTCCGACGAGGAAGTGGTCGACGTGCTTCGTAAAGGACAAGGCGTGTTCAGCATCGCCATCGGGCCGGTCCAGGACCAGGTCGAGGGGGCGATCCACCAATTGTTTCCAGAAGAGAATGGACTGGCCGAGGTCGCCGAGTTAGGAGCCCCCTGAGCATCGAAGCACCAACCGCACACGAGGTCGATTTCGCTCACAACAGCGAGCGACAGTTTGCGCTTCTCCTCGATTTCTACGATGTGCCCTGGGAATACGAGCCCCGCAGTTTCCCGATTGGCTTCGAAGACGGCGAGCCGACCAAGTTCTTCCGCCCAGACTTCTATCTCCCCGAAGACGACATGTTCATCGAGATCACGACGATGAACCAGAAGCTGGTGACCAAGAAGAACAAGAAGATCAAGCTCTTGCGCCAATACCACCCCGACATCAGATGCAAGATCTTGTATCAGCGTGACTATCTCCACCTGGTGGTCAAATATGGGCTCGCAGAGCCGGATCATCTCGAGGAAGTGACCACTCCCACCAGGATGCCCGGTCAACCCGAGATCGTCCGTCTGGAGGACAGGGGCGAGCGACTAACCGGATGAGGCGGTCGCCGCTTCACGACCTGAATGAATCCCTCGGCGCCCGTTTCGTCGACTTCGGCGGCTGGGAGATGCCCGTTCAGTACGAATCGGTTCTCGCCGAGCATGGCGCAGTGCGGTCCGGTGTCGGTGTGTTCGACGTCACCCACCTCGGCCGGTTCGCCCTTTCCGGCGAGGGCGCTCACCAGGCCATCCGCCGGCTCCTGTGCAACGATATCGATCGGGTCGAGCCCGGTCGCTGCCAGTACACGATGATCCTCAACCCGGCTGGAGGCATCATCGATGACCTCATTGTCTGGTGGCGGGCGCCGGACGACTACTGGGTCATGCCCAACGCAGCCAATCACGATCGGGTGATGGCCGCCTTTGCCGCCGAACCTCGTTGTCAGGTGGAAGATCTGCAGGCGACCACTGTGTTTCTCGCCGTCCAGGGCCCGCACGCCCCGAGGTTGATCGAGGAGGTGGTCGGCTCGGTGCCGGGAAGGTTCCACAATGTTGCAGTGGAGAATGAGTATGGGAAGGTTTCGTTGGCAGGAACCGGCTACACCGGTGAGGCCGGGGCCGAGATCTGTGTCGATGCAGTCACGGGAGAGAGGTTGATGCAGGCCCTGGTCGACGCCGGCGCCACTCCATGTGGGCTGGGAGCCCGGGACACTCTTCGTCTCGAATCGGGCCTGGCTCTGTGGGGAGAGGACATCGATGAGACCACCACACCTTTGGAGGCGAACCTCGGCTTTGCCGTTTCACTGGACCATGAGTTCGCCGGGCGGGAGCGCCTCGTCGACCAGACGGAGAGTGGTGTGGAGCGACGACTCGCCGGATTCATCCTCGAGGGGAGGGGAATACCCCGACATGGCCATGACGTGCGGAGCGGGAGTGGGGGAGAGGGGACGGTAACTTCAGGCAACATCAGTCCCATGCTCAACACCGGTGTTGGACTGGCCTACATCAGCCCGCCCGCCGACATCGGGGAGGAGATCGAGGTGAGTATCCGCAATCGTTGGGTTCCGGGCCGGGTCGCCCGCCCCCCATTCCACGAGACGAAATGACCGAGCCACGCAGAGACCGTCCCGAGATGCCGGCCGGGTATGGCGTTGATCAGGCAGATGATTTCGTCGCCTGGGAAGATGTCGAGGAGAGGCTCCGGGAGAGCCTGCATTACTGGCTCGCCACCACCCGTCCGAACGGTCAACCTCACGTCGTGCCGAGATGGGGGGTATGGCTCGATGGTGCCTTTTGGTACGACGGTTCGCCGGAGACCGTCCATGTGCGGAATCTCGAGGAAAACCCAAATATCGTGCTTCACTTGGAGAGCGGAACCGAGGTAACCGTCGTCGAGGGTCAGTCGATCCGTCCCGATCCGATCACCGGGGAGTTGGGTGAGCGTCTGGCTGCGGAGTACGCCCGCAAATACGCCCCGGAATACACACCACCTGCCGACGCGTGGTCCGATGGGATCGCCGGTGGCATGCGAACGATCCTGCCGATCAAGGTCATCGCCTGGTCGAACTTCCCCAAAGACCTCACCCGGTTTACCTTGTAGACATGGCCACCAAGACCCACGCCAAACCGCATCCAGAGTTCGGAACCGAGCTCATCCGGGATTGGGAGCCCAAGGATGCTGCGCGGGCCTACATCGTGTTGGTGCACGGTCTGGCCGAGCATTCCGGTCGATACGAGCGAACGGGATCCCTGCTGGCGGATGCTGGATTTTGGGTGCGGAGCTTCGACCTGATCGGCGCCGGGGGCTCGGGCGGACGACGCTGGCATATCGACGACTGGGATAGTTACCACGACCAAATCGCAGCACACGTGGAGTGGGCCGGGCAGTTCGGCAAGCCGGTGATCCTCATGGGTCACTCCCTTGGCGGGGCGATCTGTCTCGGTTACCTCCTCAGCGACCGGCCGCGGCCTGATCTAGCGGTGCTTTCCGCACCAGCACTTGCCGGAGGTGACGGCTGGCAAAAGTCACTGATCCCGATCGTCGGCAAGCTGGCGCCGAGGTTGAGCCTCCCCAATCCGGTCAAGGGAGAGCATCTCTCCCGGGACCCGGCCGTGGCCGAGGCCTATTTCGCAGACCCGCTGGTGGTGAGCAAAGCGACACTCGGATTCGGAGCGGCCGCCCTCGCCGAGATAGACCGCCTGAACGATGGGTTGCAGCACCTCGACATCCCGACCCTGGTCATCCATGGTGGTGACGACAGATTGGTGCCCACGTGGTGCACTGAGCCACTCGGAGAACTCGACTGTGTCGATCGCAAGGTGTACGAAGGCCTACGCCACGAGACCATGAACGAACCCGAGGGTCCCCAGGTCATCGCCGACATCGTGGCCTGGCTGGAGGAGAAAACGCGTTCCTAATGCTGTAGCTCCCATATTTGGGAGTTACGGCGATTCAATCACGACCGCCAGCGGAGGAGGACCTTGCCCGATTCGTTGCTGTTGATGGCGGCGAAGGCCTCGTCGTACTCCTCCACCGGAAAGCGATGTGTGATCACCGGGGAGATGTCCAGGCCCGACTCAATCAACACGTTCATCTTGTACCACGTGTCATACATCTCGCGCCCATAGATGCCCTTGATGTTCAGCATGTTGAAGATGACCGTCGACCAGTCGATGGCAAACGGTTCGGTGGGTATCCCGAGCAAGGCGATGTTCGCCCCGTGAATCGTGTTGTCCAGGATGTCGGCCATCGCCGCCGGATTGCCCGACATCTCCATGGCCACATCGAAGCCCTCGAGCATGTCGAGCTCCTTCTGAACCTGACGTAAGTCTTCGATCTCGATGTTGACCGCTCTGGTGGCGCCCATGCGTTGTGCCAGGTCGAGGCGGTAGGGGTTGACGTCGGTGACGACCGCGTTGCGCGCACCGGCATGTTTCACCACCGCGGTCGCCATGAGACCGATGGGACCCGCACCGGTGATGAGGACATCTTCGCCGAAAACAGGGAATTTGAGGGCGGTGTGGACCGCATTCCCGAAGGGGTCGAAGAGGGCCGCGATCTCTGGATCGATGTCCTCGAGATGCCGCCACACGTTGGTCTTGGGAATCAGGACGAAGTCGGCGAAGGATCCTGGGATGTTGACTCCGAGACCTTTGGGCTGTTGACAGAGGTGACGTCGCCCGGCGAGACAGTTTCGACAATGACCACAGACGACATGACCTTCGGCTCCCACCAGCTCGCCTTCGACGAAACCGGAGACATTGGATCCGAGCTTCTCGATGTGGCCGGAGAACTCGTGTCCCACCGTCATCGGTGCCGGCACGATGGAGCGAGCCCATTCGTCCCACTGGTAGATGTGCAAGTCGGTCCCGCAGATGCCCGTGGTGTGAACCCGAATCAGTACTTCGTCAGGGCCGGGCTCAGGGATGGGGATGTCCTCGAGACGGAGACCCTGTTCATCCGGGTATTTGACCAGTGCTCTCATCGGTGCCGGCTTCCACGGTAGCCATCACCGAGAACCCCGGCATGTGCCACGATTGAGGCTATGGAATCGCTTGCAGGAAGCCTTTTGGTGGCCACCCCGATTCTTCTCGACCCAAATTTCTTCCGCACGGTCGTGCTCCTCCTACAACACGACGACGAGGGCTGTGTTGGAGTCGTGCTCAACAGACCAACCGAAGAGCGCGTCGCGGACCATCTCCCGGAGTGGGCAGATCGTGTCCCGGAGCCCAGGACAGTGAATTTCGGGGGCCCGGTCGATCCCGCAGTCGCCATAGGGTTGTCCCTCGCCGGTGACGGGATGTCGACCGGTGTTCCCGGGCTCAATCTCGTCGACTTGAGCGAGTCACCGGACGAGACCACCAATCACCCGGTGCGGATCTACTCGGGATATGCGGGGTGGGGTTCTGAGCAGCTGGAGACCGAGATCGCCACCGGGTCGTGGTATGTCGTGCAGGCATCACCTGAGGATCCCTTCGATCCAGGTGATGGCCAATGGCGACGGGTTCTGCGGCGCCAGCCCGGGTTCCTGTCAGCGGTGTCGACCTTCCCCGATGATGCCACGCTGAACTGACGCCTGAGTGTCACCCATTACCGCGGTCTGCTCCGTCGTAGGTGCATGATCACGGCCACAGGCGTGATGGACAACGAAGCGGTCTACCGCAGCTACAGCGAGGAGCTGACCAGGTATGCCACCAGTCTGGTGGGGCCCTTCGACGCGCCCGATGTTGTCACCGACGCATGTCTCAAGGCTTTCGAGACGCCCACTTGGCCAGAAGTGGTCGATCGGAGGGCCTACCTGTACCGCACAGTTCTCACGGTTGCCAACGACCATCACCGCCGCACCCTCTCCCGCAGGCTCCGGGAGATGAAGGTGGCGAGTCGTGAAGAGACGCCCGACCCAGCCGGGTCGATCGAGGTCGAGGTTCTCGACGCCGTCGCCCGTCTTTCGGTGCAACAAAGAGCGGTGGTGTTTCTCACCTATTGGGAGGATCTGTCCCCAGAAGCGGTGGCGGCACGGATGGGGGTTTCGATCGGCACGGTCAAGCGACATCTGACGCGCGCCCGCCGCCGACTCGGAGAGTTGTTGACATGAGCTACGAGAGAAAGATGAAAGACCTGATGGCTCGGCTGGTGTCGATGTCGCCCGAGCCGCCGCCGTTTCCAGAGGAGGAAGCGCCGATGGCCCGCCAGCGCGAACAACGGAAGTCGCGCCCCGCCCTGGTGTTCGCGACTGCGGCCGTCCTGGTCGTCGTGCTCGCGGTGCCGCTGTTGTTGTTCACCGGGGAAGGGGAGCCCGACCCGGCCGCAACCACTAGCACGACCAGCACGACCCTGACGCCGACCACGACCACGACAGAGCCAGGTACGAGTACGACTGAATTCGAGGGGACTACCTGGACCGGTGTGGCATATCTCTATCAGGAGCCGGAGAACAGCTTTCAGAGCAACCCGGCGCTGGTTCCCCTCCAGATGGAGGTAAAAGTCCAATCTGGTGCATTCGAGGATGTTCAAGAGTTCACCCGAGCCTTGGCTGCCTTGACGGAGAGCGGCGCCGGGCCACCGGCTGGCTTTCGCAATGCCATCCCCCCTGATGTCAGAGCCGAGAGCATGGACGAGGTAGGGGGCCAGGTGGGGGCGGACATGAACGAGGCATTTCTCGATGGTGCCGGAGGTCTCCTCGCCGACTACACGATGCTCAACCAGCTCATCTACACGTTGACATACCAGACTCCGGATGCGGAGGTGCTATTCACCGTGAATGGACAGCCGGTTGAGTCGTTTGGCTCCGAGGGGCTCGATCTGACCGAGCCGGTCACTCGTGACAGCTTCATTGACGAGTTGAACGCAATCTTCCTCACAGAGCCGATCACCGCGGGCCTCGACAGATACTTCGTGGCTGGACGAGCCAACGTATTCGAGGCGAGTCTCATGGCGAGAGTCCTCGACGGGAATGATGAAGTGGTTTACGAAGAGCCGGTTCAGGCGACATGTGGGAGTGGATGCTGGGGCGACTTCTCCACCTCCATCGAATCTGAGCTGATCGTTCCGGGTGAGTCGTCGATCATGCTCTTCACCTACTCCGCGGAAGACGGTTCAATCGTCGAAGCGATCACCATCCCCATCCCAGAAGGTGACGTCTGGCGACTCACCGCTGGAGGGTGAACCACCGGGACACGAGGGGGCATGCCTACTCTGTCGGCTCATGACGGCCATCACGGTTCCCCGTCTCCGGCCCAGCCTGAAGCGGCGGTCACCGGGTCTCGATGTCGAGCGGGAGCTATGGACCACCGATACCACCGTCGTGGTCGGCATGGACGAGGTGGGCAGAGGGGCCTGGGCCGGCCCGATCTCGGTGGGAGCCGCAGTCGTCCCGCGTAACCGGCGCATCTACAAGATCCGCGATTCGAAGATGCTCACCGAGGACGAGCGCGAAGCCATGTTCGAGCGCATCGCCGGCTGGTGTGAGGCCTGGGCGGTGGGTCACGCCAGCCATCAGGAATGTGATGAGCTGGGCATGTCGGACGCCCAGCGTCTCGCCGCCCGGCGAGCATTGATGGCACTCGGAGTCATCCCGGATCACGTTCTCGTCGATGGGAACTGGGATTTCGTCGGTGGCGCCCGACGGATCGTCCGGGGCGACATGACCTCACTCTCGATCGCAGCCGCTTCGATCCTGGCCAAGGTGACCCGCGACCGGATGATGCGGGAGATCGCTGACCAGTACCCGGGATACAACTTCGATGCCAACAAGGGGTATCCCTGTCCTACCCACAAGGCAAACCTTCAGGCGTTCGGTCCCAGCGCCATCCATCGGCGCTCTTGGGTGTTCATGGACCACCTGGCGTGGAACGGCCTCGAGCGCTTCCAGCGTCCCGAGCCCCAATTGGAACTGCCCTTCGAGGACTAGGTTCGAGCCTGACCGATCTCGGGCGGCACATTCCCCGAATTTGCCGCTAATTTGGTGCTTCGGCAACTCCATATGCGTTTCAGGGGAAAACCCTATGGAGGAATTAGGTGGGATATGCCGCAAATGACAACGTGACCAGGCTGCTCGGAGGCACCGAGGAGCTTTTCCGACGTCTTCCGGTCGCGCTCTATCGCTCTGCGCCCGACGGAGGGCTGCTGGCCGCGAACCCTGCTCTCGCCGACCTCCTTGGATATGAGTCTGTATCCGATCTGACCGACGAGACAGCCGACGTGGGCGCTTTCTATGTCGACCCGGTTAGACGGGAGCTCTGGCTCAACAGGATCTCCGAAGATGGGGTGGTCGACGACTTCGACATCGAGCTGCGAAGACGGGATGGATCGACGGTATGGGTTCAAGACGTGGCTCGGGGCGTATTCGACGAGGAAGGCGATCTCCTCTACTGCGAGGGCGCCCTCATCGACATCACCGGCAAAGTCAATGCGCGCAGAGCGAGGGACGAGTTTGTGGCAACAGTTTCCCACGAGCTGCGCAACCCGATCTCGGTGCTCTTGGGTCTTGCCCAAGAGCTAGCCAACGACTACGAGAGCTTCGACGATGAGGCCCGACGCGAGATCGCCGAGGTCATGGCCCGGCAATCCGAGGACGCTTCGTGGATCATCGAAGATCTCCTGGTGGCCTACCGGGAGGACAAGAGTCAGCTGGCCGTTGCCGCCGAGGAGTTCGATGTGCACGCTGAAATCGGACGCGTGCTCGAAGGCGTAGACGAAGAAATCGCCTTCGAGGCTGGTGAAGACGCATCCAGAGTGATCGGTGACCCACGCCGTACCCGACAGATCCTGCGAAACCTCATAAGCAATGCAATCCGGTATGGCGGTGACGACATCAAGGTAATCACCCGTCGCGGCGAAGAGCACTCGATCGACATCCTGGTTTGCGATGATGGAGACCCCTTGGATCCCGAGGAAGCGGAGCGCATCTTCGAGTCCTATGAGCGGGGGAGCGGGCTGCTGGACGCCAGGTCGGTGGGGCTGGGGTTATCGGTTGCCCGCAAGCTCGCCAGCCTGATGAACGGGTACATCACCTACCGCCACGACGGCGAGCATTCCTCGTTCATAGTGACACTCCCGGCCCCGCCCTAACCTCTCCCGGATGCGAGTTCTGGTCACCGGCGGCGCCGGGTTCATCGGAAGCCACACCGTCGTCGCCCTGATGCAAGCGGGTCATGAAGCGGTTGTGGTCGACAACCTCAACAATTCCCAGCCGTCGGTGATTCGACGCATCGGTGAGATCACGGGAACAGCACCCGAGTTTCACCACCGAGACGTGCGCGACCGCGATGCACTTGCGGCGCTGGCAAGTGAGGGAATCGACGCATGTATCCACTTCGCCGCGCTCAAGGCCGTTGGCGAGTCGGTGGAAAAGCCGATGCTCTATTACGAGAACAATGTCGGAGGAACCATCGCACTGCTCGAGGTCCTCCTCGACGCCGGAGTCGACAAGTTCGTCTTCAGCTCATCGGCGACCGTGTATGGCGAACCTCAGGTCCTGCCATTGCGTGAAGATATGCCCATTGGGGTGGCTACCAACCCATATGGATGGTCGAAGATCATGATGGAGCAGGTGCTTCGCGACGTTCAAGCAGCGAACCCGAGCTGGAGCGTTTCGTTGCTCCGTTACTTCAACCCCGTCGGTGCACACCCCTCGACTCTGATCGGTGAAGATCCCAAGGGAACCCCCAACAATCTGATGCCATATGTAGCGCGGGTCGCCGCGGGCCTGCTTCCCAAGGTTCGGGTCTTTGGCGGCGACTATCCGACTGCGGACGGCACCGGAGTGCGCGACTACATCCATGTCGTCGACCTGGCCGAGGGTCATGTAGCCGCACTGGACGAAAAAGCAGAGGATCCGGGAGTCCACGTGTACAACCTGGGTACCGGGCGGGGTCACAGCGTTCTCGAAGTCATCAAGACATTTGAAGAGGAGTCGGGCAAGCCCGTGCCCTACGAGATCGTGGCTCGGCGTCCCGGCGATGTTGCCTCGAGCTGGGCCGACGTCAAGAAGGCTGCCGACGAGTTGGGCTGGTCGACCACCAGGGATCTCGCCCAGATGTGTGCGGACGCGTGGAGTTGGCAAGAGAACATCAGGTGATTCTGCGTAGCCTTCGCTTCAGATGACAGACCTGATCGATCGTGCTCGAAGCTGGATCGCTAGTGATCCCGATCCGGCGACCAGGACCGAGCTGGAGTCGGTCATCGACAGCGGAGACATCGACGAGCTGATCTCACGTCTCGATACCGCCCTTGAATTCGGCACCGCAGGGATACGGGGTGAGGTCGGAGCAGGGCCGGGGCGGATGAATCGGGCTGTTGTCATCAGGACCACATACGGTCTGGCTCGCTACCTCCATGAGCACGAAGAAGGGAGCCAAGCGGGGCGGGTCGTAGTGGGGTTCGATGCCCGCCCGGACAGCCGTGAGTTCGCCGAGGACACCGCGGGGGTCATCGCCGCGGCCGGAATTCCCGTCGTCTATTTCCCGAAGGTGACACCAACGCCTCTGGTGGCGTATGCCGCGAAACATCTCAGCGCGAGTGCCGCCGTCGTGGTCACCGCATCGCACAACCCTCCTGCCGACAACGGCTACAAGGTCTACGGGCCGAATGCGGCTCTGATCGTCTCACCCATCGACATCGAGATACAAGAAGCGATCGCGGTGGCACCTGGGGCGAGTGAAATCGACAGGATCGAAAGGGTGTTCACCGGAAGCTCTGCCTTCGTCAACCCGATCGATGAGAGCATCCTCGATTGCTATTGGGAGGAAGTCGCCGCCACCCGATCCCGGAAGACCGGTTCGGCCCTGCAAGTGGTCTATACGCCGATCCACGGAGTCGGAGGTGATGTCGTACTGGACCTGATGCAGAGAGCAGGACACACCGGGGTCGTCGCCGTGCCCGAGCAAGCCGAGCCCGATGGGAGCTTTCCCACGGTCGCCTTTCCCAATCCGGAGGAGCCCGGCGCCCTCGACCTGGCTCTCGACCTGGCCCGCGCAAAGTCGGCGGACCTGATCCTGGCCAACGACCCCGACGCCGATCGGCTCGCCGCGGTGGTGCCGAATGCGGGGGAGTGGCGTCCCCTCTCGGGAAACGAGATCGGTGCCCTGCTCGGCGATTACATGCTCCGCAACGACCCTGGTCCGGAGGAGTCCATCGTCGTCAGCTCGATCGTGTCGTCTCCCATGCTGGCAGCGATTGCGGCTTCATATGGAGCCAGGCACGAGCCGACCCTGACCGGGTTCAAATGGATCGTAAGGGCCGGGCTCGCCCTCGAGGCTTCGACCGGTGGGCGCTTCATCTTTGGATATGAGGAGGCCCTCGGATACACGGTCGGGTCCACGGTACGGGACAAAGACGGGATCTCCGCCGCCCTCCTGTTCACGGACCTGGCCGCCGACCTCGAAGACTCAGATCGCGCCGTCATCGATTATCTCCACGACCTGTGGAGGGCTCACGGGCTCTGGGTGAGCGGGCACACGTCGATTTCCAAAGCCGGGCCAGAAGGCGTCGAGTCTCTCCGCGATGCGGTGGACCGACTGGGTGATGACCCGCCGGAAGAACTCGGCGGCATCCCGGTGACCGGGGTCACCGACTATCGAAAGGGTGGCTCCGAGCGTCCTGACTGGCTCGGGGAGCAGGCTCTCATCGAGCTGCACATCGGGCAAATGGGTCGTCTCTTGGTGCGCCCCAGCGGGACCGAGCCGAAGCTGAAGATCTATGTCGACCTGCGTGAGGACCCTGGAGATGATCTCGACTCACAGCACATGGCCCTCGAGGAGCGGGCGGCGCGCCTGGGGCGGGAATTGTCTGGTGTGCTCGGATTCTGAGCTAGTGACCTCTGACCCGGTCCCTCGTGGCGTACAAGTAGAGCCAACCCAGGCCATGGATAACGACCCCGAGGGCGAGAACAGCTCCAGCGGCGGGGTACCCCGCGATCAATGAAGCAATAGCGGCGAGGGCGGCTGCGATCACCAGAACGGTGCGTACGCCATTGAGAGGTCCAAACACGCTTCTGAGATTATCTCATTAGGGGCATGACCGTGCCAGAGTGGAAATCCCCATGATCAGACTGACAGGTCTCTTGGCCGCGCTCCTGCTCATCAGCGCCTGCGCCGGCGTAGCCGTCCGACCCAGCCCTGTAGCCACCACGACGACATCGACCGGAGTCGCGACAACCCTTCCCAGCAGCGATTCGATCCCGGCTTCGACCACCTCCACATCCACTCCATCGGGGCCACCCGTCGCATGGATCGCACCCAGCGGGGTGCCGACGGCGGTCACAGCCGCAAACGGAGAGACAGTCGAAGTATTGACCCCCTGTGGGAACCCGGCAGTTCTCACCGAGGGAACCCCTGTCCATGAGGTCGACGTGGTCATCGACGCCGGTCACGGTGGACCCATCGACACCGGGGCCGTTGGGGAAACCGGTCTCGCCGAGAAGGACATCAATTTGGCTGTGAGCCTTGCTGTACACGATCTGTTGGCCGAACGGGGCATCCCGTCGTTTCTGACCAGGGTGGGCGACTATCCGATCCCAATCCGAAACCGTGCGGCCTATTCGGACCTCGTGGATGCGCGGGCCATCGTGTCGATTCACCACAACGCACCTCTAGCACCCGCTTCCGAGATTCCAGGTGTCGAGATATTCGTCCAGCGGGACACACCGGAATCGGCGAGGTTGGGTGGGCTCATCTACGAGAAAACCATGGCGTCACTGAGTGAGTTCGACGTCGAATGGGCCCGGGCGCCCGACGCCGGCGTGATGACCGTGGTCAACAGCGAGGGAGAAGACGCATATGGCATGGTGCGGCGCCCCGAGGCACCTAGCGCCCTCGTGGAGCTCGGCTACATCGCCAACCCGGCCGAGGCACGGCTTTACACAGATCCTGCCTATGTGCCGGCTGTGGCGTCGGCGGTCACCGATGCAATCGAGGTCTTCTTCACCAGTGACGAGGCGGGCTCGCCTCTGGTTGAGGGTCGTGACTTCGATCCCGCCGGAGGCGTCGGACAGGATCAATGCATCGAGCCCGACCTGGAGCTGAGCCTCTATCCCGATGTTGTCGATGTCTCCGTCAGCGGCGACGAAGGGTCATATGACTTCGACGTCACCGTGAGCTCTCCATACGACTCCCCGAATAGGCACGCGGACGCGTGGCGGGTCGTCGGCGACGATGGTCAGATCTACGGCGTCCGTGAACTGACACACGACCATGCCAACGAGCAGCCTTTCACCCGGTCACTGTCAGGAGTCGATATCCCGCAGAGCGTGGACACTGTCACGGTTCAGGCACGTGACCTGGTCTACGGGTGGGGCGGAGCGGTAGTCGAGGTCGCGTTGCCGTGACTCAAGTGCTGGTCGTGCCTCGCTGCCACGACGCATAGAGGTTTCCATACACGCCGTCTGCTGTCACCAGCTCTTCGTGGTTGCCGTCCTGGACGAGTCGGCCGTTGTCGAACACCAGTATCCGGTCGGCCGTTTCGGCCGTGGAGAGACGGTGAGCGATGGTGACCACGGTTCGCCCGGTCGTCAGTCGGGTCAGCGCCCGGTTGATCCGCACTTCGGTGGCCGGGTCCACCGCAGACGTCGCCTCGTCGAGAACCAAGAGATCGGGATCGGCGATGGCAGCCCGGACCAGTGTCACCAGCTGTCTCTCTCCAACAGACAGCGAGCTGCCACGTTCTCCAACGGGCGTGTCCAGACCGAGTGCCAGCTCGGAGAGCCATTCGGCCAGACCGAGATCCTTGAAGGCAGTAACGAGGTCTTCTCGTGAGGCTTCGGGCGAGCCCATGCGGACGTTGTCAGCGATTGTCCCGCGGAACAGAATCCCTTCCTGGGGCACCATGACCACCCGATCTCTCAGTGAGTCGAACTGGACGTTTCTCACGTCGACCCCTCCGATCTCGACCTTCCCCGCGGTCGGGTCCATCAGTCGCGTCAACAGCTTGGCGAAGGTCGTCTTACCCGAACCTGTCTCGCCGACGATGGCCACCCGTTGCCGGGCCGGGATCTCGATGTTGATCTCTCTGAGCGCAGGTGCGGCATCTGCCTCGGAAGCCGTCTCTCCGGGTCGCGGGTAGCGGAACTCCACACTCGTGAAACGCGCCCCCAATGGCTGGTGGGGGAGCACGACCCCGTCGGAACCCGGATCGGCGACATCCGGGGCAATGTCGAGGATGTCGAGGACACGGCTCCAACCCGCGACCGCCGTCTGCGCCTCGTTGACCGCTTCTCCCATGAACTGGACGGGTTGGACGAATAGCTGGACCAGGAAGAGGAAGGCGACGACGACGCCAACTGTCGTCGAGCCATTGACCACCAGGGTCGTTCCCACAATCACCACCGCGGCGACTATCAACGCCGAGGCGAATTCGCCAAAACCAGAGAAGATCGATGAAAGGCGGCCTGCTCTGGTGCCTGCCAGCCGGTGATCCTCTATGGCTTTCTCCAGGCCCTCCCGAGTCTTGTTCTCGATGCCATAGGCCCGGATGACCGGCGCACCGACCACCGTCTCGGCGATCAGAGCCAGCATCTGACCCACCTTCTCCCGGACGATCAGGTAGGCGATCTCGAGCCGGCTTTGAAAGAAGCGGATCATGAAGAGAACCAGGGGAATCAGAGCCACGACCACGAGCCCGAGCTGCACCGACATCACCATCATCACTCCGAGCGCGAGGATGGCCTGGAGACCATTGACCAGGAGCATCAGTCCGGCCCACTGCATGAATCGGCTGATTTGATCGACGTCGGAAGTCACCCGGGAAACCAACACACCGCGCTGTTCGGAGGCCTGGTGGAGCATCGAGAGATCGTGGATGTGGCGGAAGGCACGAATCCGGAGACCGGAGAGCGCGGTTTCGGCCACTCTGGCCAACCTCACGTGCATCCACCCGGTAGCTCCCCCTGTGATGATCACCGCGGCCAGGGCAATCAGGATCATCTCGATCACGAACCCCATGTCGACGCCGTCCTCTGCCAGCCCGTTGTCGATTATCTGCTGGATAGCTATGGGCACCACAACGCGACCAGCGGTGGCCACGATGGCGATGACGATTGTCCCGGCGAGACCGGTACGCAGCTCGGGGGAGAGGCTCAGGCCGCGACGGATCGTCTTCAAGGCTCCGCGGCGGGCGGCGACCTGCTCCCGTGGGGGAGCGGCAGCGGTGGTCACGCCGGCTCCTTCTCATAGGCGTCGATGAGCTGTTGATAGGCGGGCAACGCGGCATAGAGAGCCTCGTGGGTTCCCCGGTCGATCACCCGGCCATCTTCGACATAGATGACCTCGTCGGCGAGAACGATCGAGGAGCGCCGATACGCCACGATGACGACGGTCGTGTCGAGTTGGCGAAGGCCCTCCAGGATGGCGCTCTCCACCGCCGGGTCGACCGCCGACGTGGCATCGTCGAGAACGAGCAACCGAGGCTCACGGATGAGCGCTCGGGCGATTGCAATGCGTTGCCGTTGGCCTCCGGAGAGAGCTGCCCCCCGTTCACCGACGATCGTGGCATAGCCCTTTTCCAGCCTGGTGATGAAGTCGTGAGCCTGGGCCAGTTTCGCTGCCTGCACGACCTGCTCCTCGTCGAACTTCTCGTCGAGGGTGATGTTGTTGTAGACCGTGTCGTTGAACAGGAACGTCTCCTGGAAGACGATCGAAACCGCGCTGGCGAGAGAATCCCGTTCGAGATCGACCAGCGTGTGGCCGTCGAGGCAGATCTCTCCGGTGTCGGGGTCGAACAAACGGACCAGGAGATGGGCAATGGTCGACTTGCCGGAACCGGTGGGCCCGACGAGGGCCACGGTCTTGCCCGGGGAGACGTCGAGAGTCACGGACTCGATCCCGCGGCCGTCGTCCCCGTTGACCGCGGTGGGCACGGCTCTCGCTCCGAGATCCTGGTACTCCGTCTCCGGGTAGGAGTAGGCGATCGTCTCGGCACTGGCGCCGGCCCCACCCTGAGTGAGCGCATGGGTTTTGCCGTAGACCACCCTCGCATCTTCGTTGAGCACGGCTTGGACCCGGTGGTGGCCAACCACCGAACGCGGAAGCTCACCGAGCAGCCAGCCGAACACCCGCATCGGCAATGCGACCAGGCGGAAAAGGTAAGCGAAGGTGACCAACGTGCCAGGAGTGAGCAGTCCTTGCTCCACCCGCCAGGCTCCCAACAGGAGCACGGCGAGAATCCCGATGTTGGGCAGAGCCTCGATCACCGGATCGAAAGCGGCCCTGAGCTTGCCCACTTCGACCATTCGGTCGCGCAGCTCGTCGGACCGCTCACCGAAGCGGCCGACTTCGTCGTTTTCCCGACCCAGCGTCTTGACCACGAGCGCGGCGTCGAACGACTCGTGGGCGATGTCGGCCACCTCGGCGCGCAGGGTCTGGGCCTGAGCCGCTACTGCTCGCATCCGTCGTTGGAAGGTGTAGTTGATCACCAGGAGAGCCGGTCCGACCAGAAACCCGATGAAGGCGAGGAAAGGGTCGGTGATGATGAGGATCACCGCCGTCCCTACGAGCATCAAAATCACGCCGAAGGCCATGGGCAGGGGAGCAGCGATGAACGAGGATGCTTCGACGTCCTCGTTGGCGTTGGAGAGCAGCTGGCCCGTGGGATGTCTTCGGTGCCATTCGACGGGGAGATCGAGATAGCGGTCGGTGACTTCGATACGGTCGCGATATTGGAGTCGATGCTGTGCGTAGTAGGCACCAACGCGGCGCATGGCGATCCCGGCCCCGTTCAGGGTGGCGACTCCGATGATTGCTCCCGCCGCACCCACCAGCGCAGCAGTGCCCACCTCGCCTGCCGCTACGGCCGGGAGCAGCACGTTGTCTGTGATCCAACCGAGGACGAACGAGGAGAGGATCGTCATCCCGGCGAAGAGGGTGGTCCCGATGCCTCCGAACACGAACTCCCGGGGAGCCCTCTTCAGTTGTCGGCCGATGAGTTGGCGACCGCTGCCCAACAGGTCGACATCATCGGTTGTCAGCGGTTCGGTTGCCATGAGACCTCGAGGGTATGGGTGGGCGGAAGGTTTGGGGAATCCGACTCAGGCCTGGCGGAACAGCACCATAGGACTTCAAGCATGGTTGAAGTCAAGTGCGTCGGGATGCGGCAGCGGACGTTATCTGTGTTGGCGTTCGAAGGCGGCAAGGACGGCCAGCAACGAGGCCGTGGTGATGTTGGAGTTCACTCCAATGCCCCATTTGGGGGCCCCTTCCTCACCTGAGCTCTCCACGTATGCCACTGCCTTGGCATCGGCGCCACTGCCGATCGCGTGCTCGCTGTAGTCGACGACGTCGAAAGCGCTGTCGAACTGCCCGCGGAGTGCATTGACGAACGCCTCCACCGGGCCGTCTCCCTCACCGGTGACGGTTACGTCGTCCCCGTCGACGAGCAGATGTGCCGTGATTGTCGTATGTCCGCTGCCTTCCTTGGCTGATGTGTGGAGCTCCTGGCTGTGCAGCCGGAACTTTGCCTTCTCGGGGAAGTAGACGCCCTGGAATGACTCCCACATCGACGCGGGGGTGATCTCGGTGCCGCTGTCCTCGGTGATGTACTGAATGGTCTTCGAGAACTCGATCTGGAGTCGGCGGGGAAGGTCGAAGCCGTGCTCCTCCTTCATCACATAGGCAACGCCACCCTTGCCCGACTGCGAGTTGACTCTGATCACCGCCTCATAGTTGCGACCGACATGCTTGGGATCGATCGGCAGATATGGCACACCCCATCTGTCGTAGTCGTGAGGCAGTGCTTCGAAACCCTTCTTGATGGCGTCTTGATGAGACCCGGAGAAGGCGGTGTAGACCAGGTCGCCAACATATGGATGCCGGGGATGCACCGGGAGCCGGTTGCAGTACTCGGCCGTCCGGCGCAGCGCGTCGATGTCGGTGATGTCGAGCTCGGGGTCGACACCGTTGGCGAACAGGTTCATCGCCAGCGTGATGATGTCGACATTCCCGGTACGCTCACCATTCCCGAAGAGAGTGCCTTCAACCCGGTCGGCGCCGGCCATCACCCCGAACTCGGCTGCGGCAACCGCACACCCCCGGTCGTTGTGCGGATGCAGGCTCAATACGATCGAGTCGCGGCGGCTTATCGAACGACCGAACCACTCGATCACGTCGCCGTACACGTTGGGGGAGTAGCACTCCACAGTCGCCGGCAGGTTGAGGATGATTGGATCGTCGGGTGAGGGGTCCATCTCGTCCATGACTGCCTCGCATACCTCAACGGCGAAGTCGGGCTCGGTCAGGGTGAAGCTCTCCGGGGAGTATTCGTAGCGGATCGCGGTGTCCCCCATCGCCTCTTCGAGCTTGCGACACAGCTTGGCCGCATTCACCGGGATGTTCTTGACGCCCTCCTTGTCCATGCCAAAAACCACGTCGCGTTGCAGCGGGTTCGTCGAGTTGTAGAAATGGACGATTGCCCGGGGGGCGGCGGCGATGGAGTCGTAGGTGCGCTCGATGAGCTCTTCCCGGCATTGGACAAGGACCTGAATGGTGACGTCGTCAGGAATCAGATCGTCCTCGATGAGTTGACGCACGAAGTCGAAATCGGGCTGGCTGGCTGCCGGGAATCCGACCTCGATCTCTTTGAATCCCATGGCGACCAGTTCGTTGAACATCGCCAGCTTGCGCGGCGGGTCCATGGGGTCGATCAGTGCCTGGTTGCCGTCACGCAGGTCGACCGAGCACCACCTCGGTGCCTTCTCGATGGTGACGTTGGGCCAGGTTCTGTCCTCGAGGACGAGGGGTACGGATGGCCGGTACTTCTCGAATGGCATCTTTTTTGGTGTTGCGATGGGAGGAGGCATGGGTTTGGGTCCTTGTCTTTGGCGGCTGTGGGCACGAGCTCGACCGGGAAAAGAAAAAGCCCCCGGTCTTTCGGGGGGCGGGCAAACACGGATATCTGCGCGTCTGCCCTACATGAGGAGAAGGAGAGCGCGGTTGATGTTCGTGGTCACGGGGTCACTGTAGGCGACGGAGGCGGGGGAATCAACGGTGGCCTCCGTGCCGGACCCGGAATCGGGCACGGCCGAGCACGTCGATGCAGGGACCGAATCCGTGGGGGAGTCCGCGCACGTAGGCTTGGGCTGATGCCCTTCCAGGAGGCGGACATGGATCGTTTCGACTTGGTCACAATCGGGTCGGGACCGGCGGGTGAGAAAGGGGCGGCTCAGGCCGCATACTTCGGTCACAAGGTGGCCGTGGTGGATCGCAGCCCTCGACCCGGAGGAGCGCCGGTGAACACCGGCGGTATCCCCACCAAGACCCTGCGTGAGGCTGCCGTCTACCTCACTGGATTCGGCAAACGCGAGATCTACGGCGTCGGGATCGGTCTGGGTCCCGAAGTGATGATCGACCGGCTTCGCTCCCGGGCCGCACAGGTCCAGGAGGCGATGAGCGGGGCGGTGGCGGCGAATCTGGAGCGTCACAGCATCGAGTTCGTGGTCGGGGAGGCAGTCCTCGGTGACCACGAGGTGATAGTGATGTCGGAGTCCGGAGAGAAGCGGACCTTGAGAGCCGGCATCATCCTCATCGCAACCGGCTCCAGGCCGTGGCATCCGGACGGCGTCCCCTTCGACGATCCGGACGTATACGACTCCGACACCATCCTGGAATTGGATCGGATGCCCGAGAGCATGGTCGTCATCGGGGCCGGGCCCGTCGGCGCCGAATACGCATCCATATTCACCGCACTGGGGGTGAGGGTGACGATGATCGATCTGGCCGAGCGTCTCGTGCCCTTCCTCGACCTCGAGGTATCCGAGGTGCTGAAGGGACACATGGAGGAAGAAGGGGTGCGTCTGGTATTGGGGGTGACCGGGACGGTGCAACGCAGCGATGGTCAGCTCGAGGTCACGCTGAGCAACGGCGAGACACTGCAGCCGGACGCCGTCTTGTTCGCTGCAGGTCGGGTGGGCAACACCGATGAGTTGGGCCTCGCGGAGGTGGGTGTGGAATGCGATGAGCGCGGTCGGATCATCGTCGATGATGAGTATCAAACGTCCGTAGCCGGCATATACGCAGCGGGGGATGTCATCGGCCCACCCGCTCTGGCTTCGGTTTCGACAGAGCAGGGGCGAGTCGCCATCTGCCACGCCTTCGGAATACCGTTCAAGGAGACCGTCGACCCGCTTCCTCCATACGGCGTCTATTCGATTCCCGAGGTGGGGATGGTGGGGTTGACCGAAGAGTCTGCCAGGCAGTCAGGTATCGACTACGAAGTCGGCAGATCGTGGTTCACCGACAATGCCCGCAGTGCCATTGCCGGCACGCAGCAAGGTTTCATCAAGCTCGTATTGGACCGAGGGGATCGGCGTCTTCTCGGGGCGCACATCGTGGGCGAGGACGCCACCGAGCTGATCCACCAGCCGCAGTCGGTGATCCACAACGAGGGGACCATCGACTACTTCATCGACTCGACATTCAATGTCCCGACGCGTTCGGAAGCTTTCAAGTACGCCGCCTATGACGCACTGCAGAGATTGAACGCCTCTGGCTGAGCCCTTAAGCGGTGAAACCACCTGTCAGGTAGTTCTCGATCTCGGCAGCCACATCCGGGGCGTCGGCTGCGTCTTCGAGCTCCTCCAACAGCTTGAGAAGCCATATCGCCCAGGCCTTCCGGCCACCGCTCTCCTCTGCCACCAGATGGTCGACACGGTCGATGATGGGGTGGACGGGAGAGCCGGACATCTCCAGCTCGCGCAGGAAGCGAACACATTCACCGATGAATTGCGGCACCTCGACCTCATCGAGGTGCTTCCGGTAGCCGTGGTCCTGGTGACCGCAGACCTGACATGCGGCCCAAGGAGTGGTTTCAGATGAGGTCGTGGTCATGGTGGAGAATGTACATCGAACGCCCGTCGGTGTCGTCTATTGCCTATCACCGCAGTTCCAGGGTCATGAACGTGCTGCTTCGGCTGGGGGAGTAGTCACCGAACGGCCCGCATTCGACGAACCCCAGCCTTGTGTACAAGGCGCGCGATGGAGCGAATTCTTCCATGGAGCCGGTCTCGAGGCTGACACGAGTTGCCCCACGCTCGCGGGCGACGGCGAGCAGGTGCTCCACGACCGTCCGACCCACTCCGTTGCCTCGCGCCTCCTGAGCCGTGTGGATCGACTTCAGCTCCATGTGGTTGTCGTCGAGCTCCTTGATGGCTCCGATGCCCAGGAGTGTGCCTCGATCACGAAGGCTGAAGAACGTGACTTTGGGGTCGAGGAGCCCGTCGAGGTCCAGGGCGTGCACGTCTTCGGGGGGAGTGACCCCTCTGGCGAATTCGAGGTGACGTTCCAGAAGTGTTACCACGTCGGGATTGTGCGGATCCTCCTGGGTCACTCTCCAGCTGTTCATTGCGGGATCTTATTGGCGACAGAAACCTGCCACATATTGACGCTTGTCAATATATCGTCCTAAGGTGGACCCATGGAGTTCGGACTCTTCCTGCAGCCGTTTCATCATCCTTCAGAGCAACCCACCGACGCCTTGGATCGTGATCTCGAGCTGATCGTCCTCCTCGACGAGCTCGGATACTCCGAAGCTTGGGTGGGGGAGCACCACAGCACCGGTTGGGAGAACATCGCCTCGCCGGAGGTGTTCATAGCGGCGGCGGCCGAGCGAACGAGCCGGATTCGATTCGGGACCGGTGTCGTGCAGGCAGGCCTGCATCATCCTCTGGTTGCCCTCGATCGGATGATCCTTCTCGACCATCTGACCCGGGGACGCACCAGCTTTGGCCTCGGAGTGGGAGGGGGGATTCCGTCGGACCTCAGGGTATTCGGCATGACACCCGAGAGCGCCGGCAAGAGGATGCAGGAGAGTCTGGACGTGATGCTGCGCCTGCTCGAGGGGAGCGAGCCGGTGACTGCCGAAACCGATTGGTACACGCTTCAGGAAGCAGTCCTGCAGATGAGGCCGTACTCGCAGCCCCATATGCCGTTTGCCGTGGCCTCGACTGACCCGAGAAATCTGGCGTTGATGGGGAGACTGGGTGGCAAAGTCCTGCTGGGAGGGACTCCAGAGCGGGTCGAACAGGTGTTCGTCGAACTCGAACGGGGAGCATCTGACGTGGGACAGGAGGCGTCGAGGGACCAGATCATGCTGAGCTACGTGATGCACCTCGACCACTCACAGGAAAAAGCGGTCTCAGAGTTCAAAGAGGGTGCCGTTCGTGAGTTCTATGAGTTCCAGGTCGGCGTCAATGGCCGCCCGGAGCCAGAAGACGGGCCTGATGCCTGGTATGAGAGCTACTTGGAACGCAACATCGTTGGAAGCCCGGAGCACGCCCTTGAGAAGATCTCCCAAATCGAGCAGACCGCAGGCGGTTTGGGCGGGATCATCTTCATGTCCCGGGAGTGGGCGGGAATCGAGGCGGCCCGAGAGAGCTGGGAGCTCTTCGCCGCGGAAGTAGCTCCTAAATTCAGCTGACATGTCCGTGGAGTCGGTCGACGAGTACTTTGCCGGCAAACCTGAGAGCCGTGAGATATTCGAGGTCATCGCGGCTCGTATCGCTCAACGGGGTCCCAGCGACGTGTCGGTGGGATCTCAGATCTCTTTCGGCTGCAACCGCAAGTTCGCCTGGTTCTGGCTGTACAACGTGACGAAGAAGAATCCAAGTGGAGTCCCGCATCTCATGTTGGCGATCGATGAGAAGTTGGAAGATCCCCACGTGCGGGAGGTCAATCGGATCTCAAAGAACCGTTGGAACCACCAGATCGTGATCCGCACCCTCGATGACGCCCGCAGCGTCTGGCTCGGGGAGTTGATTGCGGCGGCATATCAGTATGGGAGTGCCTAACGGCAACGGTAAAGAGATGGCCCTGCCTGCAGCGATGGCGTTAACTTGACATAACGTGGATTATGGGCGCAATGCTCGCTCCTGGACTCAACGACGATCCAGAGCACCGCTCGATGGCCGTCATCGCAGGAACCAACGGGCACGGAGCCAGGTGGTTTCGATCTCCTCGCGTTGCCGCTTGATGGCGGCATCTTCGCAGGCTCGTGAGCACCAATTGACCTGGTAGCCGTGGGTTGCCGCCTCGTATCGGTTGCCGCACTGCAGACACACCCTCCACTCGGCTTCTCGAGCCTCGTTTCTGCGTCTGAGGCGATCCATGGTGTGTCAGATGGAACTCTAGGCGGAACGAATGGCTCCCGGGGCGAGTAGGGAATATTGGGGTGGCTCTGGTGTTCTCTGTTCTGTCCCCTGCTCACTCTTTGAAAGGTTGAAACATGGCCACCGTGGCCCTCACAAAAGACACATTTGATCAAACCATCCAGGACAACGACACAGTGCTTGTCGACTTCTGGGCGGAGTGGTGTGGTCCCTGTCGCTCATTCGCGCCCACCTACGAGGCAGCATCTGAACAGTATGAAGACATCGTCTTCGCCAAGGTGGACACCGAGGACCAACAGGAACTCGCTCAAGCCTTCGGCATCCGGTCGATCCCGACGCTGATGGTGTTCCGGGATCAGATCGTCCTCTATGCACAGCCGGGTGCTCTGCCGGGCAATCTTCTCGAGGATCTGATCGGTCAGGTCCAGGCGATCGATATGGATGAGGTCCGGGCCCAGATCGCCGCTCAGGACGGCGAGCCTCACGAGCACGCCGAAGAGGCGGTCTAAGGCGCTAGTCGGGCTTGCGGTAGATCGACATATGGCTGGTAGAGCCTTCGTTGAAGGGCCTCAGGTCGTACCAACCAAAGCGGTCTTCCAACGCCAAACCGGCCAATCGAGCCATGAGGTCGAGCTCAGAAGGCCAGGCGAATCGGATACGGACCGGAAGCACGACCGAGGTTCCGTCGGCAAGACGCCTGACGACGTGGCTGTTCACGATCTGGTTCACCGGGTCGTACACACTCATCTCGAACATGTGTTCATCGACCGAGTCGATGGTGGAGACACCCATGCGCGTGTTGTGTTCGTCGAACCGTTTCACGTCGGGCACGAAACAGTCGATGACGAATCGGCCCCCTGGCTCGAGATGGTCGGCGACATTCTGAAAGCACTCCACCTGCCGTTCTTGAGTCAAGAGCCCAAAGATCGTGTTGAAGGTCAGGTAGATGAGTGGGAAAGTGTCGCCGACATCCACGTCGGCGAAGTCTCCCATCGCGACCGGGATGTTCTCTCCGCCAGACTTGGAGCGGAGCTTGGCCAACATCTCCTCTGATGCGTCGATTCCGGTGACAGACACCCCCGCCTTCTGAAGCGGAAGGGCGACTCGGCCGCTCCCAATCGCCAATTCGAGGGCACGAGGAGGGTCGCCGGCATGACGCGCCAGCAGCTCGATGACCGTGTCTTCGACACTGCTGTAGATCTCGTCGTAATAGGGAGCCCACCGCAGGCCATACGTCGTCTCGTCATAGCCTCTCATTTCACCGATTCTCACACGCCAATCCCACCGTGGCGTGCCAATTCCTAACCTGGTCCCATGACAGCTGCCACTGACGTGATCACTCACCTCGAAGCTCTCGGCCTCGCTTATGAGGTGATGGCGTGTGATCCGGAACTGGCCGACACCGCGCAATTCTGTGAGGCATACGACGTGCCTTTGGAAAAGTCAGCGAATGCCATCCTCGTGGCCTCCCGCCAGCCCGAGGGACACAACGCTGTCTGCGTGGTCCTGGCGCATACCCGCCTCGATGTCAACGGGACAGTCCGGAAGAGACTCGGCGTCCGCAAGGTGAGCTTTGCTCCGCCCGACCTCACCAGGGAGCTGACCGGCCAGGAGATCGGGGGTGTCACCATCTTCGGGCTTCCCAACGACCTCCCTGTGTGGTTGGACAGCCGGGTCATGGACTGCGACTGGATCATCGTGGGAGCGGGCTCACGTTCCGCCAAGATCAAGTTCGACCCGTCCCAACTCGCCGCTGTCGACGGGTACGAGATAGTCGAGGATCTGGCCATGACCGGGTGACCGGTATGGGAACCGCTCGGAGCTGACGAGGGAGATCGGGATCGACCTTGCGGACTACGTCTCCTGGCCTCCCTTGCGACGCAGCAAGAAGTAGAACCCGATCAGCGCCACCGCAGCGAAACCGAACCACTGGATCGCGTAGGCGAGATGGGATCCCTCATCTTCGAAGTCGGGGAGCTCGACCTCCGCGGGTAGCTCGTCCTCCTCTCCGAGGGCGAGGATGTAGACCGAAGCCACATCGTGGTCCATTTGCTCACCGATTCGACCGACATCGAGGCGATTGAAGATCATCTGGTCGCCCGGCAGATCTTCTGGGCCCAAAGCGGGTCGTGTTTGAGAGAGTTGTACCCAACCCTCCACCCTCTGGCGACCCGTCTCGGGTCGTGCATCTACAGGGGGTGTGCCCATGCTCAGGGGGACCCATCCCCGGTTCACGAGCACAGCCCAACCTTCGTCCGCCAGAAGCGGGGTGACGACATGGAACCCAGCTTGACCCAAATACACCCGGGACCTGATCAGCACCTCTCCGCTGGGGTCATAGCTTCCCATGACGAAGACCCGGCGATACTGAAGCGACTCGAGATCGCCTTCAGCTTCTGCGAGAAGTGTTGCCAGGTTGAGGGGTTCGGCCTCGATTCGCTCCTCCCCCACTGCGTTCAACATCTGACGCTGCTCGAGCCGATCGAGTTGCCAGAAACCGAGCCTGATGAACACCGCTGACACAGCCACGACGAACGCTGCCGCCACGGTCCACTTGGGCTGGCGGAGCGACCGGAGCATTCAGGCGGCTAAAGGAATCTCGCCGTCTTCCATGAGCTCTTTGGCGGCTTCCTCGACCGTGTCGTGCTCGCTCCGGTGGGCAACTGGCAGCGAGAGCAGAACCGCCGCCACCTCAGAGCCGATGCTGCCGTTGGCGATGAGCACGGGAGCGACTTCGTCGGTCCAGTACCAGGGCATGTAACACCTCCAGGAAGACGGTTGGGGTAGGGACTGCTCCCACCTTACCCCCACCGTCAAACCCGGAAATGCCCTGTGGTAATGGCCTATTGGGCAGTCGCTGGTTCGAGGTCGGCGACGTCTTTGAAGTTGACCTGCTCGGCGACGACTTCGACCCGGCTCCGACGCCCATCGGGACTTTCCCAATACCGGCGCTGCACGGATCCACACACCCAGATTCGCTCGCCCTTCTCCCCCAGCTTGTCCACGAGATCGTCGGGTGGGTCCCACAATGTGACCGGGATGACGTCGGTCCTACGGCGCGGATAGTCGACTCTGGTCGTCACCAGATATCTGACGAGGCGGGCGCCGGAGTCAAAGACCCTCAGCTCTCCGTCGACTGCCAATCGCCCACACAGGACGATGAGATTGAGATCCATGGCATTTCTCCCCTCTTTGTGGGGAAATGCGGAGATGGGTCCGAGGTTGTCAGGCCGCTGGGACAGAATTTTGGGCGAACCCCAAGCCTCATCATCGAGATCACCAAGGTCTGCTGCTGCCACCCAAAGTTGTCATCATGGCTCTAGGTGCCGACGTGAGTCTGGAGCACGAGCGCCAGGGGTCAGGCGATAACGATCTCGCGCAAGTGGGCCGAGCTCTGGGCGCGGAATGCGCTCGGAGTCATGCCGAATCGCTCATGGAAGACCTTGGTCAGGTGGCTGTGGCTGGCGAAGCCGACGCTGAGGGCGATGTCGGCGATGTCCGAGGAATCGTTCTCCAACCGGTCGAGGGCGGCGCGGAGACGGATATCGGTGAGGTGACGGTGGACCGTCCGACCCGTGAGGCCGCGAAAAAGACGGGCGAGATGGAACGAGGATGCTCCAACCGCCCTCCCAACGTCGGCCAAGGTGAGCCGGTCGGCGAAGTGGAGTGCGATGTAGGCCTTGGTGTCTTCGACCAATTCCCGGTGGTCATGTCTTGGCGCCTGCGGCTCGTCGTTGGTTCGCCCGTATGCGGCTCGGACCACGGCGTCGACGATACGGGTCACGGTCTCCTGGATCAGGAAGTGGTCGGGGTTGGGCTCAGATGCCACATGGCGGATGAGCATCCGCTGCAGAATGTAGGTCTCCGAGGAGGCAGGGGCGTGAGTGTGCTTGATGGGCGATTCGTCGCGATGGACTGCGGCGGGTTCGATCTCCTGGGCAACGTCGCGAATGAGCTGGGTGTCCACTTCGAACCAGTCACACCGGTCCCCAACGGGGTCGACGAGCCTCCGCGAGTACTCCTGGGAGCCCCGATACATCACCGTCATGCTGGGGTCGGTGACCAGCGGCTCCTCGCCCTCCTGGGTGATGACCACGGAGCTGCGGGGGAACACGAGAGTGGGATTGTCCATCCAGCCACCGGGAAACTCGGCGTCGGAAGGCCTGCAAAACCACGTCCCGATGACTGTCGTCCCGTCTCGATAGAGCTCCTTGGATGGACCTGCCATGGCGCTCGACCAGGGTAGCGCGACAGACCATTCTCTAGCGTTGCGGGGATGATCGACTCATATCCCGACGCCCCACCTCGTCTGGCTCCCTTTCTCGCTCAGTGGGACTACGTCGTCGAGCAGTTGTTTGGGCGTCTCCAGGGTCTCACCGACGAGGAGCTCCTCTGGGAGCCGGCTCCGGGGTCCTGGACGGTGCGACGCCTCGAGGACGGGTCGTCCACGCCCTCATCCGATAGCCCGTGGTGGGCACCGGAGGCAGATGCGGAGCCCCCACGGACGTTGGCGTGGTCGATCGGACATCTCGGAGCCGGATCTCTCATCAGGGCAGATTGGCTGGTCGGTGATCACGAGATGGTCGAGGGGCCCGATTGGCCGATGACTGCGGACGAAGCGATCCCACTTCTCCGGGAAGGTCTGGAGGCTTGGCGCTCAGGCTTGGATCAGATGAGCGACGAAGACCTGGACACGGTGGGGAGGTCTGCCTATCCCGGTGGTCTCGATCCCCAGCTTCCGCTCCTCGATATCGTCTGGTGGGTGAACAAGGAGCTCTTGTGGCATGCCGCCGAGATCTGGTATGCCCGTGATCTCTATGCAGCCGTACAGGCCTAGCCCCACGCGGAGGCTCAGGCGAGGGCCCGACGCAGCTCCTCCATCCCTTCGAAGTCGGGTTCCTGTTCGTCGAGGGCCGCGACCAATCGCCTGGCGGCCTCTCTGTCTCCGGCTTCCATGGCGACTCGGGCCGCCACATACCAGCGTCTCAGCTCACCTGGTGAGGGCGAAGCCACCAGCCGCCCTGGCTTGATGACCGGCCAGGCGTCACGAGGTCTGCCCTGGTCCAGGAGGAAAGACGCATAGACAACTCGAGCCTCGTGGTTGATCGTCGATGAGATGTCGTAGTCCTGGAGGCGCTCCCAGGCTTTGATGACGTCATCAGGGCGGTCCAGGGCACGAAGGCAATCCATCTCAACCGGGTAGTGGATGAGGTCGCCCGTCAGTCTGCGGAAAGTGCGCAGTTCGCGGAGAGCCTCGTCCCAGTTGCCGCTGCGATAGGCGGAAAGCCCGAGCAGCTCGCGTACCGTCGCCGAGCGCGGCGACAGCTTCTTGGCCTTGCGAAGCTCGCCGAGGGCCGATGGATAACGCTCATCGGCAAAGCTCTCCATGGCAGAGGCGAGATGATTGATCGCCGGCGTACGACGATCCTTAGGCGTGGATCGGATGATCTCGTCCCGCACCCATTTGGGGAGCTGGCCGCCTTTGACCGAGGTGATCGTCTTGTATTCGGGCTTGCCACCATGGGGGCCCCGGCGTTTGCCTGACCGATTCGATTCATGGCTCTTGCCATTGCCTGGTGCCAACGAATTCTCCTGAAAGCAGGAAGGGCCGCCAACGCTAGTCGGCGACCCTTCGTCGTTTGATGTCCGGCGGTGACCTACTCTCCCAGGGGACTACTCCCCAAGTACCATCGGCGCTGGCAGGTTTCACTTCCGTGTTCGGAATGGGAACGGGTGGTTCCCCACCGCTAAAGCCACCGGACAAATCTGTTCGAGTCTCGGGCAACCCGAGCACTCCATAGCGAGCACAAGTTCTCATCAAGGGTTCTATATCCAAGCCCTCGGCCTATTAGTACCGGTCCGCTGAACACATTGACTGTGCTTACACGTCCGGCCTATCAACCTGGTCTTCTACCAGGGGCCTTAACCCTTACGGGTGGGAAGTCTCATCTCAAGGTGGGCTTCGCACTTAGATGCCTTCAGCGCTTATCCCGTCCGTACATAGCCAACGAGCCGTGCCCTTGGCAGGACAACTCGCACACCAGAGGTACGTCCACCCCGGTCCTCTCGTACTAGGGGCAGCTC
>DASUUC010000101.1:0-6631 GCA_036374335.1 Acidimicrobiia bacterium
GTGAGCCTGTCCTGTTCGTTCCTGAGTTGGAGGCACCCCGGGTCGAGCCGGGTTGGTTCGAGATACGGCCATGGGGCGAGACCGAGCAGCCGGTCAAGTTGGCGGCCTCGATATCGGCCAATCCGTCGACGGTGGCAGTCGGGGACCACATGTGGGCGGTATTCCTCACCCGATTCATCAAGGAGTGGCCTCACGCCTCGTGGATCCCGGCATCGGAGGTGACCGCCGAGCTCCGGGTCCGCAAAGACGCAGATGAGATCGAGCTGCTCCGCGAGGCAGCCCATGCCGTCGACCGGGTCATGGCGCGGGTGCCCGACGAGGTCGTCTTCAGCGGCCACAGCGAGTCCGAGGTGGCGCGTCGTCTGGCCCAACTCACAGTCGATGAAGGTCACGACACCGCCGAGTTCACCATCGTTGCCTCAGGACCCAACGGGGCATCGCCACATCATCATCCTGGTGCCCGAGTCATCGAGGAGGGCGATCTCGTGGTCTGTGACTACGGGGGTCGATGGGAGGGCTACTACTCGGACTCGACCAGGACGTTTGTGGTTGGCGATCCGACAGACGAGCAGGAGGCCGTCCACGCCGCGGTGGAAGCGGCCAACGAGGCCGGTCGTAGGGCAGCGGCGCCCGGGGTCGCATGCCAGGACATCGACCGTGCCGCACGAGCGGTGATCGACGATGCCGGGTACGGCGAGTATTTCATCCACCGCACCGGGCACGGGATCGGTCTCGAGGTTCACGAGCATCCTTACATGGTCGAAGGCAATGACCGTCCGCTGGAGCCGGGGATGACATTCTCGGTTGAGCCGGGTGTCTATCTTCCCGGCAGGTTCGGGGTGAGGATCGAGGACATCGTGGTCTGTACCGACGAGAGGATCGAGAGCCTGAACCGGTCAGATCGCGCGCTGGTGGCTGTCGGCTAGGGGAGACCGAGGGAGAATTCGTCGATGACCTCTCCCTCGGCATCGATGGCGGTGACGTTCAGCGAGTCGGTGAGTTCCAACGCCACGAAATTGTGCACTGCCTCCCCGGCGATTCGCCGCGGGTGGTCGTCAGAACAGTCGGCCAACTCCGTGAGGCTCTGGCCACCACCTCCAGTCACCAGGTAGGTGACGTCGTCGGATTCGAAGCGCTGGTAGTTGTGCTCATGCCCGCTGATCACCACAAACACGTCGTCGTCGAAGAGGGGCACCCAGTCGGTGAGCACGCTTTGGGTGTTGCCATGCGAGCCACAGCTGTATGGCGGATGGTGAGACACAACGATGGTGGGGTCGTCCCCAGTCGTCAGTGCGTCGACGAGGAATCGTCGCTGTTGACGAGAGTCGATCTGAGTCGAGTCCAAAATCACGATGTCGACCGGCCCCCAATCATGGGACCACCAGCGGGGTGGGTCCCCGAAGGTGTCGTCGATCAACTCGATCCGTCGTTGTGAGTCGACGTCGTGATTGCCCCAGGAGATCAAGAATGGGATGTCGCCCTCGGTGGCCCAAGCGAAGGGTTTCATGAGGTCGCTGGCGTTGTCCGAGTAGAAGTTGTCGCCGGTGGTGACGATGGCGCCGACCGCGTGGTGTTGCGCGTAATCCTTCATCTGTGCGGCCACTTCTACCTGTGCTTCCGTCCCCGATCCCCAATCTCCGACGACGAGCAGCGACTGGTTGCCCGGAAGCGCCATCCCCGAACCTGTCCTGTCGGAAGTCGATGTCCCGCCGGCGCCGCAGGCCGTGAGGGCGAGGAGTGTTACGGCCAGCACCGACGTCCGTATGAGACGAGTCATCGGGCCATGCTCGCGCAGCTCGGAATGGCGATGGAACCCGGACTGCGGCCCCACCGATCGAACGAATGAGACGCCGAAACTCCCAAATATGGGAGCCACAGCATTAGGAACCGGCTCGGACCGTGAGGGTGTTGGTTTGGATCCGGGTGCCGTTCCAGCGCCATTGGGCGACCAGGGTGTGGGTGCCGGGGGAGAAGCTGATGTCGCGTCGCCAGTAGCGGTTGGTGACCCCACCGGCCGACTGTTTCGGGATCTCATTCAAAGACAGGGTCGAGCCGTCCAATGACACCGTGAACGAGGTGTCCGACGAGTTGAACTGCGACTGTTCCGAAGACGAGGCCGGAGTGGCCTGGAACAGGCCCTCCTGGACCCGGTAGGCGCGGCCGGCGGACACGTCGACGATCAGTGAGCATCGCTGCCCGTCCTTGGAACAGATCATCGACCCATGGTCCCCAACAGGGATCGTCAACACGAAGTAGGGCAACTCGAGGGCACGTCGGATGAACGCCGCCATCTGGCCCCGGGTGACGTTATCGCCAGGGCAGTAGCGGTCGTTGGCCGGCGGGTTGCAGCCCCTGGTGATGCCCTCTCCGGCGATAGCGTTTATGTCCCCCTCGAAGGTCGACATGTTGTCGTCGACGAAGTGGTCGGTTTCGACGGCGGGCAGCTCCTCGGCCCGACGAAGGAAGGCGGCCATCTGGCCCCGGTCGATCAGGTCGTTGGGGCAGTAGCGTGTGTTCGCCGGCGGGTTACAGCCTCGGGTTATCCCGGTTGCGGCGATGGCGTTGATGTCGGCCTCGAAGGTCGAGCCGCTGTCGTCGGTGAAGAAGTCGGTGCTCACTTGGGGTAGACCCAGCGCCCGGCGGAGAAATGCCGCCATCTGGCCCCGGGTGACGTTGTCGTCGGGGCAGTAGCGGTCGTTGACCGGTGGGTTGCATCCTTTGGTGATGCCCTCGTTGGCTATGGCGTCGATGTCGCCTTCGAAGGTCGAGCCGTTGTCGTCGGTGAAGAACCCGAAGAGGACGATCCCCTCCGCCTCCGTGCTCATCGCCACAGCAACAACTACGAGTGCGAGCGCGGCGAGTGAAGTGGGCAACCACTTCATGAGATCTCGACGGTTTGCAGCACCGTGTTGACCCTGGTCACCAACTCGGGACGGTCGAGGTGCGAGCCCAGAACCACATAGAGACAGAACGCCCGCCCGTTCTCGGTGAAGAATCGTTGCATCCCGCTTTGCCCGGTCACCGCGTGTTGAAGGGCGTCACGGGAGAAGTCATCGGGACTGACCGAGCGGGGCAGACCCTGTTCGGCGAACAGAGGGGCGCCGACACTATCCGGCCCGTACTCGAACAGGACCATGAACACGTCGTCGGTGCTCATCAACTCGGTGGCCCCCGATCCAAATGATCCCCGCTCCGGGGGCATGGGAAACGACGCCACATGCAGCAATGTGGGCCGTGTTGCTCCCGACGAGAGTTGTTCGAACCCGTCCCCATCGATCGAACCCTCCCAACCCTGGGGGATGTCTACCGAGATCCCCGAGCGCGAGATCCGGCTCAAAGCGCACCCCCTGCGATCAACCCGACACCCAGGACGGCGAAGGCCACGGCGGACCCCTTGCGGATGACCGGCCCGGCAGAGGCGAGACGCCGGTTGAACGCAGTCAGCCGGGAAGGCCGATCGACGTAACCGGCCACCCAGAGAATGAGCGACCGACCGAGACCGAAGGTGGCGCCAACGACAGCACCCAGCGTCGGGGAGGCCGTGGCCAAGGCGGCGAAATAGGTGGCGTACACACCCCAGGTCACCACATAGGTGACGGTGCCCAAACCGAGCTCGAGACCGAAGCCGCCGCCGTACACCCAGCCGCGGAAAGTCCCTATCCAGGTCTCGTTGACCTGACGCGATGGTCCGGGAGCTTTCACTCCTGCCATGTCGAGGGCCCCGGCGATGAGCGCCGCCGCCGCGGTGACGATCAGCAGACCGGAAGATCCGGGTGGCAGCATCGCGCTGCCGACGGCACCAAGCGTCAGGCCCACCACCGAACCTGAGACGACGGCACCCACCGTGAACGCCGTCACGGTCAGGGCCCATCGGTTGTGACGTGCCCGCTCCCCGAGCGGGTGGATACTCGACAGCATCGACTCGCCTCACGGAGACCAGGTGGAGCGGATCGCGGCGATCAGTGCGACCACCAGGGCGAGGGCGAGCTGGACCGTCATTCCCGCAGGGGGTCCTCGTAGAGCGACGGGTCTCCCGGCTCGATGCCGGAGCTGGATAGCTGGTCGTCAGTGAGTCTCTCTCGCTCTCGTGTGCTCAGCCGCACCGGGCTGGAATCGGCGGCTGACTGACGGAACAACCCGAGCAGGTGACTCATGTTGGTGGCCGAGCCTTCTCCGATGACGTCGCCGCGGCCGTCGACCAGCATGAAGTATGGCGTCAGTGGCACTCGGAACGTGTCCCAGGCTTCGTCGGACATGACCACCCGAACTCCACCTCGAGCGAGGTCGGCCACCTTGGCCGGTGACTCGGCTTGGGGTCCCTTGGTGACGATGACCGGGCGGGTACTCGGTGTGGGCAGGTCCGGGGTTCCGCCAAGCTGTTCCCAAAAGACACGACAGCTGGCACAGCCAGTGGAAAGGAAGCTCAGCAGGGTCTCACCCCGGCCATGCTCGAGCGAAATGCTCACGGCCGACCCGACCGGGTCGACCCCTGAGATCTGGTCGGTGGGAGCCTTTCCCAGACCGGTGGTGCGTAGCCGCTGCGCCTGGGCGGGCACATCTCCACTGGAGCCGATTTGGTCGAGTCGGCGGAGGATCTCGGCGTGGCTCTTCAGCAGCCCGGCCACCAGTACGAGGAGGAGGACGATCACTACCGCCTCGATGATCACGACCGCGACCACTACGCGTTCCTTCCCCAAGTCGTCGGGATGCCGTTCGAGTGACCGAAGGTGAACGTCGAACTGGCGTCGCCGGATGACAGTGGATTCCTGATGGTCCATGTGCCGGCGTCGAACCAACCCACTCCGGTGTTGCCGTTGCCGTTCCAGTCGCCGGTCACCGGGATTCCATTCCCGGCGAAGGTGAAGTCGTAGTCGGCATCTCCTGAGGACAGCGAGTTGCGGAGCAACCAGCGCTCACCCCGAACCATGCCGATCGATGTGCGGCCGTTGCCGTTCCAGTCCCCGACCACCGGGATGTCGCCGGGTTGGCCGAAGGTGAAGTCGTAGTCGGCGCCCCCCGAAGTGTTCGAGTTTCGCAACAGCCAGCGGTTTCCCCGCACCACGCCGACGGTGTGGACCCCGTTGCCGTTCCAGTCGCCGACGACAGGAATGTCCCCGGCCCGTCCGAATGCGACGACCAGATCAGGGTCGCCAGGGCCCTCCACCTGCCGTAAATACCAGGTCAGCGTGTCGTGGGTTCCGGCCACTCCATGACGTGCGCCCCGCACCATGCCCACGGTGCGCACCCCGGAGTTGGAGAAGTCACCCATGACCGGAACGTCTCCGAGCAGCCCGAATTGGAACGTCGTGCTCGGGTTCCCCGAGCTCAGTCCGTTGCGGAGCTGCCAGGTGTTGCCCACCAGCACCGCCGGGCGAGCCGGATATGGCCCCTTGGGCGTGCTGTCCGGGTGGAGGCCGGGCGCCTCTGTCATCGAGCCGTGGCTGTAGGTGCTCTGGGAAACCGCGTCGGTCTTGGTGCACGACGAGTCCCACTCCCACGGTGGGATGCAGGTGACAACACGGCAGATGATGGGGCCAATGCACGGCTCTTGGTTGTTGCACTGCCCGTAGCGGAACCGGGTGCAGCCGATCTTGCGCTCGTTGCAGTTGTCGTGGTTGCACATGCAAGGAGAGTCGGCGCAACCGGACGGGCAAGTCCCGCTGCCGCCGCAGTCACAGGAGCACTCGGCACCGTGGCAGTCCATGTAGTAGCGGCTCCCTCCGTTGCAATAGGTGTTGCCTTCGGCCCGCCACCAACCTCCGACCAGGGCCCCCGGCGGACAGGTGTTCACTCCGTGGATGTTGGAGCAGAAGTCGGTCCACCCGTCGTTGCATTTGGACCCCGAAGGGCAGTCGCCTGGAGTCACCGCGGCTTCGGCGGTGACCGGCCGCAGAATGTAGGTCACGGGAGCTGCCACGAGGGCAGTACCCACCATGGCGGCCCGCCGTAGGAAGCCACGACGAGAGGTCTTGGCGTCGAGAAACTTGGAGGCGGCGTCGACCAGTTTCGTGCTCATCGGCTGGAGGTGAGGGCTAGGGCCTGGGGGAGGCGGGTCATCAACAGGTAGGCGGTGTAGACACCGATCACCGTGAAGCCGAGATAGAGAACGAGCTCGAGGGTGGGAAGCGCCCAGTCGATGGCGCCCCTTCCTGAGAAGAACACCCAGAGCAGGGCGATGGTGGCGAAACCGTTGAACGTCACGTGGATCGCCGTCGGCGGCGTGTCCTCTTTCCCGAAACACCCGCATGATTGAAGGGGAATTCCCGAGACGATGGCCACCACCGTGAACACGGCGAAGGCGGCATAGAGGCCTGCCCCCAACAAGACCGACGGTCCTGCGATGGCGAGGGCCACGATGGCCACTCCTATCTCGACCAGTCCGAGCAGGCGGGACAATGTGTTCGAGGAGGGAAGATGGGCGACGTTCATCGCTCCGGTTGTCGGCTCCGGATCGACCAACTTCATGATCCCACTGGCTCCCAGCAAGCCGAGGGCGATAGCGGCTACGGCTTGGGCGACCACCGGCGGCAGCGTAACGGTGGCGGCGTCGAGAGCCAACGTCTCACCGTCCAAACGCGAACCCAGGGTTGCAGACACCGCTCAGCGAAGTCTGCCGCCCTCGGTTCGCCCA
>DASUUC010000102.1:0-34758 GCA_036374335.1 Acidimicrobiia bacterium
CAGGGGGGCGTCCTCCGCGACCGGTCTCATCTCGCTGACGAGGGTGTGGTCGTGGTCACGGTCGGTATCGACCATCGCAACGGTGAGATCGTCTTCGGTCCCGATCTCGACAGTCACGGTGTCATGGACGATCCCAGCGCCATCCTCGAGAAGACCGCCGATGCGGTTCGGGTTGCCATCGAGTCGCACGACTCGGGGCGCACCGATCACACCGAGATGCAGAAGACCGTCCGCCAGGCCGCCGGCAAAGTGATCCGCGCCGAGACCGCCCGTCGCCCGGTCATCCTCCCCATCATCATGGAAGTCTGACCAAGGCTTCCTAATGCTGTGGCTCCCATATATGGGAGTCACGGCGTCTCATTCGGGCTCAACCTCCTCCTCGAAGTCGTTCGCCCTCCGTCGCTGCACCTCAGCCGACAGTCTCACGAAGTGGTGGATCATCTTTTTCCGGCCTGGACCGAAGGTACCTGTCCCGTCACCGCTTGCGGAGCCGCCAGGCCTGTTCGGATGGAAAGTCATGTGCCCAGTCAGCCGCCACGAAGAATCGCTTATCGGCTTCACGGGAGGGGCTCCTGATCTCGTGGAAAGCGAGGACGTCGAAGCCGACTTCGTCGAAGAGCCTCATCCACTCGGAGATCGGCAGATTGAATTCGGTGCCCGCCTCATCATCTTCGAACCAATCGACGCGGTGCAAGCCGAAGTACGGGTAGAGCAACTCTCTGGTGACTGCGTCGCCCTCCTCCCGCTGCTGTGTCAGCATGACCAGTGGATGGTGGCCCAAGAACGACAATCCGGCTCCCGGCTTCAGCACCCGCCATGCCTCCGGAATCCACTTGTGAGGATCTGCCCAAATCGCGGCACCGTATTCCGATATGGCGAAGTCGAACGAACCGTCCGGGTAGGGGAGCGTCTCGGCATTGCCGTGGATGAGTTGGAGGTCTATCCCATGCTCGCCGGCCAGCCGTCTCGCAGTCTCTAGCTGTCTCTCCGAGTTGTCGATCCCGACACATCGGGCACCACGCCGCGCCATCCAGGCGGAAACGTATGCAGTGCCACAGCCGAGCTCGATGGCGTCCATGCCCGACATGTCGTCGGGCAGAAGGTCCAACTCCGATTCCGGGACCCCCCAGATGCCCCAATTCGGTTCTTCCGTCCAGGCGCGTTCGCCCATCTCGACCCACTGGTCCGCCTGACGGTCCCAATAATCTCGATTCCTGACGACGTAGTCGGGCAGTTCTGACATGAATTCACAGTAATTGCCCAGTCAATGGGTATTGTTTGCAGTCACATGCCAACCCGGACATCCACCCGAAAGGGCTCCGGGCGGAGACGGGTGTCCTCGAAGCACAAGAAGAAGCCCCAGAAGAAGTCGCTCACGCAGAAGCTGGCTGTGGCCCGCGACTCGGTCAGGTACACACTCGGACGTCAGACAGACGACGTCTGGGGTCTTGTCCTAATGGTCATCGCCATCCTCGCGATTCTGGCCTTCTTTGGGTTGGCAGGACCTGTCGGCGATTGGTTCGACCGTGGCTCGCGGTTTCTATTTGGTGTGTGGAGGTATGCGCTCCCGGCCGCGCTGACGGGCGTCGGCATTGCTCTCATCGTGGGTAAGCCACGCGACGGAGCACGTCGGTTGGTCGTCGGTGGGATCACCACCTTCATCGGCACACTCGCTCTCTTCCATCTCCTCACCGGCGCAGTCGCCTTTCGCTCGAGCCTCGATCTTGTCCAGGAACGAGGTGGCGCCGTCGGTTCGCTCATCTCTTTTCCAATGCGACGGATCCTGGGTCACTGGGGCACGTTCGTGGTTCTCGCCTCGGCGATTGGCATGGGCGTCCTCATCATGACCGAGACCTCGGTCAGGGAACTGTTCCATGGCATCGCCGACCTGTGGAAGAACCTGCGCAAACTCGCCCGGGAGGTGGTTGCCAATGCACCGGGAGAGCGCGGGGCTCACACGGCTCGTTCGGTTCCGATCGTCGAGCAGAGACCGCGCGGCAAACACCAAAAGCCCGCAGACCAGCGGCCACCGCGAAGGCAGACCGATGAGAATCCGCCGCCCTCACCTATCGAAGAAGCGCCGGAGCCCGATCCGGTGCAGGTGACGCTCGACCTCTCCAAGAGCGATTACGAGCTGCCGCCACTCTCCCTGCTCGATGGCGGGACCGGTGGCGAAATCAACAAACGTTCACTCGAAGAGACTGCCCGCCAGCTCGAAGACACACTGATCCAGCATGGCGTGGACGCCCAGCTCACCAAGATCGTCCCCGGCCCCACGGTCACCCGCTACGAGATCGAGCTCGCCCCGGGGGTGAAGGTGAACCGGGTGTCCAATCTCTCCCACGACATCGCATATGCCCTGGCCACACCGGACGTCAGGCTCCTGGTCCCTATCCCGGGCAAGTCCGCCATCGGCGTCGAAGTGCCCAACACGAAGCGTCGTCTGGTCTCCCTCGGTGACATCCTCTCCAGCCCCGAGGCGGCCAAACCCGCTCACCCCCTCACCATCGGGCTCGGAATGGATATCTCCGGCCAAGCCAAGCTCCTCAACCTTTCCGAGCTTCCCCATGTCCTCATTGCGGGCGCCACCGGCGCCGGCAAATCGTCCTGTATCAATTCGATCGTCACCTCGCTGCTGATGCGTAGCCATCCCGACGACGTCCGGGTGATCATGGTGGACCCCAAGCGGGTCGAGCTCGGCCAGTACAACGGCGTGCCCCACCTGCTCACCAGGGTGATCACCAACCCGAAGAAGGCGAACGAAGCCCTGAAATGGGCGGTGGCCGAGATGGATCGTCGCTATGATCTTCTCGCCGACGCCGGTGTCCGCGACATCGAGGGGTATCGCGAGAAGCTCGAGGCCGGAGGTCTCGACCCGGAAGGATTCGACCGGTTCCCCTACGTCGTGGTCATGATCGACGAGCTCAACGACCTGATGATGGTGGCCGGTCGCGAAGTGGAGGAGTCGATCGTGCGCATCGCCCAGATGGCACGAGCCGTCGGCATTCACCTGGTGATCGCCACTCAGCGCCCGTCGGTCGACGTCATCACAGGGGTGATCAAGGCCAACGTGCCCAGCCGCCTCGCCTTCAGCGTGGCATCGCAAACCGACAGCCGGGTGATCATCGACGGCGCCGGAGCCGAGAAGCTGGTGGGAATGGGGGACATGCTCGTGGTGACGGCCAAGGAGCCGCGGCCACAGCGGATCCAGGGGGCCTGGGTGCGGGAGACCGAGATTCACTCCGTGGTCGATTGGGTCAAGAAGCAACGTGAGGCTCAATACCAGGACAGACAAGTCCTCGAAGCCGCCGCCGCGGCGGCCGCCGCCCAGGCTGCCGAGGAGGACGACGAAGATGCCGAGCTGATCCGCCAGGCCATGGAGTTGGTGGTCCGATCAGAGCTCGGGTCTACCTCGATGTTGCAGCGCAAGCTCCGCATCGGGTTCGCTCGGGCGGGACGGGTCATGGACGCCCTCGAGCGGATGGGCGTCGTCGGCCCCTCTGTGGGAAGCAAGGCGCGTGACGTGCTCATGACTGTCGAGGAGCTCGAAGTAGCGCTCGACTCCGAGTCGGCAGGTGTCTAGTGGTCTGTCGCGCTGTTTGAGAGACCGCCCACCGGCACGAATTCGATCTTCGATGCTGTGTTTAAGCTCGCCTACTCAAGGGCTGATCACAAGGAGAAGCGCGTGAGCTCACGCAAGTCGGGGCTTGGTCGCGGGCTGGACGCTCTGATTCCGACTGGCGGGCCGACATCGGTGCCCGTGACGAGGCAGACTGACACCGATGAGCGGCGTGTCATGTTCAGTCTGATCAATCCCGACGGGTCGGTCCGGGACCGGCTCCCGATCACGCTCGACGAGATGAAAGCTCTCTACGCCGACATGGTCGAAGCCCGGGCCTACGACTCGAAGTCGATTGCGATGCAGCGTCAAGGCCGTCTCGCCACCTATGCCCCCTTTCGAGGACAAGAAGCCGCCCAGGTCGGAGCCGCGGCCGGGCTCGAGAACGACGACTGGGTTTCCGGAACGTATCGTGACGCAGCGCTCAATTGGCGAGCCGGTTTCCCTTGGGAGCTCTTGATCCTCGGCCGTACCGGTGATGAGCGGGGTGGTGAGGTTCCGGAGGGGATCAACGTGCTTCCCCCTTCGATCACCGTTGGTGGCCACATGATTCATGCCGTGGGTCTGGCATGGGCGGAGAAGCTGTCCGGTAGCAATCGGATAGCGCTGACTTCCTTCGGCGACGGGGCGACCTCTGAGGGAGACTTTCACGAGGCGATGAACTTCGCCGCGGTCTACCAGACCCCAACTGTCTTCTTCTGTCAGAACAACGGCTTCGCCATTTCATACCCGACTTCGGAGCAGACACGATCCGAGTCGATCGCGGTGAAGGCCGACGCCTACGGAATGCCTGGCATCCGTGTCGACGGCAACGACGTGGTGGCGGTCCTGGTTGCGGTGCGCGAGGCGGCTGTGTTGGCCCGATCCGGAAGCGGGCCGAGCCTGATCGAGGCGGTCACCTACCGCATGGGCCCTCACACCACCGCCGACGATCCCGCCCGCTATCGCGAGGCTGACGAGGGGGAGGAATGGGAGGAGAAGGATCCATTGAGCCGGGTCCAAAAGCTCCTCGAACGTCACGGCACCTGGACCGAACAGTGGCAAGCGGGTCTGGAGGAGCAGGCTTCGCAGCGGATCGAGAGGGCCGTGGAGTGGGCCGAGTCCGTGCCCGAGCCGACATTCGAAGAGATGTTGAACCGGATGTATGCCGAGCCGACCGCTCCCCTGCTGGAGCAACTCGACGAGGGTGGGCAGGCCGATGAATGAGGCCGAACTGATCCATGCCCTCTTGCGGGATCGAGCGTGCAGCCATGCGCGCTCAGCGCGCATGGCTGCACACTCGACCCAGCCGACGGGGGACGCAGGTGCCTGAGGTCAATCTGGCGCAAGCGCTGAACGGGGCGCTCGACACCGCCCTCGGGTCGGACGACCGGGTGATCCTCCTCGGGGAAGACATCGGTCGCACCGGCGGCGTGTTTCGCATCACCGAAGGCCTCCAGGAAAAACACGGTTCCAACCGTGTCTTCGACACACCGGTCGCCGAATCGGGGATCGTGGGCGCCGCCTTGGGGATGGCCATTGCCGGGTTGCGGCCGGTGGCCGAGATCCAGTTCATGGGATTCTCGTACCCGGCCTACGACCAGATCATCAACCACGTGGCACGCATCCGAAATCGCACCAATCATCGTTTCACGGCGCCCATGGTCATTCGCATGCCCTATGGAGGGGGGATCGGTGCAGCCGAGCACCATTCTGAGTCCACCGAGGCCATCTATGCCCACGTCCCCGGGATCAAGGTGGTCGTGCCCTCCACGCCGAATGACGCCCGCGGGCTTTTACTCGCCGCGGTCGAAGACCCCGATCCCGTTGTCTTCCTCGAGCCGATACGGCTATATAGAGCGGTCAAAGAAGACATCCCCGACATCTACTACACGGTTGACATCGGTCCGGTGCGGGTCGAGCGGCCGGGTGACGACATCACACTGGTCAGCTGGGGGGCGATGATGAGAGAGACCCGTGCCGCGGCCAACGCCCTCGAGGACGTGGACATTTCGGTGGAGGTGATCGATGTGCGCACCCTTTCACCGTTGGACCGGAGCGGGATACTCGCGTCTGTGGAGAAGACGGGCCGGGCAGTGGTCATCCACGAGGCCCCCTTGACCGCCGGGTTCGGTGGCGAGATCGCGGCAACCATCCAGGAGGGAGCTCTGTATTCGCTCCAGGCTCCGGTGCGTCGGGTCACCGGTTGGGACACCATCTTCCCGCTGAAGCGTTCCGAAGGTCACTACCTTCCAACAGTGGATCGCATCGTTTCCGCCGCATACGAGACACTGGAGGTTTGAGTGGCCCGCGAGTTCAGGCTCCCCGATATCGGAGAGGGTCTCACCGAGGCAGAGATCGTGCGGTGGTTGGTCGCGGTGGGAGACACCGTCGAAGCCGATCAGCCCATCGTCGAGGTCGAGACCGACAAGGCGGCTGTGGAGATCCCATCCCCTTATGCCGGAGTCGTCCTGTCCCAAGGCGGTAGGGAAGGTGATGTCATCGAGGTGGGCGAGGTGCTGGTGACCATCGGCGAGTCTGGCGAGGCAAAGACGCCCTCCTCCGGTGGCCCCGAGCTCACGGTCGGAGACATTCCTGACCGGGCGCCGGAGCCAGAGCCCATTGTCGGCACATTGAGTGAGGAGGCAGAGTCGCTCACTCCATCGTCGAGTCTGGGATCGAGGCTGCCGACATCTGTCAAGGCCCTTCCCGTAGTGAGAAAGCTCGCCCGGGACAACGACATCGATCTCGAGATCATCGAGGGATCCGGTCCTGGCGGGCGCGTCATGCGTCACGACGTGGAAGCGGCGATCGCGGCTGGGGCCGTCGCCCAACCCGAGCGTGAAGGAGAGCACGCCGTCCACGACGTCGCGGTGGGAGCCGGGCATGGCGTTTCGGACGAGCATCTCGCTGAGACCCAGGCGGCCGACGCGCCGAGTGCGGTCGAAGCCTCTCGAACCGCGGCAAGAGGCGAAGGGGAGCGGCGACAGATGTCGCGACTGCGTCGGACAATTGCGGCAAACATGGCGAAGAGCTGGGCAGAGATCCCCCACGTCACCACCTTCGACGACGTCGATGCCACCCGCCTGCTCGAAGTGCGACGAGCGCTCGGCCAGCGTCACGACACCAAGATCCCACTGGAGGCTTTGGTCATCAAGGCGGTCGTTCCCGCTCTCGACGAGTTCCCCGAGTTCAACGCAACACTGGATGGCGACGATCTCGTCTACCACTCGGCCAAGGACATCGGCATCGCCGTGGACACGGCTGACGGTCTCTTGGTGGCGGTGATCCGCGGAGCCGAAGCCAAGAGTGTGATGGATCTGGCTGGTGAAGTGCGTCGGCTCGGCGAAGGGGCGCGGCAACGAAGTCTCGCCCCTGACGAGCTCACGGGGCAGACGTTCACCGTCTCCAACATCGGGGCGGTCGGTGGTGGTCACGGCACACCGATCGTTCCCTATGGAACGGTGGCGATCCTGTCTGTGGGCACGGCGCGGTTGCGACCGGTCGTCTACGACGAGGATCTCGCCATCGCACCTGTCATGCCTCTCTCTTTGTCTTATGATCACCGAGTCATCGATGGTGCGGTGGGCCGCCGGTTCATGGGACTGGTCCTGGAGAATCTCGAGGAGCCAGCCCTCTTCCTGGCCGGGTAGGCATGAGCGAGCCTGATCCCATCCTGCTATTCGCCGGGAGCGGGAGTCCGCGGTTGGGTGGGGCGATCGCACAACACCTCGGACTCGAATTGGGGCGAAGCGACACCCGGCGTTTTTCCGACGGGAATCTCTTTGTAAAGGTGGATGAGAACGTGCGCGGCCGCGACGTCTACCTGATCCAGTCGACGGTGTTTCCCTCTAACGACAACTTCATGGAGTTGCTGTTCTGGATCGACGCCTTCAAGCGGGCTAGTGCACGGACGGTGACGGTGATCATGCCCTACTTCAGCTACGCCAAGGGCGACAAGAAAGACGAGCCGCGGGTCTCCATCCGGGCACGCGTGTGCGCCGATGCCATCGAGGCCGCCGGCGCCGATAGGGTGGTGGCGATGGACCTGCACGCTCCGCAGATCCAGGGTTTCTTCCGGATCCCCGTCGACAACCTCTATGCGATGTCAGTCCTCTGCGATCGAATCGAGGAGCAGGGCAGGGAGGACCTGGTCGTGGTGTCCCCGGATGCCGGCTACGCGAAGCAGGCGCGCAGGTATGCCTCGATTTTGGGTGCCTCCGTCGCCATCGCGGACAAGGAGAGGAAGGAATACGACGAGGTGGCCCAGGTCTGGGTCGTGGGAGATGTGTCGGGCCGGGACGCGGTGATCGTCGACGACTTCACGATCTCGGCAGGGACCCTCGTCTCGTGTGCGGACGAGCTGATGAGACGTGGCGCCCGATCGGTGTTCGCCGCGGTCACCCACGGGGTTTTCGCGGAGCGCTCCATGGAACGTCTCGATCGGAGCCCGATAGACAAGCTGATAGTCACCGACACCGTCGAGAACCATCCGGTGAGTCTTTCTGCGAAAGTGGACATGGTCTCGGTCGCACCGTTGTTCGCCGAGGCCATCGAGCGCATTCATCGCCGCCGGAGCATCAGCGTCATGTTTCCTGAGTTTTGAGATGGACGAGAAGCCACACATACATGTCCTCGACTACGACGAGACAACCGGAGTAGCCCGCGGGGAGTACGACGCGGCGTTGCGTCGCGTCGGGCGGATCTGGAACATCGTCTCGATCCAGTGTCAGCTTCCCGAGGTGATGCGCGACTCCATGCGCATATACCGATCGATCATGTACGGGCCGTCGCCTCTCACCCGTGCCCAAAGGGAGATGATGGCTGTGGTCACCTCGCAGGTGAACGAATGTCACTACTGAATAGCGGCACACCTGCACGATCTCCGGGATGAGATCGAGGACCAGCAGTTGGCGGACCGGATAGGGGTGGATTGGCGGACGGCCGGGCTCGACCCTGCAGATATCGCCCTGTGTGAGTACACCGAGAAGTTGACCAGGGCACCTGCGGCTGTCGGAGCGAGTGACATCGCCACCCTTCGGGAGGCCGGGTTCGACGACGCAGGCATTTCCAGCGCCACACAGGTGATCGCCTATTTCAATTACATCAATCGGATCGCCGAGGGTCTGGGCGTGCCCGAAGAGGATTGGCTCGACGACGACGGGATCCCTCGGCAGGTCTAGCCTGCGTCACCATGCCCAAGGACAAGGACAAGAAGAAGAAGAAGCCCAAGTCGAAACCGCTCGAGATCCCCGACCGCAAGTCCAGCAAGCAGTACACCGGGACATTCGGCCGGGAAAAGGTCTCCTACACCACCACCGCGGCCACCCAGAGCTTCGAGAGTAATGACGAGAAGGTCACCTTCTTCTACGTCTCATACACCAAAGATGACGCCGACCCAGGGGAGCGACCGGTCCTCTTCTGTTTCAACGGAGGGCCGGGGTCATCGACGGTTTGGCTGAATCTGGGGCTGTTCGGGCCCAAGCGAATGCAGTTCGACGAGGAGGGTTTCAAGATCGGCATGCAGGGCCGGCTCGTCGACAACGAATACTCCATTCTCGATGTGGCCGATGTGGTGTGCATCGACGCCATGGGTACCGGGTTCAGCCGGACCGCCGAGAAGGGCGAGGAAAAGAAATTTCACCACTTCAAGAAGGACATCGAGGCCTTCGCCGAGTTCATCGTCCACTACCTCAATCGAAACGGGCGGTGGCCCTCACCGAAATATCTGGCGGGGGAGAGCTACGGCACGTTGCGGGGGGCGGGGATCGCCCATGAGCTGTTCGCCAAGCACCACGTGGAGTTCAATGGGATCATCTTCATCTCGATGATCCTCAACTATCAGACCTCGGCGATCGACCGGGAGACCATGTTGGTGCATCCGGGCAACGACCTCCCGTTCGCGGTCTATCTGCCCACCTACGCGGCGACGGCCTGGTACCACGAGCGGTTGTCGAAGAAATATCAGAAGAAGCCGTTGCGGGAGCTTCTCGACGAGGTCGAGGAGTTCGCCCTAGGCGAGTACTGGTCGGCGCTGGCCCAGGGTGATGTCTTGGATGAGGCGCACCAGACGCGAGTGGCCGGCAAACTCGCCGAGTACACGGGTCTGGACGCTGGGTTCATCGATCACTACAACCTGCGAATCCACATCATGCGCTTCTGCAAGGAGTTGCTCCGCGACCGGAAGCGGACCGTGGGCCGGATCGATTCCCGTTATGTCGGCATCGACCGGGTGTCGGCCGGGAACAATCTGGAGGCTGATCCGAGCAGCGACGCCACCGGGGGGGTGGCGGCGTCCGCGCTCAACGAGTACATCCGGAACGAGATCGGGTTCGAGTCCGACGAGATCTACAACATCCTGTCGATGGATGTTTGGAAGAACTGGGACTACGAAGACTTCAAAGGCCGCTACGTCGACACCTCGGAGAACTTCCGGGAGGTGCTCTCGCGGTCACGCGGGACCAAGGTCATGGTGGCCAACGGCTACTACGACCTGGCCACCCCCCATTTCGCCACCGAGTACACCATCTCCCACATGGGCCTCGACCCCGAGGTGCGAAACAACGTCCGGCTGACCTTCTACGAGGCCGGCCACATGATGTACGTCCACCAGCCCTCGCTGCAACAGCTCTCCACCGACCTCCGAGAGTTCGTCAGAGAAACCGCTTCCTAATGCTGTGGCTCCCATATCTGGGAGTCACAGCGTTTCATAAGTGCGCTTGACAGCTCATTTGCGGGCTCCAATAATTCAACGAACGTTGAATTAGGGAGTGGACATGCTGGCGATGATCCTCAAAGAGTTCCGTCAGGTGAGACGCGATAGGCGAACTCTGGCCATGCTCATCGTGATGCCGGTCGTCCTGCTCTTGGTCTTCGGCTATGCGGCCAGCTTCGACGTCGAAGAGATCCCAACGGTCGTGGCTGGCTCACAGGCCGAGGCAGTCAGCGAGCGTCTGCCCGAGGTCTTCACAGTTGAGTCTGCGGACTCCACGGCCAGCCGTGCCGACGCCGAGAACGACCTGATCACCGGCAAAGCCCATGTCGCTTTCGTGGTCGACGGTCAGGAAATCACGGCGCTGATCGACGGGTCGGAGCTGTTCATGGCGCAGGCCGCGGTTCGGGTCATCACCGCAGCATCCGACCAGGTCCCCGGGCTCTCTCACGAGGTGCTCTTCAACCCCAAACTCGACACCTCGGCCGTCCTCATCCCCGGATTGGCCGGACTGATCATCGTCTTCGTCGGAACCCTGGTCACCTCGATGTCGGTGGTACGCGAGCGGGAGGCCGGGACCCTCGAGCAACTTGCGGTGATGCCCTTCAAGCCCAAGGACGTCTTCATCGGCAAGATCTCCCCTTACTTCCTCATCGCCTCGATCGACATCGTGCTCGTGCTGTTGATCGGCACCCTGCTCTTCGATGTGCCCTTCAACGGATCGGTGCTCCCACTCTCCTTCGGAGCTGTGATGTTCCTCTTCGTGGCTCTCGGAGCCGGGGTCCTCATCTCGTCTGTATCAGAGAATCAGGCGCAGGCGATTCAACTCGCCCTGATGACCGCCCTCCCCCAGATCATGCTCTCTGGCATCATCTTCCCGCTCTCGTCGATGGCACCCGGGGTCCGCTGGATCGGCTACCTGCTACCCCTGACCTACTTCAACCAGGTGGCCAAGGGAGCGATGGTCCGTGGCGCCGGACTCGGCGACCTGCTCATCCCGCTCGGTCTTCTGACCCTCCTCGGTCTCGCCATCTTCGGATTGGCCATCACCAGGTTCTCCCGTCAGCTCCGACCGGCCCGTGCTCGGACGTCGGCATGAGGTGGGGAGTCCAAGACGTGTCGATAATGTTCGGGGGACGACCTGCTCTGAGCGATGTCACCCTCGGGTTGAATCCCGGGCACATCGCGGTCGTCGTCGGTGGCGACGGAGCCGGAAAGACCACTCTCTGCCGCACGATCGTCGGGCTCGAGCAGATCACAGAAGGGGAGGTGAGCCGACCGGATCGAACCTCGTTCCAGCCCGAGTCGTCAGGCGTGTGGTCGGATCTCACAACGTTGGAGAATCTGGAGTTCGTCGCTCGCGGGTACGACCTCGATGCCTCCCACGCCCGCGACCGGATCGAGGAGCTACTCGACGTGACCGAGCTCGGTGAAGCTCGGCACCGTCTGGGCAGGCAGCTGTCGGGTGGGATGCGGCAGAAACTGGGAGTCGCCATGGCCGTGTTGTCGGAGCCGGAGCTCCTGGTTCTCGATGAGCCGACCACCGGGCTCGACCCCGTGAGCAGGCTGGAGCTCTGGTCCTTCATCACTCGTTCGGCACGGGAGGGCAGAGCCGTCCTCGTCAGCAGCACCTATATCGACGAGGCGGTTCGTGGCGACACCGTCCTCGCCCTCGAAGGGGGAACCGTCCTCGCATCGGGTGAGATCTCTGACGTCCTTGCCGGAATGCCGGGTCGCCTCTTCGTCAGCGAACACAAGCAGGGCGCCAGCTCCTGGCGTCGCGGCCAATCCTGGCGGGCTTGGTCCGGCGATGGCTCCCCGATCCCGGGGGCCCGCGAGATCGCGCCTGATCTCTCCGATGTGGTGACCGTAGCCGCCCTGGCCGGCGAACAATCATGAGCTCCATCGAGGCGCGCAGCCTCACCCGAACATTCGGTGACGTGGTCGCGGTCGACGAACTCTCCTTCCAGGTTCACTCCGGGGAGGTGGTTGGGCTTCTGGGAGCAAATGGGGCAGGGAAGACCACGACGATGCGCATGCTCCTGGGTCTTCTCCCCCCGAGTGGAGGTGACGCGTTGATCGGCGATCAGCCCATCGCTCGGGTCGACCGCCGAGTCATGGGCTACGTTCCCCAAGGTCTCGGGTTGTACCCCGACTTGACTGTTGCCGAGAATCTGCAGTTCGCCGCGGCCTCATTCGGAGTTTCGGCGCCATCACTCGACGACGAGGGACTCGGAGACATCGCCGATCTGCGGGTAGGGGACATCTCGCTCGGCTTGAGACGTCGGGTCGCCTTCGTCGTCGCCCGCGGCCACGATCCGTCGGTGCTGATCCTCGACGAGCCAACGTCTGGTGTCGGGCCGTTGGGGCGGGCGCGTCTGTGGGAGACGATCAGGGAGACTGCGGACAGGGGCACGGCGGTGCTGGTGTCCACCCACTACATGGAGGAGGCCGAAGAGTGCGACCGCGTGGTCCTCATGGCGCGGGGAAGGGAGGTGGCATCAGGATCGGTTCATGAGGTGATCGGCGACATTCGTTCTGTGGGCGTGGATGGTCATGTGTCCGAGGAAGCTCTGGACGAGATCGGCGCCAGCGGCGGGACCGTCCTGATGGCCGACCGGGGGTGGCGGGTCGTCGGCCTCGATGTCGAAGAGGTCCGCCAAATCGTCGGTCCCCACTCTCGAGTCGACCAGGTCGCTGCGTCTTTCGAAGAGGCGTTTGTCGTCCTCTCGTCATGACTGGTCGTGGGCCGGGTCGACGCAGGGGTTCTCCTGACACCCGTACGGAGATCCTCGATGCAGCGCGAAGGGTTTTCTCCGAAGTGGGCTTCGACAGGGCCACGATCCGGGGTATTGCCCGGGAGGCAGCCGTCGATCCGGCGTTGATCCATCATTACTTCGGGACGAAGCACAAGCTGTTTGCCGCATCGATCGACCTGCCCATGGCGGCAGCTGACGCCGTGAGGAGTGTGTTCGCCGAAGATCGAGAGCAAGCGGGACGCCGTCTCGCCGAGACCTTTTTTTCGGTCTGGGATCGGGAGCTGGCTCGAGCAACGCTCCTGGGCATTCTCCGGTCGGCCATGGGTGGGGAAGATCGGGCCGTCGAGGCGTTCCGTCAGTTCCTCACCTCTGCCCTGTTGGATGAGATTGCTCCGCAGATCCCCGGGAAACGCCCGCGCTTGCGGGCCCTCCTCATGGCGTCTCAGCTCGTAGGAGTGGCTATGACCCGATACGTGATGAAGCTGGAGCCGATAGCCTCGGCACCGGTCTCTGAGATCATCGATCTGGTCGCCCCCCGTCTCCAGTCCTACGTGGAGAACTGACAAGCATTCTGTGAGGATTTCTTTTCGGTTAGCGGAAAGAAATCCTCGAGAAAACGCATTTCGGCGAGTCGTATCGCGCCGAGACTGGTGTTCGGCCGCGATTTGGCTCTCTAGGCTTCGGCCAAGGGGCGGCCGACAGCGAGGACATCCACCAGCTCGGGCATCCTCTCCCGGAACACGTGGTCGGGAAGGGTGCCCAGAGCGTCGGATAGGGAGGCGAAGAAGCAACGCGCCGCAACCGCTGCCGCCACGTCGAAGATCTCGGAATCTGAGAGACCCGCCTGGCGCAATCTCTCGATATCCGACTCGTCGACAGAAGCCGGATCGCCGGCCACCTTGGTGGCGTAGTCCACGATCGCCTGCTCCTCCTCGTTCAATCCCGCGGAGAGGGGTGCTTTGGCCAGGGCAGTGACCTCGTCGGGCGAGGAGCCCAAGCCGAGCAGTTTCTCGGCGTGCGCGATGGAGCAGTAACTAGACCTTCTTCGCACCGCCGCGGCCACGGTCGCCAGCTCATAGCGTCGCGGGTCCATCGTCGACTTGATCGCCCCGTTGAGTTGGGCCCAGGCGTTGAAAACGGCGGGTCGGTGGCTGAACTGGCGTCCATAGTTGGGTATGTAGCCGAGGGAGTCGTGCAGCGTCTGGTAGATGCCGGCTACGTCACCGTCGGCTTCGTCTTCGGGCACCGTTTCGATGTAGGACATGTCTCTCTCCGGTCGTCGCAACCGACGATACGCACCCGTTCGGTCCATCGAGGCTCGAATGAGACGCCGAAACTCCCGTATATGGGAGCTACAGCATTAGGAACCGGAATGGGCGTCCACCACTGAGTACACCTCGGGGAGGTCTAGCTCGGGGTAGGGGTCGGGGGCCATGAGGCCGAGGATGCGCGACCGCGACCGGGCCGAGACGATGACGTTCTCTGACCAGCGTCTCGCCAGGTCGGGAGACGGCACCCGACAACAAGATGGATCAGGACAGGTCGAAGTCTCCCGGTTGTCGGTGTCACGACCCCGGAACCAGCGGGCGTCATCAAAGCGAACCCCGAGGGTGATGGCATGCGCCGGATCCCGACCCGCCTCGACATGGGTGGTGCAGAAGTAGGTGCCGTTTGGAGTGTCGGTGTATTGATGATGGGTGCCGAACTTGTCCTGGCTCTCGAAGGTCACCCGGGCCCCCCATCGTCGGCAGAGACGCTGGGTCTCGATCCCGCCGTACTCGTCGCGCGGCACGGGAACACCATCGTTGGCATATCCTTTCACCACGACGCCCATTTCGTCACTGATGAGGAGATGGGTGTTGATGCCGAGGTGCCGGGTGAGCAAGTTGGCACTTCGCCAGGCCGCCATCTCGTACGAGACATAGAACAGCTCTTTGACGTCCTCGACGTCGATGTCATGGTTCTCCTTGGCCACCATAAGCCGGGCGACAACGGACTCCTCCGGGGCGAGGACAGCCGCGGCGAAATATGCGGTCTCCATCCGTTGCCGTAGGAACGTGTCGAGGTCGGGATCGCGCTCATGGCCGAGGACGAACCCGGCGATGGTCTGCAGGACCGCCTTGCGGGCCTGTCTGGTGCGTAGCTCGTTGCGTTGCGCGATGTAGATGCGGTTGTTCTCGATATCGATGATCGACCGGGCGAACGACGGCATGTCGTCGATTGGTCTCAACTCGAATCCAATGCTGGCCGTCAGGTCCATCAGGTTCCGTGAGGAGAAAGGTCCTTCGCCGGAGTATCCCGAGGAGTCCAGCGCTTCACGCGCTGCCACCTCGACTTCTTTGAGATATCCGTTGTTCTCCATGAGGTAGTCGTGGACAGCGCCGTTGGCCATCCTCACCTCCTCGGAGCCTGCAGTCTCGAGGCTCGATCGCTCCTTGATCGCATCGTGCAGGCCCACGATGTGAGCGAGGGTCTGGTTGTCGACTCTGGCTGATGGCCTGATGGTGGGGATGCCGAGTGTCTCGAACAAGGCGCTTTCCTGGGCGCGGATCAGCGAAACCTCGAGGGCATCGCGGCGTGTCGGCGGGGTTTCATCGAAGAGTTCGGCGATATCGATCTCGAGGGCGGAGGCGATGTCGACGACGAGATTCACTCTGGGCTCCTTCTTTCCATTCTCGAGCAGCGACAGATAAGGAGCCGGCTTGCCGACGCGCGCGCCGAGTTGATCGAGGGTGAGTCCGGCCTCGTTACGGAAGTGGCGAATACGACGACCCAGGATCAACGGATCGGCCCGTTGAGTTTCGCTCATTTCTACTGCTCCGTGAAAGATAGAGGCATGTTACCCTGGTTTGAACATTCTTATCAAGGGTATGAATAAGACACTTACTTCTTATGAACCAGTTTCAAAAGAGCACAATCGAACGTGAGGTCCTCAACCCGGACGCGGTCGCTTTCCTGATCGATCTCGAGAACGAGTTCGGCTGGCGGAGAGGACAGATCCTCGAGGCACGTCAGGAGCGGCAACGTCGGCTCGACGCCGGCGAGCGTCCCGACTTTCTCGAGGAGACCGAATATGTCCGCACCGGCGACTGGACCATCGCACCGGTCCATCCCGATCTGGCCGACCGGCGTGTTGAGATCACCGGTCCGGTCGACCGCAAGATGATGATCAACGCCCTCAACTCCGGTGCCAAGGTCTTCATGGCCGACTTCGAGGACGCCACTTCGCCCACCTGGGACAACGTGCTCCACGGGCAACTCAACCTCGTCGAGGCCTACAACCGCACGCTCGAACTGGTCACCGACGAAAAGCAGTACAGGCTCGACCAAGAAATCGCCACTCTGGTGATCCGACCACGTGGCTGGCATCTGGATGAGAAGCACTTTCTCGTCGACGGTCGACCGATGTCGGCTTCGTTGTTCGACTTGGGTCTCTACATGTTCCACGGAGGCCGGGCCGCCCTGGCCAACGGGACCGCACCCTTCGTCTACCTCCCTAAGCTGGAGTCCCATCTCGAGGCGCGGCTGTGGAACGACGTCTTCATCTGGGTGCAGGATCAACTGGAGATCGAAAGGGGAACGGTCAAGGCAACGGTCCTCATCGAGAACATCCTCGCCGCCTTCGAGATGGACGAGATCCTCTATGAGTTGCGCGAGCATGCTGCCGGACTGAATGCAGGTCGTTGGGATTACATCTTCAGTGTCATCAAGAAGTTTCGGAACAATCCTGAGTTCGTGCTTCCCGATCGCAGTCAGGTGACGATGACCGTGCCGTTCATGCACGCCTACACCGAGCTGATGGTGAAGACGTGCCACCGCCGGGGAGCCCATGCCATCGGGGGAATGGCGGCGTTCATCCCCAATCGGCGTGACCCTGATGTCACCGAGAAAGCCATCGCCGCGGTCAGGGCGGACAAGAAGCGAGAGGCGGAGGCGGGTTGCGACGGAACATGGGTTGCCCATCCCGATCTCGTCCCCATTGCCAAGGAGGAGTTCGACCGGGTGCTGGGCGATAACCCCAGCCAAATCGACCGGCAGCGAAACGATGTCGAAGTGAGTGCCTCCGACCTCCTCGACTTCGACTTCCCGGGAGATGTCACCATGGACGGTGTGCGCACCGATGTCACCGTGGGGATTCGCTACTTGACCGCATGGCTCTCAGGCGTCGGCGCCGCCGCGATCGACAATCTCATGGAAGACGTTGCCACTGCCGAGATCTCCCGATCCCAGATATGGCAATGGGTGCACCACGAAGTGACTACCTCCGAGGGCATCGCGGTGACAGAGTCCCTGGTTCGCTCCATGGCTGGCGAGGTCGCCGATGAGGTCGACGGCGAGGGCCATCACGAGGCCCATTCGGCCCGCAAGATCTTCGAAGAGGTTGCGTTGACCGACGACTTCATCGATTTCCTCACGCTGCCCGCATACGAACTGATCAACTGATAGAGCCGGAGAAGCCAGGTGACACCCATCCAACAAGAAGCCGCACGCCTCACCGAGGAGTGGAAGAACAATCCCCGTTGGGAGGGAATCTCCCGCGACTACACCACCGAACAGGTGGTCAGGCTCCGGGGCAGCATCCGCGAGCAGCACACGCTGGCCTATCGGATGGCCGAAAAACTCTGGGATCTGCTCGACTCCGAGGACTACGTCAATTCGCTCGGTGCTTTGAGTGGCGGCCAGGCGGTGCAGATGGTCAAAGCCGGACTCAAGTCGATCTACCTCTCGGGATGGCAGGTGGCCGGTGACGGCAACCTGGCCGGCGAGGTGTACCCCGACCAGTCGCTCTACCCGGCCAACTCGGCTCCCGCTCTGGTGAAACGGATCAACAACGCGCTCCGCCGGGCCGACCAGATCCACTGGGCCGAAGGCGACACCGACCTCGACTGGTTCGTCCCCATAATCGCCGACGGCGAAGCTGGTTTCGGCGGGGCCCTGAATGTCTTCGAGTTGACCAAGTCGTTTATCGAGGCCGGTGCTGCCGGAATCCATTTCGAGGACCAGCTCGCCGCTGAGAAAAAGTGCGGTCACATGGGCGGCAAGGTCCTCGTGCCCACCAGCCATCACATCAGGACGTTGCAGTCTGCCCGTCTCGCCAGCGATGTCATGGGGGTGCCGACGATCATCGTCGCCCGCACCGACGCCAACTCGGCGACCCTTCTCACCTCCGACATCGATCCCCGGGACCGTGAGTTCATAGTGGGGGAGCGGACGGCGGAAGGCTTCCATCAAGTGGCAGGTGGGCTCGATTCGGCCATTGCCCGGGGACTTGCCTATGCCCCGTATTGCGATCTCATCTGGTGCGAGACGGCCGCACCCGATCTCGACGAAGCGCGGCGTTTCGCCGAGGCTATCCACGCCGAATACCCCGGGAAGATGCTTGCTTACAACTGCTCACCTTCGTTCAACTGGAGCAAGCATCTCGACACCGACACCATCGCCCGATTCCAAAAGGAGCTGGGAGTGCTGGGCTACCGGTATCAGTTCATCACCCTTGCTGGATTCCATGCCCTCAACGCATCGATGTTCGAACTGGCCCATGGCTACGCCTCCGGGGGGATGCCTGCCTATGTCGAGTTGCAGAACAACGAGTTCGCCATGGAGGCCGAGGGCTACACCGCAACAAAACACCAGCGCGAGGTGGGTGCGGGTTACTTCGACCTGGTCAGCCAGACCGTCTCCGGCGGCCGGTCCTCCACCCTCTCGCTGAAGGGATCCACCGAGGAGGCGCAGTTCTGAGGGTTTGCTTTAGCATCAGCTACCGGTTCCCGAGGCCTCTTGTGATAGCAACGCAGAACCGGCCCCTGCTGGTGTGAGCCGAAGAGTTTGTCCCGGCATCGCGACGGGTACCATGTCTGCCCGGACGTCCAAACCATTTTTCCGGAGGAACTCATCATGAAGATCGTCCACGTAGTGGGCACAGGCACCATTGGCGAGCCCCTCATCGGCCTCCTCGCCGACAACAAATCCCACTTCGGGATCGACGAGGTGACATTCCACAAGCGCACCCCGTTGATCACCGAGAAAGCCAAGGTCGAGGACCTGGTCCGAAGAGGCGCGGTCCTCACCGTCGACGACAATCGCAAGTCGACATTCGAAGAGCTGGGTCACGCACCCAAGTACGAGACCATCGAGGCCATCGAGCGCGCCACGGTGGTCATCGACTGCACCCCCGTCGGCAACGAGATGAAAGACGAGTTCTACAAGGATGCCACCGGCCCCGTCGGATTCATGGCCCAAGGATCCGAATACGGCTTCGGCAAGATGTATGCCCGGGGAATCAACGACGACGCCCTCATTCGCAACGAGGACAAGTTTCTCCAAATCGTGAGCTGCAACACGCACAACATCGCGGTGTTGATCAAGGCGTTGGCGATGGATTCCGACGGAGCCAATCATCTCGAGAACGGTCGCTTCCTGTGCATGCGCCGGGCCAACGACATCTCCCAGGACAGCGGGTTCATCGCAAGTCCTGTCGTGGGTGGCCATGACAACGAGCGTTTCGGGACCCATCACGCCCGTGACGCCCACGACCTGTTCACCACCCTCGGGTACGACCTCAACATCCACTCGTCGGCGATCAAGCTCAACACCCAGTACATGCACTCGTTGCACTTCTCGCTCACTCTCGATCGCGAGATCGATCTCGATGAGATCAGGGACCGCCTCGACGCCAACACCCGGGTGGCTACGACCCACAAGAAGTCGGCAAACCAGGTCTTCTCCTTCGGGCGCGACCACGGCTACTACGGACGAATCATGAGCCAGGCGGTCGTTGCCTTGGAGACGCTGGCGGTGCGTGACGGCAAGGAGATCGTCGGTTTCTCCTTCACCCCTCAGGACGGCAATCCCTTGCTTTCGACCATCGCCGCCATGTTGTGGTATCTCGACCCGGACACCATGGACGACCGCATGGACATCCTCCGCCGCTACCTGTTCGAAGAGATCTAGCCACTTGGAGCAGAAGGCGAGGCTCTTCGCCGAGGAGGCGATCACGGCCCTGGGCCGGCTCGATGTGGCTGCTGCCCGCACCTCCATCTCGCAGGCGTTCGATGCGGATCACTATATCGGTGCCCTTGCCGACGCGGTCTATCTGGCGTGTGCCGAGATCGAAGAGGAGAACGGAGTGAGCACGTCGACGTGGAACACGCTCGCCGACGCCGTCGACTCGCCAGAGTTGTTCGCCGTAGTCGAGGCGTCCCGCTCCTAATGTCCCGCGAGTGATCGTCGAAGTCATCGCGGTCGGCACCGAGCTGCTTCTCGGGCAGATCATCAACTCGAATGCAGCATTCATCGGCGCCGCCCTGGCCGACCGTGGGTTCGACGCCCATTACCAACAGGTGGTCGGTGACAACCTGGCACGGGTGGCCACCTCCATCCGCACTGCGATCGAGCGCGCCGACGTCGTGATCATCACCGGTGGCATCGGGCCTACGCGTGATGATCTGACCCGGGAGGCTCTCTGCGAGGCGACCCAACGGCCGATGGTGTTCGACGAGGACTATGCCGAACGTCTTCGCACCTGGTGGCGGCAGCGAGGCCGGGAAATGCCAGAGTCGAACCTGAGGCAGGCCGAGCACCCCGAAGGTGCCGAGCTTCTGCTCAACCCGAAAGGGACCGCTCCGGGCCTGGCCCTGGACCACGAGGGCACATCGATCTTCTGCATCCCTGGTGTGCCCCAGGAGATGGAGCATCTCTTGATGAGCGATGTGCTGCCCCGTATCGCCAAGAGATCTGCGGGACCGTCGGTGGTTGTGAGCAGATTGTTGCGCACCTGGGGACAGAGCGAATCGATGATCGGCGAGCTGTTGGACGACCTCTATCAGGCCTCCACCAACCCGTCAGTGGCGTTTCTCGCCTCGGGAGGTGAGATCAAGATCCGAATCACGGCCAAGGCAGAGACACGCCCCGCGGCAATCGCCCTCATAGACCCGTTGGCCACAGAGATCAAGAAACGACTGGCCCCCTGGTACTTCGCAACCGACGATGACACCCTCATTCGGGTGATCATGCGTCTCCTCAGGGAGAAGCAGTGGACCATCGGCACTGCGGAGTCCATGACCGGGGGTCTCGTGGTCGTGGCCCTGACCTCCGAGCCTGGCTCCTCCGAGAGCGTGCGCGGCGGCCTCGTCGCCTATGACTCGCAGTTGAAGGGTCAACTGCTGGGAGTCTCCGACATCAGCGAGGTGGTGAACATCGAGACTGCGATCGAGATGGCGAATGGGGGTCGGAAGCTGCTCGAGGCCGACGTCGTGGTGGCTGTGACGGGCTCGGCGGGGCCGGAGCCGATGGAGAAGCCGCCCGGGACGGTGTTCATCGCGGTGGCGACACCCGAGGACGTGCGGGCCCGGGAACTACGCATGCCCGGTGACCGGGAGCGGGTCCTGGCTTACGGCACCACGAGCGCGTTGCATCTGACGCGCCTTGCGATCTCCGGCCAGTGGTGGACCTAGGCGCTCACGAGGTCGTCGGGCGAGTCTTCGTGGCGGCTCCGTTGCCGCCCGAGGTGCGTTTTGCTCTGAATGAGCGCGTCTCGGAGATGCCGATTCCCGGCAAGGTGGGTCCGGCAGAGAATTGGCATGTGACCCTGAGATTTCTCGACACCTTGGACCGCGTCACCTACGAGCGGTTCCTCTTCGGGCTGGAGCGTGTGGGAGAGCAGTTCTCGTTCCCGATTTCGCTGCAAGGTTTCGGTGCTTTCCCGAACCCACGAAAGGCCACGGTCTTCTGGGCGGGGATCGGCCGGGGGGAGAGCGACATCTCCCTCCTCAACGAGCTCACCGAGGACGCCGCGGTTGGGGCCGGCCTGTTGCCCGAGGAGAGGCCGTTTCACCCTCATCTCACATTGGCGCGGATCAGACCTCCGGCCGACGTGCGCGATCTGGTGGAGGAGGATCTCGATCTCGGCTGGCGTTGTGACCACCTCGTCGTCTACCGGAGTCATCTCGGCCGGGGCCCGGCGCGGTACGAACCCCTTGACTCAGTGAATCTCATTGGGTAAATCAATGGTACGAACATTTGTTCGGTCTAGGATCTGAATTCTTGTCACAGGTTCCCTATACGGTTTGGAAGCGATGAGTCAGGAAGGACGCAACGTGGAACGCGAAAAGGCACTCGACATGGCGGTCGGCCAGATCGAGAGACAGTTCGGAAAGGGCGCCATCATGAAGATGGGCGAGGCCGCCAAACGCAAGGTGGACATCATCCCGACCGGGGCCTTGTCCCTCGACCTGGCGCTGGGCATTGGCGGGGTTCCCCGGGGCCGCATCGTCGAGCTCTACGGTCCGGAGAGCTCCGGCAAGACCTCTCTCGCTCTCCACATCGTCGCCGAGGCGCAACGCAACGGAGGCATCGCCGCTTTCATCGACGCCGAGCACGCACTCGACCCGATCTACGCCAAGGCCATCGGAGTCGACGTCGACGAGCTGTTGATCTCCCAACCCGACACCGGGGAGCAGGCCCTCGAGATCGCCGACATGTTGATCCGCTCCGGTGCGTTGGATGTGCTGGTCATCGACTCGGTGGCTGCCCTTGTTCCCCGCGCCGAGATCGAAGGGGAGATGGGCGATTCTCACGTCGGTCTCCAGGCCCGGCTGATGAGCCAAGCCTTGCGCAAACTGGCCGGGACATTGAACAAGTCACGCACCACCGCCATCTTCATCAACCAGTTGCGCGAGAAGATCGGCGTGATGTTCGGATCACCAGAGACCACCCCCGGTGGACGCGCTCTCAAGTTCTACTCCTCAGTCCGTCTCGACATTCGGCGCATCGAGTCGATCAAAGACGGCACCGATAACGTCGGCAACCGGGTCCGGGTGAAGGTCGCCAAGAACAAGATGGCTCCACCCTTCCGACTCGCCGAGTTCGACATCATGTTCGGCCACGGCATCTCACGGGAGGGAAGCCTTCTCGACGTGGCCGTAGACAACGGTGTCGTCAAGAAGAGCGGCGCCTGGTACACCTTCGACGATGACCAGCTCGGCCAGGGCCGGGAGAACTCCAAGCGGTTCCTTCGGGAGAATCCGGAGCTCGCCATGCAACTCCAGGCCAAAGTGTTCGAGGCGGTCGGCATGGTCACCACCGACGAGGACGAAGAGGCCGACGACAAGGCCGAACCCGAGGACGCTACCGCCGAGGACTGAGAGGCGTTGCTATGGCATCAGGTGGCGGTTTCCGAGACCCGGTGCCGTCCAGACTTCGCAGGGCCGGCCCGGCATCGCGTCTCCATCCGAACCGAGGGCGCTGGACTTCGCTGGGCGGTGTCTACAACCCTGGGTTTGCGTGCCCGGCACACAAACTGTGTTCCGTGCCCCTGACATGCGGTAGCATCGATTCTGACACACGAATCCAACCTTGAAACCAACCGGAACCAACGAGACATGTCAGGAGGAGCGCAGAAACACAGGGTGAGTTGATCCCTCGATTCTGAGAGCGCTTCGTTTTCGTGTGCCGGGCCCGCTAACTGGGTGCCGGCATCTGTTGTCTTAGAGGTCCCGGGGAAGGGACCACAAATGACTGATGCTCAGGCGATAGGGCTGGGAGTCCTGGGAGTCGCTATCGGGCTGGGCTTCGGATACCTGCTGGCGCGTCTCGCCATCGCCCGTCGTCGGGAGCGGGACAGCGTCGACGCCGAGGAGATGGTCACATCCGCCCGAATCGACGCGCAGAAAATCCTGGCCAAAGCGGAGGAGGAAGGGCGGGCCAGAGCAGACGCTTACCGGGAAAAAGAAGAAGAAGCTCTCGCTCATCGACGGTTGGAACTGGGCAACCTCGAGTCGAGGCTCGGGCAACGTGAGGAGACCCTGGAACAGCGTGCCTCCAACCTCGCTCAGCGGGAGAATCTGCTCATCGATCGTGAGGACGAAGTCACCGGGGCCCGTGGGGAGCTCGAGCTTCTGAAAGAGGAAGCCCGTAACCAACTCGAGAAGATCTCCGGCGTCGACGTCGACGCGGCCAAGGCCGAGTTGCTGACTCAGGTCGAGGATGAGGCCCGGCGCGAGGCAATGATCCTGGTGCGGGACATGGAGGTCAGAGCACGCGAGGAAGCAGATCGACGTGCCCGGCGCATTCTCGCCACCGCCGTTCAGCGACTCGCCGCCGAGGTGGTCACCGAGACGACGGTGTCGGTCATCGAGTTGCCGTCCGATGAGATGAAAGGCCGGATCATCGGTCGTGAAGGCCGGAACATCCGACATCTGGAGTCGGTGACGGGAACCAGTCTGATCGTCGACGACACTCCAGAAGCCGTCTCTGTCAGCTCGTTCGACCCCGTGCGGCGTGAGGTCGCCCGGATCACGGTGGAACGTCTCGTCGCTGACGGCCGCATCCACCCGGCCTCTATCGAAGAGGCCTACGAGAAGGCAAAAGCCGAAGTCGAGCAGTCGATCCGGGACGCCGGCGAGTGGGCGTTGGTCGAAGTGGGGGTCTCTCGCATGCATCCGGAGCTGATCACCCTCATGGGACGTCTCAAGTACCGGACCTCCTATGGCCAGAATGTGCTCAACCACCTGGTGGAGACGGCCCACATCGCCTCGATGCTGGCCTCCGAGCTCCAGGTCGACCCGGCACCGGTCAAGCGTGCTGCCCTGCTTCACGACGTCGGCAAGGCGGTGACTCATGAGGTCGAGGGATCACATGCCCTCATCGGAGCCGAGATCGCCCGGCGCTTCAACGAGGATCCCGCTGTGGTTCATGGCATCGAGGCCCACCATAACGAGGTCGAGCCGAGAACCGTCCTCGCGGTCATTGTTCAGGCAGCCGACACCGTATCCGCCGCACGCCCCGGAGCGCGGCGGGAAACCCTGGAGGGCTACGTCAAGCGTCTGGAGCGGTTGGAGAGCATCGCACTCGACTTCCAAGGTGTGGAAGAGGTGTTCGCACTCCAGGCCGGTCGTGAAGTCAGGGTGGTCGTCGACCCGGGAGGGGTCTCCGATCTCGAGGCGAGAGAGCTTTCCCGCAACATTGCCCGTAAACTCGAAGAGGATCTCCAGTATCCCGGCCAGATACAGGTCACCGTGATCCGAGAGTTCCGAGCCACCGACTACGCCCGCTAGACCCCCACATGGCACAAACTGTCCTACTTCCCCGACCCACCGTCCGTGAGCGGTCCAACCGCCCAGTCACCAGGGCCGGGAAGAACTATTTCATCCGCACCTTCGGCTGTCAGATGAATGAGCACGACTCGGAGCGGATCGCGGGGCTGTTCGAACAGGATGGAATGCGGTCGACAGACAGTTACGACGACGCCGACGTCGTCTACATCAACACCTGCACGATCCGGGAGAACGCAGACAACCGGATGTACGGGAACCTGGGTCAGCTCAAAGCGATCAAGGACCTGAATCCTGAGATGCTTCTCGTGGTCGGTGGATGCGCCGCCCAGAAGGACCGTGATCTGGTCAGGAAGAGGGCGCCTTGGGTCGATGTCGTGATGGGCACTCACAACCTCGATCGGGTGCTCGATCTCTTGGATCATGCCGAGCAGTGGGGACCCATCACCGAAGTGGTCGACGAGCTTCGGGCCATGCCGTCGTCGCTGCCGGTCCACAGAGAGCTGGATCACTCCGCATGGGTGACGATCCAGGTGGGCTGCAACAACACCTGCACCTTCTGCATCGTCCCCTCGGTGAGGGGAGTGGAGGTCTCCCGACGTCCCGGCGACATCGTCCGCGAGGTGGAGCGACTCGCCGGTGAAGGAGTGGTCGAGGTGACTCTCCTTGGTCAAAATGTCGATACTTATGGCCGCGATCTCGCCATCGACGGACGGCGACGGCCTATATTCGGTGATCTCCTGCGCCGGGTGGGCGAGGTAGAGGGTATACGCCGGGTCCGGTTCACAAGTCCACATCCCAATGACTTCCGGGAGGATGTGGCACGGGCCATGGCCGAGACCGAGGCAGTGTGTGAGCAACTGCACTTCCCGCTCCAGTCGGGCTCCGACCGAATCCTCGCCGCCATGCACCGTGGATATCACCGTCGCAAGTACCTGGAACGTCTCGCCATGGCCAGGGCAGTGATCCCGGGACTTGCGGTCTCGACCGACATCATCGTTGGCTTCCCCGGTGAAACCGACGAGGACTTCGAGCTGACAATGGAGGTCGTCGAGGAGGCGCGTTTCGACCAGGCTTTCACATTCATCTTCTCACCTCGACCCGGTACCGCAGCTGCGGAGATGGCCGACCAGTTTGTGCCTGACGAGGTCATCCAAGAGCGATTCAACCGTTTGGTCGAGACCCAGAACCGGATATCAGGGGAGCGGAACGCCGAGATGGTGGGGACCACCGTCGAGGTGTTGTCGGAAGGACCTTCGAAGAAGGACGCAGACGTCGCCACCACCCGAACCCGCACCGGCAAGGTCGTTCATGTCGGCGGCCGGCATCCCTCCGGGTCGTTCCTCGACGTCGAGGTGGAGTTAGCAGCCATGCATCATTTGTTGGGGACACCGATCTGAGCAAAGGCGTCCTTGCCATCCTCGGGCCCACGGCCGCTGGCAAGACCACCGCTGCCATCGAGATTGCTCTCCGTCTTGGCGCCGAGATCATCTCCGCCGACTCCATGCAGGTCTATCGGGGCATGAACATCGGGACAGCCAAGCCGACGATCATCGAGCGCCGAGGAGTGACCCACCATCTGATCGACGTGGTCGAACCCGACCAGGAGTTCTCCGTGGCCGACTATCGCCGTCTCGGTCACAGGGTTATCGACTCCTCCACGGTGCCGTTGATCGTCAGCGGTGGCTCTGGCCTCCATTTCCGGGCTTTGGTCGATCCGATGAGCTTTGCACCCACCGATGAGGAGTTGCGTGCGGAACTGGAGGTCCAGGATCTCGACATCGTCGTGGCTGAGTTGACCGACCTGGATCCCGAGGCCGACCGCTATGTCGACTTGGCGAACAAAAGGAGGGTGGTGCGGGCCCTCGAGATTGCCAGGCTCACGGGGGAGACGCCCTCACGCCGAGCCCGATCGGCTGAGGCAGAAGACCTGCGGAGGTATGTGCCCGACATCGAGTTCACCGCGGTGGGCATCGATCCCGGTAGCGCGCTCGACGAGCGCATCGACCACCGGCTCGACGAGATGCGCCATGGTGGGCTGGTCGAAGAAGTGAACGGTCTGCGAGACAGGTTGGGTCGCACCGCTCGTTCTGCGGTGGGATATCGGGAGATACTCGATCACTTCGCGGGGAAGCTGACCCTGGAAGAGGCGTTCGACGCCATTGCCCAGAACACCCGGAGGCTGGCCAGAAAGCAGAGGACGTGGTTTCAGCGTGATCCACGAATCCGCTGGATACCCTGGATGGAGGACGAAGCCGACCGCGTTGAGAGGGCAATGGAGATCCTGACATGAGGCCGTTGCAGTTCACCAAGATGCAGGGACTCGGCAATGACTTCATTGTCATCGAGGGCCCCCAGCAGATCAGCCCGGAAGAGGTCGCAGATTCTTGCGACAGGCGCTTCGGGATCGGTGCGGATGGGGTTCTGGTGGTCACCAGAGGCGACCCGATTCGCATGGAATATTGGAACGCCGACGGCACCATGGCGGAGATGTGTGGCAACGGGCTGCGCTGCGTCGCTCGATACTCATATGACAAGGGTTGGGCACCCGACCGCAACTTCAGTATTCAGACACCGATCGGAGCCAGGGGCGTTCGTGTGCTCGAGGACCGGATCGAGGCAGAGTTGGGGCGTCCGTCCCTCCGGGGGACCCGCTCGATTCAGGGCGCCGACTATGAGTTGGTCGACATGGGCAACCCGCACGCGGTCATCTTCGTGGAGGATCCGGCGGCTACCGAGGTCGCCGAGATCGGGTCGGGCTTGCAGAGCGAATTCCCCAACGGGTCGAACGTCGAATTCGCCGCTGTCGAGGGCTCAGGGGTGGTCATGCGAGTGTGGGAAAGAGGAATCGGAGAAACCCTCGCATGTGGCACTGGAATCGCCGCGGTCGCTGCTGTCGCCCGGGCAAGATTCGGGCTGGACAACCCAGTTGAGGTCTCAGTCCCGGGTGGTCAGGCCAGCGTCGACATCCGTGACGGCGTCGCATGGATCATCGGCCCGGCCGAATACTCGTTCAGGGGTAGCGTCGGAGAACGCTGACGACCTTGCCGATCAATTCCACGCCATCGGAGAAAACCATCGGCTCGTAAGCGGGGTTCTCGGAGTGGAGATAGACCTTGCCGTCGGTTCGCTGAAGACGCTTGACCGTGGCTTCTTCACCGTCGATCAGACAGGCCACGATCTCGCCGTCACGAGCATCCGGTTGTTTGTGGATGGCCACGAGGTCGCCTTCGTGGATTCCGGCATCGACCATGGAGTCACCCTTGACCTCGAGGAGGAACACAGGTCCGTCACCGACCAATTCGGTGGGAAGGGGCATGACCTCCTCGACGTGCTCGGCGGCGAGGATCGGAGTGCCGGCGGCGATACGGCCCAGCACCGGAACGTCGCGCATGCGCCGATCCTGGACGGCGGGAGCCGGCGTCTCATCGACCACCACGATCGCACGCGGCTTCGAAGGGTCCTTCTTGATCATCCCGGCGGCGACCAGGGAATTGAGCTGGGCGTGAACCGATGAAGGCGAGCTCAAACCCACCGCGTCGCCGATCTCGCGGACCGAAGGTGGATATCCCCGATCTTCGACCGTGTTTCTGATGTAGTCGAGAACCTGTTGTTGTCGCTCTGTGAGCATTACTGACTCCTCCTCGAACGGATGTTCGTCAGCCTACTTCGCCATCTCGGGTGCACCAAACATTTGTTCGGGTCTTGATGCGAGCGTCCCTGCGGGGGAGATCCGACTGGAGCCGGGAGGGCCCGCTCCCCTCGAATCTGTCAGCCATGGAGGGCATGCTATGGATGTTGGAGGACGCCGGCTTGACATCGAACAGTTGTTCGGTACACTATCGAACGCACGTTCGGGTTCTCCGAATGTCATCCAGCAAACGACCAAGCGGGCCCGATCAGGAGGGAGACATGCAGACAACACGACCTCAGCTTTCCGTTCAGCTGTCCGTGCTCCTTGCAACTGTCTGCGCAGTCTTTCTCCTGATCGGAGGGGCCGCCGGTGCTGAAGAGCCGCCAGGTCCGACCACCGACTATGTCGTGGCCGATGGCGACACGCTATGGGAGATCGCTGCGGAGAACGTCGCCGACGGAGCGGATGTTCGGGTCTACATCGACGCCATCAAAGAGCGATCGGGAATCGCTTCCAGCTCGCTCCACGTTGGGCAGGTCCTCCAGCTTCCGCAGCCCTGAACCAACCGAACCCGTTTACCCTGGGGCGATGCTCTGCCCGGCGTGTGGCGCTACCGATATCAGGGTGATCGACAGCCGACCTGCCGAGAACGGCACGGCCATTCGTCGTCGTCGCCAATGTGATGTGTGCGCCCACCGTTTCACTACCTATGAACGTCTCGAGCCCCAGCTTATGGTCTTGAAGCGCTCGGGGAAGCTCGAACCATTCTCCCCACCGAAGCTGGCGTCGGGCATCTCGGCCGCTCTGGCTGATAGACCGGTGTCAGGTTCCGATGTCGAAAGTGTGGTCGACGATCTCGAAGAGGCGGTCCGTGCCACCGGCCCCCAGGTGAGCTCAGAGGACATTGGCCGACTCGTGTTGGACCGTCTCCGGGAGCTCGATGAGGTCGCCTATCTTCGCTACGCCTCGGTGTACAAGGAGTTTCAGGGCGCGGCCGACTTCGAGAAGGAGATGGCCGAACTGGAGTCGGCCGACTAGCAATCGTTCAGGTTGTCGTCGGGCTCGAATCAACCGGCTCCTCGACTTCGGCGATCTCGACACTGACCAGCTCGATGACAGGGTCCTCGACTTCGATTACCCGTAACTCTTTCCCATATCATTGTTCCTCCTTGGATCGCACCGACTCGAGGCCACCCCGATCGAAGTTGCGCGTTGCGATCGGTAGCCCTCCTCGTGCTCGACGACTTTGCCGCTGATGGCGACCCCACCGACCGAGGCCCATGGACCTGATCCGGCGACGGCTGATGGACCTCTCCAGGTCGAGTAACGGCTGGAGTGGCTCTCCGATCGGATATCGATGACGGCAAATCTCCGGACGTTTCCGCTCAGCGGGAGACGATCTGTCCCAGGGCGGTTGCTGTCTCGTCTATGCGAATCTGAATGCGCGCCTGGATATCTCCCACGGAATCGGTCAGGGCGTCGGCGATCGTACCCAGACGCGTGCTCAAGGAACCCAAGACACTGTTGACCGCCGCCACTTGGTCCTGCCGGAGCGCATCCACATAGCGGCCGAGAAACGAGGTCAGGTCTCCGGAAAGGATGTCGAGCTGCTGGGTGACGTCCGGTAACACCCCGTCGGGAAGGGCAGTGCGCATGTTGTCCATGGCGAGTTGCCAATCTCCGAAGGACCGTGCGGCCTCATCCAACGCGATCAAATCCCGGTCTGTCTCGAGTGAAGGCATTTCCAGCATCGGGAGCACCACCGAGCTGTAGGCGTGAGTCTCTCTGATGAGGCGCACTCCATCCAGCGCCGAATTGGCGGCTTTCGATGCGGCCGAGCGCAACTCGGGTTTGGTGAGCAATGCCGAAGTGTCGAACAGATCTCGGGCGACGTTCTCAACCGAGTCGAGGTTCGTGGTGTCTGAAGCGGGCTCTGCCGAAAGGAGACTCTGGTTGAGTTCGGTGAGGAGTGGTATCGCCGCCTCGAGCGTTGCCACTTGTGTGGTCAATTCGGCTTCAGCGGCCTGCTGGACAGCGACTGGCCTTTGGTAGAGCCAATACCCGAGCCCGCCAAGGCCTCCCAGGAGCAGGATGATCGCGGTGATCATGCCCCATCGGACATTGCTCCCATCGAGACGACGACCGAAGTCATGGGGTCGCCAGTCGGCTACCTCCTCCGGCTTGGGCGGTTTGGCCAGATGCCGGCCCCGAGGGGTTTGCGGGGCGTTGGACGGTGAGTCGGTCCAAGAAGAGGCGACGTCGGTGAATCCGAGGGTCTCCAGCGAAGAGAAGCGGATGCGTCGTCGCTGATTCGCCTTCCGGCGACCGGGCCTTTTGATTGTCGCAGTCATGAGGACACTCGCTTACAGTCTGATCACTCCACCCGATGCTTCAAGACACCATGCAGATCGATTTCGTACGTCTCGACCAGGGACTGCCGACTCCCAATAGTGCACATATCGGCGATGCCGCGGTGGATCTTCACTCCAGAGTCGACGTAGTTCTTGATCCCGGCGAACGTGCCGCCGTTCCGACTGGCATTGCCGTGGCCATCCCACAGGGTTACGCGGGCCTGGTGCTTCCCAGGTCGGGACACGCTCGGAGCCATGGCGTCGGTGTCGTCAACGGGCCCGGGCTCATCGACTCGGGCTATCGAGGGGAGATCAGCGTCCTGTTGATCAACCACGGTGACGATGCGGTCGAGTTCGCCCGTGGTGACCGGATCGCCCAGCTCGCTGTCGTTCCCATCCTCGAGGTGTCATGGACCGAGGTCGACAGTCTCGATGAGACCGATCGGGGGAGTGGAGGCTTCGGCTCGACCGGCCACTGAGGCCTTTTTGTTGAGGCCGGCCTCCGAGTAGAATTCCTTTCCTCGCGCGGAAGTAGCTCAGTTGGCTAGAGCGCAACCTTGCCAAGGTTGAGGTCGCGGGTTCGAATCCCGTCTTCCGCTCTCAATAGTCTCGAGGACGGACGCCTTTCCGCCTGCTCCCGGCAAGGTCTGCATCCTTACTGGGTAGGTCCCTGACCAGGACCCTGGAACTCTTCGTTGGCTTTCGACACATACCTGCTGTGGTTGAACCTCGTTCTGTCCGGTCGCCTCGGCCGTTGTATGGCTCGCGGGAATCCGACTGACCCGATATGCCGACGCCGTGAGCTGCGAATCAGGTTGGGTGAGGCTCTTTCATCGTGCTTGCCTTTGCCGATGGTGCTATTCGGACGCCGATGAGGTCTCGCTACGGTTTACTGGAACAACCACCTCGGAGTTAAAGTTGCAGCTTCGGACGGGTGACTGGCGACAAAGCCAACGCACGTGGCGTAGGCCCGAACGAGACGGTCGGAATGTCCGCCATCCGGCGACGTGGCCGAGTGGTTAGGCGCGGGTCTGCAAAACCCGTTACACCGGTTCGATTCCGGTCGTCGCCTCGACAACCAAACGGGCCCTTAGCTCAGCCCGGTAGAGCGCTTGCTCGACACGCAAGAGGTCGTAGGTTCAAGTCCTGCAGGGCCCACCATCCCCCAGCCAGGGGAAACGCCTAAAAAGCGCCTCTGGCCTGGGAAAACTCTCCTCCTAAGCTTCTTACACCCTCTTTCGTGATTTCGCGTTCTTTTGCTACATTTCACCTCGCTTGTGACACATACGTGACACAGGAGAGGTTCGCGAATGGGATCAATCCAGAAGATTGACCGACCGAAGCCATGGAGGGCCCGCTACCGGGGCCCTGACGGGCGTCAGCATTCGAAGAGCTTCAGACGTAAGGTCGACGCCGAACGGTGGCTGCTAACCGAAGAGAACGCCGCTCTGGCCGGGTCCTGGGTCGATCCACAAGCCGGAACCGTCCTCCTCGGTGAGTACGCGGAGTCCTGGCTCGAAGCCCGTCAGGGTCTGGCACCGAAGACGGTCGCCACCTATGAGGCTCTGATCCGCTCTCACATCATCCCGGTGTTCGGAAGCCGTCCTCTGCGCGCAGTGTCCACCGAGGAGATCCGGTCCTGGCAGGCCGGCCTTCTGGCGGATGGTCTGTCAGCGGCCACGGTGCGACAGACCGCACGCCTGCTGCGCTCGATCCTCGGTCAGGCCGTTGACGACGGTCGGTTGGCACGCAACGCCGCCACCAAGGTGAAACAGCCCTCGGTACGCCCGCGGCGCCAGCTCTTCTTGACCGCGGACAAACTGGGAAACCTTGCTGACGAGTGTGGTGAATACGGACCTCTGGTCTGGTTCCTCGGATGGTCGGGGTTGCGCTGGTGAGGCAGTGGCGCTCCGGGCGGGGAGGGTCGACCAGAAGCGACGCCGGGTGAGAGTCGAGGAGGCAGCGACCGAAGTCGGCGGGCGTCTCGTCTTCGGGCCGCCCAAGACCTATGAGACTCGGACCGTGATCGTCCCTCGGTTTGTTGTAGACCCGCTGGTGCCCCTCCTCGAGGACCGGGATGCCGACGATCTTTTCTTCACCGCCGCCCGCGGTGGGCCGGTCCGTCACGGCAACTTCCGTAGTCGGGTGTTCTCCCCTGCCGCGGAGCGGATCGGTAAGCCGGACCTCGTCCCGCACGATCTGAGAGACACCGCAGCGTCGTTGATGATCGCCTCCGGAGCCTCGATCAAAGCCGTGCAGCGCGCCCTCGGCCATGCTTCGGCCAAGATGACCCTCGACGTGTACGGCTCGTTGTTCGAGGAGGACCTGGAGCGGCTGGCCGACGCGATGGAGGAGCGCTACGCGTCCGGTGAGGATGACAACGTGGTGAGCCTTCCCCGGTAAACCAGTTAACTGCGACCGCAGGTGTGCACACGTCTGTGGATCTTTGATGCATTGGTGCGACACATAAATCGGGCTTGTCGTGTCGGTTGTCAACCAGAAGATCACATGCCTACCCGTCGATTTCGATGTCATCGTTCCAATACATCGAGCTCCACATCATCATTCCTTGACGGTCTGACCTGGATCGGATGGAGTCCTTTCCCGATTCGCATCCTTGAGCCGCGCGTCACCAGCGGAAATTGCTGCGCACCCCGATCCCCGCCCGCCCGGCAGAGCGGAGTTCCGTGCGACCGGGTACGGCGTCCTCGACAGCGCCGACCCAGCGTCCGTCGCGGACCCGGAACCGAACAGTGAGTCGCAGACAAACGGACCGGATCCCATTGGTGGCAGACCGTTGGCAGACCGTTGGCAGACCGACTGCTGAGGCCACCATCCGAGGGCCTGACCAGACGGAGGGTATCCTGAGCGAGATGAAGCGGTCTGTGAGAAAAGGAACCATCGAGAGTCCTCGACTCCGTGAGATGGTCGAGACCGGAAGGACGACATTGAGTCGTTGGCCGATGGGTACGGGATCTCGAACGTGCGTATCTTCGGGTCGGTCGCCCGAGGAGACGCTCACTCGCGCTCTGATATCGACTTCCTTGTAGATGTCCCACGAGATGCCTCGCTTTTCGACCTCTCCCGGTTCCGACGCGAACTGTCGGACCTCCTTGGCGTCGACGTCGACGTCGTCAGCAGCCATGCCCTCCTGCCCAGAGATCAGGACGTCTTGGAGGAAGCCATCGGCTTATGAGCCGCAGGTCGGTCGACAAGATCGTGGCCGACCTCCTCTGGAACACTCTCGAGCGCGATGTCCCCCAACTCGGTACCACGCTCAGAGACTGGGCGCTGGATGGGGGAGTGGACCTGACTTAGATCCATCCCCGACAGGGAAGGCTCCTCAACGGGATTGATCAGAAGCGAGGTGACAGTTCTTGTACTTCCTGCCCGACTTGCACCAGCACTGTTCGTTGCGTCCCAGCTTTCGCTTTGGCCGACCGGCGGGTTCATTTTGCATGGGTGCCCGTAATTGTTGTCCGAGCCTCTGTTCGACGACGGCGACATTCTGCTCTCGTGCAGCCACCTCTTTTTCCCGGTCCTCGAGGTCGGCCTCCCGGAGGAACAGGGCCCGGTCACGCCGCTTGAGCTCTTTCTCAAGATCCTTCAGCTCTCTGGCTCTGGCGTTCATTTCTGCTTCTCGGGTGTTGAGAC
>DASUUC010000103.1:0-7389 GCA_036374335.1 Acidimicrobiia bacterium
GGCGATCGGGGAGACCTTCATCCGGGTATTCGAGGAGGCGGCAGCCGGAGTCGGCGATGCCGGCTACCTGGTGCAAGGGACGCTGTACCCCGACGTCATAGAATCAGGATCCGGCTCGGCAGCGACCATCAAAACCCACCACAACGTGGGTGGGTTGCCCGAGGACATGACTCTTGAGCTCATCGAACCACTGCGAGACCTGTTCAAGGACGAGGTCCGGGCGGTCGGTGAGGAGTTGGGACTGCCCGAGGAGATCGTCTGGCGGCAGCCCTTCCCGGGGCCTGGACTGGCGGTGCGAATCATCGGTGAGGTGACCCTGGATCGCCTCGAGTTGTTGCGTGCCGCCGATGCGATCATCCTCGAAGAGATCAGGCGGGCCGGCCTGTATCGGGACATCTGGCAGGCGTTTGGGGTGCTCCCCGCCATCAAGACCGTTGGCGTCCAGGGTGATGGTCGTACCTATGCCTACCCCTTGATCGTGAGGGCGGTGACGTCGGAGGACGCCATGACTGCCGACTGGGCGCGGATACCGTACGACGTCCTGGAGAGGATCTCTTCACGGGTGATCAACGAAGTCCCCGGCATCAACCGGGTGGCCTACGACATATCCAGCAAGCCTCCAGCGACGATCGAGTGGGAGTGACCCCGGCTGTAGGTCCTATCCCGAACCCGAATGAGACCCCGTAACTCCCAGATATGGGAGCCAGAGCATTAGGAAACTGGTCACGGGTCCTTAGGGGACCCCTTCACACTGCCGATAGAGACAGTGTTAGCTAGGGATTATCCAATTGGACCTGAACACCCCTGAACTCACACGGATCTTCCGTGAGGAGGTGGACGAGCGCACGCGTCGTCTGGTCGAGGGCGCACGCCTCCTCTCCGAAGGCGAGTTGGCCACAGACTCGGTGGCCGACCTGGTTCGCGACGCCCACACCATCAAGGGGTCGGCGGGGCTTCTCGGCTACGAGCTGATGAGACATGCCGCCGCACGAATCGAAGAGACGTGGCGTGCGGTCGCGGAGGGAGCATCGATCGATCCCGAGACCGTGGTCACATTGGAGGCCCTGGCCGGCAGACTCAGCTCCGCCATCGACGCCCCCGAAGATCCCGAGCTGCGAACATTGCTCGTCAGGCTCGATGTCGACTCCGGTGATCAGCCTACCAAGCCCAAAGAGATCCTCTCGCTTCGCGCTCCCGACGTGGGGAGTCTCGGTGGTCTGCTCACCTCCGTGTCGGAGTCACTTCTCGGGGGAGCCACCCGAGTCGACACGGCCGATCTCTACAAGCTGATCAACCGCATCGTCGAAGTCACTCTCGACGCGGAGGCTATTGCTGATCTGTCGTTGGTGTCCATCGAAGGGGCTGACCCCGAGCTCTTCCGGCGCACATGGCGCTCGCAGCTTGCTCGACTCAGCGAGTCGATCCTCGACATCCAGGACCAGGCGGTGTCCCTCGCCAACGTGTCGTTCTTCGAAGCCGTCTCGACCTTTCCTCAGTTCGTCAGGTATCTCGGTCGGCGTTCCGGAAAGGACGTCCGGTTCGAGCTCACCGGCCACGACGTCCAGCTCGACCGTCAGATCGTCGATCTGATTCGCGAGCCGCTCCGGCATCTTCTGGTCAATGCCGTCGATCACGGCATCGAGACTCCCGAGTTGAGAGTGTCACGGGGCAAGGCCGCCACCGGGGTGATCCGGGTGGCGGCAAGGGTGGTGGATGATCGAGTCGAGATCAGCGTCAGCGACGACGGCGAGGGAGTGGACTGGGACCGGGTGGCCGAGGTAGCCCGTGACTCCGGTCTCGCGGTCACACCGCCTGATCTCACTCCGATTCTGTTCCAACCGGCATTCTCCACCCTCGAGACCTCCACGGAGTTCTCCGGTTCCGGCGACGGGTTGCCCGAGGCGGCGGAGGCCGCAGCCCATGTCCACGGTACGGTCACCCTCGACTCGGAATCGGGCAAGGGCACGTCGGTGACCCTCACCTTGCCCTTGTCGGTGGTTCTCCAGAACGTCGTCGTCGTCGCTGAAGGGGATCAGTTCTGGGGCATCCCCGAGACTTCGGTCGAGGCTTCGATGCCGCTGGCCAACGCCGAATTCATCACCAAGAGCAACGGACGCGAAGTGAAGTTCGAGAGCGCTGCGGTTCCGGTCTTGTCGCTGTCCACCGCGATCGGAGTTGAAGAGCCACCCGATGTTTCCGAGGTGCTCGTGGTCAATACCCGCTACGGGATGGTCGCGGTCACTGTCAGCGAGATCATCGACCGTCGCCGGGTCGCCGTGAAGAACCTCGGTCCGATCATCGAAGGCAACGGTGCGATCAAGGGAGCCGCTCTGCTGGGTGGTGGCCAGGTGCTGGTCGTGCTCGATCCCGACTTTCTCGGCATGGTTGCCCGGCAGCGTCCCCACCTGGTCGACGACAAGCCGAGGATCCTCGTCGTCGACGACTCCGCCGGCGTGCGTCAGCTTCTCTCCGCCACCCTCAACGGCGCCGGGTTCGAAGTCGAGGTGGCGAGCGGGGCTCGGGAGGCAATGCTGGCCATGACCCGAGACGCCTTCAGCGCCATGGTCGTCGACTACTCGATGCCCCGGTCCAATGGCGTCGAGTTGGTCCGTGCCATGCGCGCCGCCGACGTCCGCATCCCCATCGTCATGGTCTCCGGGGTAGCCACCCAGGAGGAGAAGGACGCCGCCTGGGCGGTTGGCGTGGATGCCTACCTCGACAAGTTCGATCTTCGTCAGGGCGTGCTCACCAAGACTTTGCGGCAACTGATCGGTCTCGACGACGCCGATACGGCCTGACACCGTTCTGTGAACGCTGGACGTGAATAGTTCTCGCGCTGCGTTCACAGAACGGTTTCAGAAGCCGCGACCTCCGGCCGATAAACCGGGAAGGGATGCCAGACTTGCCGCGCCTCGACGATTTGTGGATGATCCTGCCGGCCGTCATCGGTCTGGTCACTGTGTTCTGGGCGTGGCGGATAACCGCTCATGGCCGGGAGCGAGAGAAGGAGGTGCGCCGCCTCTCCGAGGAGGCGCACACCATCAAAAACGACTTCGTTGCCCTGGTCAGCCATGAGCTCCGCACCCCGCTGACTTCGATCGCCGGCTTCTCCGACGCCCTGATCGACTCGTGGCGTGATCTCCCTCCGGAGGAGGTCGACGAGTTCATCTCGATCATCAACCGTCAAGCGATGTACCTGGGCGATCTCGTCGAAGACGTCCTGGTCATCCCGAGACTCGAAGCCAATCGTCTCAGCCTCGACCCCGATCTGTTCGACCTTGGAGATCTCATTGAAGACATCGCCCAAATGGTGTTTCCCAATGGTGGCCGAAAGTCTTCTCTCGTCTCCCTCCCGGACGGTGTTCGAGTGTTCGCCGATCGTCGTCGGGTCCATCAGGTAATCCGAAATGTCATGGAGAACGCCAGGAAGTACGGTGGGGACCAGATTCTCGTCGAGGGCTTCGTCCTCGGCGATCAGTACCTCATCATCGTCTCCGACAACGGCCCTGGAGTGCCTGACGAGGAGACACAGAAAGTCTTCGAGGACTTCGAGCAACTCTCGAAGGGTGACGCCCGAGACTCGAGTGGGATGGGCCTCGGTTTGCCGATAGCGAGGCGTCTGGCCCGGGCCATGGGTGGTGACGTCTGGTACGAGCGCAGGTTCCCCACCGGAGCCCGTTTTTGCTATTCCCTTCCGCTGAATCGACGCAGCGTCCTGGCGGACGACGACGGCCCCCAACGAGAGCTGAAACCCGATGAGCGAGTGCGGGTGGAGTTGCCGGAGACGGCCGGTTCTTCCCGGAGCTGACTCCGCGCGAACATAAATGATGACACACATGTGCAGTAGCTGTTGAGGGGGGACTACCTCCCGCAGACCCCCACCCAAACCAAGCGATTCCCGCCCATCGGTTAGCCGCCTCCACCAAATCGCCTCTTGATCCGGGTCTGTCGGGGGCGGCCGGTACCATCGGTCTTCGATGACACAGCAGACCCAGTGGTTCGTGGACGATGTTCCCACCGAATCGCCCCTATTCGCCGATCTCAACCCGACTCAACGTGAGGCGGTGGCGGCCACCGAGGGCCCGGTCTTGGTGGTGGCGGGTGCCGGCTCGGGAAAAACGAGGGTTCTGACCTACCGCATTGCCCATCTGATCCGCGATCTCGGGGTCGCTCCCAACTCGATCCTGGCCATCACCTTCACCAACAAGGCAGCCAACGAGATGAAGGAGCGAGTGGGCCAGCTCGTGGGGGGCATGGTCAGGTCGATGTGGGTGAGCACGTTCCACTCGTCGTGTGTCCGCATTCTGCGCCGCGAGGCCACCCGGCTCGGATACAAGTCGGGTTTCACCATCTACGACGACGCCGATTCGCTTCGTCTGCTCCGGATGGTGACCAAAGACCTCGACCTGGACAGCAAGCGGTTCCCCGAGAAGGCGATGAAGGCAGTCATCTCCAACGCCAAGAACGAGTTGGTGGACTACGAGTCGTTTGCCGACCAGGGGGACGGCTTCTATCACGAGCAGGTCGCCGACATCTACCGGCTCTACCAGCAACGTCTCGTCGAGTCCTCGGCGATGGACTTCGACGATCTTCTCATGGTCACCGTGGAGCTGTTCGCCGCCTTCCCCTCCGTGCTCGAGCACTACCAACAGCGGTTTCGTTACGTGCTGGTCGACGAGTATCAAGACACCAACCGGGCTCAGTACATCCTGGTGAAAGAGCTCACCGCGGCACACCGCAATCTCTGTGTGGTGGGTGACTCGGATCAGTCGATCTACAAGTTCCGTGGAGCGGACATCCGGAACATCAGGGACTTCGAGAAAGACTATCCCGATGCCCGGGTGATCGTCCTCGACCAGAACTACCGCTCCACCGAGACCATCCTCGGAGCCGCCAACTCGGTCATCGCCAACAACACCAAGAGGACACCGAAGCACCTCTGGTCCGACCGGGGCAGCGGGGTGCCCATCACCCGATTCGAGGCCGAAGACGAGCACGACGAGGCCGGGTATCTGGTCGACGAGATCGAACGTATCCAGAAGGACGGGTTCAACCTCGCCGACATCGCTGTCTTCTACCGCACCAACGCAATGTCCCGTGTCATCGAAGACGTGTTTGTTCGACGGGGCATCCCCTACTCGGTGGTGGGCTCGGTCAAGTTCTACGACCGAAAGGAAGTCAAAGACGCCATTGCTTATTTGAAGACCTTGGTGAACCCGGCGGACGAGGTTTCGGTGAAGCGGATCATCAACGAGCCGAGACGGGGGATTGGAAGCACCACCATTGCCCATGTCGACAGGTTCTCCCAGGCCAACAGGATCAGCTTCTTCGAGGCGCTTGGCAGGGTCGAGGAGATCCCCCAGCTAAATGCGCGGGCTCAAAACGCGGTCCTCGAGTTCTTGGGTCTCTATGAGATGCTCCGCCAAGCCGCCGAGGAAGGGGGCGTTGGAGCCGCGGTCGACGCGGTCATCCACGGCACCGGGATGGTCGATGCCTACGAAGCCGAGCGCACTGTGGAAGCCATGGGCCGTGTCGAGAACCTCAAAGAGCTTCTCGGCGTGGCTGCCGAGTTCGAGGCATCCAACGAGGGAGCGATCATTGGGGACGAGCCCTTCGATTCGCTGGACAATCTGAGACGACTGGAGATCTTCTTGGAGACGACGGCCCTGGTCGCCGACATCGACGAGTGGGACGAGGGAGCTGGGGCGGTCACTCTGATGACCCTCCACACCGCCAAAGGGCTCGAGTTCCCCGCGGTGTTCATCGTCGGCATGGAGGACGGGGTTTTCCCCCACATGCGCTCGTTGGGTGAGCCTGAAGAGCTCGAAGAGGAGCGAAGGCTGGCTTATGTCGGGATAACCCGGGCTCAGGACCGGCTCTATCTCACCTCGGCGTGGCAGCGGATGCTGTTCGGTGGGTCCAACTACAACCCTCCTTCACGGTTCCTCCAGGAGGTTCCCGAGGGACTCGTGGAGAAGGCAGCGAAGCGGCAGCGCAACAAGCCCTCCGATCGGGCCGCTGCGACCGGACCGAGAACCACGGTGGCACCGGGCCAGGTTGGACCTGGAGACCGGGTGCGGCACGACAAGTGGGGGCTGGGCACGGTGCGCGAGGTCATCGGCGAGGGTGACCGAGCCGAGGCCGAAGTGATGTTCGACACCCAGGGAAAGAAGCGGCTCCTCCTGGCCTGGGCGCCGCTGGAGAAAGCATGATCGAGTCCACCGCGACACTCGAGTCGGCCGACGACGGCGGTGTCTCCGCATCCTTGGGGTAGTGCCAGACCTGGCCGTCTACGCTCGTTCCACCTGATCGAGCAGCTCGAGCCAACTCGCAGTGAACTTCTCGACCCCCTCACGTTCCAGGGTCTCGACCACGTCGTCGTAGGAGATGCCCACCGACTCCAGCTTCTCGAGCTGATCGTTGGCCCGGACGATGTCGACGGCATCGAAGCTGGAGGGTGAAGGGTCGCCGTGATCCTGATAGGCGTCAATGGTCTCGAGCGGCATGGTGTTGACAGTGTCAGTGGCAACCAGGCTCTCCACATAGAGCAGATCACTGTATGCCGGGTTCTTGGTCGAGGTCGATGCCCAGAGAGGCTTCTGAGGACGGGCAGCCTGGTCGGCCAGCGCCTCGAACCTGTTGGTCGAGAAGGCCTCGAGGAATAGGCCATAGGCGGCCTGTGCGTTGGCTACCGCCAACTTCCCCTTCAGATCATGAGCGTCGTTGCCCTCGACCTCCTCGAGTCGGCCGTCGACTTCGCTGTCGAAACGGGACACGAAGAACGATGCGACGGAGAAGACCGAGGAGAGATCTCCGCCGATCTCGTGCAGATCCTCGAGCCCTTCGAGATAGGCGTCGATGACTTGCCGATAACGATCCAGCGAGAAGATCAAAGTCACGTTGACTGACACTCCCTCACCTATCAAGGCTCGTATCGCCGGGATGCCCTCTGCAGTGGCTGGCACCTTGACCAGGAGGTTGTCGCGATCGATCTGCTTCACCCAGTCGCGAGCCTCGGCGATCGTGGCGTCGGTGTCCATGGCAAGGGTGGGGGACACTTCGACCGAGACAAACCCGTCCCTTCCACCGGTGGCGGTGTAGACGGGAGCGAGCACGTCACATGCCCGGATGATGTCCCCGGCCATCAGGTTTTTGGCGATCTCCTCTGTGGGCATACCGGCCGACTTGAGCTCGTGGAGCTGTGTGGTGTAGTCGTCGGACCCGCTGATGGCGTTGGCGAAGATCGTCGGGTTGGAGGTGACGCCGGTGACGGCATCATCCTCGATCCGGCGGGCGAGGTCACCAGACTCGAGCATCTGCTTGGAGATCTGGTCGGACCAAACGCTGACGCCGGCCGCCGCCAGGCCGTGGAGATTGGAGATGGGCATT
>DASUUC010000104.1:0-39330 GCA_036374335.1 Acidimicrobiia bacterium
GTTCTCAGATGCAGGAGTCGACGGTGCTCGCAACGCCATCGAAGAGCTGGTGGATCGGGGCGAGCTGGAGATGGCGGCTGTGACCTATCTGCGGGGTCGATCGATCACCGGCGAGTTCGTCATCATCGACGAAGCGCAGAACCTGGAGCTATCGACCCTGAAGGTCATCCTCACCCGGATGTCCCGCGACTCCAAAGTGGTTTTCTGCGGCGATCTCTCCCAGGTGGACAACCCCTACATATCACCTTATGGAGGAATGGCCGCGCTCATCGAGAAGTTCAAGGACTCGGCGCTATTCGCCCACGTCGCTCTGGAGCGCAGCGTCCGCTCCCCCCTTGCAGAAATGGCCGCCACCGTCCTGTAGCGCGTTCCTAATGCTGTAGCTCCCACATATGGGAGTTGCGGCGTCTCATACGGGGCCGCGGTGGGCTCTGGCCTACTCAGCCAGACGGTCCCGTCTCGCCTGGAGCAGTTCGGCCGCTCGCTCCAAGGAGATCTTCTCCGGAGAGTCCCCTTTGCGGAGGGAAGCGTTGACCTCGCCGTCGGTGACGTAGGGCCCATACCGACCGGACCTCACCGTTACGGTCTTGCCCGAAACCGGGTCCTTGCCCAGCTCCTTGAGATCCGAGGTACGGGCTTGGCCTCGTCGACGCGGCGGCTCGGCGAGGAGCTTCAGCGCCTCGGGGACGGTGAGCGTGAACAGCTGCTCCTCGGTTTCCAGGCTGCGGCGATCATCGCCCCGCTGGATGTAGGGGCCGTATCGCCCGTTCAACGCGAGGATCTCGACACCCTCCTCGTCGGTCCCGACAGGTCGTGGCAGCGACAACAGCTTGAGGGCGTCGTCGAGACTCAAAGAGTCCATGTCCATCGAATTGAACAACGAAGCTCGCCGGGGTTTGGTCTTCGAGTCCTCTTCCTGCTCGCCGAGTTGGACGTAAGGGCCAAACCTTCCCGTCTTCCCGTACACAGTCAAGCCGGTCTCGGGATCCGTTCCGAAGATCTTGTCGCCGGCGTTTTGCCGTGCGATCAGGTCAATCGCCTTCTCGGTCGTCACCTCATCCGGGGCGAGATCCTCGGGAATCGAGGCGCGCTCTTCTCCCCTTTCCACATAGGGGCCATAGCGACCGATCCGGGCGACGATCTCGGTACCGGACTCGTCCTCGCCGATGGGGATCGAGTTGATGAGCCTCGGGTCGATCTCGTCGAGGCGGGCGGCGACCTTTTGTTTCAAGCCCTCGTCACCGAAATAGAACGCCGACAACCAGGGAATGGATTCTTCCTCGCCACCGGCGATGCGGTCGAGGTCCATTTCCATCGAGGCGGTGAACTCGTAGTTGACCAGGTTCGGGAAGTGTTTCTCCAGCAGCCCGACGACCCCGAACGCGGTGAAGGTGGGTACCAGGGCCGGTCCTCGTTTGAAGATGTACCCCCGGTCCTGGATCGTGGTCATGATCGACGCGTAGGTGGAAGGCCGCCCCACTCCGAGCTCCTCGAGTTTCTGAACGAGGGAGGCCTCTGTGTAGCGGGCGGGGGGCCGGGTTTCGTGGCCGGTCGGCTCGAGACGCTCGACGGCTAGAGAGTCACCGTCTGCGAGAGGTGGCAGGATCTTCTCCTTGTCGTCAAGCTCGGATTCCGGATCGTCAGAACCCTGGACATACGCTCGGAGAAAGCCGGGAAAGGTGATGGTGCGACCTGATGCGCCGAACACGGCGTCCTCACCCGACGATGCGGTGGTCCCGAGACGCACCGAAACCGTGACACCTTTGGCGTCGGCCATTTGTGAGGCAACTGTGCGTTTCCAGATGAGGTCGTATAGGGCGGCCTCGTCACGGCCGACGTCGGTTGCCACCTGCTCGGGGGTGAGGAAGTCACCCGCAGGCCTTATCGCCTCATGTGCCTCCTGAGCGCCCTTCGCCTGTTTCCCCGAGTACTTGCGTGGTGACGGCGACAGGTACTCCTTGCCGTAGAGCTTGGTGATCTGGCTGCGGGAGGTGCTGACCGCCGCATCGGAGAGCTCCACCGAGTCGGTGCGCATGTAGGTGATGTACCCGCTCTCGTAGAGACGCTGCGCCACTGACATGGTCCGAGATGACGAATACCTGAGTTTGCGCCCCGCCTCCTGCTGGAGGGTGGAAGTGCGAAACGGGGGATAGGGACGACGCGTGTACGGCTTGGACTCGACGGAGATGACCTCGAATGCGGACTCCTGAAGACCATTGGCGAGCTCGGTGGCAGACTGCTGATCGAGAACGACGACGTCTTTGTTGGCCTTGCCGTCCGAGTCGAAGTCCCGCCCGGTGGCCACCTTCTTCTCGTCAACCGAGACCAGGGTGGCCCCGAATGTCGTGTCCAGATCCGCCGCAGGGGCGAAGGAGCCCTCGATTGACCAGTAACCGGCGGGCACGAAGGCCATGCGCTCCCGCTCCCGCTCGACGACGATGCGCACTGCGACGCTCTGCACCCGACCGGCGGAGAGCTTGGGCTGGACCTTCTTCCAGAGGACCGGGGACACCTCGTACCCGTAGAGCCGGTCGAGGATACGTCGCGCCTCTTGGGCGGAGACGAGGCGCTCATCCAAGTCGCGTGGATTGGAGAACGCCTCCTCGATGGCGGGTCCGGTGATCTCATGGAAGACCATGCGCTTCACGGGAATCTTCGGTTTGAGCACCTCCACCAGGTGCCACGCGATTGCTTCGCCCTCGCGATCCTCGTCGGTGGCGAGATACAGCTCGTCGGCCTCCTCGAGCAGATCCTTCAGCTTCTTGACCTGGCTCTTCCGCTCTTTGGGCACCACATAGAGGGGCTCGAAGTCTTTCTCGACGTTGACGCCGAGCCGTGCCCACTCCTCTCCCTTCGCCTTCGCGGGGATCTCCGCGGCCGAACGTGGCAAGTCACGGATGTGTCCCATCGACGACTCGACGGTCGCATCCGAACCGAGGAACGCGGATATGGTTCGAGCCTTTGTCGGCGACTCGACGATTACGAGACTCTTCGGCATTGGGTGGCAGTTGACACCATCTTCGACCCCTATGTCAATCTCTGCCGCCGTGTCCCAACGGGTGGTTACCGTGTCGGAGGTGAGCCAATACATCGCTCTGGAAGGGGTGGACGGGAGTGGGAAGACGAGCGTGGGAAAGGCCCTCGTAGCGCGCCTCGTCGCTGGCGGAGAGCGCGCCGTGCTGGTGCGTGAGCCAGGGGGCACCGCGGTCGGTGAGGCCGTCAGGAGTCTGTTGCTCGATTCCGAATCTCTTAACGTTTGGGCTGAGGTGTTCCTATTTGCGGCCCAACGCGCCGAGCTGGCCGGGGAGGTCATTGCCCCCGCCCTCGAGGCGGGCACCTGGGTCGTCTCCGACCGCACGTATTACTCGTCGATCGCATACCAAGGACGGGCACGGGGATTGGGCGAGGAAAGGGTGAGGGCGATCAACGAGACCGGTCTCGACGGAGTCGTTCCCGATTTCGTCTTCGTTCTCGATGTCGAGCCGGATATCGCCTTGGGCCGCCAGGACAACCCGGATCGCATCGGCAAAGAGGGTCTCGCCTTCCAGTCGGCGGTGCGGTCGTGTTATCTCGATCTCGCGGAATCGGAGGACAAAGTGATCGTTCTCGACGGCTCACTGTCCGTTGACGAGTTGACTGACCGGATCATGGAGGTGATTTCGTGACCGATCTGTTCTCAGATGTGATCGGTCACAGCGGGGTGGTGGACCTGCTGCGGACCGAGCTCGATCGGCCGGCGCAGGCCTATCTCTTCGTCGGCCCCGAATCAGTCGGCAAGGACTTCGTGGCGCTCCGGTTCGCTGCCGGCCTGTTGGGTGGCCGCGACGACGAGCGTGCCCGCCGTCTCGCGTTGGCTCGGGCACACCCGGACCTCCGGGTCTTGGAACCTGAGGGAGCCACCAGTCTCGGAGTCGATCAGGCTCGCGAGGTGGTGGCGAGGGCATCGCTCGCTCCGATCGAGGCGCCACGGACGGTGTTTCTCTTCCCCGACGCGGGGTCGATGACCGAACAGGCCGCAAATGCGCTACTGAAGACGCTCGAGGAACCGACGGCACAGGTTGTGTTTCTGCTGGTCGCCGAATCCGAAGACGACTTCCCTCCAACGGTCGCGTCCCGATGTCGATCGATCCACATGGGCCGGGTCCCTCTGCCCGACATCGTCGACGCCTTGACGGCACGAGGGCTCAGCAAAGACGAGGCGAGTGGGGTAGCTGTGGTTTCCGGGGGCCGACCCGGTCTTGCCTTGGCGTTGATGAGCCAGCCCGAGGTGGCCCGTTTCCGTGAGATGTGGCTGGCCATCCCTGCTCGAGTGACCCCGCATCCGGGAGACGGCCAACGTCTGGCGATGGAGCTGCTCGCCGAATTGGCCCCGATCGTCGATCAGTCGGTGCCGGCGGATCTGGCGAAGGACAAGGCACAGCGGGCTCGTCGTCGTGCCGAGATGTCCCTGCTGGTCAGTGGTCTGGAGATCCTCGCATCGTGGTACTCCGATTCGGCGTCGCTGCAGCTGGGCGGCCCCATCCGCAACAGTGACCTCGACCTGGGTGCATTCACCGATGTACCGCCGCGACGGGCGGTCTCTTCGGCGGAGGCTGTGCTCGACGCGGTGGTCGACGTCCAGGCCAACCTTCGCCGGGAACTGCTATTGGCCAACCTCTTTTCCGCTCTGGGGTCGGAGGAGTAGATCCGTTGTGCACCCATGCGCGCTGGCGCGCATCTCGGCCCCTCCGATTGGACTGTTCGATCCGTTGTGCACCCATGGGCGCTGAGCGCGCACCTCGGCCCATTCGCTTCCGCTATCTCGCCGAGCCGGGCACCCGTCTCTAGAATCACCGGTTCTGGCCGGAGTAGCTCAGTGGTAGAGCAATTCACTCGTAATGAATAGGCCAGGGGTTCGACTCCCCTCTCCGGCTCTCATCTTTCAGGCAGTCTCCGCAAGCTCTCCGGCTCGACCTTCGCGATCCACTCCTTGGACACCGTGTCGAACGGTTCGACTGAATTGCTTATCAGTTCAACGGCCCTCCGGGACGCATCCAACGCATCTGCAACTAGGTCGCCGGGATAGCCGAGCGCCACCCAATGCTTCACGAATTCATCCTCATCGATGATCTCGACGCGACCGTCGAGCCCGTGGACCACGTCGAGATCGAGGTCAACGTGGGTGAGTCGAGAGCCATCCCACTCGGGTTGGGTCCCGATGTTGACGTAGACAGAGATTTCGGGGTGATCGGGATAGAACTCGACTATCCACCATTCGTCGGCGGGCCCGACCCCCACGAATCCGGACTGAAGGGCGACCCGTTCACCAGATCCGCGGTTCATCTCCGTTCCGGTCGGTACATGGATCCATGTGCCGAATTGATCTTCGCCAAGTCGATGTGCAGCCAGCCGTATATGCGGCCGATCACGCCATTTGAGCAACTCGACACTGATCCTGTCCACAGGCCAAGACAGAGCAACCCCCCAAGTCGTCGCAACCCCGGCCCACGGCTACCGTGCCGATTTCATGGCCGATCAGGCGAATTTCGAACGTGAGGCGCTCCAGTACTCGAGACAACTCTACTCCGCGGCGATGCGCATGGCCCGTAACCCCACCGACGCCGAGGACCTCGTCCAGGAGACCTTCCTCAAGGCGTATCGCGCGTACGACACCTTCCAGGAGGGCACCAATCTCAAAGCGTGGCTCTACCGAATCCTCACCAACACCTACATCAACAAATACCGCAAGGAGTCCCGTCGTCCCAGCGAGGTCGATCTGGGTGATGTCGAGGACCTCTACTTGTATCGACGTCTCGGTTCGGAGGACACCGCAGAAGCGTCACGAACCACCGAAGACCGCGTTCTCGACGGTCTCGTCGAATCGGATATCAAGGCTGCGGTCGAGGAGCTCCCCGAGAACTTCCGCATGCCGGTGCTCTTGGCAGACCTCGAGGGGTTCTCGTACAAAGAGATAGCCGAGATCCTCGACATTCCCATCGGAACCGTGATGTCGCGCCTGCATCGTGGAAGAAAAGCGATGCAGAAGCGGTTGTGGGAGTTTGCAAGCCGGCGAGGTCTCGTACCAGAGGACGCTGAAAGGCCATGAGTCACGATTGCGACTGCGGAGACGCACAAGACCAGATCTATCAATATCTCGACTCCGAGCTCGACGCGCAGACCGCGCACGCGGTTCGAGCACATCTCGACGACTGTGACGGCTGCTTCGACTCATTCGACTTCGAGCGGCGTCTCAAGGTCGTGATCCGCACTTGTCTCACCGAGGACATGCCCGAGGCTCTAGAGGTGAAAGTAAGAGAGCTGATCAGGGAGGAGTCCACCTGAACCTGATAAGAGAAGTTCGCCCCCATTAGGGGTCAGCTGTAGGCTGCGGACCATGAGTCGCATGGGTCGCAACTCGCTACTACTTCTCATCGTGGCCGTCTTGATCGTGGGTTTCTCCGTGGTCGTGCTGGCCGCTGAGGAAGGTGGCGAGGAGGAAGGTGGTGCCACTGATAGCACGTCAACTACCATCGACAGCGGCCTCTCGCCGGCAGTTCCGATGGAGTCCGAAGAAGCCGCTCCCGCCGAAGTCGACTGGACCTACCGCTACATGATCCCCACAGGTCTGGTTATCGCAGCCGTGATCATCCTCCTCACCGCCATCAAGTACTTCACCGACGTCGTGCGCAAGCGCTACCGCATAGTCGAGTAGTGACCTCCTCACGGCCCGGCCGGGGCCGTCTGTCGGATCGTGTGGCGGGGTCTTACCCCCTCGCCGAGACCTATCACAGCCGTCAGCTCGCCGACGAGATGGAGCGAGTCACCCTCGAGGTGTCCGAGATCGTCCCGCTCGCAACCGGTCTCAGTCTCCCGGGGACACCGCATACCGTGGTCATCGACCGATCTGAGTGGATGGATAGGAATGTCGCCACCTTCTCTCACCTGACCGAGCCGGCGAGACGCAAACTGGAGGAGCGGATCGCGGAGTCGGGCCGGAACCAGGCGGCGGCCGCTATCGCAGAGCGAGTCATGGCAGCAGAGACCAGAGCCGTGCTCAGTATCCTCGCCAGGCGGGTTCTTGGTCAGTACGAGCTCGTGCTGCCCACCGGCGAGCCGGGGGACATGGTGACTTACGTTGGGCCCAACATCCTGCAAATGGAGAGGACCCACCAGTTCAAGCCGAAGGAGTTCCGGTACTGGGTTGCCCTTCACGAGCTGACCCACCGAGCTCAGTTTCAAGGGATCTCGTGGATGCGCGACTACTTCATGGGGCTGGTGATTGAGCTGGTCGAGTCTTCCCGGCCCGAGCCGGGTGCTCTCGGGAGAGTCTTGGAGGAGATCTCCTCCCGCCGAGCGACGGGACGGCCGATCGTCGACGAGCGGGGTCTTCTCGGTCTGTTTGGTTCTCCGGAGCAGAACGCCATCGTCGACAAGATCCAGGCTCTCATGTCCCTGCTCGAAGGCCACGGCCACGTTGTCATGGACCGGGTCGGCGGAGACCGTCTCAAATCTCAAGATCGGATGAGTCGTGTTCTCAAAGGACGACGCCACGACAAAAGAACTGCCGCCTTCTTCAGGCTGACCGGGCTGGAGATGAAGATGAAGCAGTACAAACAGGGTGAGAGGTTCGTGCTGGCCGTCGAGCGCGAATCGGGATGGGACACTCTGGGTATCGCTTTTCGCGGAGCGAGCAGCCTCCCCGACCTCCACGAGATAGAGAAGCCGTCTCAGTGGTTGCAACGCGTCGCCTGACCCAACTGGTCGACTCGGCCCTGCCAAAGCTCGATCTCCCCGAGGACAGGCTCATGGTGGCCTTGTCAGGAGGAGCCGACTCGGCAGCCCTGGCGTATCTCGCTGCCGAATCTGGTAGAGACATTGGCTTGGTCCACGTCGACCATCAGTTGCAGGCGTCCCCGACGATGGCTCGCGCTGCCCACGACATCGGCCAGGTGTTCGATATCCCCGTGCAGACGCTCACCGTCCAGGTCGGCTCCGGTCCCTCGCTCGAAGATCGAGCGAGAGAGGCCAGATACCAGGTACTCGAGGAAATCGAGTCGGCCGTCGTCACCGGGCACACCCGGGATGACAGCGTCGAGACCATGTTGATCAACCTGATTCGAGGAACCGGGCTCAGGGGGCTCACCGGCATTCCTCGCTTCCGGCCTCCGAACATCCATCGGCCCATGCTGAGTATCGCCAGGAGTGAGACCAGGGAGATTGCCACCCTGGCCGGCCTGCCTTTCATCGACGACCCGATGAATGCGGACATGTCGTTGACCAGGAACCGAATCCGTCTCCACATCCTCCCGCTGATGCGAGAGCTCAACCCTCAGATCGACTCGGCCCTGGCCCGAACGGCCGAAATGCTCGAACGTGATGCCACCTATTTGGATGATGTGGCGTTGCCGTATCAGACCGAAGTGCTGCCTACGTCAGTCATCTGCACCCTTCCCCGAGTTCTCGCCGATCGCGTCCTCCATCATGCGCTCGAGGAGGCGGGCATAGACCCAAGCGCTGATCGCATCGCGCGGATGTGGACAGTCGTGTCGGGGGAGAGTGCGCAGCAGGATTTAGCCGAAGGCCGCGTCGTGGTGCGCCGTGGGCCCCTTATCGTTGTCGAATAGTTGCTGATGCCGCTGCATACTGTGAATGGGGCAAGGGCGCCGCTGACGACCATCCCTGGAGGCGGCCAGGAGGGCTGGGCATCCCGAGAGTGATCCCGAGTCCACTGTTATCCTCGGCCGACCGAGATAGCAAGGTCTAGTGAACTGCTCCAACTGCGGGCATGATAACCGCCCCGGCTCCAAGTTTTGCTCCCAATGCGGTCACGCCCTTGCGATCACCTGTCCCGTTTGCAGCTTCGTCTCGCCCCCCGACGCCCGGTTCTGCAGCAACTGCGGCAACCCTTTGGCTGAGACTCAGCCGCCGGTCCAGAAAGCCGCTGCTCACCAAGTCCCACCTGAGATGCTGACCAAGATCACAGCCGCCCGCGCCACTAATCGCATGCTCGGGGAGCGACGTACGGTCACCATGCTGTTTGCCGACATCCAAGGGTCCACGTCTGCGGCCGAGGGAGTGGACCCCGAGGATTGGACCGACATTGTGAACGGCGCCTTCGAGCATCTCATTGCCCCCGTCTACCGGTATGAGGGAACGCTCGCCCGCCTCCTGGGCGATGCCGTCCTTGCTTTCTTCGGAGCGCCCATCGCCCATGAGGACGATCCGGTGAGGGCTGTTCGGGCCGGACTGGAGATAGTCGGCAGGATGGAGACCTACCAGGCGGAGATCGAACGGCGTTGGGGAATACCTCTCGGCGTGCGGGTGGGGATCAACACTGGCTTGGTGGTGGTAGGAGAGGTCGGATCCGACCTACGGGTGGAGTACACCGCTCTTGGGGATGCGGTCAATGTGGCGGCGCGAATGGAGCAGACGGCTCAACCGGGAACGGTTCGGGTGACCGCCGAGACCTGGTCACTGGTCTCTGATCACTTCGAAGGTGAGGAAATCGGTTCGGTCGAGGTGAAGGGCAAGTCAGAGCCGGTGACAGCGGTGCGAGTTCTCGCTACTCGAAAGGAACAAGCAGAAGCCAGTGCCTCCGCTCGTCCCCTCATCGGACGTTCCATCGAGCTGCAGCGACTGCGGGATCTGACCCGGCGTTTGCGCGGTGGCTCCGGGTGGCTGGTCTCGATCATGGGTGAGGCAGGGTTGGGCAAGTCGCGGCTCCTGGACGAGCTGAGAAATCAAGTCGAGGCCACCACCAGCGCTTCAATCCCCGGTGATTTGGGTTGGATGTCGGCCTACAACGAGTCCTATGACGCCTCCGTCCCCTACTCGGTTATCGCCCAGCTTCTGGCGCGATGGTGGGGCTTGGAGCGGGCCGACGATCCATATCGGTTGGTCGAGGAGGCCGTGGAGAGGGTGGTGCCCGACCTGGTCGATGGCGCCGCCTACCTGGCCTATGTCACGTCGGTCGCTCTGCCGGAGTCGGTATCGGAGTTCCTGACCGCCCTGGAGCCACCAGTACTCGACGCAAGAGCCCGCCGGGCAGTCGTGTCCTACCTGGACGCCGAGGCGCGCCGCCGCCCGATTCTGGTGAGCATCGAGGACCTGCATTGGGCCGACCCGCTGTCCCTCAATCTGATCGAGGAGATGATGTCGCTGACTGAAGTAGCCCCTCTGGGCCTCCTCTTCACGATGCGTCCCTACCGGGACGAGCCGCCCTGGCACATCCACGAGGCAGCCCAGCGGGACCATTCTCATCGCTATCACAACTTGGATCTCACCTCGCTGGGTCGGGAGGCGGCCGAGCAGCTTCTCGACAGCCTGGTGGAGGGGCTCACCGTTCCCGTCGCCCTGCGCCACCGGATCCTGGAACGCTCCGATGGCAATCCCCTCTTCATCGAGCAGATAGCCCAGGCCATCAGGGAAGAGGGGGACGAGAACGAAGAGCTCGCCGTTCCGACTGGCCTCAATTCTCTCCTCACCGCCCGTCTCGATCGCCTGGAGGCTGAGTCGAAGGTCGTGGCCCAGTTCGCCTCGGTGATTGGATCCGAATTCGACCGGACAACCCTGGCTGCCTTGATGGGAGAAGACGTTGACCTCGATCGGCATCTCACCGACCTCCTCCGGCGGGAGATCCTGGTCGAGAGTCGGGAGCAACCAGGAGATCTGGCCTTCCACCACGCTCTGATGCGGGACGCCGCCTATTCCACGATGCTCCTCCGTACCCGACGTGAGCTGCACGGCCGCCTGGCGGAGCACTTGCTCGCCACCGACCCTGAGGCCTTTCAGGAGATCGCTCTCCACCTGCTGGAGGCGGGCGACATGGAACAGGCTTTTCCCCATCTGGTGGTAGCTGGAGAGAGATCAGCAAGGGCTATGGCCCTGTCCGACGCCATCCGCTTCTTCACCACGGCCCTCGAGAAAATGCCGAGCGGCGCCGATCCCGAGCTGGTGGTCCGAGCTCACGACGGACTGGGGGTTGCCTACACGTTGGTTCCTGACCTCACCCAGTCAGAGGCTGCCTACCAGCGCCTGGCCGATTACGCCGATGACTGTGGACGGCCCTCGGCCAAGGTCACCGCCCTCAATCGCCTGGCGTTGAACACCGCGATTCTCAGAGGCGATCTGGAAGCCGCCCGGCGCTATCTCGACGATGCCTACACGCTGGCAACCGAGGTAGGCGACGAGTTCGGCCTGGCCCAGTACCACATGAATGCCTGCACCATCGCCGGGCTGGGAGGCGACATCGGCGCCTCCGTGGTGCACGACGAGGAGACTGCGGACTGGGGCAGGAAGCTGGGTGCCGACGAGATCCGGGTGGAGGGGCTCACCCGCCTAGCCGAGAACACGGTGTGGCTCATGGACTTCGATCGCGCCGTCCCTGCGGTGGATGAGGCGATCGAGGCTGCCCGCGAAGCCAACAACGAGCACAACCTCGCCGTCCTCTACTCGATGGCAGACTCCCGGCTCCGTTTTCGAGATGGAGACACTGAGGGAGCGTTGCAGCTGATACTGGACAACGAGACCACCCTTGACCGTTACGGCTCTTTCTTTCTGCCTTTGGCCCAGGCCGTGGCGGCATCCCTGCTCTATGAGCTAGGGAGGGTCGAGGAGGCTCTCGAAGACCTGCGGAAGGCTCGGGCTAACGCCGCCGGAGCCCACCTCGTGTTCTTCGAGGCCGTGGCCGTTGCTGGACTGGCTCGGGTATATGCCACCGTGGGGATGAGGGAGCCGATGGAGGAGGCGGCCCAGTCCGCGGTAGAGGCGGTCAGCGCACCACTCGGTGACTACTTGTCGTCCACGGTTTGGGCGGAGCTGGGTTATGCCGCTCTCGCCGTGGATGATCTCGGCGCCGCTGAGGAGCATTTCGAACAGTGCTTGGGTTCGTCCTCGGCCTCGAAGTTTTGGGAGAAGCCTCGGGCCTTGATCGGTCTCGCGCGGGTGCAGTCCAGGCTCGGAAACGCTACCTCCGGACATGCTTTCCTCGACGAAGCCCAGACCTTCTTGTTGGAGAAGGCCGTTCGTAGCTTCGACCCTCACCTGGCACATGCTCGAGGCGAGCTGGTCCTGGTTGAGGGGAAGCCGGAGGAGGCGGCCGATCGGCTGGAGGCGGCAGGGCGGCTGGCCGCAGAGCAGGGGTGCCGGATGCTGGGAATCGAGATTGCCGGGGCCGCCGCCCGAGCGGCAGCTGCGCAAGGCGATACTGAGACCGCTCGCCGTCACATCGATGAAGCGCGCAAGGAGGTGAAGAAGATTGCTGCTTCAGTCAGGGACCCCGACCTGCGCCAGGCTCTGGAGGGGTCCTGGCTCGACCGACTCGACGCCAAGACGGCCACCTGAAAGACCAGATTGCGCTTCCAGGATAGATGAGGTCCTGGAGCTGACGATCCGGTCTTCCCCGATGATGATGCCACCGAGATCATTCTGCTCGGAACAGAACCCGACGTCTGCTCCCGCTTGAAACGACGCTAGCTTTCCCGGTCCACCGCGCAGGCCATACAAGAAGAGGACAGGGATGGACATCAAGCCCTTGATCACCGCAGAGGAGATCGAGACCAAGCTCGCCGAGATGGGAAAGCAGATATCGGAGGACTATGCCGGGGAGGAACTGCTGCTCGTCGGGGTGCTTCGGGGGGCGTTCATGGTCATGGCCGACCTTGCTCGCCACATCGACCTGGCGTGTGAGTTCGACTTCATGGCCGTGTCCTCGTACGGGGCTTCCACCCAGACCTCGGGAGTAGTCCGGATCCTCAAAGACCTCGATGAGGAGATCGAGGGGCGCCATGTCCTCATTGTCGAGGACATCATCGACTCCGGTCTCACTCTGAATTACCTGATCAAGAGTCTGCGGGTGCGCAAGCCAGCGTCGCTCGAGATTGCCGCGCTGCTGTTGAAAGAAGGCATCCAGCGCGTCTCCATAAACGTGAAGTATGTCGCTTTTCCCATCGGTCCGGAATTCGTAGTGGGTTACGGCCTCGACTACGCGGGGAAATACCGAAACCTCCCCTACGTAGGAGTGATGGGCGAGGAGGCGTAGAAGTCTACCAACGACAACGGGGTTCGACTATGCGACCGAGCGTCGTACCATCTGACACAACTCCCTCCAGAACCGAGTCTTAGTGAACCGCACTCTGCGAACCCTGATCGTCTACGGGATGTCGATAATCCTCGTCGCCATCCTGTTCTCGTGGTGGTTCGACCAAGTCGCCGGGCCCGAAGAGGTCCCCATCTCCCAGTTCGTTCAGAACGTGGAGGACGGTGAATACGAAGAAGTGGTCCTGTTGGCCCGATCGCGGAGGGCGCAGGGCCGCATGGTCGGCAGCACTGCCGAGCAAGGCGCCTTCGACCAGGTGGCCAGTTACGTGGAAGGGTTCGAAGCAGAGCTGACCGCCAAGTTGGAGACTTCAGGGACGAAGTGGTCAACCGACGAAGAGCCTGCCGGGTTCTTTGAGCTTTTGATCAGCTTCCTGCCGTGGCTGTTCCTGCTCGGGTTCATGGTTTTCATCTTCATGCAGATGCAGGGCGGGGGAAACCGTGTCATGCAATTCGGCAAGTCACGCGCGAAGGTCGTCGGTAAAGAGCAACCGAAAGTCACTTTCGACGACGTCGCCGGGCTCCAGGAGGCCAAAGAGGAGCTCGAGGAGATCAAGGACTTCCTCGCCAATCCCGATCGCTACCGCCAGATGGGCGCCAAGATCCCCAAGGGTGTGCTCTTGTTCGGCCCTCCCGGCACCGGCAAGACCCTGCTCGCCCGGGCAGTCGCCGGTGAGGCCGGTGTTCCCTTCATGTCGATCTCTGGGTCCGACTTCGTCGAGATGTTCGTCGGAGTCGGTGCCGCCCGGGTTCGTGACCTGTTCGAACAGGCGAAACAGACCGCCCCCGCCATCATCTTCATCGACGAGATCGATGCCGTGGGACGTCACCGTGGAGCCGGTCTCGGTGGCGGCCACGACGAGAGGGAGCAGACGCTGAACCAGCTCCTCGTGGAGCTCGACGGGTTCGAGGGCAACACCGGCGTCATCGTGATGGCGGCCACGAACCGCCCCGACATTCTCGACCCGGCCCTGCTCCGTCCAGGACGTTTCGACCGACAGATCACCGTCGACGCACCTGATGTCGAGGGCCGCGAGGCAATCCTCGGCGTCCACTCCAAGGGCAAGCCGCTGGGCGACGACATCGACCTCGGTGTCCTGGCCCGCCGCACTCCCGGGTTCACCGGGGCGGACCTGGCCAACCTCATCAACGAGGCTGCCCTTCTCACGGCACGCAAGCGGGGCAGCGAGATCACCATGGTCGAGCTCGAGGAGGCCATCGACCGTGTCATCGCCGGTCCCGAGCGCAAGACCCGGGTCCTCTCCGAGGAAGAGCGCACAGCCATCGCCTACCACGAGACCGGTCATGCCCTCGTCGGATACGCATTGCCAAACTCGGATCCTGTCCACAAGATCACCATCGTCTCGCGTGGCAGGTCGCTGGGTCACACCCTCGCCTTGCCCACGCACGACAAGTATCTGTCGAAGCGCAGCGAGCTGGTCGATCGGCTCGCGATGCTGCTTGGCGGGCGCACTGCCGAAGAGCTGACCTTCGCCGATCCCTCCACTGGAGCCGCCGACGATATCGAGAAGGCGACGTCGATAGCGCGTCGCATGGTGATGGAGTACGGTATGAGCGACGAGTTGGGCCCCATGCAATATGGGCGACCCAACGGGGAGGTCTTCTTGGGTCGTGACTACTCGCGCCAACAGGACTACTCAGATCAGGTGGCCGCCTTCATCGACGCCGAGGTGCGCAAGCTGATCACAGCCGCTCACGATGAGGCCCGGACCATTCTCGAGCACCACTCTGACGCTTTGGAGCGCATGGTCGAGGTCCTTCTCGAGAAAGAGACGGTGGATCGCGAGGAGGTTGCTCGAATCTTCAGCGACGTTCCCAAGTGGGAGCACGCCTTCGGGGGCTCCATGCGTATCAAGTATCCGGACGATCCGATCATGCCCCAAGAGCACCCGGATATCGCGGCTGCTGTCGAGAAGAAGCAAGAAGAGACCGAAGAGGTCACGGAGTCGCTGCAACTCGACCGCAAGCTTCCCCGCACCAAGGGACGACCAGCCGAAGCCTGAGTATTCGCTTCGACCGACGTTGTGATGGCAGCGACGGTTCCCCCCCACCACGATCGCACGAGTAACCACAGCGCGGGGGTTGGAGGGGTCGTCCCCCTCGTGTTGGTCAGAGCCTTTCGATGATCAGATCCCCTGATACCAGCTTCGCCCGGATCGAAGTCTGACGCTCGGAGTCTTCCTGCGTTGGCTCAGAGTCGGGTAGACGCAATTTCCCGGAGAGGAGATTGGCGTCGAGAGAGACTTCGGTGCGGCGGGGGATCCCGATGTCGACCGAACCGGACATCGACTTGAAGGTGGCGCTGCGCCCTGTGAATCGGCGCAGCCTGGTGTCACCCGAGGCAGTGCTGATCGCCACGTTTCCGTCGGCATCGTCAATGTAGATGTCCCCTGAAGCCGTTGAGATTGTGATGCTGCCGCTGACGACACCCGGCACCAACAGATCACCGGAGGCGGAGCTGAAACTCAACGCTCGTCCGACTCGTTCGATCTGAAGGTCGCCACTGGCGCTCTTCACCTCCAGGGTTTCGGCGCTCTCCAGCTCGATGTCGCCCGAGGCGGTCTTCAGGTTGGCTTTCTCGAGAGCGACATCGGCGCGGATGTCGGCCGAGGCGACGCTCACCCGAAGATCGCTCCCCTCGGGGGTTTGGATAACCACGTAGGCCGAGCTGCGGGACAACCAAGACATGGTCTGTTCGGAGGAAACCAATATTGAGTTGCCCCGCTGCTCGACGATGAAATCTGGGGTCTTCGTGTCGACGGTGACGGTGACACTCCCGGACTCTCCCCGGTGCACTTCGACCCGGCCTGACTCGATGCGGACTTCGATGTCGGGTGGACCGTCGACTTCGAAGGTCTTTTCGATCACAACTGGAAAGTGGTCTTGTGGTGACTACCGGTGGATCGTCTTCTCCGAGCTTTGTTGGAGAGAACATCCACGACATATGCGTTGATCGAATCGCCTGCGGACTCGGCCTCGTTGCTGATGAGGTCTTTGAGATAGCTGGGCAAGCGGACTGTGATCCGGGCCTCGTCGGCCGCATCCGAGCCGGAAGGCGGTGGCGGCGGGGGAGGAGGGACTGGCGTGGGATCCTCGTTGACCACGAGCTCGGGATCCCCATCGACCAGCTTGATGTCGATGGTCTGGGTCTCCAGCTGACTGGAGATCTCGGCCACCGCCATGTTGACCACTTCCATCATGGTCTGGATGATTGCGGGTTTGAGCGCGGCCATCAGGTGGGTGCCCGCCTCGGCTATCTCCGGTCCGGCCACCCTGAGCTGGGTCTCCACGGCCGATTCGAGCTTGGTGGTCGCATGTGACAACTGCATCAGTTACGTCTCTTTCCCCTGATCTTCTGGTAGTAGCGGATGCGCTCTTCCAGCAGCGCCTCGACTTGATTGTGAGTCATTGTAACCAACATGACGTCTCCTCGTGCGTCAGTATGACATCTCCATGATGTCCTAATAGAGTCACTATACCGCCAGAATGACATCACTGTCAACCCCTGATTCACGACTTTTTAGAAATACCAAAGGAGCGTTCCTAGTTTCCATGGTGGACATGGACCAGATGGACACCGGCCGGATAGAGAAAGCCGTACGCGAGATCATCGAGGCACTCGGCGAAGACCCCCTACGAGAGGGCCTGGCGAAAACTCCCGAACGGGTGGCCCGGTTCTACGAGGAAGTCTTCGGGGGGATCCACACCGATCCTGGACAGGTAATCGACGCCTTTTTCGGGGAGGAGCACTACCAGGAGATCGTCATGGTCCGCGAGATCCCCTTCTACTCGATGTGCGAGCACCACTTCGTGCCCTTCCACGGGCAGGCACACGTCGCCTACATGCCCCAGGGCCGGGTCACAGGTCTGTCCAAGTTGGCGAGGCTGGTCGAAGGTTTCGCGCGACGCCCTCAGATGCAGGAGCGACTTACCGCACAGGTCGCCGACTGTCTCAATGACCGGCTCGATCCCCTGGGAGTGCTGGTGGTCATCGAGGCGGAACATCTGTGTATGTCGATGCGCGGGGTGAGAAAGCCCGGTGCGGTGACGGTCACTTCTGCCGTGCGGGGGATCATGGAGAGCAACCCGGCAACGAGGTCGGAGGCGATGTCTCTCCTGTTCGGCACCCGGACTTGACCGAGCCGGCCTCTGTCTGGTCGATCTCCGGGGAGGAGCTCGACCTGACCTCCGGCGTTCTCGTCGGTGTGCTCAACGTCACTCCGGACTCGTTCTCCAACGGCGGGGAGTTCCTCGACCCCAAGGCCGCTTTCGGCCAGGGACTCGAGATGGTCGAAATGGGCGCCGAGATCGTCGATGTCGGCGGCGAGTCCACTCGTCCCGGCGCCCGTCCCATTGCCGAGTCGGAGGAGCTGCGCCGGATGATGCCCGTGGTCGAGAGTCTCGTTGCTGCGAGAGCTCGGGTCAGCATCGACACCTACAAACCGGGAGTAGCGCGTTCGGCGCTCCTCGCCGGGGCGGTCATTGTCAATGATGTGACCGGTTTCCGGGACGAGGCGATGATCGAGGTTGTGGCGGAGTCGGACTGCGGGTTGGTGGCGATGCACATGCAGGGCACACCGATGGACATGCACCTCGATCCCAAGTACGACGATGTCGTCGTCGAGGTAGAGGCTCATCTACTCGAGTGCATCGATCGTCTGGAGCAGGCTGGGGTCGATCGGGCGCGGATCGCAATCGACCCGGGGATCGGCTTTGGCAAGCGTGCCCGGCACAGCCTGGCGTTGTTGGCCAATCTGGATCGGCTGGCGCGTCATGGTGTTCCGGTGATGGTTGGTACGTCACGGAAGGGGTTCCTCGCCAAGGTCACGGGTGACGAGACGCGCGCGGGCCAGGACCGGGCCACGGCGATAACCACGGCCCTGGCTTACACCCTCGGGGCAAGGGTTTTTCGCGTACACGATGTGGCCAAATCAAGAGATGCGCTGGCGGTGGCGGGCGCTATCGTGGCCAGCCAGTAATGGGACGCATGGTTGCAGGGCTCAAGCCCCGGGGGTTCACCTGGGTGATTTCCGATCGGCTCGCCGTGTCCGACCGCGTCGGGGGCTCCGGTTTCCAGCATCGACGGGTTCGTCGTGAAGAGGAAATCACCTGGTTGGTGGAAGAAGCCCAGATCAACACCATCGTTTCGATGCTTCCCGGGAACCAGAACCTGGCGGCCTACCGTCAGGCCGGCATCGCAACATACTCGGTTCCGGTCAACGGCCCAGTCGACCAAAAGTCGGTCAGTCGGTTCTTCAACACCCTCGATCAGGCACTTGCCCGTAACCACGCCAGGGTGTTGATCCACAGAGAGACCATCGACGACACGATCGGCGGCCTCCTCGGTGGCTATCTGGTCAGCTCGGGGATGGTCCACGATCCGATACTCGCCCTTGCGCTCATCCAGCAGATCCTCGGTCGAGCCCTGGGGCCAGAAGGACGTTCGCTGATCCCAGACGCCAACGGCAGTTGAACGACCGAATCGACCTCGCCGGGATCGAGGTCTATGCCAAGCACGGTGTCCTCGACCAGGAGCAGGAGCGAGCGCAGGTGTTCCGGGTCGACGTCACCGCATACACGGACCTCTCCACGCCTGGTGAGAGCGACGATATCGCCGATGCTCTCGACTATTCCACACTGGCAATGGAGGTCCGGGAGGCGGTAGGGTCGGAGTCGAACAAGCTGATCGAGGCGGTAGCGGCGCGGGTCGCCGATGCGATCATGGCGCATCCTCAGGTCACGAAGTCAATTGTGACCATCCACAAACCAGACGCTCCGATCGACCTCGTCTTCGAGGACGTTTCGGTCACGATCGAGCGCTCCCGATAGCTCAACGTGACCCGGTACGCAATCGGTCTCGGGTCCAATTTGGGGGATCGGCTCGAGCATCTCATTGAGGCTTCGGGTGAGCTGAACAAGCGCTTGGGGGTTCTCGAGGTGTCTCCTCTATACGAGACGGAGCCCGTTGGTGGTCCCCTCCAGGATCCGTTCTTGAACGCGGTGGTGATCGTCGATACCGACGCCGAGCCGCTCGCGGTTCTCGACGCGTGCCAGACGATCGAGTTGCGGCAGGGAAGGGAGCGCAAGGTCCGATGGGGGCCACGGACGCTGGATCTGGACATCATCGCCAGCGAGGGCTCTCAGGTGTCGACCGACCGGCTGATCATTCCCCATCCCCGGGCGACGGAACGTGAGTTCGTGCTCCGGCCATTGACCGACGTCTGGCCGGAGGCGCCTGTTGGGGAGGGTCTCACCGCCAGGGAGGCGCTCGACGCCCTGTCCCACCAGGGGGTTGATCGGCTGGCGAAGGATTGGATTACGCCGGTGTCTGCCTGGAAATCACATGCATTCCTCGCTGCTCAGTTCGTCTTGTTCCTGGCGGTGGCCATTGCCCTCGCCTACGACGGGTCTCTGCCGGAAGGGGAGGTCAGCTTCTCCCGGGTGCTGGGCGCAGCTGTTGCTTTCGTCGGATTGATCCTGGCTTTCGTGGCGTCCCGTCGGCTCGGTCCCGCATTGACGGCACCTCCGATCCCGAGACGGGATGCTGAGCTGGTCACCTCCGGGCCCTTTCGGCTCGTCCGCCATCCCATATATGGAGGCATCATCCTGTTCATGTTGGGCACGGCGTTGTTTGTCGAAAGCCTCCTCGGCCTTGCGGCGGCCGTTTTGTTGGTGCCTTTCTTCTTGGTCAAGGCGCGCTATGAGGAGAAGCACCTCCGAATGCGCTATCCGGGGTACCTCGCCTACCGGCAGACGGTCCCGCGATGGCTCATCCCATTTCTGGTCTAGTGTCTCTCTCGGGCCAAAAGGCCCTGTTCACGAAATCCTGAGTCCTGCTAGGTTTAGGCATAGTGGCAGTGGCCAGACCCCCGCCAACCGGTCCTGTTTAGTGAACGACCAGTCCACGACAGGAGGTTATGCATGGCCAGAAGGTCGCGAGAGCACCGCCAGGAGATTCCCGGATACGACGAGAGTCGCCCCACGCGTGAGGAGCGCAAGAAGCTACATCGGGCTACGAGACATGCCGCCCATCAGCTGCTCAACACGCTGGAAGACCCAGAGGAGGTCGTCCTCCCCGAGGACAGACGGACTCGCAACCACGAGACCGGCAACGGCGAGCCTGAACCGAAGAAGCGCCGTTTCCGGGTCTGGAAGACCAAGTTCTGGAAGCGCCGGGATGGATACCGCTTCGAGAAGGCCGAACTCGACTCCAACTGGCCGGTGATCACGCCGCATCAACTTCAGGAGGAGTAACCCTTTGATGACCTCGCCGGTTTAGTCGACGGCTGCGCCGGCAGTCTTTCTGTCCCGCCGGCTATTCGGCTGCACCGGCCGGCGGGTACCCTCGCTGCCGTGATTTGGCGAGGTCTGCGATGAAGTTGATAGTGGTCGGCCCGGGAAGGGCTGGTGGGTCTCTGGCTCTTGCCGCTGAGGCTGCCGGCCACGAAATGGTCGGCGTTCTGAGCCGTCATCCGGTCGAGCAATGGGTGTCCCTCGAGTGGGACACCGCATTACCGGAGGCGGATGTCATGTTCATCGCCGTGCGCGATGAGGCCATCGCCGCCGTGGCATCCCGGGTCGCGCCATTCGTCGGCGACGTCGGAGTTGTCGCCCATCTGTCCGGTTTCACGCCGGTCATGGCCCTTCATGAGATCCAAGAGCGGGGCACAGCAGTGGGTGGTTTCCATCCGCTCCAGTCGCTGCCCGACCCCGAGTCGGGAGCCAGGGCACTTGCCGGATCGTTCGTTGCGATCGACGGGGATCAACTCGGTGTCGACCTTCTCACCCATCTCGCTACTTCCCTCGGGATGGAGCCGTTCCGTCTCGACGACACCGCGCGACCCGCCTATCACGCTGCGGCGGCAGCGGCCGCCAACTTCGTGGTCACCGCACTTGCAATTTCTGGCGACTTGTTCCGGGCGGCGCGGGTCGACCCGAAGGTTTCCCGCCCACTTGTCGAGACCGCGGTGGCCAATGTCTTCAACAAGGGTGCGGCCGCCTCGCTGACCGGTCCCATCGCCCGGGGAGATATCGAGACGGTGATCGGGCATTTGACTGCAGCTCACGAGGTTTCCGAGCACGTCGGCCGTCAGTTCAGGCTCATGGCCGAGGCAACCACGATTCGCGCTGGACGCGAGGAGGACCTTCATAGATGGAAGTGACCCGCACTTTCGCCGAAACCCGGGACAGGTACCACGGGATCGTTGGCCTGCTCCCCACTCTCGGTTATTTCCACGAGGGCCATCTGATCTTGATGGACATCCTGCGTGAGCAATGTGAGACATTGGTCGTGTCGCTTTTCGTAAATCCGACCCAGTTCAACGAGGAGGAGGATTTCGACGCCTACCCGAGAGATGAGGAGCGAGACGCCCGCCTCGCCGAGGAGCACGGAGTTGATCTCCTGTTCGCTCCCGCCGTGGAGGAGGTCTACCCGGGCCCGTCCATAACCACTGTCGAGGTGATAGGAGTCACCGACGAGATGGAGGGTCATCACCGTCCCGGTCACTTCGCGGGGGTGGCCACCGTCGTGGCCAAGCTGTTTGCGGGTCTCCAACCGGATATCTCGATGTTCGGCCGCAAGGACGCACAGCAACTGACCGTGCTGCGGGCGATGGCCCGGGATCTGCGGTTCCCCATCGGGATCGTGCAGGCTCCGGTAGTGCGCGAGCCCGACGGGCTCGCCCTCTCCAGCCGAAACGTCCATCTGTCGCGCGAGGATCGCTACGCGGCGCTCGCCATCTCCCGGGGCCTCTTCCAAGCGGCCGAGCAGGTGGACGCCGGAGAGCGCAGGGCAGAGCGGCTGGAGGCCACCGTCGAGCGCTCGATGAAAAGCCTCGATATCGACTATGTGAAGTTGGCTTCGCAGGAGACCATGAGACCCATCGAGTCGCTCGACCAGCCCGCAGTTCTCGCTGTCGCCGCACGCGTCGGCGCCGTGCGTCTCATCGACAACCTCGCCTTCGACATCGTCGATGGCCGGCCGGTTCCCGATCGTGGAGTCCTGCTCGACGAGGAGAGCCAGCTGACCGCTCTGCCAACATCGTGACCCACCCATGAGCGAGCAGCCCGAAACCAATGAGAACAGGTTGGTGGAGAATCGCCGGGAGAAGCACCGGGCGGTTCTCGACGCCGGTGGCTATCCCCGCCGATTCGAGCGGTCCGACCTTGCCATCGACTTGCATGAGCGTTATGCCTCCCTCGAGCCGGCGTCTGAGACGGAGGACAGGGTCACTGTGGCCGGCCGCCTCATGCTCCACCGCTCGTTCGGCAAGCTCCAATTCGGGACGCTCCAGGACGTAAGTGGCACCGTCCAGTTGTTCGTGGAGCGGAAGACGGCCGGCGAGGAATTGGCGGATCGATTCGGCGAGCTCGACTTGGGCGATTGGGTGGGCGCAAGCGGAGTGGTGATGACCACCAAGCGCGGCGAGCTGAGCGTGAAAGTCGACGACCTGACGTTGCTGCAGAAGGCGCTTCGTCCCCTGCCTGACAAATGGCATGGACTCGTCGACATCGAAACGAGAAGCCGTCAGCGATATGTCGATCTGATGGTCAACCCGGAGGCAAAGAGGACCGCGACGACCAGGGCGCGGGTCGTGTCCGACCTGCGTCGTGAATTCGAGGCTCGCGGCTTCGTCGAAGTGGAAACCCCGGTCCTGCTCACCCAGGCGACCGGGGCGCTGGCCCGACCCTTCCTGACCCACCACAACGCTCTCGACATTGAATTGCAGCTGCGCATCGCAACCGAGTTGCATCTGAAGAGGCTGGTTGTCGGTGGCCTGGAGAGGGTGTTCGAGATCGGCCGAATCTTCCGAAACGAAGGGATCAACCCGACACACAATCCCGAGTTCACCATGCTGGAGGCATATCAGGCCTTCGCCGACTACACCGACATCATGGACCTCGTAGAAGAGGTCATCAGCGAGGTGGCGAGGTCGGCTCTGGGGGGCGTCGAGACGACCTATCAGGGTCGGGAGCTCTCTCTTGCCACGCCTTATGCCCGGGTGAAGCTGATCGACCTCGTCTCTGATTACGTCGGGAGCCAAGTCGACCTCGACACGGATCCGGAGAAGCTGGCAGAGCTGCTCGTCGAGCGCGGGGTGAGCATCGATGGCGATCCCGGTTCTGGAAAGCTGTTGTTCGAGCTGTATGAGCTGGCCAACAATGAAGTCTGGGAGCCCACGTTTGTCCTGGACTTTCCGATCGAGGTCTCGCCTCTCTCGCGAAGAAGAGCCGACGATCCCCGGCTGACGGAGCGTTTCGAGTTGGTCATCGCCGGATCCGAGTACTGCAACGCCTTCTCTGAGCTCAACGACGCCGACGACCAGCGATCGCGGTTCGAGGCTCAGGCCATCGCCCGGGCCGGTGGCGACGAGGAGGCTCACGTCATCGATCACGATTACATCCGCGCTCTCGAATACGGTCTCCCGCCGACGGGGGGACTGGGCATCGGTGTCGACCGACTCGTGATGCTCCTCACCGATCAGCCCCACATCCGTGAGGTGATCCTCTTCCCGACCCTGCGCCCTGAGTCCTGACCCGTTCTGTGCGGGTTTACCGGGACCCGGGCCGGAATAATCCGCACGGAACGGTTGGAGACGGGTTAGGCCCGGGCCGATTCCACCCGTTCCAGGAGGTAGGCGCCGAGCCGTTCCAGGATCTCTTTTGGTTTCGACGTGGGCAAAGTGGCCAGAGCGGCCTCGGCGATGGTGAGACGGGTGGCCGCGGTCTGCAGCGCCGCATCGATGTGACCCCCCTCCCGCACCAGGGAGATCACCTCGGTCACGGCCTCGTCGCTATATGGACGTCCGGCGGCGAGGATCTCATGCACTCGGTCGCCATGAGGGCCAGAAACCGCCCGCAGCACCGGTCCGGTAAAGGTTCCCTCCCGGATGTCGGAGCCGGCAGGCTTGCCGATGGTCTCCTCGTCGGCGACTAGGTCGAGGGCGTCGTCGGCGATCTGGAAGACCATTCCGACTTCCCATGCCCAGGTAGAGAGAGCCTCCACCACAGCCTTTTCGGCGTCGACTGCCAAGGCGCCGAGACGTGCCGACGTCCTGATCAAGGATGCGGTCTTGCCTCCGATGACCTGCTGATAGTCCTCGAGCGAATGGGTGAGGTCGTCGGTGAGCTGCAGCTCTCGGGTCTGTCCTTCCACGAGTTCTGCGTAAGTAGAAGCGAGAAGACGCACCGACTCCTGGCTGAGATGGGTCGCCGCCACCTCCGATGCCCGTGCCATGAGGAAGTCGCCGGCAAGGATCGCCACCGAGTTGGTCCAATTGGCATTGGCCGAGCTGGCGCCCCGTCTGGTGTCGGCTTCGTCGATGACGTCGTCATGGTAGAGGGAGCCGACGTGGATCAGTTCGACCGCCACCGCCGCCTCCACGGGGCGGTGGTCTTCGGGATCGCCGAACTCCGCAGCGAGGAGGGCCAACAGCGGGCGGAACCGCTTGCCCCCGGCAATGAGCAAGTGCTGGGCGATCTTCGTCAAGTAGGAGTCATCCGCGGTCGATGCCTGGAGTAGTCGCTCCTCGACGGTGCTCAATCGATCCCAGATTCGGGGAATACCGACGAGGCTTTGGAGGTCTTCCATTGGTGACGATGCTATTACGGATCTATTCACTGAGGATCGAGTAAGCCACCTGATGCCGTTGAGTGCGCAGCCGATGTTAAAATTGCATATGCCAGGTCCAGGAGAAGCGAATGTTTGAACGCTTTACGGACCGGGCCCGCAGGGTCGTTGTCCTGGCCCAGGAGGAAGCCCGGTTCCTAAACCACAATTACATAGGGACAGAACACATCCTCCTCGGTTTGCTCAACGAAGGTGAGGGCATCGCCGCGCAGGCCTTGGAGAGTCTCGACATCGACCTCGCATCGGTCCGCGATGAAGTGGTCAAGATCATCGGTCAGGGCCAGCAGTCGCCGTCGGGGCATATCCCCTTCACGCCTCGCGCCAAGAAGGTCCTCGAGTTGTCTCTGCGTGAGGCGCTCCAGCTAGGCCACAACTACATCGGAACCGAGCACATCCTGCTCGGGCTGATCCGTGAGGGCGAGGGTGTCGCCGCCCAGGTTCTCCAACAGCTCGGTGCCGAGCTGCAGAAGGTGCGGCAGACAGTCATCCAACTGCTGTCCGGTCCCGGTGGGAGCGAGGAGCAGCAACCGAAGACAGCCGGTGCCGGTGGCCGCGAGTCCAGCTCGTCGGGGTCGACTGTCCTCGACCAGTTCGGCCGCAATTTGACTCAGTCTGCCCGGGAGGGGTCGCTCGACCCGGTGATCGGCAGGACACGCGAGATCGAGCGGGTCATGCAGATCCTCTCTCGCCGGACCAAGAACAACCCGGTTCTCATCGGGGAGCCCGGCGTCGGCAAGACCGCCATCGTCGAAGGCCTGGCGCAACGCATCGTTTCCGATGAGGTTCCCGAGAACCTCAAAGGCAAGAACCTGTACACCCTCGATCTCGGTGCCCTCGTCGCCGGCTCCCGTTACCGCGGTGACTTCGAGGAGCGTCTCAAGAAGGTGCTCAAGGAGATCAAGAGCCGGGGGGACATCGTCCTCTTCATCGACGAGATCCACACCCTGGTCGGTGCCGGTGCCGCCGAAGGCGCCATCGACGCCGCCTCCATCCTCAAGCCGATGCTGGCCCGGGGTGAGTTGCAGACCGTCGGAGCCACCACCCTCGAGGAGTACCGCAAGTATCTGGAGAAGGACTCGGCCCTGGAGCGACGCTTCCAGCCTGTGCAGGTCGAGGAGCCTTCACTCACCGACACCATCGAGATCCTGATGGGCCTCAAGGATCGTTACGAAGAGCATCACTCGGTCAGGTTCACCGATCAGGCAATTGTGTCCGCCGCCAATCTGGCCGACCGCTACCTCGCCGACCGGTTCCTTCCCGACAAGGCCATCGACCTCATCGACGAGGCCGGCTCCCGGATGCGGATCCATCGCAAGACCGACATCCCCGAGATCATCGAGATCGACGGCAAGCTCGCCGGTATCCGTCGTGACAAGACAGACGCCGTCACCGGCGAGAACTATGAGCGTGCCGCCAGCCTCCGAGACGAAGAGCGCACCTTGCTCATGGAGCGCGCCGAGCAGGAAGCCGCATCGCACGAAGGCGGTTGGGTGATCGACGAGGAGGAGATCGCCGAAGTCCTTGCCCAGTGGACCGGCATTCCCGTGCATCGTCTCACGGAGGAAGAGACCTCTCGTCTCGTTCACATGGAAGACGAGCTGCACAAGCGGATCATTGGCCAGCACGACGCCATACAGGCCGTGTCCAAGGCGATCCGCCGCACCCGCGCCGGCCTCAAGGACCCCCGTCGCCCGTCGGGCTCGTTCATCTTCCTCGGCCCATCAGGTGTTGGTAAGACCGAGACCGCCAAGGCTCTCACCGAGTTCCTGTTCGGTCAAGAGGACTCCCTCATCCAGCTCGACATGTCCGAGTACATGGAGAAGCACACCGTCAGCCGTCTCGTCGGTTCCCCTCCCGGCTACGTCGGCTACGACGAGGGCGGCCAGCTGACCGAGGCAGTGCGGCGCAAGCCGTTCTCGGTGGTCCTCTTCGACGAGATCGAGAAGGCCCATCCCGACGTTTTCAACACCCTGCTCCAGATCCTGGAGGAAGGTCGTTTGACCGATGCCCAGGGCCGGACCGTCGACTTCAAGAACACGGTCATCATCATGACCTCCAACCTCGGCACCCGCGACCTCCACAAGAAGTCGGTCGGGTTCCACATAGAGGACCGGGAGATGACCTACGAGCACATGAAGGAGCGGGTCACCGACGAGCTGAAGAAGCACTTCAGGCCCGAGTTCATCAACCGGCTCGACGAGATAATCGTGTTCCACGAGTTGGAGATGGACGAGCTCAAAGAAATCGTCGATCTCATGCTCAGCCGGGTAATGGAACAGCTCACCACCCAGCATCTCGACCTTGCCCTCACCGACGATGCCAAGGAGTACCTGGGCCGTCAGGGATATGACCCCGAGCTCGGGGCCCGCCCCTTGCGTCGGGCGATCCAGCGTCTGCTCGAGGATCCGCTGTCGGAGCGGGTACTGCTCGGAGAGTTCAAGGCAGGCACGACGATCCTGGTCGGATACAACGCTGAGGACGAGGAGCTCACCTTCGAGGGCATCACCTCGCCAGAGACTCCTCCCGTGCAGCTCGCCGGTCAGGAATAACCCTTCGCCAGCAAGGGAATTGCCCCGGTCAATCACTAAAGACCTGAGGCGAACTGGCCGATTGGTATTGGCGCTAGCTCATGCCAATCGTTTACGCCCTTCTCGTCGCACTCTTTGCCGGCCTCGCCCCCGGCGAGCAACCCGAATATGCCCCGGCGGGTGTTGAGGCATACACCCTCGACCTCGAGTTGGATGGCTACCGCAACGGAAGGATGGACCCGGATCGCCTGATGACCGTGTCCGGCTGCACTCTCGAGCGTGATGCCGCCTATCTCTACTCGCTCATGGTGGACGCCGCCCGTGACGACGGCATCGATCTCCATGCCGAGGATTGCTATCGCAGCTACGGCCAGCAGTCGGCTGCCTACGAACGCCGCTGCCCGGTGGTGGAAACACCGATCTACACCTTCGATTCGGCGACCGGGGAGAAAGTGCAGAGCGGCACCAAGAAAGAGCGTGAGTGCAGTGGTCCTCCCGTTGCTCCGGCAGGCCGTTCCAATCATGGTTGGGGGCGCGCGGTTGACTTCGCCACCAGCTACCGGGTGCTGTCCTGTTACGACGAGGAGTTCCACTGGATGAAGCTCAACGCCCACCGGTTTGGCTGGGTTCACCCCCAGTGGGCCGCATGCGGCAAGGCGAGCCAGGAGCCGTGGCACTGGGAGTATGCGGGAGTGACCGACCCCCAGCTCGTCAAGTTCGTGACGATCGACCCGACTCTCGTCCCGGAACTCGAGTAGCGCTCTCCCGGCTCCGGGCGATTCTCGCCACGAGCAGGCCATCCACCGCTCGGACGAGGTGTCGCTGCCTACGCTGACCTCTCATGGACAGGGCGTTGCGCGCGCTTCTGATAGTGGGTGGCGCCTACGTCGCTGCTCAGATGCTGGCCGACGTTGCCTCGTTGCGGGTCATCAGTTTCGCCGGCTATGCCGTGGACGCCGGGACCCTGATCTACCCATTCACGTTCACGCTCCGAGACCTGGTCCACAAGATCGGAGGCAAATCGGCAGCACGCACCCTGATCGTCCTCGCCGCAGTGATCAATCTGGGGATGGCCGCCTTCTTCGGTCTCGTCGGCAGCCTGCCTCCCGACCCTCAAACGGGACCACAACTCGAGTTCGGCCAGGTATTGGCTCCGGTGTGGGGCATCGTCGTAGCCTCCATCGTCTCCGAGGTTGTCGCCGAGTTGATCGATACCGAGGCCTATTCGATGTGGGTTCGCCGATTCGCAGGGCGTCATCAATGGGGAAGGGTCCTGGTCTCCAACGCAGCCGCCATTCCGATCGATTCTGCGCTGTTCGTCGGGCTGGCCACCCTGTTCGGCGTGTTCCCTGTCGAGGTGGCGTTGACCATCTTCTGGGTCAATGTCGTTTTCAAAGGGACAGTCACTCTGGTATCGATTCCCTGGATATATCTGGTAAGGCCCTTCCCCCTCTCCGCATCGCAGTAGGCCCTTTAGCCCACTAACCTGCCGCCGCGGGCAAGTTCACAGCCCGCACTCACAATTACTGGAGGAAATTCAGCGTGAAACGCTATATGCGGTACCTCGCGATCTTTGCGGCACTGGGCCTCGTCCTCGCCGCGTGTGGAGACGACGGAGGCGCCGAAGAGACCACTACCACTGCGGCTCCCGAGGAGACGACAACCTCGGAAGCAATGGACACTACGACCAGCGAGGCCGTGGAGGAGACCACCACCACTGGTGAGGAGATGACTTTCGCTCCCGTGGTGGCTTGTTTCGTGACAGACGATGCCGGTGTCGACGACCGGAGCTTCAATGCCTCCGGATGGCAGGGCGTGCAGGACGCCGCGGCCAGCGGAGCGGCCCAGCAAGACCCGATTTTGCTGGAGTCGACCAGTGAGGCCGATTATCAGCCACATATCGAGACGTGCCTCGACCAAGGGGCAGAGCACATCGTCGGCTCAGGCTTCAAGTTGGGTCCTTCGGTGGAGACCTTTGCAGCAGCCAATCCAGAAGTGCAGTGGACTCTGATCGACGCCGCGTCGAATGGCCCCAATGTCGCCGGGACCGAGTTCCAGACGGATGAAGCCGCCTTCGCCGCCGGCTACCTGGCAGCGGGCATGACCCAGACCGGGACGGTTGCAGTCTACGGCGGTCAGAACATCCCTACTGTGGCCATCTTCTTGGATGGTTTCGCTCGTGGTGTCGCCCACTACAACGAGGTCAAGGGCACCGACGTGCAGGTGCTCGGTTGGGACGTCGAGGCGCAGGACGGCACCTTCACCGGTGTCTTCGACCCTGCCGACCCAATCGTGCGCGCTACCTGTGAGAGCCAGCTCGACGAGGGCGCCGACATCATCCTGCCGGTGGGTGGAGCGATTAACCTCCCCTGTGGCACGGCGATCCAGGACCGAGGAATCGACGGTGCTCTAATCGGAGTCGACGCCGATGCCTTTGAGGCCATGCCAGCAGAGTTTCAGGACTTGTGGCTGGTGACCATCACCAAGGGTCTGGCCAGCGCTGTCACAGGTTCCATCGAGGCCCACGCCTCGGGCGCGCCACTCGGTGGCAGCAGTTACGTCGGCAATCTGGAGAACGACGGAGTCGGGCTTTCCGACTACCACTCTTGGGCAGACCGTGTTCCCGAGGAGCTCGATGCCGAGGTACAGCAGGTACTGGCAGACATCGAGAGCGGCACCATCACCTGGGACAAATTCGTCGTCGGCGGCGGATGATCCCGCGCAGAGACGCCTAGAAGCGGAGTGGCCCCCGTCCCAGCGGCGGGGGCCCTCTGCGATCTATAGTGTCGCTTCGTGGCGGTCGACCGAAAGGACCCAGCTCGTGGCGCTTGAGCTGAGGGGCATTACAAAGCGGTTCCCGAATGTCATCGCCAATGACGACGTGAGCCTGTCGGTCGAAGCCGGCGAGATCGTTGCCTTGCTGGGGGAGAACGGTGCCGGGAAAACCACTCTCATGAACGTCCTCTTTGGGCTCTACTCCCCGGACGAGGGCGAGGTCGTGATCGATGGCGAGCAGCTCGAGCTGAGCAATCCCCTCGCCTCGATCCACGCCGGAGTGGGCATGGTCCACCAGCATTTCATGCTGGTCCCGGTCTTCACTGTCGTCGAGAACGTCATCCTCGGACTGGAGCCTGTCAAGGGCCTCGATTGGATCGACAGGCGCGAAGCGAGGAATCTCGTCACGGAGGTTTCGGATCGGTACAAGCTCGCGGTGAACCCCGATGCTCTGGTCGAGGACCTACCCGTGGGAGTACAGCAGAGAGTCGAGATCATCAAGGTCCTCGTGCGTGATGCCCGGTACATCATCTTCGACGAGCCGACGGCGGTTCTCACCCCGCAAGAGGTGGAGGAGTTCTTCGAGATCGTGCGCGGGCTGAAGGAGGACGGCAAGGGCGTGATCTTCATCAGCCACAAACTCAACGAGGCCCTGGAGATAGCCGACCGGATAGTGGTGCTTCGCGATGGCCGGTCCATCGGCGAGGTCTCCCCAGACTCGGCTACAGAGGAGTTGCTCGCCGAGATGATGGTCGGACGTCCGGTCCTGCTCAGTGTCGACAAGGAGCCGGCGACTCCCGAGGACGTCATCCTCTCGGTGAGAGGTCTCGTGGTGCTCGACGATCGCGCCCAAGCGACGGTCAATGGCGTGTCGTTCGATGTGCGATCTGGAGAGATAGTCGGGATTGCTGGTGTGCAAGGCAATGGGCAGACAGAGTTGGTGGAGAGCATCACCGGAATGCGGCCGTCTCTCGCCGGAAGAGTGACCATCGGCGGCCAGGACGTGACCTTGAACACCCCTCGTGAAATCCATGAGGCGGGCGTGGCCCACGTACCGGAAGACCGCCAGGAGAGCGGACTGATCCTCGGCTTCACCATCACCGAGAACATGGTCCTGGACGCTTACTACGACCCCCCCTACTCAACGGGGATCCGCATGGACTGGCCGGCTGCCACGGTGGCGGCGCAGAGACTCGTCGATGAATACGACGTGAAGACGACCCGGGTGGACGTACCCGTGTCGACGCTCTCGGGGGGCAACCAACAGAAGGTGATCGTTGCCAGAGAATTCGACCGCGACGTCAGGTTGGTGATCGCTTCACAGCCGACTCGGGGAGTCGACGTGGGCTCGATTGAATACATCCACAAACGCATCGTGGAACAGCGAGACCGGGGCGCAGCCGTGCTCATCGTGTCCCCGGAGCTCGACGAGGTCACGAGCCTGTCGGACCGTGTGCTGGTGATGTTCGAGGGCAGAATCGTCGCCGAGTTCGATCCCACATCAGCCAGCACAACCGAGATAGGAATGGCCATGCTCGGATCCCACGCCTCAGATGACTGACCCAACGAGACCAAAAGTCGACGAGACTCCACCGACTGACGAATCCAAACTCGTGATGCGGAAGATCTCCGGCGTTGATGAAAGCACCCGGAATGCAGTGCTGATACCTGCTCTCGCTTTGGTGCTCGCCCTCATCATCGGCGCATTCATCATCATGGTCACCGATGTCGACGCCTGGCGGAGTATGGGCGAAGACCCGGCCGGCGCAATCGGTGACATGGTGCGTGGAGTCGGCATCGCGTATCGAGAGCTGTTCATCGGAGCCTTTGGCTCGATTCGGGCGATATCAGAGACGCTATTCACCGCCACCCCACTCGTCCTGGCCGGTTTGGCTGTGGCGGTGGGCTTTCGCACCGGGTTGTTCAACATCGGAGCAAGGGGCCAGATGTTCATCGGCGGCATCTTTGCGGTATGGGTGGGTCTTCACGTCGATCTTCCCGTGGTCCTGCACATCTCACTCGCCATCGTCGCCGCCATCATCGGAGGGGGTATCTGGGGTGGTCTCGCCGGGCTGCTCAAGGCCAGGACCGGTGCCCATGAAGTCATCACGACGATCATGCTCAATTTCGTTGCGGCCTTCTTCGTGTTGTGGGCGCTGAAGACCGCCACCTTCCAAGCCGAGGGATCTAACTTGCCCCAGTCGGCGCCGATCCTGGATTCGGCGAGGCTCCCACCCATCTTTGGGGCTCAGTACCGGGTGAACATCGGTCTGCTGCTGGCTATCGCAGCCGTCTTCTTCGTCCATTGGCTCTTGTTCAGGTCCACGATCGGCTTCGAGTTTCGCGCCGCCGGTTTCTCACCAACTGCCAGCCAATATGCAGGAATGAATGTGGCCTTCCTCTTCACGGCGGTCATGTTTCTGTCAGGCGCGCTTTCGGGCATCGCGGGGGCGACAATGACTCTGGGCCTCCCTCCCTACACTGTCACGTCCAACTTCCCGGGGACGATCGGATTCGACGCCATAGCCTTGGCGCTCCTCGGGAGATCCCATCCATATGGCGTGGCGTGGTCAGGCCTCTTGTTCGGTGCCCTCATCGCCGGGGGGCGCACGATGCAAGCCGCTGCCGGGGTCTCGGTCGATCTGGTGATCGTGATGCAGGCGCTGATAATCATCTTCATCGCCGCACCGGAATTGGTGCGCGCCATATTCAGGCTCAAGGCATCCGAAGTCGAGCCCACTCAGCTCACGAAGGGTTGGGGGGCATGACCATCCTCGCCGAGCGAGTGTCGTTGGAGCTCCAGAACCGGGCGACGCCCGAGGAGCGTCGCTCGACGATCGTCGGCTGGGTGCTCATCGCCATCGGGGTCTTCGTTGTCATCTTCTTCGGATTCGGTGTTGAGAGCGGCTTGACGGCCACGTTCAACCTCTCGCTGCAAACGGATCGTTTTCAGGGTCTGTCCTGGGTCGTCGACGCACGCACCCTCTCCTTGGTCGTTGGGGTGTTGATCATCGCACTTGGCGTCTGGAGACTCACCCGCCGGGCGCTGGATTGGACCAACATCGCTCTGGCGATCGGCTTTGCCTTGTTCTCATTGGCGTTTCTGGCGTGGGCTGCTGCCGGCGGGCAATTCAGCATGGTTGGCATGCTCCGTTCCACGGTCATCCTGGCAGTGGTGGTGGTGATCGGCGCCCTCACCGGGCTCATGTGTGAGCGTGTCGGTGTCATCAACATCGGAATAGAGGGTCAGCTCCTGGCGTCTGCATTTGCCGGTGTCGTCCTCTCCAGCGCATTTGGAACCGCGGCCGGGATTCTCGGTGCCCTGATAACGGGGGGGCTACTCGGTTGGCTGCTCGCCTGGCTGACGATCAGATTCCACGTCGACCAGATCATTGCCGGCGTGGTGATCAACATCCTGGCCCTCGGCCTCACGTCTCTCATGTCGGCGAGGATCCTCGCCGACGTCCAATCACTCAACGCTCCTGAACGTATTCCGGCGATACGAATCCCGCTGCTGGCGGACATCCCGGTGATCGGACCCATGTTCTTCGATCACACGTACTTCGTATACGGAATGTTCATCCTCGTCGTCGTGATCCACTTCGGTTTGTTCTATACCCGATGGGGTCTTCGCGCTCGATCCGTTGGCGAGCATCCCAAAGCGGCAGATACGGCGGGTATCAACGTCTTCCGGGTTCGCTACCGCAACGTGATATACGGTGGGATGATCGCCGGGTTCGGGGGAGCCTTTCTCGGACTCGCTCAGGTAGCGCGTTTTGAGGAGGACATGACCGGGGGCATCGGGTACATTGGGCTAGCCGCGATGATCTTCGGTCGCTGGCTGCCAATCGGGGCGTTGGGAGCCGGGCTGGTCTTTGGTTTTGCGAGATCGGTCCAACAGAAGGTGGCGATATTCAACGTTGGGATCCCTTCCGAGTTCCTATTGATGTTGCCCTACGTCGTCACCATCGTCGTGGTGGCCGGAGTGGTCGGGCGAACGCGGCCGCCGGCAGCCGACGGTCAGCCCTACATCAAGGAGTGAGCCTCGCTGTGCTCGCCAGTGGAGGGTTTGAATCGAGAGTGCAGAGACCGGTCTAGCCGCCGTTGGTGGTGCTCGATGAGCCCGGTGTCGTCGTTCCCCCCGAGTCCGGGGTGGTGGTGCTGGTGGTCGGGGTGGTTTCCGACGACGTTGTCGCCGGACGGCCGATGACCACGATCTCGTCGATGGCCAGCTCGTCGAAGATGTTGTCCTCGAAGCGCTCGGCTTGATAGACCTCCACGATCTCGATCACCACCGATGTGGTGCTGATCGCTGAAAAGGGGAACTGCTGGGCGCCCTGGCGGTCTTCCAATGTCACCGGAACTTCAGACAACGAGTCCTCAGCCTGGACCAACAGGCTCCTCGCCCGGTAGTTTTGGCGGAAGCGGGCTTCTTCTTCGATGTTGATCCATTGGATGGCCGTGATTGCCATCGGCTCGAAGAAGTCGAGCGTGATGGTCACTCCCTGACTCTGAGCCTCATCCCAGCTCACCTGATATTCGTTGCCCTGGCCAAAGGTTCCGGCGGTCAGGTTGGCACAGACCAGACCGGAGATGCCTTGGGGATCACAGGTCTGGTTGAGGATGTCGATGGGGGCCGGATCCTCCAAGACCTGGAGAGTGGTCGAAGTGGTGGACGTCGATCCGGTCACCTCGGGGTCGTCACCGGTGAAGAGGTTGAAGAAGAGGGCGATGAGGATGACCCCCAACAGCAAGCCGCTGATTGCGAGCGCGGCTCGCACCCCGGCGGTTGCCTGAACCGCGGGCCGTGGTGCGGTAGGTAGCGGACCCTGGCGAAGGCGGGCGCCACATTCCTGACAGTGTCGGTTGTTCGGTGGGTTGATCGCACCGCAGGAGGGGCAGTTGACCGGCCCACCACCGCCGTTGCCACTGCTTGCCTGGGCTTGGGAAGGTGGTGGTGTTGGTGCATCCTCTCGCGGTGGGGGAGTCTCCAGGGAAAACTCCTCGTACGGGGAATCGCTGGGGCCGTCGGAGCTGACGCTGATTACGTTGCCGCCCCCGGTCGACCGTGGGCGCGGCCGGGGGGCGGTCATGGGATCCATGAAGGCACCACAGGACGGGCAGAACTGCTCATCTCCGGCGACTATCGCGCCGCAATGCTCACATGTCTGTGAAGCCACGTCCCTCCTTCGGGGTTATTGTGCCACGGCATGCTGACCCTGGCGGTGAGGACCTATGAGCCGTGGACCCTGGCAAATATCCTGGGCGGACTGATCTTGGCGGCAATCCTCTTGGGGGTGTTGATTTTCGCATTCAGGCGGGCCAATCGTTAACTCAAAATGGCAACATCTTCCAAATTCTCATGTGACTCCTGCGGCTACCGGTCTCCAAAGTGGATGGGATTCTGTCCGCAATGCGGTTCCTCGGACCCCTTGTCGGAGACAGCCCAACCCATATCCTCTTCGAAGCAACGTTCGGCGAGATCCGTCACCATATCCGAAGCCACCGCGTCTCAGGTCGAGCGTCTAGCCACGGGTTGGAGCGAAGTCGACCGGGTCCTCGGCGGGGGCCTCGTTCGAGGTTCGGCTGTCCTCCTCGGAGGTGAGCCCGGAGTCGGCAAGTCCACGCTGCTTCTCCAGATGGCGGGAGGATTGGCCAGCCTCGGCGCTTCGGTGGTGATCGCCTCGGCAGAGGAGTCTGCTCATCAGGTGGCGATGCGGGCCGAGAGGACCGGAGTGACGGCGGAAGGGGTGGACCTGGTATCCGACGACGATGTCGACGCCATAGTCGCTTTGGCTCGGGAAGCTGAGCCGGCCGTATTGATCGTCGATTCGATCCAGACCGTCGGAGTGAGCGAGATACCGTCCGCACCGGGAGGAGTGGCCCAGGTCAGAGAGAGCGCGGCACGTCTGATTCGCCTGGCGAAAACGACCGGGGTCGTCGTGGTTCTGGTAGGTCATGTGACCAAAGAGGGAGGGTTGGCGGGACCGAAGATCCTCGAGCACATGGTCGATGTCGTCCTCTATCTGGAGGGAGATCCCGATCGGGGCTTTCGGGTCTTGCGCAGCAACAAGAACCGCTTCGGTGCTACGCACGTATCGGGGATGTTCGACATGCAGGGCGACGGCCTCGTAGAGGTCGACGACCCCTCGAAGCTGTTCCTCGACGGGTGGGAGACCAAGGTCCCCGGGACCATCGTGTATCCCGCCGTGGAAGGTCGGAGGTCGGTCCTCGTCGAGATCCAGGCCCTGGTCGCTCCCACCAACCAGGCGCAGCCTCGTCGGTCGGTGCGTGGTCTCGACCCGGCACGGGTCAATCAGGTGATCGCCGTGCTAGATCGGCATGCCGGCATCCAACTCGGCGACAAAGAGATCTACGTCAATGTGGTGGGGGGATGGCGTCTCGACGAGCCGGGATGCGATCTTCCGGTTGCGCTCGCTCTGGCCTCGTCGGCGGCGGATCAACCGCTGGGGCGAATGGCGGCCTGGGGCGAGGTGGGTCTGGCCGGCGAGGTTCGCTCCGTTCCCTTCGAGACGAGACGTGTCGAGGAACTGAATCGCATGGGCCTCGAGGCGCGCGTGGCGCCGGGAGGAGGGGAGCCCCTGAGGCTCCTCGATGCCCTCCGCCATGCCGGTCTTTGATCCTCGAGCCTCAATTCACCGAGACTCCACCTCTGATAGCCTGGGGCTTCGTGGGCGGTCCATCCATCAGCGAGACACTCGAACGGCTGGCCCCCGGAACGCCAATGCGCTACGCCCTCGAAAGGATCATCCAGCAGGGCAAGGGGGGTCTGGTTGTGCTTGGGAACAATGCCGGGGTCCAGGCGGCCAGTTCGGGTGGCTTCGAGTTGAACGGTGCTTCATTCACGCCGGCGCGCCTTGCCGAGCTGTCCAAGATGGACGGAGGGGTCGTGCTCGACAATGCGTGGGACAACATCCTGTCGGCCAACGTCCACTTCATCCCTGATGGGTCCATTCCGACCGACGAGACGGGGGCTCGGCATCGCACCGCTGAACGGCTGGCACGCGAGACCAACGCCCCGGTGGTGGCGGTCAGTGAGGGGCGTAGGGTCGCCACCCTCTTCTATGGCGAGCACAAGATCGAGCTAGCCACACCAACCGAGGTAGCCGCCTACGTCAATCAGGAGTTGCAGAGTCTGGAACGCTTGCGGAGCCGGTTGGACGAGGCGGAGACTCGTCTCAGCCGGCTCGAGGTCACCGGACTGGCCAGCTACCGGTCAGTGGTCACGGTGGTGCAACGTGCCGAGCTGGTACAGCGTCTCGGTGGGGTGGTCAGAAACCGGACTCGGACTCTCGGCGACGAAGGCCGCATCGCTACCCTGCAGCTCAACGACCTGCTCGCCGGTGTCAGCTCCACCGAGGAACTCGTCCTTTCCGACTACATCAAACCCATGCGCTCTGGTGCGGTTGAACGGGCTCTGGACCGTCTCGGCGAATTGTCAGGATCCGAGTTGGAGGATCCGGCCCGGGTGGCCAAAGAGCTGGGCTTCAGTGATCTCGACGACCCTGCCGATGCCCGTGGCCACCGTCTGTTGTCCTTGGCGGGGAGGCTCCCCGAGGGAGTTCGGGAGGAAATTGTCCGTTACTTCGGGAATGTGACCAGGATTCTGCGTGCCTCTGAGAGCCAGTTGATCGATGTCGAAGGCGTCGGCGACGCCCGGGCCAAACAGCTCCTCACTTTCTTCCACCGGCTCGAGGCCGCAGCACACGAGTGGGAGCCAGTGCTCGATTGATCGAGCCTGGTTGTACACTGCGGCACCGTCAATGGCTTCAGATACCAAGTATTCGGTAGGGGACAAGGTGGTTCATCCTCAGCACGGGGCGGCCACCATCGCCAAGAAGGTTCGTCAGAACTTCGATGGGCAGAGGAAGGACTACTTCATCCTCGACATCGCTACCGAGCAGCTCACGGTCATGGTGCCGCTGGACAAGGTGGACGACCTGATCCGTCCCGTCATCTCCAAGACCAAGTCTCGCGAGGTGCTCAAGTCACTGAAGGGCGAGCCTGAGGAAGCCGGATCCAACTGGAGTCGTTGGTACAAGGTCCTCAACGAGAAGATGGTGTCCGGCGACATCTTCCAGGTTGCTGAGGTGGTCCGCGATCTGTCCTTTGCCCAACAGACCAAAGGCATCAGCCCCGCCTTGAAGCGGATGCTATCCAAGGCCCGGCTCACCCTCAGCTCGGAGTTGGCATTCAGCCTCGAGGTCGACGAGGAAGAAGCGATCAAGAAGCTCGACCGAGCCCTGCCCAGGGTCGAACCGGAAGAGGAGTGAGCCCGGGCGAGCCGACCACGCGGGTCGGCTGGGGTTTCGATGCCCACCGGCTCGACGGAAGACCACCTTTGAGACTGGGTGGTGTTGTGGTTTCAGACTCCGACGGTGTTTCGGCGACTTCTGATGGGGATGTCCTCGCCCATGCCGTGGCCGATGCCCTGCTCGGCGCCTGCGCTCTCAGCGACCTCGGCGCACACTTCCCCTCGGACGACCCCTCGTCTCGCGATGCCGACTCGATGGCTTTGTTGCGTCACGTGGTGGGCTTGGCCGGCAGCGCCGGCTGGCAGGCCTCGCATCTGGATGCGACCGTTGTTGCAGAGTCGATCCGGGTCTCCCCACACCGTGATCTCATCGCCCGCAACCTGGCAGATGTGTTGTCGCTACCCCTGGATGCAGTCTCGGTGAAGGCAACCACCACCGACGGGATGGGGTTCATCGGCCGGGGTGAGGGTCTGGCCGCGGTGGCGGTAGTGGCGGTTGTCCCGCGCCCTTGATCCGTTGTGCACCCATGTGCGCTGAGCGCGCATCCTGGCCCACTCGATCTGTGCACTTAACATCGTCACCGTGATTCGCGTCCACAACACCATGGGTCGTCAGTTGGTCGACTTCGTCACTCGTGAAGAGGGGAAAGTCGGCATTTACGTCTGTGGTCCCACGGTCCAGTCCGAGCCTCACGTCGGCCACGGCCGTTACGCGGTCGCGTTCGATGTCATCCGCCGCTATCTGGTCTGGCGAGGCCTCGATGTCACCTATGTCTCCAACATCACCGATGTCGAAGACAAGATCATCGCAGCTGCCGAGGAGGCCGGACAGCCTGTCGAGGAACTGGCGGTGCGAATGGCCGAGCGGTTTTCCACGAGCTTCAAACGTCTCGGTGTCCTCGCACCCGATATCGAGCCGAAGGCAACCGAGCACATCCCCGAGATGCTCGATCTCATCGCCCGGCTCATCGATCGGGGTCTTGCCTACGCCCGGGACGGCGACGTCTACTTCTCCGTGAAGACCCTCG
>DASUUC010000105.1:0-24520 GCA_036374335.1 Acidimicrobiia bacterium
GGGGAGTAGGAACATCAGGTAGAGGCCGCCGACCCGTCCGACGAGTGGGCCGACTACCACTCCGATCAAGGCGTAGGTGAGTGCTACCGCCAGGGTGGCGGCGGCGAAGGTGACCCAGACTTCGGGTTGGAAGCCGGCTGCGGTGACGGCGAGAGACACGGTACTGACGAGGAGGGCGGCGAGGGTGATGACACCGAGACGGGAAGCGAGCACCTGGCGTGGCTTGAACCCGGCGAGGACGAGGCGGCGGTCTCCTTCGGCGGATCCGAGCACGACGAAGAGCCCGGCGAGCCCGGCGAGGAAGGCGACGGTGATGGCCACCATGAGGGCGCCGTGGACGTCGACCATGGAGAGGATGGAGATGCTGCTCTGCCCGTTCTCGACGAGCTCGACCGGTGCGGGGTCGTCGGGCGTGACCGCGATGGAGACGGTGATGAAGTACAGGGGGAGGCCGACCAGGAGCACCCAGAGGGCGATGTTGCGGCGGTACTCCTTCCAGGCGTAGCGCAGACCGGTCCAGGTCCGGGACCAACCACCGACGACCTCTCGGGTGTGGCTGTGCTTGAAGGGTCGGGTGGTGACGAAGAGAGAGACGACGGCGATGGCTACGGCGCCGGTCGTCCAGGCGAGTGATGCTCCGAGGTCGCCGACGGGTCCGGCGTGGGTGGTGGTGGCGTCCAACATGACCAGGGTGGGGAAATGCGAGGGGAAGAACCGGGTGATCAGGGATTCGGTGCGGCCCATCGCCGGGCCGAGGAACACGTCGAACATCCAGATGAAGATGATCAGCAGCGACCCGTTCACCTCCGAGCGAACCCAGGCCCCGACGGTTGCCCCGATCGCCAGGTAGATGATGGCGAACATGATTGTGGCGCCGACTGCCCGCACAGGGTCGGCGATGTCGGTGCGGACGGCGAGAGCGAGCAATGCTCCGGCAGAGGCGACTGCCGCCAACACCGTTGAAGACACCACACGGGCGGTCACCACTCGGGTGGTGTTCGACCCGGCGGCGGCTATGCGACGGTCCGGATCTCGGGAGCCAGTGACGTGGAAGAATCCGGCCACTCCGGCCAGGAAGGCCGCCGCCCACCCGGCGGTGGCGGCCTCCAGTTGGCCGAGGCTGGCTTCGCCGCCGAGGATGCGGGCGAAGTCGGCGATGGCGCCGGCAGAGAGGGCGACGAAGATGACCGGCACCACGGCGAGCAGCACTAGGTTGAGCGGCCGCCGGGTGTATTCGGTCAGGTAACGCCAGGTGAGAACCCCAGTCATCGCGGCACCGCCTTCCCGTCGATCAGGTCGTAGATCCGGTCAAAGCGTTCGGCATCGGTTATGAAGTGGCTGATGATCAACAGACTCCGTCCGGCGTCTCGTCGGTGCTGGGTGAGCTGCCAGAACCGCTGGTAGGTGTCCCAGTCGAATCCCGCATAGGGCTCGTCGAGGAGAAGAAGATCGGGGTCGGGTAACAGCGCCAGACCCAGGTTGAGCTTGGCTCGGGTTCCCCCCGACAGCTCCTCGACCCGCGAATAGCGCCACTCAGCGAAGCCAAGCGTCTCGTAGATTTCGTCGCGAGCGATATCGCTGTCGGCGGCGGTCATCCCGTAAGCCTTGCCGAAGAGCCCGAAGTGCTCGTCGCAGGTGAGACGTTCGTAGAGGATGGGATCCTGGGGGCAGTAGCCGACCGAGCCCGACTTGGTGATGGTGCCACCGTCGCGGTCGATACTTCCCACGAGGATCTTCATCAGAGTTGACTTCCCCGACCCGTTCTCCCCGACCAGGCCCACGATCTCACCTGGTCGGAGCACCACGTCAGCCCCACGGAGAACCTTCAGAGACCGTCGACGTGGCCAGACGCCCCGGGTGTAGGTCTTGATGATTCCCGTCGCAGCGAGCACGTTGTCAGAGCCTGCATCCTGATGCCTGCCATGGGACGGCTGGTGGTCGCGGCCTGGGAGCGTCCAGGTCTCGGATCCATCAGTCTTGCGATCCATCGTCTGCATCACACCCTCGTTTCTTCTCAACAATGCCACCCTACGCCTTCCAGTCGGCTGGAAGGTCAATAGGGTCGAAAGTCCCTATCCGACTGGGCAGGGGGGAGGGGCAGGCCTAGAGGGCCTTCGACGTTCAGCGGTTCGACCCTGCGGCGGAGTTGGTCAGCAGCCCGGTTGGTAGTCCGCGCGGTGCGAGCGTCGAGCCAGAAGGCGGCGCCGCAGCCGGCGAGACAGACAAGTACCAGCGCGCCGACGGCATAGCCGACGATTCGAGAGTCGAGTTGGTAGACAGCGACCACCGCCAGGACCATGAAGGTGATGGCGATGGCTGCCCACATCACCGGGCCAAACCGGCGGTGATGCGAGTCGGGGGTCATGAGACGACCACCTTGCCGCGGAGCATGCCCATCTGGCAGGCGAACTCATATTCGCCGGGCTCCGAAGGTGTGAACTCGACCGGGACGTTCTCACCTTCGGGAAGGTCGGCTGACACTCCGAATGCGTCGAAGACGACCTTTTCCGAGCATGGGTCTGCCTCTTGGCGGTTGAAAACCAGCTTGACCGGTTGCCCTGCTTCGACCCTGATGGTGTCGGGGCTGTAACCACCCTTGACCACGATGAACGCCTCCTGGACGCCACCTGCGCCGACGGCAGCCAGCGAGGCTTGGGGTTTGGAGAGCCAGAAATACCAGACGATCAGGGCGATGAGACCCAATCCGACAAGATCAACGATGAGCACCGTCATGCGCTCACTCCTTGCTGCATCGAGGGACGCCAGCGGCGAAGCCGGTTGGCGTTGGACACCACGGTCACCGAGGAGAACGCCATCGCCGCACCAGCCAGCAACGGGCTCAACAAAATCCCGAAGAACGGGTAGAGGACACCGGCGGCGATGGGGATGCCCAGCGTGTTATAGGCGAAGGCGCCCACCAGGTTCTGATGGACGTTTCTGATGGTGGCCTTGGAAAGTTCGATGGCGGTGACGATCCCGCCCAGGCTTCCCTTCACCAGGGTGACGTCCCCGGACTCCATGGCAACGTCGGTGCCTGTGCCCATGGCCATGCCCACATCGGCCTGGGCGAGTGCGGGAGCGTCGTTGATTCCGTCGCCGACCATGGCCACTGTCTTGCCTTCGGCCTGCAGCAGTTTGACCTGTGTCGCCTTGTCCTCGGGGAGTACCTCGGCCAACACCCGGTCGACACCGACCTGACGGGCGATGGCGGCAGCGGTGCGCTGGTTGTCACCGGTGATCATCACCACCTCGAGACCAAGATCGTGGAGCCGGCGTATCGCTGCCGCGGAGTCTTCTTTGACCGTGTCGGCCACGGCGATGACACCGGCCAACTCGCCGTCGACACCGACCACCACAGCGGTCTTGCCCTCGTCGGCGAGTCGCTCCAGCGTTTCCTCGGCGGCCCCGGCGGCGACACCGCGGTCGGCCATGAACTTGAGGTTGCCCAACACCACATGCCTTCCGCCCACCGTCGCTTCGATGCCGTGACCGGGTACCGCCTCGAAATCGGCGGCCTCGACCAAGTCGACGCTCCGAGACCGAGCCCCGCCGACGATCGCCTCGCCCAATGGGTGCTCAGAACCTGACTCGGCGGAAGCGGCCAGAGCCAGGACCCGGTTCTCATCGAAGGCGTTGAAAACGACCACGTCGGTGAGGGCCGGCTCGCCTCTGGTGATGGTGCCGGTCTTGTCCAACACCACGGTGTCGACCCGATGGGCGGTCTCCAGGGCGTCGCCCGACTTGATCAGGATGCCGTTCTCGGCGCCCTTCCCAATTCCCACCATCAGCGAGGTGGGTGTGGCAAGGCCGAGGGCGCAGGGGCAGGCGATGACCAACACAGTCACCGCGGTGATCACCGCATAGACCAGGGCGGGAGCAGGACCGAAGGTGAACCAGGCCATGAAGGTCAGGATCCCAACGATCATCACCGCAGGGACGAAATACCCGGCCACCTTGTCCACCGTCCGCTGAATCGGCGCCTTCGACCCTTGGGCGTCGCGGACCATCTGGATGATCTGAGCCAGCATGGTGTCCCGACCAACTCGGGTGGCCCGGAACCGGAACGAACCGGTCCTGTTGATAGTGGCGCCGATGACCGTGTCGCCCTCGGTCTTCTCCGAAGGGATCGGCTCGCCGGTGACCATCGACTCGTCGACCGCCGACACTCCGGAGATGACCAGCCCGTCGACGGGGATCTTCTCTCCGGGACGGACCACGACGATGTCGTCGACGGCTACCGCCTCGACCGGTATCTCCACCTCCGAGCCGTCACGGATTACCCGGGCGGTCTTGGCCTGGAGACCGATCAGCTTCTTCAGGGCCTCTGAGGTGCGGGCCCGGGCCCGGATCTCGAGTGCCGAGCCCAACACGACCAGGGCTGTCACCACCGCCGTGACATCGAAGAAGACATCCCGGAGCTGTTCCTCGGGGAAGAACCCGGGGAACAGCAATGCCACCGTCGAATACAGCCAGGCAGCAGAGATCCCGAGGGCGATCAGGGTGTACATGTTCGCCGAACGGTGTTTGAACGCCGACCAGGCGCCAGCGAAGAACTGCGCACCCGAGTAGACCATCACCGCCAGGGTGACCAGCGCCATACCGCCCCAGATCAGATTCAGCTCCGTCGACCCCTTCTCCGGCACCCCAGGGAAGATCTCCGGATAGGAGAAATAGATCACCGGCAACGACACGACCGCGGCGAACCAGAACTTTCGCAGCAGGCTCCGATACAACCGCTGCCGGCCCTCCTGCTCGGCATCACCGTCGTAGTCATCCATCAGGGGATGAGCCGAATACCCGGCGGAGGACACCGCCGCGGCGAGGTCGTCGACTGCGACCGAACCGTCGGCGACATCCACGGTCGCTTCCTCCGTTGCGAGATTGACTCGAGCGTCGACGACCCCGGGTACCGAGTTCAACGCCGACTCGATCGATGAAACGCACGAAGCACAGGTCATTCCCTGAACCGAGAGCCGAACCGAATCGACAGCAGCGGTCGCCATCGTCGAGTGGTTCGACACGGCCACCATTTCGGCTACCGGATGATGGTCGTCGCTAGCCCCCACATAGCGCTCGGGATTGGCGGTGAACTCCCGACGGCAGTGGTCCGAGCAGAAGCCGAACTCGGGATAGCCCTCGACGGTGGCCGCATCCGCTCTCACCGTCATTCCACACACTGGATCAAGCATCGGCACCCTCCTTGGTTATTGCATCGAATACCCGTTCCAGACGGCTGCGAGCCTCGCCGGCAACCTGTGTCAGCGCCGGGTTGTCGGTGATGTCCACCATCGTGCCGGGATCCATTGCGGCTACCACGGTCTCCTCACCGTCCTGGTAGACGATCACGTTGCACGAAAGCAACAAGCCGATGTCGACCTCGTGATCCAGGGCCTCCGCGGCCAGTTGCGGGTTGCATGCCCCAAGGATGCGGTAGGGATCCCGGGTCAAACCCAACTTCTCGTGGAGTGTGGCGGCAACACCGATTTCGGTGAGTATCCCGAATCCTTGGCCGGCCAAGAGCTCACGCACATTGGCCTCGGCTTCGGTCATGCCAAGTCGTGTTCGGGTCTTCAGTCCGTATGCTGGCTCCACGACGTTTCCTTTCGCGTCACGACTCCTGACTCCTCATCTTCCTGTTGCCAAAGTACACCTTCCAGTCGACTGGAATGTCAAGTAGGTATACTGAAGCCATGAGAATCGGAGAACTGGCCCATCAAACCGGGACCACCACCAAGACGATCCGCTACTACGAGGACATCGGGCTCCTCCCCGAGCCCGCCCGGGATCACAACGATTACCGGGACTACTCGGAGGACGTTGTCGACCGGCTCGAGTTCGTCCGAGACGCCCAGGCCACCGGACTGACCCTCACTGAGATCGCCTCCATCCTCGACCTGCGCAGCCAAGGGGAGTCCACCTGCCATCACGTCATCGACCTACTGGAACGGCACATGGTGGCCCTCGACCGCCACATCAAGACACTCCGCGCAACCCGGAAGAAGCTGGCCTCGCTGACCGCACAGGCCCGAAGTCTCGACCCAACAGCCTGCGTCGATCCCAACCGTTGTCAGACGATCAGCCACGCTCCAGCTTCCGATGCTGGGACCACAAAGCCGGGTCGTCATCTCCATGAGGCGCCCGCCGGTCACCACCATTGAGGCACGGTTCTGGCGCACGACGTCCACCGCAACCACGGAAGATGCGGCGGTCTGTTGCCTTGCTTGGTCCCCGCGGAGCATTGGCCGTTCCTATGTTCAGTGATCATGGGGGTGGGTTGTGGTGGTGACCGAGGACGCCGGCGGACCAGGTGTCGACTCTGACTCGGTGAAGAGGGGGCCGATGTACAGCGAGGACACGGTGTAGGTGAGGGCGAAGAGGGAGATGGCGATGACGGGAGCCGCCCACGATCGAAATCGCCGGTAGAGACGGACCAGCATCGGGGTCGCTGCCAGCAGCCCGAGAAGGAAGAAGAGGATCCGACCGGCGGCTCCGGCGAGAAGCGCGGCGCCGGCCAGGGGGCCGACGTGATGGAGCACGTGGGGAGCCACACCGGTCACCGCACCCCATGCTACGGAAACACCGTGACGAAGCACATTGACCGGTGGGAGCTCGCCATGTCCAAGGGTGGAGGTCACGACTCGAGTGAGGCGTCCAGCTCGGCGAGCAGGGCATCTGCCGGCACGAACATCTCGGCGTAGTGGCGCACCCATCCAATGGTTCCGTCTTGGCGAACCAGGGCGAAGCTGTGGCTGGGCCGGTCGGCGTGGCCGTAGACCCCGACCATTCCGTAGTCCCGGGACACTCGGGCGCCGTCGTCGATGAGGATCGGAGTCTCGATGCCGAAACGGGCCGCCTCGGCGGCGACCATCGGGGCGGGGTCGACCATGATGGACAGCAGGCTCAGTCCGCGTTCGGCGAGGCCGGTTTCGATCTCGGGGATCTGGGCGAAACAGCCGTCGCAGCCCACACCCATCGAGAAGTAGAGGAGGGTGTCCCCTTTGGCGAGGGTCTCGTTCAACGCAACGGTTTTGCCGTCGGTGGTGGGAAGGTCGAACTGGATCGCCTCCTCCGGGCCAGTGTCACCCGTCTCGGAGACGGTGGAAACCGCCACCAGGATGGCCAGGGCCAAGGGGATGGCGATGAACCCGATCCAACGCCATAGCGACGTCTTCGGCGACGATCGGCGTCTAGCGGGTCGCGGTCGTGTCTTGGTGGTGCTCATGGCAACTCCCTTCTTCGTGTTCTCGTGTCTCTCGATTTCGTTTGCTGGGTCTGGCGGACATCCATATGGCGCCGGCGGCGACGAGGATGAGCAGCAGGCCGATGACCGGGTCGGGAATCCATGACAACCCGTCGAGGATGGGCGTCAGGAGACCTTCGATCCGGGTTCCCAGGGAGGCGGTGAACGCCGGTGTCAACGAGGACCCGGTGACCGCGACCACAGCGAGTACCACTCCCATGACCAGGAACATGACCGATGCCGCCAATCCTGCAGTAGTAGTCGACACCCTGAATGGGCCGACGCGGAACGAGACCTGCCTGCTCCCGAAGGTGGTCTGCTCAGGGCGCAACCGATCCCAAAGCACCGTCATGATCACCAGGGGGAAGACCATGCCGAACACGTAAGCCAGGCTGATGCCGACACCAGACGCCAGTCCGGGAGACACCGCCGAGAGGGTCAACACCCCGGCCAGAACCGGGGCACAACAGGCGCTGGCCGCGCCCGAAAACACCCCCAGGGCGTAAACCCCGGCGGAGTCGGTCCGGGAGATGTCAGGCGAGCTGCGCATGAAGGGCAGCGACCACGTTCCACCACCCAGAGAGATCACGGCGAGACCGAAGAGGAGGAGTGCCCCGACGCCATAGACCACGGTGTGGAAGCGGAGGAGGCTCTCGGTGAGCAGGCTCAACCCCAGGGTCACCGGAAGCATGACCGTCGCCACGCCTGCGGCGAACACGAAGGCCAAGGGGACCAGTCGCCACCGATGGTTGCGTACCGATGCCGCCAGGAAAGACGGGAACATGACCACGATGCAGCACGGGGCAAACAGGGCAACAGAACCGGCAACGAAAGCTGCCAGCAGCGACCCCCCGACGAAAAGTCCCTCCATCTCAGACCACGCGCTCTCCGGCCGCCCGGCTGCCCAGGTGTTCCTCGAGTCTCCGGCGGGAGATCCGCCCGTAGCCGAAGAACTCACCGTCGATCATCAGGATCGGAGGAAAGGGAACCCGGTGACGCACCAGTAGGGATCGGCCTTGGTCAGAGAGTAGAGGAATCGTCGCTATCCGCAACGGATACGTCTCGGCCAACCCTTCGATGACGTGGAGGGCCTCGTCGCAGAAGTGACACCCCGGGCTGGTGACCAGCACCACGTTGATGGCTTCAGGCATCTCAGGAACCCGCCGCCGCAACTGAAGGAGTCACTTGGTCATGCTGACAATGATGTTCGAGCCGTGAACCGGGTGCGGCCCCGAATGTCGCAGCCAACAACTCATCCACAACATCATCGACGCGGCCCTCGACCACAGCCTCAGGAACACATCCACGCAGGTGTGCCTCGAGGATGTCCCGACGGACCCGATCCAAAGCACCCTGCACTGCCGAGATCTGATGGAGCACGTCGATGCAGTAACGGTCCTCCTCCACCATGCGGATCACCCCATCGAGATGACCGCGGGCCGAACGGAGCCTGAACCCCACCGGGCTTGCATCAGCCCTCATCGATTGCTCTCCAGGACTCGGCGCCGCTCCTTGAAATCTTCTCGGTCGATCTCACCACGGGCCAATCGCTCCTCGAGTATGCGCAGCGCGCTGTCCTCGTCCCGCTGCCATGGCGGTGTTGTAGTACGAACTTGCCCAGAAGATCCCGAAGATGACCACACCCCAGAAGGCGACCATCATCAGCCACCCCCCGGGGCCCATTCCATGCCAATACCATTCGTCATTCATCTCACTGGCCAGATAACCCCACCCCGGGAGGGGTAGGTAGGGCCGAAAGCCCCTTCCAGAGGCCCGGCGGATCGCCCAACCGGGATGTCGGACCGGCAGTGTGCGACATGCCTCGCAGGGTGGTCTACCCCTCTGGGCGATTTCGACAGGGTCCTCCCGAGCGAGAAACAGGGTCTTGACATTCCAGTCGAGGGGAAGGTGTAGTTTCGAGGGTGTGATCTGATTCAACGGCAAGGAGGTGAGCGATGAAAGGCTTGACCGCAATCGTCGGGCTGCTGGCCGTCCTCCTCGTCGCGATCACCATCGCCGGGCTATCCAGTATCCAGGGCGATGTTGGCCGCCCTTCTCATGAAAGGGAGATCCAGCAGCTGGACATGCTGGAATCCGACATGGCGATGTTGGAGCAGATGCGGGCTTCTACGTCACCAGTGATGATGACCATGATCCAGGATGATCGGATGTGGACCGATCCGGACATGATCCGTGTCCAGGAGGAGTATCAGGCGCAACTCGATCGGATGCTGGGAAGGCGACCGGCCCCACCATGAGCATCGATCGCAGCGATATGACGTCCCAGATGCGGGCCGGTTCGGGAGCCACCATCAGGTCCCTCATGGTCGCATTCTCCGGTTTCGCCGCCCATCTGGGCTGACCGGCGTGACCGACATTCGATCCACCGGCATCGATATGGCACCCGGGGGAGCCGAGGCTGCCGGGGAGCGCTGCCGCAACTCGCTGCACGCCCACGGTCTGCCGAGCTCCGCCAGGGGACGTGGCCTCCTGGACTGGGAGGCGGACCGATTCCAGCAGGCGGCGGACCAACTGGGTCTGGGTCCGGGGTTGACCTGTGCCCTGCATTGCGCGGTCCGGTCGGTGGAGGTGGAGCTTCCGCTGGAGCGAGACGACGGAACCCTCGAGGTGTACACCGGCTACCGGGTGCAACACTCCCGTGCCCTCGGCCCGGCCAAGGGCGGGGTCCGCTACCACCCTTCGGTGGGTGCCGGTGAGGTAACCGCCCTGGCCCGGCTCATGACCTGGAAGACGGCACTGGCCGGGCTGCCCTTCGGTGGTGGCAAGGGTGGCATCCCCTGTGATCCCGCCCGATTCTCCTCTCGAGAGGTGCGTCGTCTCACCCATCTGTACACGGTGGGGATCTTGCCGGTCATCGGGCCCGACACTGATGTGCTCGCCCCGGATCTGGGCACCAATGTCGAGGTGATGGGTTGGATCCTGGCCGCCGCCGAACTGGCGGGCCGGGGCGACCCGAGGCTGGTCACCGGCAAACCGGAGGTGCTCGGTGGCACCAGGTTCCGCCCTAAGGCGACAGGTGTCGGCGTCGCCCACGTCGCCGACCTCGCCTACCAGCATCTCGGTGGCCGCATCGACCTGGCGCGGGTGGCCATCGAAGGGTTCGGGTCGGTGGGCCGCTGGGCATCCTTTGAGTTGGCGGAGCGAGGAGCCAGTATCGTTGCCGTCGCCGACATCAATGGCGGCGTCTACGCTCCCGGCGGTCTCGACGTTTCCGCGCTGGCCGAGTGGACATCCGCCGGAGCGGCCCTGGTCGATTACCCGAACGCCGACCGGGTCGACAGGAGTGTTCTCGAAGCGGACTGTGACATCATCATCCCCGCCGCGATGGAGGGAACTCTCGACGACGGGACCGCCGCCGGGGTCAGCGCACGTCTCGTGGTGGAAGCCGCCAACGGGCCGACCACCCCTGAGGCCGAGACCACCCTCCACGGGCGGGGGATCGCCGTGGTGCCCGATCTGGTCGCCAACGCCGGGGGTGTCATCTCCTCCTACTTCGAGTGGGTGCAGAACCATCAGCGTCTCCCCTGGCCCGAGACCGTGGAGCGACAGCGGGTCTTGGATCGTCTCGACCAGACATGGGATCTCCTCGCAGGCGCCGAGTCCGCCGAATGGCGTGATACCGCTTTGACCACGGCGATCCGCCGTGTGGTGGACGGGATGAGAGCTGGTGGGGCCATCCAGGCGACAATCCCATGACCACTCGGTCATGTGTGACGGTGATCGGGGCCGGCCCTGCCGGGCTGGTCGCAGCCGCCACCCTCGCCCGGGCGGGCCGCTCAGTCCGGATAATACGAAATGTCCCGGACCGTCGGCCACCGTTTCGCCGGCGACTTCCAGGGTTTGGAGAACTGGTCGGCGTCGGTGGAGGCCATCGACCGGCTGGATCGGCTCGGGGTCCGGGTTGACTTCGCGCACAAGCCGGTGCGGGAGGTGGTCTTCTACGACCACCGGCTCTGACCCACCCTGGTCGCAGCTCCCGCCTCTGTTCTATCTGGTGAGACGCGGGCCGGAGGAGGGCACCCTGGACACCTCCCTGTTGGACCAGGCCCGTAACGCTGGCGCCGAAGTCGAATTGGGCCGGGAAGCGGGCCATGCAGCGTCCGGGGACATCGTGGCGATCGGACCCCGCTACGCCGACGGTCTCGCCACCGGGTATGTGTTCCCCACCGATCTGGAGGACCAGGCCCACTGCATCATCGCGTACGGGTTGGCACCCGCCGGCTACGCCTATTTGCTGGTGTGGGACGGGAAGGCGACCCTGGCCACCTGTCTCTTCGACCGCCAACAGGAGTGGCGTCGGTCCCGGGAGCTCACGGTCCAAGCCTTCTCGAGGATCGTCGGCGATCTGGACACTGGCTCGGGTCGTTCCTTGTCCGGTTACGGGTCGGTGTTCGGCGACACTCGCTTCATCGACGAGGCGGGCCGGCTCTTTGTCGGGGAGGCTGCCGGCCTCCAGGACCCGGAGTGGGGTTTCGGGATGTGGTATGCCATGGAGTCCGGTGCCTGGCCGCCCCATCCCACCTGGAAGGTTTCGACTACGAAGATGCGGCCCGCAGACGATTCCACCCAATCCGGGATGCGGCCTTCACCAACCGCTTTGTCTACGAGCGTCTCCCCAGAGCCGCCATCCCCTGGCTGTTTCGCCGTGCGGCCGCCCCTCGTGATATGCGTCGTCGACTCGGCCGGCATTGGAAACCGACCGGGTTCAAGTCGATGATCACCGGGATGGCCTGGCCCCGATTCGCCCGTACCAGACTCAACCACCGCGACCGGGCCTGCCACAGCCCGACCTGCGACTGTGTGTGGTGCACCCACGGAGACCAGCACGTGACCAAGCAAACCGAATGACAGACAGCAGCCCAAACGATCAAGGAGGCACCAGCAATGACTGATACCGTAAAAGACCCGGTCCGCGGCATGCAGATCAACCCCGACGACGCCGTGGCTAGCGAGGAATACGACGGGCAGGTCTTCTACTTCTGTAGCGAGCACTGTCACCAGGCGTTCCTCGCCGACCCCCACCGTTACGGACACCCCGAGTAGGGGTGAAGGGTGACGAGTTGACTAGGGGTCCGTGGCTCTCTCCGGAGGGAGGGTGGGGAGGGTGAGAACAAAGGTCGACCCCTGCCCAGGCCCTGGGGAGGAGACGGTGATGTCTCCACCTTGGTGCCGGGCGAGGCTGCGGGCGATGGTGAGGCCTATTCCAGTACCCGGTCCGGCGGAGCGGTCGACACGGTAGAACCGGTCGAACACAAATGACGCCTGCTCGGCGGTGAGACCCTTCCCGGTGTCGGACACCTCGACCTGTGCCATCCCGGCTTCCAAGAAGAGACGAATCGATACCCGACCACCGGCGGGAGTGTAAGCGAGGGCATTGCCCACCAGGTTGGTCAGTACCTGAGCGGTCCGATCCCGGTCAGCCACCACAGGCAATGGCGGCCCCGTTTCCACCTCCAGGGCGACACCTTTGTCGTCGAATTGGGGGCGTAGCCGCCGCGCGACCTCCATGGCCAACTGGCCCAAGTCCAATGATTCCGCCCGGAGGTCCACCTGGCCCTCCTCGGCGCGGGAGAGGGCGTTGAGATCACCGGCGAGACGCTCCATTCGGGCGGTTTCACGGATTCCGGCCGCCAGGGTTTCGGAATCGGGCTCGAAGACTCCGTCGAGGAGACCCTCCAGGTAGCCTTTGAGTGTTGCCACCGGGGTGCGCAGCTCGTGGGCCACCTCGGAGATCAGCTGGAGCCGGCGCTGTTCGGTCTCCTCCAACGCCTGGGCGAGAGCGTTGACGTCGCTGGCCACCGCCGCCAGCTCCTCTTCCTCAGGGATGGGGACCCGCTCGTGATAAGAGCCCGTGGCGAGACGGCGGGCCACCCGCCGCACCTCATCCAAGGGGCGTAGCACTCGATACGCCGCGTAAGTGGCGGCAGCCGTGGCCACGCCGCCACTGATGAGGGCAGCCCACAGCAGAGCCCGGTTGAAGGCGGAGTTGACTCCTTCCTCCAGTTGGGTGGCGTCGTCCATGCCCATACCGCGCATCATGCCCGCCATCGACTGCAGGTGATCGTCGACGAACACCGAACCCAGCTGTCGGCCCGCCAGGAGCAGGATCACGACACCTATCACCACCACAGCCAGATGAGAGAGCAACAGGCGACCCCGAAGGCTCCCGAATAGACGCTTCATCGCGGTGTCGCCACGAACTTGTAGCCGACACCGCGGACCGTTGCGATGAACCGTGGGTCGGCAGCATCATCACCCAGGATCTTGCGAATGTTGCCGATGTGGACGTCGACGACCCGCTCGGGCCCGAAATAGTCCCACCCCCAAACCCTCTCGAGAAGCTGCGCTCTGGTGAACACCCGTCCCGGGGCTGAGGCCAGTGCGGCGAGCAAGTCGAACTCCAGGGCGCTCAGGTCGACGCCTCTGCCATCCACACCCACCTGACGGCCCGCCAGATCCAGGCCGAGGCCTTCGAATTGCAGGCTCTCATCGGTCTCCACCCTGCCACGGACTCCTCGCCGCAATACCGCCCTGACCCGGGCCACCAGCTCCCGAGGGCTGAACGGTTTGGCTATGTAGTCGTCGGCGCCGATGGTCAAGCCGACCACCCGATCCACCTCTTCGGCGCGGGCAGTCAGCATGATCACCGGAACCTCGGAGAGACTGCGGGTCTCCCGTAGCACAGCGAGGCCATCCGCGCCGGGTAGGCCGACGTCGAGCACCATCAGGTCGGGTGGAGCATTACGGATTCGGGAGAGTGCCGTTTCGCCGTCTGCGGCCACCGCCACGTCGAAGCCCTCTGCCTCCAGATATCGGCGCAGCATATTCCGCAGCTCGGGTTCGTCGTCGACCACCAAGATCCGCTGCTTGTCCACTGGGGCAATGCTAAGGGTGCCGTCCGATGGGGACGGCACCCTCGGCTGTCCAGGAAGGGTCACCTCTATCCGGAGTAGCCCATCATGCCTCCGCCCTTCGTCATTGGACCACGGTCGTTCATCATGCCGTTCCCGTTAATCATGCCGTTCCCGTTCATCATGCCGTTCCCGTTCATCATGCCGTTCCCGTTCATCATGCCGTTCCCGTTCATCATGCCGTTCCCGTTCATCATGCCTGGAGATCCTTCCATGGAATCGTGCATCCGGCTGTGTTCGGTGGACTGCATCCACTGGTCATGGGCCTCGGATCCCATCCAGGACTCCATGTCGTCGTGTGGCATGTCCCTGGCATCGTGGTACGAACAGGCGTCCGCGGGTTGATTCGGCTCTTTTTGTTCCTGTGCCAGTGCCGGGATGGTGCCGGCCAGGGCTAATCCGAGCATCGCTGCCAGGGCTATCAAGATCGTTCTCTTCTTCATTCTCTGTGTCCTTTCACTTATCAGGACTCACTGTCAGCAGGCCGGTCATGCCCGCTTCGGCGTGTCCCGGATAGCTGCAGAGAAACTGGTACGAGCCGGCCTTGTCGACCTCGAGGCCGGCCGTCGCCTGCCCTCCCGGCCCGACGGCGAGCCGGACGCCGAGATCGGGAATCACCAGGTCGTGAGACAGGTCGCCACCGTTGGTCACACTGAGATTGATCGGCTCGCCAACCGCCACGGTCAGCTCATTGGGGGAGAAGGCGAATTCGGTGGCGATCACCTGTTCCTCGGTTGCCCCTTCGATTACGTCGCCTGTGGTCTGGGAGTCCCCCCACCGGCCCATGTGCCCGTATCCGGACATGTGATCCCACCCAGTTTCACCGGTGATCGCCGCCTGCACAGCGGGTCCGATCAACGATGCCGCCACGGCGACGAGCCCGGCGATTAGAAGCATCCTCGTCGGCATCTCTATCCGACCAACTGCCGGCGACGGGCGGTGAACTCGTCGGCGTCGAGCTCTCCCCGGGCGAACCTCTCCTCGAGGATCTCCAAGGCAGAGCGCTGTGGACGAGGGCTCGTCTCTTCGGGTCGACGCACTGCCCAGATCACTAGCAGGATCACACCAATCCAAAACAGCGCCATCCACACGAAGCCGAAACCTCCAAATCCCCACATCATGGGAATTCCTTTCTGTTGCTTAGCTCCAGTCAACGAAACCAACATCAAGGCTTTGCCCTCCCTCAGATCAAGCTTCTGTGAAGAAGATTGGCCCTGTGACGCGAGGCCCTCCGAACGTACGGTGCCGCCCTCAGGCGGATAGGGTCGAAGACCGATGGTCGAAGATCACTTCCCCACGCTCAGGGTCGGCTCCCGAGCCTGCGGATGTCCCGAACCTTCACATGAGCCACGGCTCGTGGTAGTCACCGGCGGGCCGGGCGCCGGTAAGACTGCGGTCCTCGAACTGGCCGCTAGATCGTTCTGTGAGCACGTGGCAATCCTTCCCGAGGCAGCGACCATCGTCTTCGGCGGTGGCTTCCCCCGTCACGACACAGTCGTGGGCCGGCGCGCGGCACAAAGGGCGATCTTTGCGGTGCAGCGACAACTCGAGGAGGTGGTGTTGGGAGAGCGTAAGGTCGGTGTCGCCCTTTGCGACCGGGGATCCCTCGACGGTCTCGCCTATTGGCCGGATCCGCCTGACTCCTTCTGGGCGGCCATGGCGACCGGCGAGGAGAATGAGCTGGCCCGGTATCACACGGTGATCCATCTTCGGGTTCCCGATGTCGACCAGGGATATCAGAACAATCCCATCCGCATCGAGTCTTCCGAGCAGGCCGCCGCCGTCGACAGCCGCATTGCCGCGGCATGGGCCACCCATCCCCACAGAATCGAACTGGCGGCCGGGGCCGACTTCGCATCCAAAGCACGGAGCGCCTTGGAGGCGATCCGGGAGTTGCTTCCACCCTGCTGCCACCGGCACAGCCTCGCCACCCCAGAATCACCAGACCAACGCCCCTAATCCTCTATCCGAGACTATGTCCGTCTCCGCGGGCACCGGTCACCGCCGTGGGCTGGGGTCGGCTCTGCAGGCAGGTTCTCCTTAGACCAGACTGGGACGAGGGCCCGATGAGGATGTCCGCGGTGCCTAGTATCACGGCGAGCCGACAAAGCGGCCCGTGACAGAACGGCGAACGCATGACGTGGATACGAGCATTGCTCCGGGGAGTGCTGGTAGTCGCGTACTTCTTCCTCGGCACGGTGTGGGTACCTTCGTGGCTGCTCAACCTCGATCCGGTTGCGTCATCGCCGAAGGCTCTCGCTGACCTAGTGGCCGTGGCCTCGTGGGCGATCTTCCTGACCCTGGGGATCGTTGGCCTTCGGTGGGGTCAACGAAGGGGATGGCTGTGATGGATTCTCTGCAGTTCTTCGACACCAATATTCCCTGTATGGCGGCGTGCCCGGTCCACACCAATGCTGGTGTCTATGTGGCCGCGGTGGCCGACGGCGACGACGAGTTGGGTTTCTTGACCGCCCGTCTTCCCAACCCGTTCGCCTCGGTGTGTGGGCACGTATGTGCTGCGCCGTGTGAGGAGGCATGTCGGCGCGGTGAGATCGACCGCCCCATCGCGATCAGAGCCTTGAAGAGGTTTCTCACCGAGAAACATGGTGTGGAGGCGGGTGAGGGCTCCATGGTCGATGCGGTTGCGGGTAGCCCACTCGTCGAGCGTCAGGAGAGCATCGGCGTCGTGGGTGGAGGGCCGGCCGGCCTGTCGGCGGCACACGATCTGCGACGCCTTGGCTACGAGGTGGTTCTCTATGAGGCCACCGACCGGCTCGGCGGGATGATGGTCCTGGGGATTCCCGAATACCGCCTGGAACGCGACCTGGTGGCGAGAGAGATCGACTTCATCGTCGGCCTCGGGGTGGAGGTCGAATATGGGTTTCGTCTGGGTCGCGATGCATCCCTCGACGATTTGAGGGTTCGTCACGATGCTCTGTTCCTGGCATTCGGGGCGACGCTCGGGCGTGGGTTGGATATCGAAGGCTCCGATGCGGATGGTGTTCTCAGGGCGATCGAGTATCTCCTCAACGTCAACCAGGGCTTCAAGGTCGATGTCGGCGATCGGGTGCTGGTGGTTGGTGGAGGCGACGTGGCCATGGATGCCGCTCGTACTGCGCTGAGATCAGACGCCTATGGGGAGCGACATGTCGGGACGATGACCGAGGCCCTCGACGCGGCACGGACTGCGGCCCGAGCCGGTGCCCGCGAGGTCATTGTCATGTCTCTCGAGTCGCCAGAAGAGATGCCCGCATCGGAGTTCGAGATCGAGGAGGCCGTCAATGAGGACATCTCCTTCATCCACCGGAGGGGCCCGAATCGGATCATTACCGAGTCGGGCCGTGTCGTCGGTGTTGAGACCGTGGGCGTGACCTCTGTATTCGACGCCGAAGGCCGTTTCGCGCCTCGTTTCGATCGCAGTGACCTACAGGAGATCGACGTCGATACCGTGATCCTGGCAGTAGGTCAGGCGGTGGACACCGCGGCGGTGGGCGAGGCCGGTCCGCGGATCAGCCGGGGGACGATCGAGGTGGATGAACGCCTCGGGACTTCTCTTCCCATGGTATGGGCCGGCGGGGATGTGGCTCATGGGCCCCGAACCTTGATCGAGGCAATTGCCGATGGTCGGCGAGCAGCAGAGGCGATACACAAGTCGTTTGGTGGGTCGTTGGCGACGGCACGGCCCGGCCAGATGGTCGTCGTCCCCAGCTTCCACCGTGACCTCGACGAATACGACCGCATCCCCCGTGTCGAGGTGCCCACCATCCCCAGCGATCGCAGAATCGGGCTGGAGTTGGTGGAGACCGGGTTCACCGAAGACCAGGCTCGCACCGAGGCCCAGCGGTGTCTGCGGTGTTTCGCCAACATCTTGCTCGACGTCGACAAGTGCGTCTTGTGCGCACTCTGCGCCGACGTGTGTCCCGTGGACGTCATCTCGCTGGTGCCCTCAGAGGAGATCGACTCCGAAACGGTAGGTGGCACTGCCCTGCTCCTCGACGAGCGCGCATGTATCCGTTGCGGACTGTGCGTCGAGCGTTGCCCCACCGATGCTCTCTCGATGGGGGTGTGGACGGGGGTTGGAGTGCCGGAAAAGGGCATGGGCAAACAGCTGGTGGAGATTGGCATATGACGTTGTGGAAGCGGTTTCGGAGCTCGGTGGTGGGCCGGTCGATCTGGCGCACCGCCGATCCGGTGACTGAACGCGATCGCGCAGCTGGCCACTGGGCGAGTTTTCTGCTCCACCTCTACCCGGTGAAAGTTCGACGCCGCGAGCTGACATTCCGGTACTCGTGGTTTCTGGGTGTGACGTCGTTCGTGTTGTTCGTCTCGCTCATCGTGTCCGGTGTGTACTTGATGTTCTTCTACGTGCCTTCTCCCGCCTCTGCGTTTGGGACGATTCAGACGATCCAGGTCGATGTGGCGTTCGGGCAGTTCATCCGGAATGTCCACCGGTGGTCGGCGCATCTCATGGTGATCGCGGTCGCGGCCCATATGGCCAGGGTCTTCTACCGCGGGGCCTACAAGAGCCCCCGCGAGTTCAACTGGGTTATCGGTGTGGTGCTGCTCGTGCTGACCCTTCTGCTGTCGTTCACCGGGTACCTCCTGCCTTGGGATCAGCTCGCATACTGGGCGGTGACGGTGGGGACGTCGATGGCGGCGTTCGTTCCCTGGATCGGCGATACGGCAAAAGAGATCCTCCTTGGCGGCGACGAGGTCGGTTCGGCAACCCTGCTCCGCTTCTATGTGTTGCACGTCGCTGTTCTGCCCGCCCTCACGGTGATCGTGGTGACATTCCATTTCTGGCGTTGGCGAAAGGACTCGATGCTGGACACGACAACGGAGACTTCTGATGTCGGAACGTGAGCCTCGTGTGGTAGGCGGCAGACGGGTCCTGGGCGTCGTCCCGGCTCGTCCACCGGTCGGGGATCGTAAGGAGCCTCAGGACGAGGATCTGGTCATGACCTCCCCACATCTGTTGGTTCGTCACCTCGTGGTGGCCGTGGCAGTGCTGCTCGTCGTCCTGGTGCTGGGGATCCTCTTCGATGCCCCACTGAGGGAGATCGCGAATCCCACACTCACACCAAACCCGGAGAAGGCTCCCTGGTACTTTGCCGCCCTCCAGGAACTGCTCTCCCATTTCCACCCTCAAGTGGCCGGGGTGCTCGTACCGGCCGCAATCATCATCGGGCTGGTCGTGCTGCCCTATATCGACCGCAATCCGGAGCGGAGACCGCGGCTGCGCAAGGTCGCCATCATCGTCTTCACCATCTTCATGGTCACCTGGATCGTTTTGACCCTCGTCGGGTTCGCATTTCGAGGTCCGAACTGGAGTTGGGTCTGGCCCTGGGAAGAGTGGTACGGAGAGCTATGAGCCGTCTTTTGGGCCGCAGGGAGTTTCTGTCACGTGTCTGGAAGTGGGTGCTCGGTGCCGTGGGGATCGCCGGGGCGTGGACCACTTGGGACGTGCTCCAACCCAGTCGTGCCGCCGGGGCGGGCCCCGTCCGCACCGTCACTCCCGAACAGGTCCCCGACGTCGGCGTTCTCGAGGTTCCCGAGATGCGTGGCTATCTCACCAAGGTCGATGGTGACGTCGTCGCTCTGTGGTGGAAGTGCCCTCATCTCGGCTGCAAGGTGCCGTGGTGCGAGACCTCCGGCCAGTTCGAGTGCCCTTGCCATGGCTCGGTGTTCAATCGAGTGGGCGAGTATCGGAGGGGACCGGCTCCACGTGGCATGGATCGGTTCGCCGCCGTCGGGCTCGATCAGGGTGCTGTGGTCGTTGATACCGACGACGTCACCTTGGGTGATCCGCCCGGTCCTGAGAGCATCGACGAACCGCCCTCGGGGCCCGAGTGCCTCCATATGACAGGGGAGGGATGATGCCCGAGCGTCCCCCGGACCCGGCCGTCGAGCGTTCCACCAGACGATGGATCATCACAGGGGTAGTGCTCACGGCATTGTTCGCTCTTGCCTTCCCGGTCTACCGTTGGTATGAACCGTCGGCCCGTGCCGAGGCGAGAGAAACCCTCACCGAGTCTCTGACCGAGCAGGGTCGTGAGCTGTTCTCAGCAAACTGTGCCTCCTGTCACGGAGCCGAAGGTCAGGGAGTGGACGCTCCTGCCCTCAACTCTCAGCAGTTCCTGTTGGCTGCGACCGATGACCAGATTGCCTCCCTGATCGCCCACGGTGTGCCCGGTACCGAGATGGCTGCCTATGCCCTCGACTTCGGGGGTTTCCTGACTCTGGAGCAGATCGAGGCGGTGGCCACCTTCATCCGTTCCTGGGAGGAGGACGCGCCGGATCGGCCGGACTGGCGCTCGCCCGAAGGAGGCGACGGTCACGACGAGGAACCGGCGGATGCCCACGAGGAGGAACCGGCGGATGCCCACGAGGAGGAGGGGACTACCACCACGACGGCGCTCGGAACCACCACAACCGAGCCGGAGCCTGAGCTCGATGCAGCGGATCTATTTGCCAACAACTGTGCCAGATGCCACGGTGCCGACCTGAGCGGTGACGAGGGCCCGCCGCTCGATGCCACATCTCACTCCACTGGTGAGCCTGATGAGCATCTCATAGAAGCCATCACATTCGGACGTGATGAGATGCCTTCGTTTGCCGATGAGCTGACCGAGGAGCAGATTCTCGCCCTGGTCGCGTACATTCGCGAAGTCCAGGCCGGCGGCTGAGATCCGTATCTGCATCGAACGCCGGCTGCGCCCATTCCCGGCCTGTCCGCTGCTCCAGTCACCCGTGGCACCCGCTCGCCGGTGAACCGGTGGCCGGCTTTGTGCCCGCAGTGGGCTGAAGCGCTCTGGCACGATCAGTGAGCTGGCTCCACCTGATTGCCACCACCACCGCCAGCACAGCCCAACCGCTCCAGAATCACCACGCGACACCTCCTTGACATTCCAGCCGACTGGAAGGTGTATCCATGGGTCATGCAGGTTTCAACCAGCCGTCGGGTCGACCGGCGGGATGAGACAGGAGGTTTGGCATGACATCTGAAGCGGTACGGGTCGGGGTGAACGGCTACGGGGTGATCGGCAAGCGCGTAGCCGACGCGATCACCCTCCAGGACGACATGGAGCTCGTCGGGGTGGCAGATGTCGGATTCGACTACCGGGTGATTACCGCGGTGGAACGGGGCTATCCGGTCTATGCGTCGGTGGCTGACCGTGGCTCCGATATGGAAGCCGCCGGCATCCCTCTCGCGGGGAATCTGGGCGATCTGCTCGGTGATGTCGATGTCATCGTCGACTGCACACCCAAGAAAATCGGAGCCGCCAACAAGCAGGTTTACATGGACGCCGGGGTGAAGGCCATCTTCCAGGGTGGAGAGTCACATGAGCTGGCCGGCCATTCATTAGTGGCTCAGGTCAACTATCAGGATTCGTTGGATGCTCGGTTCACCCGGGTGGTCTCCTGCAACACCACCGGTATGTCGCGGGTGCTGCACTCTCTTCATCGCCGTGGCTGGGTGGATCGGGCCCGGGTGGTAGTGCTGAGGCGGGGAACCGACCCCTTGGGAGTCTCACGATACCGGGATGATCAACACCGTCATCCCCGAGGTGAGGGTTCCCAGTCATCAGGGACCCGACACTCTCACGGTCCTCACCGACCTCGACTTGACCACGATGGCTGCAGCCGGGCCGTTCAACCCATCCCACATCCACTTCGCCATGGTCGAGACCACCCGTCCGGTCAGGGTTGAGGAGCTACGGGATGCCCTCTACGACGAACCGCGGGTGGCGCTCATCCGATCGGCCGATGGGCTGGTGGCCTTGAACACCGTGGTCGAACTGATGCGGGATCTCGACCGGCCCCGAGGGGACATGTGGGAGGTGGCGGTGTGGGACGACGCCCTGGCCGTCGACGACCGCGAGGTGTATCTCACCTACCAGGTGCACAACGAGGCGATAGTCATCCCCGAGAACATCGACGCCATCCGCGCTCTCACCGGATTCGCCGATGGCGAGGCCTCCATCGAGGCGACCAACCGGTCCCTGGGTATCACTACTTCGTTCCTGCCGGCGACCACCAGACCGGTTCCACATGTTGTCGAAGGAGAGCATCCCGGCCTGGCAGCGGTGAGAGCAGCCCACGCCGGGTTCGCCTCGGTAGGTTTCAAAGGCTCCGAAGAGCCCACCGGCCAGTGACTTCATGTTGATTGGGGGAATACGATGACCGCCCACATCGACACCGACGTACGGAGCACCGAGTCGGTGGTGCTCCAGGTGGGGGGCATGCAGTTCGCCTCGGAGAAGAACAAGGTCGAAGTCTTCCTGGGACGCCAACCTGGAGTAGTGGGGGTGGACGCCAACCCGGTGGCCCAGACCGCAACCGTCACCTTCGACCCTGATTTGACCACTGCCGACGCCCTTCGGGAGCGGGTGATCGAATGTGGCTACCACTGCGCCGGCCAGTCGGTGCCCGACCATGTCTGCTACGTGGAGGCCCCCCAGGCCGAGCCGGGTGAGGAACGATCACCGCATGCGGTCATGGGTCATGGCAGCCACGGTGAGATGTCGATGGAGGCGATGGTGACCGACATGCGCAACCGCTTCCTGGTGGCGCTCATCTTCACCATCCCCATCGTCTTGTACTCACCGCTGGGACGCGACACCCTCGGTTTCACCCTGGGGACGCCGTTCGGGCTGCGTGACGATGTGTTTGCGCTGCTGTTGAGCCTGCCGGTGGTGTTCTGGTCGGGGTGGATCTTCTTCGAGGGGGCGGTGGCTGCGCTGGGTCGCCGCACCCTCGACATGATGGTGCTGGTCGCGGTGGCCATAGGCGCCGGATGGGTGTACTCCCTGGTGGTCACCCTGACGGGCGGTGGCGATGTCTTCTACGAGGCGGCAGCGATGCTCGCCGTGTTCGTGCTGTTGGGCCACTGGTTCGAGATGCGGGCTCGGGGCGGCGCCAACGACGCCATCCGCACCCTGATGAGCCTGGCTCCGTCGATGGCGCTGGTGGTCCGCGACGGCGAGCAGGTCGAGGTCCCCACCGCCGAAGTGGTGGTCGGCGACCTGCTGCTGGTCCGACCTGGTGCCCGTGTGCCTGTCGACGGTGTTGTCGAGGACGGCGAGTCGGAAGTCGACGAGTCGATGGTGACCGGGGAGAGCCTCCCCGTCCACAAGTAGCCCGGCAGCGGGGTGGTGGGAGCCACCGTCAACAAGAACGGCACCCTCCGGGTGCTCGCCACCAAGGTGGGCTCCGACACCGCACTCGCTCAGATCGTCCAATTGGTCCATGAGGCATAGAACTCGAAGGCCCCCGGGCAAAGGCTTGCCGACCGGGCCGCATTCTGGCTGGTGCTGGTCGCTCTGATCGGCGGAGTACTTACTCTGGGTGGCTGGCTGCTGGTCGGAGAGACCCTCGCTACGGCCCTGCTCTTCGCCATCACCGTGGTAGTGATCACTTGTCCCGACGCCCTGGGCCTGGCCACACCAACGGCGATCATGGTGGGCACCGGGCTCGGCGCCCGACGAGGCATCCTCTTCAAGAACGCCGCCGCCATCGAGACCTCGGCACGGATCGATACGGTCGTCCTGGACAAGACCGGCACCCTCACCAAAGGCGAGCCGGAGGTCACCGACTTCATCACCAACGGGTCGCCAACCAACGTGCTGCGTCTCGTCGCCGCCGTGGAACGAGAATCCGAACACCCTCTCGCCGATGCCGTGGTCCGGTTCGCAGTGGCTCAGGGAGCTGACACGTTCTCGGCCGAGGCCTTCGTGAACGTTCCAGGCCATGGTGCGGTCGCCACGGTCAACGGGCGCAAGGTCGTTGTCGGAAACACCCGGCTGATGGAACGGGAGGGAGTGCGACTCGGTGACCTGGGCCCACGCCGCGACAAGCTGGCCGCCGGAGGCTGGACCGCCGTCCTCGTCGGAGTCGACGGAACTGCAACTGCGGTGATCGGCATCGCCGACGCGGCCCGTGAGACGTCGGCGCAAGCGATCCGGGACCTCCACGACCTCGGCATCGAAGTGGTCATGCTCACCGGCGACAACCAGGCCACCGCGGAGCCGATCGCCGCCCAGCTCGGCATCGACACCGTCATCGCCGAGGTCCTCCCCGAAGACAAGGCCAACAGAGTTGCGGAGCTCCAGGGCCAAGGCAACAAGGTGGCCATGGTTGGCGATGGGGTCAACGACGCTCCGGCCCTCGCCACCGCCGACTTGGGGATGGCGATCGGCGCTGGAACCGATGTCGCTATCGAGACCGCCGACGTGGTCCTGATGCGTTCCGACCCCCTCGATGTTCCCATCGCCATTCGCATCGGCCGGGGCACACTCCGCAAGATGCGACAGAACCTGGGCTGGGCGGTCGGCTACAACAGTCTCGC
>DASUUC010000106.1:0-15572 GCA_036374335.1 Acidimicrobiia bacterium
CGGCCGGCCCTTCGAGGATGCATTCCCCACCCCCGAACTAGAACATGATGCGGCACGTCTCGAGGAGCTGCATCTTACCGCGTTGGAGGCATGGGGCGAAGCACAGCTGGCTGTTGGACGTCACCTGGAACTCATTCCCGAGTTGCGTAGGCTGACTGTTGAGCCTCCTCTTCATGAAGGGGTTTTGGCGTTGCTGATGCTTGGTTTGTATAGGTCAGGACGTCAATCCGAAGCGGCGCCCCGGTGGGCATCGACGGGTGTGCACTGCGTACATATGCCGAGGTGAGCCGGCCCAAATACTCCTCCCTGGCGTCACCCCCTCTTACCCTTCCGGCGATGCTGACTGAAGAGGAAAGGGCGATCCTCGACTTCGAACGTGGGTCATGGCGCGAGGCCGGACCCAAAGACCAGGCAATCGAAATGAGTCTCGGCCTGACGGCGGCCGACTATTACGAGCGTCTGCGTTCGCTGGCCTTGGGGACTGCGGCGTTGGCTTACGACCCGCTCACCACTAAACGTGTCCTAGCAATCATCGAAGAGCCGAAAGAGACCGGGCTGGCTGTCATATGACCAACAAAGGAAAACACGCGTCCCAGACCTCCGGGGCGTTCTACAGAGACCTTGCCGTCATGATCCTCGGGATCATCGTGGTCGGCGCCGCCGTTTTCTTCCTGCTCTACCTGTTCGCCGATCAGCCTGTCACTGGGCCGACTTCCACCACGACGACTTCTCCTGAGACCACCAGTACCGGAGACGACGTCACCAGCACGACTGGCGAGGACATCACGACTTCGACGACTTTCGACACGACATCGACGAGTGCGGTTGCGGTGAGACCTCCGGGGGAGGTCACCGTGGTCGTTCTCAACTCGATGGGGCTGGACGGCGCCGCGGGTCGCATCACCCAGCAGCTATCCGATGCGGGGTACCAGACCCTGACTCCGGACAACTTCACGCCGGAACAGGATCCATCCCGGATCTGGTATCGGGAGGGATTCGCCGCTGAGGCAGCGGAGCTCGTCGACTTGCTGCCCGGCGCCGACGTTGAAGCACTGCCCGACGAGTCGCTCCAGGAGGGAGCTGACGTCGTGCTCGTACTTGGTACCGGATACACCGAATGACCCGTCTTGCGGTCGGTTTCGGCCGCGGATTCCCAAGGGTGTGGCTATTGCCTATTGGCGCGCTCACACTGGTTCTGGGCATTGCCGTCGCCGGAAGGCTGAGCCGATCGATCGTGGCCGACCTCATCGCTTGGTGGCCGGTGTGGCTCGGGATCGCTATCGCCGCCTACTTCCTCCGCCAGAACAAGATCGGCTACTTCCGTGCTGCCGGCGTCATCCCTTTGCTCGCCCTTTTGCTTGTGGGACTGTTCACATGGGGCCACGTCGCCGGCTGGTCGGTCATGCCCTCTGCATCGCAGCGCCTGGTGGGTCCCGAGCTGGGGGGATTCACCGAGGCTGCAATCCAGGCCGAGATCAACGGGGTGATCGAGGTGGATGGGGGAGCGGAGTTTCTCTATCGAGTCGACCCGGTGCGACGCGGTGGTGCGATCGGGATACCCGGAGCGAACGAACAGGTTCTCGATTCGGCCGTCGCTGTGCTCTTGTCTCCCCCTGCTGATCCCGGCCTCTACTCCTACGCCGGATGGGATCTCACTCTCCACGATACACCACGGTGGTCGCTCGTTCTGGGCGGTGCGATCGACGCCGATCTCACTCCACTGATTGTGGATGAACTGTCTCTCGCCGGCAGTGGTGTGCTCCGCCTGGGCGCGACGGATCGGGAGACTCCGGTCTCGGTGTCGGGGGCCTTCCGCATCGTGGTGCCGCCCGACACCCCGGCACGGGTCACCGGCCTCGCCTCGGTACCCGCTTCATGGACTCTCGACGCCGAAGGCGCGGTTGCCCCAACATTTGGCGAGGGGTGGGCAATCACCGTCGAACGAGATTCCGTTGTGACCATCGTCGAGCGGGCACCGTCGAACCAGTGAGTGACATCCGCCTCATTACACTCCTCGGACTGTGTCCAGCGACCGGCTCCGACAAGCTGCACTCGTAGTCTGGATAGCCGTCGGGCTGATCGTCCTCGGCTGGGTTTTCCTGATCATCGGCGAGGCGATTCGGGTGATCTGGCTGCCCCTTGCTTTCGCAGCGGGCTTGGTCTTTCTCCTCGAGCCGGTGGTGAAGGTCTTCGTCCGACTTCATGTTCCACGTCCGGTCGGCGCCATTCTGGCCATGCTCGTGCTGCTTGCGCTGATCGTGGCGGTGGGAGCGCTGGTATGGCCGACGGTTCAGCAGCAGGGTGCAGAGCTGATCCAGCAGTTGCCCGACCTCTACGTGTCGGTGGTGGACTGGCTGCGAGAGGTCGCGGTCACCCTTGGTCTCAATATCGACGACTTTCTCTCTCAAGAGGCCATCGAGGAGTGGCTGCGTGACCCGGCCAACCAGGAGACCATTCAAGGGCTGCTCTTCGGGTTCGGTGCGGGTGCGGGAGTGGTCATCAGAGGCGTGGCAGAGACGATCGCCGTGCTCGGGCTGGCTCCGGTTCTCGCCATCTACCTCCTCATCGACCTGAACCGGTTCAAGAAGAACACTTTCGAGCTGATGCCTCCCGGCCACCGCAACGAGATTGCCTACGTCAGCGGTGAGGTAGGCACGGCACTGGGCTCTTTCGTGCGTGGTCAGCTGCTGGTTTCGTTGATCGTGGGTATTGTGTCGAGCGTTGGCATGTGGGCGATCGACCTGCCGTTCTGGTTGTTGATCGGGATCATCGCCGGTTTTCTCAACCTGATTCCATTCGTGGGCCCGGTGGTGGGAGGTGCTTTGGCGGCTCTGGTCGCCCTGCTCAACAGCGACCCATGGCAGGCCATATGGGCAGTGTTGATCATGATTGCCGTGCAGCAGCTCGACAACCATCTGATCACTCCGATGATCCAGCGGGCACGAGTCAACCTTTCGCCACTGGTGATCGTGCTCGCCCTCATCGTCGGTGGCGCACTCGCGGGACTCCTCGGCGTCCTCGTCGCCATCCCGGCGACGGCGGCCATTCGTATCGTGGTAGGCCATCTGTGGCGAACCCGCATCCTGGGTCAGTCATGGGAGGAGGCCAGCGAGGCGATGATCGAAATGACCGAACCTCCCGAGAGGCTGGCCCGGATCAGCAGGAAGGCATCTGATCAGACTCGGCTGTTCGACACCCAGGAGATGGCAAAGCTCGCCGAGGAGGACGTGGCCGAGGACGAGAAGGTCTGAGGCCGGGTACGAGACGCCGCAACTCCCATATATGGGAGCCACAGCATTAGGAACGCGGTTCAGACTTCGCCGAGGTAGGCATGGCGCATCTGGGGGTTTTCCAGGAGCCCTTTCGCGGTGTCGTGGAGGACGATCTGGCCGGTCTGGAGCACGTAGCCGCGGTCGGCGATCGACAGCGCCATGTTGGCGTTCTGTTCTACTACGAACACGGTGGTCCCCGCCTTGTTGATACGTTCGATGATCTCGAAGTTCTGGGCGACCAACACCGGAGCCAACCCCATGGAAGGCTCGTCCATGAGCAGGACCTTGGGTCGCGCCATCAGCGCCCTGCCCATTGCCACCATCTGCTGCTCACCACCGGACAGGGTGCCGGCCCTCTGATTGAGTCGTTCCTTCACCCGGGGGAAGATGTCGAACACCCTGTCGTAGTCGTCGTCGAGCCGCTCACCATGTCGCAGATAGGCCCCGATCTCCAGGTTCTCTCTGACGGTCATCCTCTTGAACAGACGGCGGTTCTCGGGAACCATCGTCAGCCCGTAGCCGACACGTTTGGCGGTATTCCAACCGTTGACGTTCTCACCATCCAGAAAGACCGCACCCGACGAGGGTTTGAGATAGCCGAGCATGGTCTTCAGGGTCGTGGTCTTGCCCGAGGCGTTGCCCCCGAGTAGGGACACCATCTCCCCGGCGTATACGTCGATATCGACGTCCTTGAGGATGTGGGCCGCCCCGTAATGGGTGTTCACTCCTTTCAGCGAGAGGATCGGGGTGCGATCGCTCATGAACCCAACTCGGCCGGGCGACCGAGATATGCCTCGATCACGTTCTGGTTGGTGGAGATCTCGTCAAACGAGCCCTCGATCAGCTTGACACCGTGGTCGAGCACGACGACTCGATCCGACACGTTTCGGACGACCTGCATGTCGTGCTCGATCAAGACGATCGTGTAGCCTTTTTCGTCGCGGAGCCGTCCGATCAACTCGGTGAGCTCGAGCGTCTCCCTGGGATTCATGCCTGCAGTGGGCTCGTCGAGGAGGAGGAGGCGGGGGTCGGTCGCCATGGCGCGTGCGATCTCCAGTCGGCGACGGTTGGCATATGAGAGCATCATCGAGAGCTGGTCGAAGCGGTATCCGACGAGACGGCTCCCAAAGAAACCGAGCACGTCCTTTGCTCTGGCTTCGATCTCGGCTTCTTCTCTCCGGTGGCGCGGTGTTTTGAAGATGGCGCTGAGCAACCCTGAGCTGGTCCTGGCGTGTTGGCCGACCATCACGTTCTCGAGCACGGTCATGGCGGGGAAGAGTCGGACATTCTGGAAGGTCCGGGCCAACCCCAGCTGGAGGATCTGGTTGGGCCGAAGTCCGACCAGATTCTGACCGTCGAAGACGATATTGCCCCCATCCGGGCTGTCCATGCCGGTCACCAGATTGAAAAAGGTGGTCTTGCCGGCGCCGTTGGGGCCGATCACACTGACGATCTCTCCCTCCTCCACATGGAGATTCAGACCATTGATTGCCTTCAAGCCGCCGAACGACTTACTGAGCCCGTCTATCTCTAGCATTGGCATCAGGCGCTCTCCTCGACCGGCCGCTCACCGGGACCCGACTCGCCAAAGATCTCGAGCCACGCGTCCTGGGCCAACTCCTCGGTGTGCAACTCCTGAGCCCGCCTCCTGCTGGGGATGAAGCCCTCGGGTCGGAAGAGCATCATGGCGATGAGCAGGACGCCATAGAAGAGGAACTGATACTCGGAGAACTCACGTAGCAGGTTGGGTAGTGCGATGAGGGCGAGGGCGCCGATCGTGACCCCGGGGACACTCCCCATGCCACCGACGATGATGATGACGAGAACAGTGATCGAAACCACGATGTCGAAGCTGTGTGGGAAGATCGAGCCGATCTGTGACCCGAAAAGGGCTCCGCCGAAGCTGGCGAGGACCGCTCCCACGATGAACGCCGAGAGCTTGGCGGTGACGATGTTGATTCCCATCGCCTCGGCGACGGACTCGTCCTCGCGCATCGCCATCCAGGCACGGCCCCATCGGGACTTCTCAACGGCAAGTGTGATATATGCGGCGACAACGACGAAGAGGAAGATCGGGATGAAGTAGTCCTGCGGCGATCGAAACGTGAACGGTCCGATCTGGAGATTGGGGATGTTGGTGATCCCCTGGGCCCCTCCGAATACGGGGGCCAGCCATTCGGAGTTGAGCAGGATTCGGGCGATCTCACCAAATCCGAGCGTGACGATGGCCAGGTAGTCGCCCCTCATCCTGATCACCGGCGTGGCGACGATGATCCCCGCGATCGCGGCGGCGAACATGACGAAGGGGAGGGCGGCAACCAAGGTGAGCTCAGGTGTGAATGCCGGGGATTGGGGAGAGGTGAGGATGGCAGCGCTGTAGGCGCCGACGGCGAAGAAGGCCACGTATCCCAGGTCGAGGAGTCCGGCATAGCCAAGGACGATGTTCAGGCCCAGGGCCATCAGCAAGAAGATGCCTGCGCTGTCCAGCACCTGGCTGACGAATGGTCCCATGATCCGGGGCATGAACCAGAGGACCAACAGGATCGCCCCGGCCATCCCGACGGTCCAGAGAGTCCTCTTATCTGCGGGGAGGTCATCGAAGCGCTGCCGCATCGTGGTCTCCCGGCCTCCCCGATACCAGTACAGAGCGGAGAAGACGGCGAACACGATCACTGCCCCCACGACCGTGAGCGGCCCCCCGCGCCCCGTGAAGAGAAAGCTGGTGATGGAGTCGAGACCAACCCCTGCGAAGAACTGACCGACGATGTCGGTGAACAGGGCGAACACCAGCACCCACATCAGACCGGGCATGATGGCGCGACGCCACCTCACGGCGAGGAAGTGGACTGCGGCTCCTGCCACGCCCGCGACCGTTGCGACGGCGATGATCAGCGGAACCGCGGCGGCGATCGGGAGACCAAACGAGAGCACATCGGCGAGTGCTGGAGAGAGTTCGATGAAGATGCCACGCAAATTGAAGGTGGTCATGAGCACCAGCAACAACGCGATGCCGACACCGCCGAGGGCGCCGGCGAGGGCTCCGGCAATCAGATTGCGCGGCCCGGGGGACGCCGGGGCGAAGCCTTCGAGAGTGGTCGGCGGTTTTGCCGCGAGCCACCCAAAGGCCCAAGCCACCATGTAGAGGAACAGGAGCCCGAGGGGCAGGAACGGGTCGATGATCAGCCGGGCTTGAAACGTGCCCACAATCCCCGTCGCTGCCACCAGGACCATGACCGCGGCGTTGGCCAGACCGAGACGGACAGCCCGTCTCATGTCGAGCTGGGGAGCCGGGAGAAGCTTTCTGGCTTTGGCCTCGACGGCAGGTGCTTCCACGTCCGCCATGGCTCAGGTTCTCTCGGTGGCCAGCCGCTCGCCGAGGATTCCCGAGGGACGGAAGATCAAGACGAGAACCAGCGCCAGGTAGGCGACCACGTCCTTGAGCTGACTGAAGGCCGGGATCTCATAGCCGGCGAGCACGAGACTCGGTCCTACCGACTCGAACACGCCAAGGCTGACACCGCCGAGCATCGCCCCGACGATGTTGCCGATTCCACCGAGGACGGCTGCCGTGAATGCCTTGATCCCGGGGAGGAACCCTGAGAAGAAGTTGAGGCTGGGGAACACCAATCCCCAAAGGGCACCGGCTACTCCCGCCATCGCACCACCGACAGCGAAAACAGTGACGATGGTCCGATCGACGTTGATGCCCATGAGCGCCGCGGTCTCCGGGTCCTCGGCGACTGCCCGCATCGATCTGCCGGTACGGGTCCGCTCTACGAAGACATAGAGACCGCCCATCATCAACAGAGCGGCGACGATCACAACGATCTGTGTCTTCAGGACCACCAGCCCGAAGATCTCCCAGGTTCCCCTTAGTTGTTCCACCCGGGGAAATGCCCTGGTGCTGGCGCCCACGAGGCCGCGGACTATGTATTGGAGGGTGAACGACGCACCGATCGAGGTGATGAGGGGAATCAGCCTCGGTGCCCCCCGCAGAGGTCGATAGGCCACCCGCTCCACGATCACTGCCACCGCAGTGCTCGTGACCATGCTGGCCACCAGGACGATGAGCAGGGAGGCTGCGGGGTTTGAAGCCCACAGGCCGGTGCCGGCGAGGGCGTTGGCCACGAGGAATGCGGACATCGCCCCGGTCATGAACACCTCACCATGGGCGAAGTTGATGAAACGGAGCACCCCGTAGACCATCGTGTAGCCCAGGGCGATCAAGGCGTACACCGAGCCCGTCGAAATCCCGAAGACGATCAGGTCACGCCACTGCGCCGCTGTGAGGCGCCCCGAGGAGATGCTCTGGAAGGATCCATACAGGATCACCACCAGGGTGACGATTCGGAGAAACCAGAGGAAGATCCCGACCGGTGTGATCCGGGACACACGTCGCACAGGGCGAACGGGAGCGGTAGCTTCGGTCATGGGTTCTACCTTATGAGTCTTGCGGTGCCCGGCACCGAGGAACCTCGGTGCCGGGCACAGGCATGTCTAAGGGGTCAGAGACCCAGATCCTCTCTGGTGTAGGTCGCCAGGACGTTCTCCCTGACGTCTTCGATCGCTGCGGTGTCCTCCGTGTTCTGGAGGATGTCGATCGCCGGGCTGGCGCAGTCACCGAAGTCATCGCACTCGAGTGTCCCGGTGAGGCCCTCGTAGGTGATGGCGTGGAGCTCGTCACGCAGCGCCTGCATGTCGATCACCAGTGTGCCGTCCGACTCCTGGGCGATGTTCTCGATGGCGGTGAACACCATCATCGTCGCGTCGTAGGAGTGGGCGTGGAACGACGCGATTGGGGCCTCGCCGTACGCCTCCTCATACGCGGCCACGAAGTCGCCGTAGGCGGGAGTCGTCGGAGTCTGCGGACCCGAGAAGTACATGCCCTCGCTCTGCGGGAGCGTTACAAAGGTGTCGGCAAGCAGACCATCGGCGCCCATCAGCACTGTGTCCTCGAGACCACTCACCTCCCCGGCCTGCTCGGCGATGAAGTCACCGGCCGGCTGGAAAATGGGGAAGAAGATCAGCTCGGCCTCGGCCGCGGCGATCTCAGTCAGGACGGGACGCATGTCGGTCTGATCGGCGGTGACCGCCGTGCTCACCACAATCTCGCCTCCCAACTCCTCGTAAGCGACCTCGAAGGCACCGGTCAGACCCTGGGTGTAGGGGTCACCATCGTTGATGGTGGCGACCTGGGTCAATCCGAGCTCGTCGAAGACGAATGTGGCCGCCGCGGCGCCCTGGATGGCGTCATTGTGCGCAGTGCGGAAGTATCCCTCGTGGTACTCCGGACCAGCCGTCCCCGCCAGATCAGAGGTGAGAACAGGCGACGTGTTGGAACCCGACACGAGCACCCGGCCCGCCTCGGAGATCACTGACGACGCCGGGACAGCAGCGCCGGAACAGCTCGTTCCGATCACCGCCACCACGTCAGGGTCGGCCACGATCCGGGTGGCACCGGTCTGGCCACCTTCCGCGTCGCAGAGGTCGTCTTCATTGAAGGCCAACTCGATTTCATGTCCGAGAATCTCGCCCTTGTCGGCGACGGCGAGCTCGATCGCCCGCACCTGGTCGGTTCCCAGACTGGCATTGGCACCGCTGATGACTTGCAGCGAGGCGATCTTGATCGGATCACCATCCGCTACCTCGATGGCTCCCAGTTCTCCGACTTCTGGCTCTTCCCCTGGTTCCTCGGTGCCTTCGCCCCCACCATCGCCACATGCTGCGATGATCAGGGCCAGTGCGGCGAGGAGCGCCAAAAGGCTTTTCTGCCGTTTCATAGAATTCCTTCCTCCATGGTTTGGGGCGACGCGACAGAGCCGCGACCCAAACGGACTTTATACCAGAGTCGGGTTGTTGGTCGCCAAGAACAGTCTGGACGCCCATTGGCTCCCCCCAGGACGTGGATTTCCCGCGCAAGATGCCACGGCATTCCGTATCCAACCCGACAGCCGAACCCGGTCCGGACGGTCGCCATCCCAAGATCGATAGGCAAGCCGGAAGTCGGCTCGACACCCTCCAGAACCTGCGCGATGGCGTACCGTTAGAACGTGGCGCCCAAATCCATGGTCGTCGAGGACGGGGCCCGCGAGGTCGATGCCCGGCCGCGGGACACATCTGGTTGGGTGCTGGCTGCTGTCGGGTTTGGGCTGGGTCTCGCTCTGGGCACCCTCATCGCGGCTCCTGAATCGGTTCCAGTCCCGCCAGATGTGACGGAGCCCACGTCGTCTGGCGCAATAACCCAGCCGCCCGAGGACAGCTCCGATCGCGGAGTCTCAGGCGAGCTGCCCGAATTCCCGGATGCCTTGGTGGCGGTCGGCAACAGCCTCGGGAGTGGCCACGACTACCTTCTCTGGCCTGTGGGTGGTCCACTCGTCACCAGGTCGATCACCGGAGGCGATGACGTCCAGCTCGACGCCACAGGTCAATACATCGCCGTTTCCGAAGAAGTACCCGGGTTGCCGGGATCGTTGCTGTCGATCGGCCGCTTCCATCGCATACAACCTGTCTCGTCTGGAGTTACCGGCTACGACTGGCACGACTCCGATTCGGGTCTACTCGCCTACACGATCGAAGACGACCAAGCCTGGCGGCTGTACCGCGCGGCGGGCAACTTCAGTCCCTCTTTGGTGACAACGTCCAACCCGAGCGGAGGAACAGTCGCGGCGTGGGGCATGTGGGGTTATGCGATTCAGCTCCCCGACGATCGAATCCAGCTCCTCACCCGGGATGGGGAGCCAAAAGACCTCGAGTCAGGAATGGCCTTGGCCTCACACGAGTCGGGATGGGTTCTCGTGGAAGACGACGGACTGAAGCTCGTCTCAGCCGGAGGCGGTGTCCGGATTCTGGACGGGACCGATGTCCCAGACACTGTCCTGGCTGCTTCTTTCTCTCCTGACGGCACCAGATTGGCCGTAGTCACCAGGTCAGGGATGATGGTTGTCGACCTCAACGACAGGGAGCGGGACACCGTTGTTCCGGGCTATCCAGGAATCTGGGTGACGTGGTCCTCCGATTCCCGGTTCGTGGTTTCTCCAGCGCAAAGCGGCGTGTCGATCTACGACGTGTTGGATGAGGAGTCTCACAACGTCCTCTTTGGTAGGGAGATCCTGGTCGCCCAGACTCTGCCTCTGTCGTTTGGCCAGGATGGGTGACTCGCACCGCCTTGAGGATTCCTAGAGTCGAAGCTATGGCTGGAAACGGACCAACCCAAGAGCTTGCACCGGAGGATTCCTATCTGTCGACCGCCGAAGGCCACGTGCTGGAGGTGACAGATGGGGGCCTTTTCCTCGATCGAACCGTGTTCTATGCACGCGGTGGCGGTCAACCCGGAGATGTTGGGACCATTGCCTGGCATGACGGATCGGTGGAGGTCATCGACACCGTACGAAAGGATGGTAAGCCTTTTCACATCGTCGCCGAGGGGTCGGCGCTCCCTGATCCCGGGACCGCCGTGGAAGGGACCATTAACTGGGACCGGCGTTACCTGACCATGCGCACCCACACCGCGCTCCACGCCCTCTCCGGTGTCGTGTTTCGCGACTACGGAGCCAAAGTCACCGGCGGAAACATGACGCCGGGCGAGGCTCGCATGGATTTCGAGCTCGATGGCATCTCCGCCGAATTCGGAGCTGAGATCGAGCGGAAGCTCAACGAAGAGCTCATCAAGGGTTATCCAACCGAGATAATCGTGATGGCCCGTGAGATCGCCTTACAAGATCCCGACCTGATTCGCACCAAAGTCAACTTGATTCCCGAGTTCGTGCAAGAGATCCGGGTCGTGGACATCAAGGGTCTCGACCGTCAGGCCGACGGCGGCACTCATGTCAGGTCAACCCTCGAGGTCGGTCGGATCGCGGTGGTCAAGACCGAATCCAAGGGCAAGGCCAACAAGCGAATGAGGATCAGAGTAGAGAGTAGAGAGTAGAGATACCCGGGTACCGGTCTCGGTGCTCGAGCGCCAAGGTCCGCACGAGATACCGCAGTCTCTGTTCTCGATACTCGATACTCACTACTTCCTACATGATCGACTTCATCCTCGGGCTTGCTCTCGCCGGCATGCTGGTGCGTGGCTGGCTGCGCGGTTTCGTTCGCGAGGCCCTCGACCTCGTAGGTCTCGTTGTCGGTCTGTGGTTGGCCTTTCGGCTCTCAGCTCCCTTCGGCGACTTTCTCACCGACAGTTTCGGAATGGGCCCCGAAGCAGGTCGGATCGGGGGTGGGATCCTCCTCTTCGTTCTGTTCGGTGCCCTACTGAGTGTGGCCGCTCACTACCTATCGAAAGTGATGAACCTGCCGGGCCTCTCCCTCGTCAACCGGGTTGGCGGCGCGACCATCGCCGTTGGCTGGGGGGTGGTGATCGTTTTGATTCTCGTCAGCCTGATCGAGGTGCTGCCAATCTCCGCGGATTGGCGTGACGACATCGAAGAGTCGAACGTGGTTCAGCTCATCGCCGGGGAGGATGCCCTTCCTCGCCGGTTCTTCCAATCCTTGGCGGGGGACAACGTGATGACCGCCATCGCCTCGCTCCGAGAGCTCTTCGGATCGTCACGCGCCGTGCCTCGAGGAGACGAGGTGCTCACGATCCCACCCGCCGAGAGCGACGAGATCCGCCAGGTGAGGTCAGAGGCGGAGCGGATTCTCGAGCTGCTCAACGAGGATCGAGTCAGTGTCGGATCCCGCGCCGTGCGATCAGTCGAAGCCCTGACCCGGCTCGCCGAGATCCATGCGGAGTCGCTCTACACCAACGGTCGCCTGCGGCGAATGCGGAACTGCAGAGCCAGACTCGCGGACCGCTCCTATCAGGTCCTGGGCTGTGACAATGGTGTCGCTCTCGCGGGCACGGCCGTCGGCGGGTACCACGGAATCTTCGAGACCTCTGAAGGCCGATCCATGATCGAAGCGCCCAGCTTCGATCGGGCCGGGGTTGCCGTAACGGAGGGTCCGACGGGTCGTCTCGTCGTGATCGTCTTCGCCAGCTAGCCGGCGGGCACCGGGTCCGGCACCTTGCGGGCACGGATGAAGGCGACGAGGGCGACGCCGGCGAGAACGATGACCGCACCCACGATCTGCAACCTCGAGGGCCGCTCGTCGAAGATGACCGCACCCCAGAGCATGGTGAGCGCAGGTTGGATGAGGATTATGGTCGCGGTCTCCACTGCCGGCAGTCGAGGCAACGCATACGCGATCATCATCCACGCAATTACCTGAGCACCGACGGCCAATGCCACGAGCCACCCATGGGCCGGCCAGGTGATGGCGAAGTCGATCCCTGAGCTGGCCAGCCCCAGCAACAGGGAGGTGATGGCTGCACCCAGCGTCGCTTCCATGAGGGGTCCGGCGGCGGGGGCCCTCTCGTCGTTGGAGTGACGGAACGCGAGGAGAAACGTGGCATAGAAGATCGCCGCCAAAAGGGCGAGCAACGTTCCTCCCAGCGGGTTGGAGCCGAATGTGTCGCCCTGGCCCAACCCGGAGACCATGGTGACCCCCAACAGAATGACCGGAATGGTCACCATGGTGGTTTTGCGGGGCCTCTCACCGAGAAGGATCCACGCCCCCATGGCCACGAAGATCACCGAGGTGTTGGCCAATAGGGTGGCCAGTCCGGCGCCGATGAACTCGATCGATGAATGCCATGAGATGACATCGGCACCCAGAGCCAGTCCGGCGCCGATGGCGATCCACCGTCGGGATGTCGGCCTGTGATCCTGGTTTCGCCTGATCCACCACAAGACGAACAGAACCGGGAGGGCGTAGGCGGCCCGGAAGAAGGCGCCGGTGATGGGCGATACGTCCGACAAGGCAAAGAAGATCGCGGAGAACGAAATCAACACAGCTCCCGCCAGCGCGGCGAGAAGTGTCAAGGAGAAGTCCAGGGATCGGGTGCTGTCATGCGACCCCGGCGAGCTCCTGGAGCTCCCGGAAGGAGGTGTGCAGTGCCTCCACGAACTCGTCTGAGTCAGGCAGGGTGTCGTAGTCGGACTGCACCCCCCAGAGGAGTCGTCCGTTGTACGAGAAGAGGGCGACACCGACACCATGATGCTGCCACAGGGGGACCATCGGGTAGCTGGCAATCATCTGCGATTCCAAGAGGTACATCGGGAACTGGGGGCCCGGGATGTTGGTGACGGTCATGTTGAAGGGTCTGATGCGCGGCCCGACCAGTCGACTAGCCAAAGAGAGCAGGGTTATCGGCGTGCCCGAGCTGAGTTCTACGATCGTTGCAGCTCCCAGCGCCTGATTGGTCTCTTTGAGGTTCTCGGTGGTGTTCTTGATTGCTTCGTATCTGGCTTTCGGGTCTGGCTCGGAGATGGGGAGGTCGACGAGCCACATCGCCACCTGATTGCCCATCTGACCCTGTTGGCTGGCACTTCGGGTTGAGACCGGGTTCATGGCTCTGAACTCGGCATGACTCGGGTCGTAGTCACGGCTTTCGCGTAGAAACCGGCGGACCGCTCCGGCGGTCACCGCCAGGACCACGTCGTTCACCGAGCCACCCAAGGCATTCTTGACGGCCTTGACGTCATCCAGATCCATCTCCGTCCAGTTGAAACGACGGTTCGGTCCGATTTCGGGGTTGAGTGGAGTCCTCGCCGATGCCGTGAGCCACCCCGAGCGCAGGGAGTTGATGGCCGCGGCGGACTTGCTCAGGGCGCGGTCGGTGACATCCCGTCCTTCTCGAACCATCTCGCCGACGTTGGTGAGCCCGTCGACGAGGCGCCGGGTGAATCGAGCTGCCTCCGCCACTGCCAGCTGCGTCGGGGTGGGGGCGGGACGGGGTGTCCATTCGGGCGCTTCTTCGATGGTGGAGTCGGGCACGACGTTGAGCAGGATGGTTGTCAGGTCGACACCGCTGAGCCCGTCGATCATGCAGTGGTGGATCTTGGCGATGATGGCGAGGCGTTCTCGGGAGAGGCCCTCGACGACCCAGAGTTCCCAGAGCGGCTTGTTCCGGTCGAGTTTCGTGGAGACGATGCGGCCGGCGAGATTCTTCAATTGGTCGTCGTGTCCCGGCCGGGGCAGGGAGGTGTGCCTGACGTGATAGTCGAAGTTGAACTGGTCGTCGTCGACCCACACCGGACGGCGGTCATACGGAACCCATTCCAGCCGCTGGCGGTACCGGGGGAGGTACTGGAGCTTGGAGAGAATGTGGGATTTGATCCGGTCGAAGTCAATGCCACCGTCGTCCGCCTTCAGGGGGGCGGCATCAAAGAGGGCCACGCCGGTTACATGCATGTGTGACGTCCTCGTCTCCAGGGCGAGAAACGAGGCGTCGAGATAGCTGAGGGGCTCGTAGTGGAAGTCGGTCATGTCGCTACCGGGGTCGGTCCGGTCAAGGCTAGAGATAGTGGCCTGATAGCGCGGCGAGTCATCGACGGACTCATTCCTAACCGGAGCGGTAACCTGGCCGATGATGTTGGTCGACATGGTCGTGGAGATTCCCAAGGGGAGCCGCAACAAATATGAGATCGACCACGACACGGGTCGAATCTATCTCGACCGGATGTTGTTCACCGCCACCCGCTATCCAGCCGACTACGGGTACATCCCGGACACACTTGCCGAGGACGGTGACGCCCTGGATGCCCTCGCCTTGGTCAGCGAGCCAACCTTCCCCGGGTGCTGGGTGAAGATCAAACCCGTTGGACTGTTCGTGATGGAGGATCAGGGCAAGGAGGACCTGAAGATTCTCGGGGTCCCGACGGGTGACCCGGTGTGGCGTGATGCCGAGAAACTGTCGGACATACCCAGTCACCTTCTCCACGAGTTAGAGCACTTCTTCACGATCTACAAGGACCTGGAAGGCAAGAAGACCGCGGTGGATGGCTGGCGGGAAGTTCCCGATGCTCTCGATGCCATTGAACGAGCGCGCCACAGTTACAGATCTCACAGCTGACCCCGGGCAGAGGATGATGAGCCCTCGGGTCGTTTCGGGGTCATCCCCGATTCCAACACACACGTCGACCTGGGATGATTCCCTCGTGGACGCGTTCATCGCCTCTCTCGACCCATGGCTCATCTACGTGGTCGTGGGGGCCCTGACACTGGGGGAGTCCGCGGCGTTTCTCAGCTTGGTCTTTCCGGGTGAGGTGTCCCTGGTGGCAGCCGCGGCCCTCGGTCTCACCGCCGGGATCGACCCGTTCGTGCTCGGAGGGGTCGCCACTACCGGCGCCCTCACCGGGGGTCTCCTCGGGTATGCGATTGGCCGCCGGTACGGTCGGCGGTTGATGGGGTGGGATCCGATCTCGAAGAGGCTCGGTGACCGCGTGGCTCAACTGCACCCTTTGCTCACCGGTCCGGAGG
>DASUUC010000107.1:0-58077 GCA_036374335.1 Acidimicrobiia bacterium
TCATCAGGGCCCGGCGCGTTTGAACTCAACACAGCCGTTGTCATCGGCAAGACCGCACAACCGGTAGATCCCGGCCGGTTCGGTGAATACCCGCACCAGATAATCGCGTTCAGGAACCTGGGCACAAGGCGGATCCGGGACCGCGGGCCGCCAATTGCTCTTTCGGATGTGCCCCACGGTGTGGCTCTGGCCCACGGTGACCCAGCCGAAAATCGTCCACCGCTGTAGTTCCAGACACACACCACCGGCCCGTTGCACTGCGGCGTCGATCTCCTCGTCGACGGGTGGCGCGGTCACAGCCAGGATCACGACCAGTCCGGCGGCGAGTCCGGCGACTGCCAAGACTCGATGCCGGCGGCCGCCCATCGGTCACACGTGTCGAAGAGCCCGGTCGAGGGCGTCGATGAGGTCTTCAGAATCCTCGAGACCGACCGAGAGCCTCACCAACCCATCGGTTATCCCTGCCGCGACCCGCTCCTCGCGAGGGACCGCAGCGTGAGTCATGGTCACCGGATGGGTGATCAACGACTCGACCGAGCCCAGGTTCTCGGCCAGGCTCCACAGCTCGATGTTGTCCATCAGCCGTTTTCCTGCCTCGACCCCTCCCATGACCTCGAAGCAGACCATCGCCCCGAATCCTGACGCCTGTTTGGCAGACAGCTCGTGCTGGGGGTGGTCGGCCAGTCCCGGGTAGTTGACGTAGTCGACCTTGTCCTGTGTCTGGAGGAATTCGGCGACCGCCATCGCATTGGCTGATTGACGGTCCATCCGCTCGCTGAGCGTCTTCACGCCCTGGAGAGTCAGCCAGGCCACCATGGGTGACATCACCAGACCGGCTGAGATGCGGGCGAAAACGATCTTCTCTTGCAGCTCGGCGTCATTGACAACCACCGCGCCGCCCAGCGTGGCGTTGTGACCGTCGAGAAACTTGGTCGTCGAATGGATGATGACGTCCACTCCCAACTCGAAAGGGCGCTGGAAGTAAGGGGTGAGGAAGGTGTTGTCAGTGACGTGGAGGATGCCCCGTTCCTCACATACCGCCGAAACCGCGGCCAGATCGGTGACCTTCAGAGTGGGGTTTGCCGGGGTCTCGGTGAAGACGAGCTTGGTCTCGTCCCTGATCGCGCCGACGACGGCGTCGGTGTCGGAGGTGTCGACGAAGCTGACATCGACGCCGAACTTGGTGAGGAACTGGTCGACGAACCGGTAGGTGCCGCCGTACACGACGTCGGCGACCACGATGTGATCACCAGTCTCGAGCACCGCCAGCAAGACGGCGACCGTGGCAGCCATCCCCGATGCGTAGGCGGTGGTATCCAGACCGCCCTCGAGCGCAGTCAGCTTTTCCTCGAGGGCGCGCACGGTGGGATTGCCGGCTCGGGAGTAGGAGTACCCCTTGCCCATGTAGTCGTCGACGGAGTCCTGGACGAAGGTCGTCGACTGATAGATCGGGGTCAGGATGGACCCGGTCGTGGGGTCCGGCGTGACCCCACCATGGACTTGTTTGGTGCGAAAACCCATACCCGGATTGTGCCACGAGCCAGATCTATCCGTCTGGTGTGCAGCTATGTGCGCTGACAGCACATTGGTGCACAACAGATCCGGCGTCTACCCCCAGCGGTACCCGACGGAGCGGACGGTTGCGATCCACGACGCCCGCTCCTCGCCGAGTTTGGAGCGAAGACGGCGGACGTGGACGTCGACGGTACGGGCACCGCCGTAGTACTCGTAGCCCCAGACCTTGGACAACAACTGCTCGCGTGACCACACCCGCACCGGGTTCTCGACCAAGAAGCGAAGCAGCTCGTACTCCATGTAGGTGAGATCGATCGGCTCGCCGGCCAACGTGGCCTGATAGTTGAGCGGATTTAGCTCGAGGTCTTTGAACCGTAGGACTTCGTCGCCGGGGTCCTCATGGGCGCATCGATTGATGCGGATCCGGAGCTCCACCGGTTCGATGGGGGAGACCACGAAATCGGCGACCACCCCACTGCTCTCGAGAAGGGCGAGGTGCTCGGTCGCCGCCACCAGGATCACCGGCAACCCCAGCATTTCCTCGATGCGGGCGACCTCGCGCAATTGACGCAATGGGCCGTTGCCCAACTCGACAACGAGAAGGTCGGCATCGCGGATCGTGGTGTTTTCGACTGCGATTTCGTCCACGGACTTGACGGAGACCCCGGACAGACCGAGACCGTCTGCCAGGTCCTCGGACACCTGCTCGGGGTAGACGGCAGCTATCACAGGATCGGCAGATAGGTCTCTAATTCGAAGCGGGAGACATGACTCTGGTATCTCCCCCACTCCTCCCGCTTGTTTCTCAAGAACCAATTGAAGACGTGCTCTCCCAGGGCTTCGGCCACCAGGTCGGAAGACTCCATGATGTCCAGTGCCGAGGCCAGGGTGTCAGGCAGACGCTTGGCCCCCGCGGCAGCCAGCTCCGCTGCGGTCATCTTGTGCACATCAGCAGCGATCTCGGGAGGAAGCTCGTAGCCCTCCCGGATCCCGGCGAGCCCGGCGGCGAGAATGACCGACAGCGCCAGGTAGGGATTACAGGAGGCGTCGGCAGCCCGGTACTCGACTCGAACCGACGACGGCTTGCCCTTCTTCACCGAAGGTACCCGGACGAGAGCCGACTGATTGTTTCGAGCCCAGGACATGTAAATGGGGGCATCGAACCCCCCGACGAGACGCTTGTACGAGTTCACCCACTGGTTGGTAACGGCGGTCATTTCCGCGGCGTGCCTCAGCAGCCCGGCGATGAAAGCCTCGGCCACCTTCGACAGCCCACCTTGGGTGCCTGGCTCATGGAAGGCGTTGGTGTCGCCTTCGAACAGAGACAGGTGCAGATGCATCCCCGAGCCGTCATGGTCTTGCAGAGGCTTGGGCATGAACGTGGCGTATATGCCCGACTGGAGGGCGACCTCTTTGACGGTCAACCGCGAGGTCATGATGTTGTCGGCCATGGTGAGCGCATCGGTGTACCGGGCGATGATCTCGTGCTGGCTGGGAGCCACCTCGTGATGGGAGTGCTCGATGGGGATGCCGAGCTGTTCCAGCGCGTTGATGGTTTTCCGCCGGTACTCCTGGGCGACGTCCAGCGGGGTCAGGTCGAAGTATCCGCCGCGATCGAGCACCTGTGGCTCGGGCCCGCTGTCGGCGAAGTAGAAAAACTCCAATTCGGGTGCGGCAAAGAAGGTGTATCCCATCTCCGATGCTTTCTCCAGATTGCGCTTGAGGACCGTCCGGGGGTCACCGTCGAAGGGTTCACCGTCGGGCATGGAGATATCACAGAACATTCGAGCCACTTGCTGCTCGGTTCGCCAGGGCAGCACGGCAAATGTCGTCGGGTCTGGTCTCGCCAGCATGTCCGCTTCCTGGATGCGGGCATAGCCGTCGATCGACGACCCATCGAAGGTCATGCCTTCCTCGAAGGCCACTTCGAGCTCGGCGGGGCTGATGGCCACCGACTTGAGGAAACCGAGCACGTCGGTGAACCACAGTCTGATGAAGCGGATCCCTCGCTCCTCGACCGTGCGCATCACATAGTCGGCCTGTTTGTTCATCTATCCGCCGAACCCATCAGCCACTAGTTGACCCTCCGAATCTCAGGTTGGCAAATATAAGCCAGGTCAGGCGGAGCGCCGACGTTCTGCCAACCATTTCCGGCGGAGCGACTTGCGCTCTTTCTCCGAAGTCCCACCCCAGATCCCAGAGCGTTGATTGGTCTCCAGGGCGTATTCGAGGCAGGCGTCGATCACCGGGCACACTGAGCAGACCGCCTTGGCCCTCTCCACGTACTTCTCGTCCGCACTGTCGGAGGCTGGGAAGAAGAGCGAGTTCGGATAACCGGAACAGGCCGCTCGGGCCCTCCAGTCCGCAACCAGCTCAGTCGCGAGTTGTGCTGGCCCGTAGGTCACACGTCCATATTCGCGGCGCGCCGGACTGGTCGCAAAACGAGGCCACCCACTCTCGGTTGGCTTCCGCTCCCAGATTCACTTACTCCGTGGGAAGGATACCGACGCGGCGTCGGCTGACTTTCGCGGTTTGTCGAATAGCCTTGATCCATGCCCAAGATTCGTGCCGCCTCCATCGATGAGCACAAGGAGCTCACCCGACGGGCTCTGCTCGATGCGGCTTATGAGGTCATCGAAGATGCCGGGACTGCCGACGTCCCGCTTGGCGAGATTGCTCTGGCGGCGGGAGTGGGGCGCACTACCTTCTACGACTACTTCGAAGATCGCGACGACGTGATCGCCTCGCTGGTCGAGGACAAGCTGCCCGATGTCATCGCGGAGCTGATCGGCTCGGTTCCCGGGGACCTCGACACCGCCGATCGGTTAGCCAAGCTGGCCTCCGTCACCGTTGAATTCGTGGCAACCGATCCGGTGTTGGGCGTGATCCTGCATCGCGAGGTTGGCCGCATGGGTCTCGATGCTCAAGAACGAATCGGGGAATCCCATGCCCAGTTGGCCACTGAGACGGCATCGATCTACATGAAAGGCGTGTCCGAGGGTGTCTTCCGTCCCTTGCCCTTCTACCTGGCCGGACGTCTCATCCAGGACACGATCATGTCGGCGGCTCGTGCTCTCATCGACGACGACTCGCGAAGACAGGAAGTGACCGAGGGTGTCGAGGCCTTTCTCCTCGGTGGGCTGGGTGCCGATTCCATTGCCAGCAGTTAACCCACCGGCAATTCAGACCGACGAATATGACTGACATGCAGGACCTCATCACCCCGGACACCTACATAAACCGGGAGCTGTCCTGGCTCGACTTCAACAAACGGGTGTTTGCGCTGACCGGCCGGGAGGACTTCCCACTTCTCGAGAAGGCCAAGTTCCTGGCGATCTGGTCGGCGAATCTCGACGAGTTCTTCCAGGTCAGGGTGGCCGGGCTCAAAGAGCAGGTGGCCCATGGCCTGAGGTCGGCCACCCCAGACGGGCTCACGCCCGGCCAGCAACTCGCTTCGATCCGGGCCGACGTCGACGCCCAGTATCAGGAGGTCTCCAAGCGGTTCCTCTCCGAGGTGGCTCCCGCCCTGGCCAAGGAGGGCATTGTTTTCAGCGATTACTCGACGCTCGACGACGACGACAGGGAGTTCCTCGACGAGAAGTTCAGGGAGCTGGTGTTCCCGGTGGTCACTCCGCTCGCGGTCGATCCGGCCCATCCCTTCCCCTACATCTCGAATCTCTCCTTGAACCTGGCGATCTTCGTGCGCAACCCGGAGACGAAGCTGACTCGGTTCGCCAGGGTGAAGATCCCTCCCATCCTTCCCCGGTTCGTGGTCCTGCCCGATGGGGAGCGGTTCGTCCCCCTGGAACAAGTGATCGCGTCGCATCTCGACTCCCTGTTCCCCGGGATGGAGGTGCTCGGGCACCATGTCTTTCGGGTCACCCGTAACGCCGACTTCGAGGTCGAGGAGGATGAGGGAGGCGACCTCTTGATGTCGATCGAGTCGGAGTTGACCCAGAGGCGCTTCGGCCGGGTGGTCCGTCTCGAAGTCCATCCGGACATGCCCGACGAGGTTCTCGACCTACTGCTCAGGGAGATGGGTGGGACCGAGGACGATGTCTATCGGGTCGATGGTCCGCTCGACCTCGCCGGGCTCTGGGGTGTCTTCGACCTGGACCGCCCCGAATTGAAATTCCCGGTCTTCTCAGGCGTGACCCCGCAACGTCTGTCTGCTCCCAGCGGTGAGTCGGTGGACTTCTTCGAGGTGATCCGCCAGGGAGATCTGATGGCCCATCACCCCTACGACTCGTTCTCTTCGACTGTGGAGGCGTTCGTGTCGAGAGCGGCGCGTGACCCCGACGTACTCGCCATCAAGATGACCCTGTACCGGACCAACCGCAACAGTCAGATCATGCAGTCGTTGATCGACGCCGCCGAGAGAGGCAAACAGGTGGTCGCGCTGGTCGAGCTGAAGGCCAGATTCGACGAAGAGCGGAACATCGAGTGGGCTCAGCGTCTGGAAGACGTCGGTGTCCATGTCATGTATGGGGTGGTGGGGCTGAAGACGCACACCAAGATCGCCCTGGTAATGCGTCGTGAGGGCGAACGGGTTGTCCGCTATGCCCACATCGGCACCGGCAACTACAACGAGACCACGGCCCGCAACTATGAGGACGTCGGAGTGTTCACAGCCGACCCGGCGCTGGGCTCGGATCTGTCGGATCTCTTCAACTACCTGACGGGATACAGCCGGCAGACTCGCTATCGCTCACTCGCCGTATCTCCCGAAGGCATCCGTGACCGAATCCTCGGTCTCATCGCCGATGAGGCCGGCCGCGCGGATGGACATATCACGATGAAGATGAACTCACTCGTCGATGCGGGAATCATCCAGGCGCTGTATGAGGCGTCTCGAGCTGGAGCCCGCGTCGAACTGTGTGTCCGCGGTATCTGCAGCCTGATACCCGGGATGGCAGGCCTGTCGGAGAACATCCACGTCCGTTCCATCGTCGGCCGGTACCTGGAACACTCCCGCATCTACCGGTTCGGTGCTCGAGGCCGGGAGCGCAGCTATCTCTACGGCTCAGCAGACATGATGCCCCGGAACCTCGACCGCAGAATCGAGGCGTTGGCTCCGGTCAGCGACCCAGATCTTCAGTTCAGGATGGACGAGATCCTGGACGTGGTGTTCGCAGACGACGTCCTCGCTTGGGCGCTCGGACCCAACAGGATCTGGGTGCGGCTCGAAGGAGAGGCTGGGGTGGATACCCACGAGGCGTTACAGGAACTGGCCCTGCTGAGAAGCGCCGCGCATCTCTGATGGGCGGCCGACAGTGGGCACCGACGGTGCAGTCAGGCGCGGGTGAGCGCGGTTCGTTGCACACAGGATTCTCCCCCTTGCCCGAGTGTGCACGAGCGCGCATGGGCGCACACTGGAGGTTGACTCACCATTGGCTCAACTTCTATTGAGTCAATATAGTTTGAGTTATGGACTTCACCGAGCGAGTCAGTGCTCATGCTGCCCTTGGAGACCCGCGACGTCTTCGCGTTGCCGATCATCTCGCGCTGGGCGATCACACGGTGGCTGAGCTCGCCGAATTGACCGGAATGTCGGGCAATCTCCTCGCCCATCATCTCGACGTGCTCGAGACCGCGGGGCTCATCGAGCGGCGCACCTCCGAGGGAGACCACCGCCGTCGGTATGTCTCACTTCGATGGGATCGACTGCCCTCCGGTCTTCAAGCCCCGGAGTGGGTGACCGGAGGTCTTCTTTTCGTGTGCACCCACAACTCGGCACGGTCCCAGTTCGCCGCAGCACTGTGGAAAGAGAGGACTGGCCGCGCCGCAGAAAGCGCGGGAAGCCATCCCAGCGCCGAGGTGCATCCCAAGGCCGTGGAAGTTGCCGCCGAGTTCGGGATTGACATTTCGGCGGCCGAGCCGTCCTGCTACGAGCAGCTGAGGATGAGACCCGACTTGGTGGTGAGTGTCTGTGACCGCGCCCGTGAGGGAGGAGCCCCGACCGGGAGGCGACACTTGCACTGGTCGGTGCCCGACCCGGTGGAGGTGGGGACGCTGGGTGCATTTCGCACTGCGTTCTCCGAGATCGTCGAGCGGGTGGAGCACCTGGCCAAAGCACTCGTTGCCCCCCGCTTCGATCCCGAGACCGAACCCAGAATCGTCACCACGTGAGGGAGAAACGATGCCTGTGATACTCACCGGTGCCGAGCAGCTTCAAATCCGTGAAGCGGCCGATCGGCTGCAGCGCCAATTTGCCGGCCAACTCAACTCCGAGACCATCGAGCGATTCATGAGCGACTCCCTCGACACCCTGGTGCAGACAGCCAGCAACAGCACGTGGGTCCCGCTTCTCGCCGAGCGGTTGGTACGGGACCGGCTGCGTGCCCTCATCCGTCTCGAGTCGGATGCCCCGTCGTGGAAGCCCAGTGTGCTGTTCCTGTGTATCCACAATGCTGGCCGGTCACAGATGGCCGCCGGATGGATGCGTCATCTCGGGGCCGAGGGCGTTGATGTCTTCTCCGCGGGATCCGAGCCCGCGGATGCGGTCAATCACGCTGCCGTCGCTGCCATGGCAGAGAAAGGGGTCGACATCAGCGGGGAGATCCCACAGCCGTGGGCCGACGAGATCGTCAGAGCCGCCGACGTCGTGGTGACCATGGGTTGCGGCGATGCCTGTCCTTTCTTCCCGGGAAAGCGTTACATCGACTGGGAGATCGAGGATCCGTCCGGGAAGACGGTCGAAGAGGTACGCCCCATCCGGGACGATATCGAGCAGCGGGTACGCAACCTGATCGCCGAGCTCGACATCCCGGTCTCCATTTCCCGCTGATTCATGTAGCGGTTCGAACCAAGGGTCGTTTGGCTCTATGGCAGGCTTGGCGTGGCGTGCGATGATCGTCGTATCCGCAGAAACGGAAGGAGAATCCGATGCGTTACGCGCTCCATCCTCCTAACTTCGCCGACCCTGAGGACCTGGTGGAAATGGGAGTGGCCGCGGAGGCAGCTGGTTGGGATGGCTTCTTTCTTTGGGACCATGTGTTTGCCGGTCCCGCCTTTCCGGTACCCATGGCTGATCCCTGGGTGGTGCTGGGCGCAGTCGCCGTCAAGACCAAACGGATGAGGCTGGGTACCGCGGTGACGCCACTGGCGCGACGCAGGCCACAGAAGGTGGCTCGGGAGACGGTGACCGTGGATCAATTGTCCGGTGGTCGCATGACCCTCGGTGTCGGCTTGGGGAACCCACCCACCGATGAATTCGGTGCTTTCGGTGAAGCTGCCGACCTGCCCACCATCTCGGCGCGACTCGATGAGGCCCTGGAAGTGGTCGCCGGCTTGTGGAGTGGCCAGCCCTTCGACCATCAAGGTCGGTTCTTCACAGTCCGAGGTGCCCAATTTCTGCCGGCACCGGTCCAACGGCCCCGGATTCCGATTTGGGTGGCTGCTCAGGCGGGCTATCGGGCTCCACTGGCCCGGGCTGCCCGATGGGATGGCGTTGTGCTGGCAGGGATGAATCAGGAGGGCGGTGTCGATCCCTTGACCGAAGACCAGTTGAAGACTGCACGCCGAGAACTCGCCCATCTTCGGAGCGGTCTCGAGGGCTTCGAGATTGCGGTCGTATCCGATGGCCTTCCCTCCGACACCATGTCAGAGATGTACGTCGACCTTGGCGTTACCTGGGTGTTGGCCACCGGCTGGGTGCGCCAACTCAATGAACTGGTCCAGGCGCGGAGCACGGCCCTCATATGACGACCGTGCCGGCGAGAACCAGAGCCCCGAAGCCTGGGTTCTAACCACCGCGCAAGCATTGGCCAGAACTCCGAGATCGCCAGAATGGCCACTACATGGACCCGGCAAACGCGAGGTCAGCTCCCGGGTTCGTGAAGAAGTGCTTGTGGTGTCAACCCGGGGTTCCACACTTCGCTGAGCGACGCTCACAACCCTGGGTTCGCTCAAAGCACGAACTGTTCATCTGCCGTTCATCCCGACATTGCCATCGGGTTAACCCGGCTTCGTACCTTGGTGACTGTCCCCGGGAGGTTCTCATCCGAGACAAGGAGATCAACGGGAATGAAAGTACGAAGCCTGGTCGCGCTGGTTGCCGCCTTGGCGATGATGCTGGGCGCCTGTGGCGGGAGCGGATCCACGGACGCCGCCCCCGTCGATGGTGCAGACACCACCATCGCGGGGCCGGACACGACCGACGACATGGGTGACGGGGAGCCCTCCCAGTGGGGTCTGCCGGTGGTCGATCCCCTCGATGTCGATCTCAATGTCACCATCGGGATCGCCGGATCCTCGACCGTGTTCCCGCTGTCGACTGCGGTGATGACACAGTGGATCGACGAGGGCGGTCCCGAATACCCCATCGACTCCATCGGTTCCGGCGGCGGTCTGGAACGGTTCTGCGTCGAAGGCGCGTCCGACATCGCCAATTCCTCGCGGCAGATCGAGCAGGAGGAGATCGACGATTGCACCGAGACCTGGGGATCACCTCCCATCGAGGTGCGGGTCGGCAGCGACGCTCTCTCCTTGGTGCTCAGCCCGGGCAACTACTTCGCCCAGGAGCTCACGCTGGAGGAGGTCGCCACCGCCTTCTCATTGACTGACACCGGCGCAACCTGGGCCGATGTCAACCCCGAGTTTCCAGCACATCCGATCCAGCTCTTCTCCCCGGGAGCCGATTCGGGAACGTTCGACTACTTCAACGAAGTGGTGTTCGAGGAGGCCGATCCACCCCCCATCCTCTCGTCCATAGCGGAGATCGTGGGTGAGGACGACAACCTCACGGCGCAGGGGGTCTCCGCTGACGGCTGTACCGAGGGCGATACCAGTACCACGTGTGCCGTCGGCTACTTCGGTTATGCCTACTTCCAGGAGAACGCCGATGCTCTTCAGCTGGTCACGGTGGACGGCATCGAGCCGAGTGCAGAATCGGTCAACGAGAACACCTACCCGATCGCCCGGCCGCTGTACATGTACACCTCTGCCGAGGTGATCGCGGACAAGCCTCAGGTTGCCCAGTTCATGGCCTATTACCTGAACACCGTCAACAACCTGATCGGCGAAGTCGGTTACTTCCCCGCTCCCGAGGAAGCACTTCAGGAGGCAGCGGACAACATCGCCGCCGCGGCAGGTTGGTAGGACGGGCGAGGAAGCCTGTGCTACTGCAATGGTGCCCGGTCTTCCTTCTCATGGGTGGCCCGGCTCGCACCCACCATGAGACCCGGTTCCTCTGATGGCGACTGAAGCCAAATCCGAGACCGACAAGAGCGACCGGCCCTTCAGGAAGCGCCCCCGCCCCGGCGAGTTGGCCGTTCGTGGCTTCCTCTTCGTCTGTGGTGCGATTTCCGTCGCCACGACAGTGGGTATCGTCTATGAGCTGGGCAAAGAGTCCCTGCTCTTCTTTGGAGACGAGCGGGTCAGCCTTGTCGAGTTTCTGACGTCGACCGTTTGGCAGCCGCAGGTTGGCGGGTTTGGCATCTGGCCGTTGGTTCTCGGAACCCTGTACATCACCTTCATCGCCATGCTGGTAGCAGTCCCGATCGGGCTAGCCGCCGCCATCTACCTCTCGGAGTACGCCAGCAGCCGGGTTCGTAGCTTCTTCAAGCCGATACTCGAAATCCTGGTGGGCATACCTACCGTGGTTTACGGATTCTTCGCCCTCACCTTCATGACCCCCCTGCTCAGGACGATCCTGGGCGCCAACATCGTTGGGTTCTTCAACATCCTGTCGGCCGGGATCGTGGTCGGGATCCTCATCGTCCCGCTGATCAGCTCTCTGGCCGAAGATGCCCTGCGGGCGGTTCCCGACTCTCTGCGCCAAGCCGCCTACGCGTTGGGAGCCTCCAAATTCGAGGTGTCGACGCGGGTGGTCGTTCCGGCCGCACTCTCCGGCATCGCCGCCGGCTTCATCGTCGCCATGTCCCGGGCGGTTGGTGAGACGATGGTGGTGACCCTTGGCGCCGGGGCGTCCGCCCGGAACTTCGCTCTCGGGGAAGACCCTCTGTTCGGCTACATCCTCAATCCCTTCCAGGGTGCGCAGGCGATGACCGGCTACGTGGCGATCACCGCCAGCGGCGACCTCAGCTACAACACCATCGACTACAACTCGATCTTCGCCATTGGCCTTTCACTCTTCTTCATGACCCTCGGCCTCAATGCGCTGAGCCGTCGCTTCGTCAAACGCTTCCAGCAGGTGTACGAATGAGCGTGCAGGCACCGAAGCGGACGGACCAAGCGGTTTTCCCGTCCGAAAGGGAATATCGCGCCCAGCTCACCCGGAGAAGACGGAAGGCAAGCGCCTTCCAGTTCTTCTGTCTCGCCATGCTCAGCGTCGCAGTCCTCGCTCTCGCCACCCTTCTCTACACGATCATCAACGACTCTTTCGGTCTGGTGGCGACCGTCAACGAGAACGATCCGACCGAGATCGTGGCCGGACTGGGATACGACCCCGAGGTGACCGTTCTCCAGGACGTCTCATACGACGAGTTGGTGGGCCTGCTCGAGACGACCGTATCCCGCGGAGTGGGGCGCCGGCTCGAGCGCGAGCAGCGCTTCTACGAGGACCGGCTCGTATGGGAAGACGAGAGCGCCTGGGCTGAGATATGCGCCTCCGACGCGCCGCCCACCGGCTGCACCTCCGCACCGCGAGATCACGCCAACGTCTTTGCCTTGGTTCAAGAACGGGTGGTGGTCCCCGATGTCATTGCGTCGAATCAGCTCATACCCTCCCTGCTCGACCAGGACGGTTTTGCGCTGGAGGTCGCCGCCGCATTCGAGGCGGATCGTTTTCCCGACTACACCATCGATCAGGTGACGATCGAGTGGCGGGCTTGGTTCAATCCGACATTCCTGACCTCCCCACAGAACTCGACGCCTGAGGTGGCCGGGATCCGCACCGCCATCCTCGGCTCGACCTGGCTGGTCCTCATAACGATTCTCTTCGCGGTGCCTGTCGGGGTCGGAGCCGCCATCTATCTGGTGGAGTACGCCAAGCCCTCCCGGCTCAACGACTTCCTCCAGACCAACATCAACAACCTGGCCGGAGTTCCATCCATCATCTACGGCATGCTCGGCCTCGCCATATTCGTGAGGGTATTCGAGCCCTTCACGTCCGGAGCGATCTTCACCGACGGAGTCCCCCCCTCTGACAACGGAAGGACCATCGTCGCCGCCGGAATGACCCTCGGGCTGCTCACCTTGCCGGTGGTCATCATCAGCTCACAGGAGGCACTCAAAGCAGTTCCGGACTCACTCCGTTACGCCGGCCTCGCCCTCGGGGCCACCCGATGGCAGACGGTGAGGAGTCAGATTCTTCCCGTGGCCCTTCCCGGGATCCTCACCGGCACCATCCTCGCGGTGGCCCGAGCCGTGGGAGAGACAGCACCGCTCATCCTCGTCGGCGCCGCCAGCTTCATCACCACGGATCCGACGGGTCCTTTCTCCAAGTTCACAGCCCTGCCCATCCAGATCTTCCAGTGGACTTCGTTCCCCCAGCAGGAGTTCCACAACATCGCAGCAGCAGCGAGCATCGCCCTGGTTCTCCTCTTGTTGACCCTCAATGCCGTGGCCGTGTTTCTTCGCAACCGCTACTCCAGGAGAGCCGAATGACCAACGAGACTTCAACCCAAACCAGGACGGACGACGTGATCGAAGACCGGATGACATCAGAGAAACAGCATGAGATCCAACCAGACGGGGAAACCACACGGCCCCCTGGAGTCATCGTGACGAAGAAGATGAACGTCTACTACGGGGACTTCCTTGCTGTCGCCGATGTCTCGCTCGACTTCGGCAAGAACGAGATCTCGGCCCTCATCGGCCCTTCCGGGTGTGGCAAGTCGACCGTGCTCCGGTCACTCAACCGGATGAACGACCTCGTGCCGACGGCACGCACCGAAGGCGAAGTCCACTACCACGGCGAGAACATCTATGCCGACGGAGTCGACCCGGTGGAGGTGCGCCGCACCATCGGGATGGTGTTCCAGAAACCAAACCCGTTCCCCAAGTCGATATTCGACAACATCGCCTGGGGCGCCAAGATCAACGGTTTTCGCGGCAACAAGTCCGAAACCGAGGACCTGGTTCGACAAGCTCTCCAAAGCGCTGCTTTGTGGGATGAGGTCAAGGACAAGCTCGCCGACTCCGGATACTCCCTTTCAGGCGGCCAGCAGCAGCGGCTTTGCATAGCCCGGGCCATCGCCACCAAGCCAGATGTGATCCTCATGGACGAGCCGTGCTCGGCCCTCGATCCCATCGCCACGCTGCGTATCGAAGAGCTCATGCTCGAGCTCAAGAAGGATTACTCCATCATCATCGTGACCCATAACATGCAACAAGCTGCTCGCGTGAGTGACCGGACCGCCTTTTTCAACGTCAAGCTGGACGGTTCGGGGATGCGTACCGGCCGATTGGTCGAGTACAGCCCGACGGACCAACTGTTCACCGCGCCCAGGGAGAAGGATACCGAGGACTACATCACCGGCAGATTCGGATGACCGACACCAAAGACACCAACATTCACTTCCACCAGGAGCTCGAAGAGCTGGAGCGGAAGGTCTTGTCGATGGTCGAGCGCGCCGAGCAGATGGTGGAGATGGCCGTTCAAGCGGTCACCAGTGGCGACTTGGACCTGGCGCAACGGGTGATCGAGCTCGACGACGGGATCGACCTCACCTACGCCGAAGTCCACCAGGACTGGACCTCCTTGATGGCACGTAATCAGCCTTTGGGGTCCGACCTGCGCCGCATGGCAGTGCTCATCCAGCTCAACGTCACCTTCGAGCGGATGGGTGACCAGTGTGTCAATATCGCCAAGATCGCCCAATTCAACGCAGCCCTCCCCCGAGTGGAGCGAATCTGCGAGCAGATCCGGGAGATGGGAGACCTGGTTCGCCCGATGATCAGCACCGCCGTCGATGCCTACCTGCGGGGCGATGTCGACGAAGCGCGGCTGCTACCCGCGATGGACCAGCCCGTCGACCGGCTCAACGCCAACATGTACAAGGAAACCGTCGCGGTGCGCGACAACCCACAATTGTTGGAGTGGGCGACCAAGATGCTCATGGTGTCCAGAGCCTTGGAGAGAGTCGGTGACCAGGCAGTCGACTTCGGCGAGCAGACCGCCTACTTCATAACCGGAGAGCGGGCCGAGTTCGACGAGGACGGCATGGCCCGGCCGATCGATGAACACCCCATCGACTGATCTCAGGCCAAGTCGCATCCTGATCATCGAGGACGAGCCGGGTCTGGCCGAGTCGGTTCGATACACCCTCGAGTCGGAAGGATTCGACGTCACCGTGGCTGCGAGTGGTTTCGCCGGCCTCGACGCCGCGCGGCGCACGGATCCCGACCTCGTCCTCTTGGATCTGATGCTGCCGGAGATGTCCGGCCTCGACGTTTGCCGGCAGATCCGTCTGTCGTCAGATATGCCCATCATCATGCTGACCGCCAAGGACTCCGAGGCTGACAAGGTCACCGGTCTGGAGCTCGGCGCCGATGACTACATGACAAAACCATTCTCGATGCGTGAGCTCATCGCGAGAGTGCGTGCTCATCTCCGCCGTGCCGCCAAGTCGGGGCTGCTCGCCGACTCCAACGAGGTGCTGCGGGGAGGTCCGATCGAGCTCGACATCGACGCCCACGTCACCCGCGTCGGTGGTGTCGAAGTGGAGCTTCGCCCCAAGGAGTTCGAGCTGCTCGAATCGTTGATGCGTCGCAAGAACCGCCTCGCCGCCAGGCACACGCTCATCGACGAGGTGTGGGGGCCGTCCTATTTTGGTGACACCAAGACTCTCGACGTCCACATCAAGCGGCTGCGGGAGAAACTCGAGTCTGACTCTTCCCAGCCCAAGCACATCGTCACGGTTCGAGGCCTCGGCTACAAGTTCGTAGATGAGAAGTGATCGCCGGGCGAGAATCAACCTCTCCACCCGGTTCCTCGTCTATTACGCCTTCGCATACCTGGTGCTCATCGGACTGATGGGGTTGATCGTCGACGGGAGTATCCGCGGCGCCCTCATCTCCGAGGTCGACGAGAACCTGGCGGTCGCAGCACGGCTGGCTCAGGAGAGTCTCCCCGAGAACGAGAGCGAGTACCAGGATTGGGCGGTGACCACCTTCCAGGCGACCGGGTTGAGGACGTCTCTGATCGCCACCGACGGTTTGGTCCTGGCCGACTCACACTCCGATCCCGACGTCATGAAGAATCATGCCGATCGGCCCGAGGTGCAGGACGCTCTCGATGGTGAGGTGGGCATCGCCAATCGAGTCAGCGACAGCACCGGCTTCGACCAGCGCTATGTCGCGATACCACCACGAGACGGCTTGATCGTCCGCACCTCTGTGCCAGCCAGGGTGATCGACGCCGGGTTGGGGAGGATCCGACTTTCCGTGGTGGTGACGGCTGTCGTCCTGGGACTGGTCGGAGTGGCGGTGGTCGCCTTCCTGGCACGTCGTTTCTCTCGACCCATAGCTGACCTGACCGACCATGCACGCGCCGTGGCCGAGGGAGATCCGGATGTCACACCGAGAAGGTCCCGCGTCTGGGAGCTCGACGAGCTGGGTCTCGCCATCTCGACCATGGCCAACCGGCTGGGTTCACGTTTGACCGTTGCCGAGCAAACCACCGCCACCCTCGAAGTCGTCCTTGGTGCTCTGTCCCAGGGCACCGTCCTCTTCGACGGCTCTGATCGGGTGGTTTACGCCAATCCTGCGGCATATGGCATCCTGGGTGCGGTGCCAGACGAACTCGCTGGTTTGGCTCCGCTGCCGTTCCAGTCAGCGGTTCGAGAGGCGCGGGAGGCCCGCGATCAGATGACGAGAATTCTCGACCACGGCAACCCGAGAAGACGTCTGCGTGGCGTGGCCACACCCTTCACCGATGACGATCGGGTGCTCCTCCTCGTCGTGGACATCACCCAGAGTGAGCGCACAGACTCCATTCGCCGAGACTTCGTCGCCAACGCCTCCCATGAGCTGAAGACTCCGGTGTCGACCATCATCGCCTCCTCGGAGGCGCTGCATATCGCCCTCGATCGCGGTGATCCGTCGGCATTGGGATTCGCCGACCGGATAGAGGGCTCGGCACGGCAGCTCGACCGTCTTGTTGGCGACCTCCTCGACCTGTCCCGGCTGGAGAAGGACGAGCCGGAATTGGCGCCGGTTCGTCTCGATCACCTGGTGCGCGACGAAGTCGAGCGGACGAGGGAGGAGGCTGAGGCCAAAGGACTCGTTGTCGACGTGACCACCGAAGTGGTCACTGCGATGCTCAATCACCGCGATGTCGCAACAGCGGTGCGCAACGTGCTGGACAATGCGGTGCGCTACACGCCGGAGGGCGGGTCGATCATCGTCAATGTGGCCCGCGACGACGATCACGCGACCGTCTCCGTGACGGATACCGGGGAAGGGATCCCCACCCGAGACATCGATCGTGTCTTCGAGCGTTTCTACCGTGTCGACTCGGCGCGTTCCCGGGCGACAGGAGGCACCGGGCTCGGGTTGTCGATCGTCAAACATGTGGCAGAGAGCCACCGGGGATCCGTCGCTTTGAAAAGCGAATTGGGAGTTGGCTCCACGTTCACGATGCGGCTCCCGGTCGACGGAAAAGGCGAATCTCCGCCAGCCAATTAGGCTGTACACGCCCGCCATCGACGGCGACTCACATGCTCGAATCGATCTCCCAACCATCTGACCTGCGATCTCTCAGCCCCGACGAGCTCACGACCCTGAGTGAGGAGATTCGGTCATTCATTCTCGAGAAAGTCTCAAAGACCGGGGGCCATCTGTCGCCGAACCTGGGTGTAGTCGAGCTCACCCTGGCCCTTCACCGCGTGTTCGACTCGCCGCAGGACCGCATCATCTGGGATGTGGGGCACCAGGCATACGTCCACAAGATCATCACCGGTCGCGCAGGACGATTCGACCAGCTTCGACACACCGGCGGTCTCTCCGGGTATCCCAGCCGGGACGAATCGGAGCACGATTTCGTCGAGAACAGTCATGCGTCCACCTCTCTCAGCTATGCGCTGGGGCACGCTCTGGCCGGCTACGAGGGATGGACCATCGCCGTCATCGGCGACGGCGCCCTCACCGGAGGCATGGCTTACGAGGCGCTGAATCACATAAGTGTCGCCCGTCCGGAGAGGCTGATCATCATCCTCAACGACAACGGGCGGTCGTACGCCCCGACCGTCGGGGGATTGGCCGCTCTCTCCAATCTGGCTCATTACCGGATCGACCCCCGGTACGAGAAGGCGAAGAACGCGATCGGTCGCATGCTGCGGGGCATACCGCTGGTCGGGGAGACCGCCGACGAGATGGCCAGCCGCATGAAAGACGCGGTCAAACAGATCCTCGAGCCGGCCACCGTGTTCGACGCCCTGGACCTGAAGTACACCGGCGCCATCAACGGCCACGACATCGCGGCCATCGAGGAGACCCTGCAACAGGCGAAGACCTATCACGAGCCAGTGGTGGTCCACGTGATAACCGAGAAGGGAAACGGCTACCAGCCGGCGATCGAAGACGAGGAGGAAAAACTCCACGGTGTCTCTGCCTTCGATGTCGCCACCGGAAAGGCACACAAGTCAGAGCTGAAGCTCACCGACGTCGCCGGTCGCGCCCTCTGCGAGGCCGCTGCTACTCGTCCCGACATGCTCGGTGTCTCGGCGGCGATGATCTCGAGCACAGGGCTGAAGCAGATGGCGCAGCGGTTCCCCGACCGGGTGTTCGATACCGGGATCGCCGAGCAGCACACTGTCACCCTCGCCGCGGGCATGGCCATGTCGGGCAAGCGGCCGGTGGTTGCGCTCTACTCGGCCTTCCTGCAGCGAGCTTTCGATCAGATCGTGGCCGATGTGGCACTGCACGACCTCCCGGTGACGTTCCTCATCGATCGCGCCGGCATCACCGGCCCCGACGGGGCATCGCATCACGGTGTGTTCGATCTCTCCTATCTGCGGATGATCCCGAATCTGGTGATCGGAGCCCCTGCCGACGCCACCGAGCTCTGCGCCATGATCGAGACCGCAGTCGACCACGACGGGCCTATCGCCATCCGTTACCCGAAGGGCGGTGCCGTGTCGGTTCCTTCCCTGCCCGTGGAGCCACTGGAGATCGGGCGGGCCGAGCTGCTCAGCGCAGGCGACGACGTGTTGCTGGTGGCGGTGGGGCGCATGGTCGAGGTGGCCGAGAAGGCGGCTGCCGATCTCGCCGGCAAGGGCGTCAGCGCCGGTGTGGTCAATGCGCGCTGGGTCAAGCCCCTCGACCAACGGATCGTGGAGTGGGCGGGGCCCGTGGATCATGTGGTCACCCTGGAGGACAATGTGGTCGCCGGCGGCTTCGGTGCCGCGGTTATGGAGACATTCGCCGGGTCGGGACTGGCCAAGAAGGTGACCAACATCGGCGTGCCCGACGAATTTCTACCCTTCGGCTCCGCCTCAGACGTGATGGAGTCGGTGGGCATGGACCCAGACTCCGTGGTGGAGAGGGTCCTGGTTGCGGTCGGGGGTTCTTAGACCGTTCTGTGTCGATTTCGGGCCCCTATAGGGCCCGAAATCGACACAGAACGGTTAGAGATAGCCCGGGATGGCGATGCGTCTCTCGTACCAGCGGAGGATGAGGCTGAGTCCCAGCGTGAGCACCACGTAAATGACCACGAGGATGAAGAACGACTCGCGGAACCGGAAGCTGCTGCCGGAGTAGAGGCGGGACATCTGAGTCAACTCTCGAACCGCGAGAATGGACACGAGCGATGTGTCCTTCATCAGCGAGATCAGGTCGTTACCGAGGGCGGGAAGCATGTTGCGCACCGCCTGGGGCAACACGATCTTGCGCATTATCTGTCGGTCCCGCAGCCCCAGAGCCCGACCGGCTTGGGTTTGCTCGGCGGGCACGGACTGGATGCCGGCCCGGAACACCTCGGCAATGAATGCGGCGTAGAAAAGGCTGAGTGCGGTCGCAGCGCGTATCGCCAGCGGGTATGCCCTGCTCGGTTGCCCGATGAGGTCAGCGAAGTCGGGGACTATCACTAATGCGATGACGAAGATGAAAACGATCATGGGGATGCCTCGTACGAACTCGATGTAGGTCGAGGCGACATTTCTCAGCATTGGGTTCTTGGAGACTCGCGCCAGTCCGATGAAGAGCCCGAACAGCATCGCGACGATGAAGGAACCAAAAGTGAGGTAGAAGGTCATCAGGATCCCCTGGGTCGCGCGGAGGGGGATCGGGAAGATGTTTCGGAAGGCTTCCCGGTAAGCATCGCTGAAGACGACCGCCAGGATCAGGGCGGCGATGATGGAGAGCATCGCTACCAACCACCAGGGGAACTCCGAGGCGTCGAAGCGGTAGGCGCTGCCCACTGTCGGCGGGGCGGGGATCTCAGACTCGGAAGGAACGCTCTGGCTGTCAGTCATCGTGGGGGCACAACATAACGAAGCGCCGGGCCCGAAGGCCCGGCGCCTGCGCGTTCTCTTGGTGAGCTGAGCTCACCCCTTGATGTCCTTGCGGGTCGCTATCCCGTTGGGGCTTCAGGGCCGAACCACTTCACACCCAACTCTTCCAGGGTCCCATCTTCCTCCATGGTGGCGAGCGCCTGGTTGACGGCATCGACGAGCTCGGAACCCTGCGGGAAGATGAATCCGAGCGGGTCGGACTGGAGCGGGTCGTCGATGGTCTCGATCTCGTCGGCGTTCTCACCGATGTAACCCAGACCGGCGGCATCGTCGATGATGACTACGTCGACGTCCCCGCCGATGAGGGCCTGGATGGCGAGACCGAATTGGTCGAAGGCCTGGATCCGATCTTCACCCACCAGCTCGGCCGCCAGCTCGAAGTTGGTGGTGCCTACCTGGGTCGCCACGACAGCATCGGAGTTGATGACGTCATCGGCGCTGTTGAACCGGTCGTCGCCGATCTGCTTGATGAACTTCTGCTCGACCACCATGTAGGGCTCGGAGTAATCGACGATTTCCTTGCGCTCGTCAGTGATGGAGATTCCGTCGGCAGCGGTGTCGAGCTCACCCTGGGCCACCTGGTCGATCACGGCCGGCCATGCCGACTCCACGAACTCGGGCTCACAGTTGAGACGCTCGCAGATGTCCCGCCAAGCGTCATAGTCCCATCCAGCTGGCTCAGTCTCACCCTCTGGGATGAAGTTGAACGGCAGGTAAGCGTTCTCGACGCCGATGGTTACGGTGTCACCCCCGAGGTCAGGCAATGCATCCATGTCCTCTGTCGTGGTGGTCTCCCCAGCCGTCGTGGTCGTCATGTCCTCGGTCGTCGTGGTCTCTACGGCCGTGGTGGTGGTCTCGTCCACCGTCGTCGTCGTGGCTTCACCACCACCCTCACCGCCACAGGCGGCCACCACGAGTGCCAGGATGCCAATCAGTGTTATCAGTCGTGTTCTCATCATGTTTGGGGTTCCTCCTAGAACCAGGTGTGAAGGGTATATCCGACTGCTGGGGTGTGCGAGTCGGTTCCACAAGACTCATCGCATCGCCGAAGTCCACTTGGCTAGGGTCGCACGCGAAGCGTGCGGACCTCGGTTCGCCGCCCCTTATAGACGGAGGAAAGATGAAGAGAATCAAAGTACTGGCAGTACTTGCTGTGCTGACCTTGGTGTTTGCCGCCTGTACCACGGGTGGCGAGGAAGAACCTGACGTGACCGAGGCGCCCGACGTGACCGAAGCGCCGGATGTCACCGAGGCACCGGATACGACCGAGGCGTCGGATACGACCGCCGCCGACACCGGTGGTGAGGGAGACACCGGTGGGGCCATCCTCGACGCCGTGCTCGACCGGGGAACTGTCCGCTGTGGCGTGAACGACGTGTTTCCTGGTTTCGGAATCATCGACGATGCCGGTGAGTTCTCTGGTTTCGACATCGATTTCTGCCGCGCCGTCGCTGCCGGCGTACTCGGCGACCCCGAAGCGGTCGACTTCGTCCCGCTCACTGCTGACGCCCGGTTCACCGCCCTCCAGGGTGGCGAGATCGATGTGCTGATCCGCAATACCACTTGGACAGCGACACGCGACGGACAGGAGGGAGCCACCTTCCTGATAACCACGTTCTACGACGGGCAGGGCATGATGGTGCCCGCGTCGACCGGCTTCACCGAGCTAGAGGATCTGGCCGATGCCACGATCTGTGTGCTCTCCGGCACCACCACCGAGCTGAACCTGACCGCGGTATTCAACGCCCGTGGCATCCCTTTCAACCCGGCAGTGTTTGCCGACAACGAGCAGCTGCAGCCGGCCTATGAGAGCGGGCAATGCGAGGCCTGGACCTCGGACTTCGGTCAAATCAGCGCATTCGCTGGGGCGATCGTCGAGGCTGGGGGAGAAGAGCAGTTCATCATGGACGAGATCTTCTCCAAGGAGCCCCTCGGTCCTGTAGTCCCCGACGGTGACTCGGCATGGGCGCAAGCGGTGGAGTGGTCGGTGATGGCTCCAATTCAAGCCTGGGAGTTCGGGCTCACCTCGGCCGACATCGGGTCGTACGACGGAGACGATCCCAACATCCTCAACTTCATTGGTGCCGATGGCTTCGACCCGGGTCTCGGTCTCGCAACGGACATGAACGTGACCATCGTCGAAGCGGTGGGCAACTACCAGGAGATCTTCGAGCGACACCTGGAACCAATCGGCATTGCTCTGGAGGGGACCCAGAACGACCTGTGGACCAACGGTGGGCTCATGTACGTGCCCCCTTACCGCTAAATACCAGCTAGACCGGGGGCGCCCCGTCACAGGGGCGCCCCCGAACCCTTAGCCGAGCTCAGCAAAGAGATTGACCTCCACACAGGCTGATTCCCGGGTCAGGCCGCCGTTCTGGCGCGATGTGCGCGTCCTTCGTGTGGTGGGACAGATCGTGGCGATCGTGGTGGTCTTTCTCCTGCTCCGCTGGTTGTTCGGAAACCTCGTCGACAACAGTCGTCGAGTCGGTCTATCACTCGATTTCGGTTTCCTCAACCGTCCCACCCAGTTCCAGATCCCGAATCATGCCGAATTCGATCCCCGCTCTCCCGTCTACCGAATGGTCCTCGTCGGCATCAAGAACACGCTCCTGGCGAGCGTCTTCGGGATTGCTCTCGCCGGAGTGCTCGGTTTGATCATCGGCATCTCCCGCCTCTCCCAGAACTGGCTCACCTCGCGGCTCGCCTCGGCTTATGTGGAATTCTTCCGAAACATCCCGCCCCTGGTGATCATCGTCTTCTTTGCCTTCGCCGTCTTCTTGCATGGTCCCCTTCCCAACCTGAGGGAGGGGATCGAGGTGGGTTTCCCCGGCACCTCCCATAATCTATTCATCTTCAGCCTCGAGCAGTGGGGCGTCCCCAGCGTGGCCGATGCCGGCAATCTCGCGTACTTCGCTATTGCGATGTTGGTAGGGCTGGTGGTGGCGGCTTTGGTTTGGCGTTGGCGAACCAGGATCCACGACCAAACCGGTGCTCCTCATCACCGGGTGGTTTGGACGTTCGGAGTGTTGGTCGCCCTGCTCGCGGTGGCCTATGTGCTGCTCGGCGAGCCCTTCCGGATCACCTGGCCCACTCTGAGCGAGAATCGCCGGCGCCTCATCGACGGGTTTGCCATAAATGCCGGATTCATATCGGTCGCAGGGGCGCTGGGCCTTTATACCGCGAGTCATGTCGCCGAGATCGTCCGGGGCTCGATCCTGGCCGTTTCGAGGGGCCAGAGCGAGGCGGCGAACGCTCTCGCCCTCACCAGCTTCCAGACGTATCGATTCGTGATCCTCCCCCAGGCCCTGCGCATCGCCCTGCCACCGCTCATCAATCAGAGCCTCAACCTGGTGAAGAACACATCGCTCGCCGCGGCCGTGGCCTATGCGGAGATCACCAATCTCACCCAAGCCTCGATCGGCAACGGTCGTCCCGCTGTTCCCTCGATCGTGATCCTCATGGCGGTCTATTTGTTCTTCTCCCTGATCATCTCCCTCATCCTCAATGTGGTCAACCGTCGTCTCCAGCTGGTGGCGCGGTGACGGCAGTCGCAGCACCACCTCGATCGACGAATACCGCATTGGGCTGGGTCAAGACGCGGCTCTTCCCGAACGCGACATCGGGGATCGTGACCGTGCTGTTATTCCCACTGATCGTCTACTTGGCGTATCGGGTGTTCCTCTTCGTCGTCGTCAATGGCCGTTGGGAAGTCGTCCGACGCAATCTCACCCTGTTCATGCAGGGAACCTTTCCTCGCGACCAGCAGTGGCGGATCCTGGTGCAGATTTTGTTTCTGGCATTCGCGGCAGGGGTGGGGACTGCAACCGCCTCCGCAGCGGCAGCAGACCGTGCTCGCGAAGCGGGGATACCGGTGGATCGTCAGCGACCGATTGAGATCCTGCGCCGTTTCTGGCCGGTCGTTCTCCTGGTCCTGATATTGCTCTACTTCGCCAATACGGTCAATCCTTGGCTCTTCGTCCTGGGCGCTCTGGCTGTTTCTCTGCTCGGGACGACAGCCAGGTTTCTGCCGACCAGACTCCGCCATCTGGGCTGGCTGCTCGTGGCGCTCTCGATCATCGCCGGATTTCAGGTGGTATCAGGCACTACCGGGCGCAGCTGGCTGGCTGCTGCGGTGGTCGTCTCGATCGGGATCTGGCTCTCGGTGAGGCTGGAACGGCTGGCGCCCCTGCCCCGTCTCGCCTTTAAGACGGCCCTGGTGGCACTGGCCGCGGCGGTCGTTTTCGGGATCTACACGTTTGTGACCGTGCCGGGTGTCGGGTGGGACAGATGGTCCGGATTGCACCTCACTCTCTGGGTCTCGGCGCTGGCCATCATCCTCTCCTTCCCTCTTGGGCTCCTTCTCGCTTTGGCCCGAAGGTCGACACTCCCGGCTCTGCGTGTCCTTGCAACGGGGTACATCGAGTTGATTCGGGGTGTTCCCTTGATCACGCTGCTGTTCATGGGCCAGTTCATTCTCGGCTTCATGCTCCCCGCCGGTGCCACCCTCTCGAGCATCTCCCGTGCGATCGCGGCCATGACCCTGTTCACCGCGGCCTATGTCGCCGAGATCGTGAGAGGCGGCCTTCAGGCGCTTCCATACGGTCAGACGGAGGCCGCACAGGCCGTGGGGCTGTCCCCCGGGAAGACGATGCGGCTCATCATCCTGCCCCAGGCCCTACGTGCGGTGATCCCGGCCATGGTTGGCCAGTTCATCTCGATCTTCAAGGACTCGTCGCTGCTGTTCATCCTGGCCATCAACGAGTTCCTCGGGGTGAGGTCGCTGGTGCACGCCCAGACCGACTTCCGTGGGATCGCCCATGCCGAGACCTTGGTCTTCGTTGCCCTCGTCTACTGGGCGTTCGCCTATTCCATGTCACGCGAGAGTCAGAGATTGGAACGTAGATTGAGGGTTGGACTATGACCAGTGAAACCAGAGGAAATGCATTCACCGACGCCACCCAGGCCAGGGGAGAGGCGTTCATCGAGTTGACCGATGTCGACAAATTCTTCGGCGACTTCCAGGCGTTGAAGGACATCAACATGAAGGTGGGCAAGCAGGAAGTAGTGGTGGTCATCGGCCCTTCCGGCTCGGGCAAGTCCACGCTCATCCGCTGTATCAACCGTCTGGAGAAACACGATCGAGGCACGATCATCGTCGACGGCATCGAGCTCTCCGACGACATCCGGAACATCCAGGAGGTCAGGCGGGAGACCGGGATGGTCTTCCAGCAATTCAACCTGTTCCCCCACCTCACTGTCCTTGAGAACGTGACCCTCGCCCCCCGTGAGGTTCGTCACATGCCGAAGAGGGAAGCCGAAAACCTGGCGATGGAGACGCTGGAGCGGGTTCAGATCCCCGAGCAGGCTCGCAAGTACCCGGGCCAGCTCTCCGGTGGCCAGCAACAGAGGGTGGCGATCGCTCGGGCTCTAGCCATGAGGCCGAAGGTGATGCTCTTCGATGAGCCCACGTCGGCGCTGGACCCAGAGATGATCAAAGAGGTCCTCGACGTCATGGTCGAGCTGGCCCAGGGAGGGATGACCATGATCGTGGTGACCCATGAGATGGGTTTTGCCCGCGCCGTGGCCAATCGGGTCGTGTTCATGTCCGACGGTCAGATCGTCGAGGTGGGCACCCCGGAGCACTTCTTCACCGACCCCCGGGAGGACCGGACCAAGCTTTTTCTCAGTCAGATTCTCTGAGGCCACTGACGTCGCCTAGCCACGCCGCACTTTTACTCTGACACCTCCGGTGTCTCCGTCCTCACTCAGAATTCTTGCCGTTGTGGCCGGTGTGTTCTTCGCGGGCAGCGCGGTGTTCTTACTCATCAACATAGACGCCGCTGAAGTCCCTCAGGACACGATCGCGGCGACCCTGGAATCGACCACGACCTCCTCCTCCTCCTCCTCCTCCTCCTCGACTACCAGTTCGAGCACTTCGACGACTTCCACGTCGACCACGACCACAACCACGATCCCTCCCAAGGAAACCCTGGTCATCCATGGAACAGGTGACGTGAACCTCGATCCCGACTACATCCCGGCCTTGGCCAGCAACGGGTACGGCTACGCCTGGGAGGCTCTCGACGGCATCTTCGCTGACGATGATCTGACGGTGATCAACCTGGAATGCGCCCCATCCGACCTCGGCTCGCCCGAGCCCAAGGAATTCGTCTTCAGGTGTCCCACCGAGTCTCTGGCCTCCCTGGCACCGGCAGGCATCGAGGTGGCCAACCTGGGCAACAACCACAGCGGGGATTACGGCAAGGAGGCCCTGGTGGACGGGCGAACCCAGCTGAAGGGAGCCGGGGTGACGTCGGTGGGCGCCGGGGCCGATGCCGACGAGGCAGGAGCGCCGGCAGTATTCGACATCCACGGCTGGAAGGTGGCGGTCGTCGGTTTTGGTGGGGTGGTCCCCAACCCGCCGTGGGTGGCCTCCGAGGATCGGGCCGGGATGCGGGACGGAGACGACATCGCATCGATGGTGGCAACTGTGGAGGCAGCCGATGAGATAGCCGACATCGTCGTGGTCTCCATCCATTGGGGGGTCGAGCTCGACACCGAGCCCCGTCCCGAGGATGTCGAGCGGGCCGAGGCGATGATCGATGCCGGAGCCGACGTGATCTTCGGGCACCATGCTCATCGGCTGCAGCCGATGGGACTCGTAAACGACGCCGCCGTGTTCTGGGGCCTCGGTAACTTCGTTTGGCCGCGACACTCGACGGCTGGTTCGACGACCGCGATTGGTCGGGCCATCGTGCACCCGGATGGGAGTATTGAGGCCTGTTTGATACCTGCATTCATCGAGAATCCCGGTCAACCTGTGGTGACCGGCGAACCCCCATGCGGGCCCGGGCGTTAGGAACGTGATGAGAGAGAGATCCGGACCAATCATCCTGGTCGTGGCCTTTGGCGTCATGTTGGGCTTCGTCGCCTTCCTCCTGGTTGGGCCCCGTGATGCCAGCGGAGATGCGGGCGCCTCCGAGACCACTATCACCAGCCTGGGAGACAACGGAACGAGCGAAACCACGGGCTCGGAATCCACCGCGCCCGAGGAGACAGCACCGTCCACAACCTCCGGCGACGGGGGGCGGAGGGAGCCGAACACGGTCCCTGCTGCCACGGTCGGCGAGCCGTGGGGGAGTGTCACCGGGCTCACGATGTTCCGGGGCAATCCGACAAGGACCTTTTACGGGACCGGCCCCATCTCCGAAGCGCCCTCCATTCTCTGGTCGTATCCCGAAGGTGGCATGTGCAGCGAGTCGACCAACCTCGGCGTGACCACGGTGTGGTGCGGTATGGGCTGGACCGGTCAGCCCGCAGTCTGGGAGAGGGAGGACGGAGCGACCGAGCTGATCTTTGGTGCTTATGACGGGGCGGTCCACTTCGTGAACGCGGAGACTGGAGAAGACACCAGACCCCGCTTCGTCACCGGGGATCTCATCAAAGGGAGCGTCACTCTCGACCCGGATGGGTTCCCCCTCCTCTACACCGGGTCTCGGGACAACAAGCTGCGCATCATCGCACTCGATCGTGACGAGCCAACCGAGCTGTGGTCGATTCACGCCGAAGACGTCGAGGGCACATGGAACGACGACTGGGATGGGAATCCGCTGATCGTCGATGACATCATGTACGAAGGCGGGGAGAATGGATGGTTCTTCGCTTATGAGCTCAACCGTGAGTATGACTCGTCGGGGAGTGTCGTCATCGACCCGCAGCGGCTGGTCGCCATGCCCGGGTACAACGAAGAGTTGAGGTCGAGAGCCGGGGACAACCTCTCCATCGAGAACTCGGTGGCCGCCTTCCAACAGAGGGTCTACTTCGCCAACTCGGCGGGCAGGATCGTCGGTCTCGACACCTCCAACGTCCGGGCAGGAGAGGCGCCGATCGTCTTCGACTACTGGGCGGGAGGCGACATCGACGCCAGCCTCGTCATCGACCAAGAAGGCATGCTCTACGCATCGGTCAACGTCAAACCCGCACAGGTGGGACAGGGTTATCGCACTGCGGAGAACATCTCTCGCACCCGGGAGATCGGTCAACTCATCAAGCTCGACCCTTACAAGGAGGGCGATCCGCTCATCTGGGGCGTGGATCTCGCTTCTGAAGGCGGCGAGGATTCGGGGACTTGGGCGACGCCCGCCCTCCATGGGGATCTCCTTTACACCAACACCCACCTGGGCTCGTTGATCGCGGTCGACACCAGCAATGGGGATACGGTCTGGCAGGACGGGACGGTCGGCTGGCACTCCTGGTCGTCGCCCGCGGTGGTCGACGACACTCTCGTGGTCGCCACCTGCGCCGGCGACCTGCGCGGTTATTCCCTGGCCGATCCCCGGGCGCCGGAGCGGATCTGGTCGGTCACCCTCGGCGAGTCGTGTTTGGAGGCAACTCCGGCGATTTGGAATGGGACCATCTATCTCGGCTCCCGCGACGGATTCCTGAGGGCGATCCGGTAGATGAAGCGGCTCATAGTCGTCTTGCTCTTGCTGCCTGCTTGCTCCAATGGCACCGGGGTAGAAACAACCGTGACTTCGAGCCTGCCGCCTTCGACGACGACCACGGTTCCGCTGTCAACCACTACAACCCCACCGTTGGAGTGTCCCGCGGCTCCATACGAGGTCGACTTCCTCCCCCAAGGCGTGGGGGAAGGCGGTCTGGATACGGAGTCCCTGGAGCCTGACGTGTGGACCTCCGTCCCGGGATCCCGCACCACGTTTGTGCCGAGGAGTGACGGCAGCGTCGCCGTCGCCCTGATCAGGGGAACCCTGCCCCCGGTCGACTGGCCCGGGGACAAGGGTGAGACCAGCATCGACGGGACGAGGGCGGCAGTGGGGCCGCATCCCGACGGAACCTGGGTCGCCGGCTGGTTCGAGGAGCCAGGTGAGCGCTGCGACCTCTACACCATGGTCTTCTACCCGCCCTGGGCGCCGGCCGATGTCGAGGAGGTGCTCCAGGGAATGAACCGGGTGGGTGGCTGAAACCGGTCCCTGCCGTCTAATCGAGTGTGCAGGGATGTGCGCTCAGCGCGCATGGCTGCACAATGGATTTGAGAAGCAGGCGTCCTACGCTCTGCGCATTTCGCTCCCATTCAGAAGGGGCCCCGAGGGCCCCTTCTGAATAGCTTTCGCCCTAGCCCTGGCGCGCTGGGCCGCCGGCGGCCTCCTCCTGGCTCTCCTTGAAGAGCTCGGCGATGGCAGCCACCGAGCCGAGAACACCTTGGGTGTCCAGCGGCAGGAAGATCTTCGTCGCCTGGCCGTCGGCAACCCCCTGGAGGGCTTCCAGATAGCGGATGGCGATGAGATCGGGTGTTGGGTCGCCGGTGTGGATGGCTCCGAACACCCGCTCGATGGCCTGGCCTTCACCTTCGGCCACCGTGAGCTTCTGGTACTTCTCCGCGTCGGCGACACGCTTGATCGCTTCCGCTTGACCGTCGGCTTCGAGCACCTGGGATTCTTTCACACCCTCGGCCCTGAGGATGGCCGCCCGCTTCAGACCCTCGGCCTCGGTGACGGCGGCACGCCGGTCACGCTCGGCCTTCATCTGACGGTGCATGGCGTCGGTCACGTCGACCGGCGGTTCGATCCGCTGGATCTCGACACGCACCACACGCACCCCCCACTTGTCAGTGGCATCGTCGAGGATCTGACGGAGCTTGGCGTTGATCACTTCACGGGAAGTGAGCGCGGCGTCCAGGTCGAGATCGCCGACCACGTTCCTCAGGTTGGTTTGTGCCAACTTGGTGACAGCGAGGATGAAGTTCCCCACGTTGTACTGCAGCTTCACCGGGTCGGTGGCCTCGTAGTAGATGACCGCGTCCACGGTGACCACCACGTTGTCCTTGGTGATGACCTCCTGCGGGGGCACGTCGATGACCTGCTCTCGCATGTCCACCTTGGTGAGCCGCTTCACAAACGGCATGACCCATCGCAGACCTGAGTCGACGGTGCGCTGATAGCGGCCCAGGAACTCGATCAGACCTTTCTGAAAAGGCCGGACCACCTTGAAGCCGGCTGCGGCTACCGCGATCAAAGCGATTGCGAGGATCGCGAACAGGATGACAAGTGCATCCATATCTATGTTTTCCTTTCTCCTAAGCCTGACATGACCTTACGTCAGTCCTCTAGACGCTCGACCACCAGCCGAGCACCATCCACCGCGGTCACGACGATCCTGGACCCAGCAGGGATCTTGCCCGGCGCAGCGGCCCGCCACTCCTCGTTGAGGATGCGCACCATGCCGGTGCCACTGTGAGGGTCGATTCCTTCCAAGACCACGCCTTCTGATCCGACCCAGCGGTTGGCCCCGACACGGGGCTGCTCGCCTTCATCCTGGCGGCCGATGAACCTTCGCAAATACACCAGTGAGATCGTCGAGACGCCGAAGAAGACCAGCCATTGGGCGATCGCAGGGGCGTCGACCCACGCCAGGATCCCAGCAGCGGCTCCTCCTATGGCAAACGGCAGCAAGAAGAATCCTGCCGTGAAGATCTCACCGATTCCGACGGCAATGGCAAAAATCGTCCATACCCATCGCCACACTTCATTGTCCACGTCGCCACCTCCTTGCGCTGCCACGGCAACGGCCGCTACCAGCGCTACCGATCCTGTCCCATACAGGATCAGCTCCCTTCGGGATTCCTTCCGTCTTCTGATCCTTCCACTCTGAACATCTGCCCAACTTGCCACCGACCTTCCTCTTCGCGCAGCCGCCCAGCCTTCAGCGAAGGCGGCCTTGTCTCCGATCACGTCGTCAATCGATCTTCCGTCGAGCTCGGCTTCGATGAGATGTCGCTCCAACTCATCGCGCATCTCCGCTACAGTCTCGACGCTCAAGCCGATCTCGAGCCAGTACTGTTCCACCTCGGAGATCATGTGACTCCGGTCGCTCACGATTGACCCCCCTCCAGCACGGCATCGACCGCGGTGCGGAACTCACGCCACTCGATGCGCCACTGCTCGAGGACCTCCCGCCCTGCATCGGACATCCGGTAGTACTTGCGAGCCGGCCCCGCCGGGCTTTGCACCAGGTAGCCCTCGATCACCCCTTGCTTCTGCAACCGGGAGAGCAGGGGGTATATGGACCCCTCGCTCGCCAGGTCGAGTCCCCGATCTCTGAGTTTGGACACCATCTCATATCCATACGAGGCTTCCTCTTCTATCAATGAAAGCAGACACATGTCGAGCACTCCATGGAGCAACTGGGAAGAGTGACTCTGCCCAGCCGCCTTAGGTACCATGTAATGCATGCTACCTGGAGATGCTAGGAAGTCAACACGACACGGTTATGGGGAATACCTACCGGTCGGCAGGACTTGATATGACAGGACTCAACTTTTCTATTATCCTGGTGCCATTCCATGAATCCTGAGAAACTGACAGCAAGAACAAGAGAAGCCCTGGTCACAGCGACAAATCTGGCCAGAGAGCACAATCATGCCTCGGTCATGCCGGCCCACCTCGGGCTCGCCATACTGGGCCAGCAGGAGGGGATCGTCTACCCCTTGCTCGACAAGCTCGGGGTCTCCACTCTGGATCTGAGACGCGCCCTGGAGGCCCGTCTCGCCGCCCAGCCCCACGTCTTCGGGGACGCCGAGATCTCCACTTCGAGCGAGTTGTCCCGGGCTCTGACCGAGGCGGACCGGAATCGCAGTGCCATGAAAGACGACTACCTCTCGGTCGAACATCTCATGCTTGCCCTCGCCGGGACCTTGGGTCTCGATGAGACAGCCCTGCGCTCCGCCATAGAGGAAATCCGCGCCGGTCGTCGAGTCACCACCGAGGACCCTGAGTCGACGCTCAATGCCCTGGAGCAGTATGGACGCGACCTCACTGCCGTGGCCCGTCAGGGGAAGCTCGATCCGGTAATCGGCCGCGACGACGAGATCCGCCGTGTGATCCAGGTGCTGTCCCGCCGCACCAAGAACAACCCGGTACTCATCGGAGAGCCCGGAGTCGGTAAGACGGCCATCGTCGAAGGGCTGGCGCGACGGGTCGCCGACGGCGACGTCCCCGAAGGGCTGAAGACCAAGCGAATCGTTGCCCTCGACCTGGGCTCGATGGTTGCCGGTGCCAAGTATCGCGGCGAGTTCGAGGAGCGGCTCAAGGCGGTTCTCGACGAGATCAAGCAGTCCGAAGGCGAGATCATCACCTTCCTCGACGAGCTCCACACCCTCGTCGGTGCGGGCGCCGCCGAGGGTGCGATGGACGCCTCCAATATGCTGAAACCGATGCTGGCCCGCGGCGAGCTGCGCCTCATCGGCGCCACCACTCTCGACGAGTACCGAAAGCACATCGAGAAGGACGCTGCCCTGGAGCGTCGGTTCCAGCCGGTCATCGTCCACCCACCCACTGTCGAAGAGACCATCGGCATTCTCCGCGGCCTCAAGGAGCGCTACGAAGTGCATCACGGGGTCCGCATCACCGATTCGGCTCTCGTGGCCGCCGCCGTCCTCTCCGATCGCTACATCACGGCTCGCTTCCTGCCGGACAAGGCCATCGACCTCATCGACGAGTCGGCGTCCCGGCTCCGCATCGAAATCGACTCGATGCCGGAGGAGATCGATGAGCTGACCCGGCGTCGCATCCAACTCGAGATCGAGCAGGAAGCGTTGAAGAAGGAGTCAGACAAAGCCTCGAAAGAACGACTCGACGGGGTCCGACAGGAGATCGCCGATCTCTCCGAGGAAATCGACGCCCTCACTGCCCGTTGGGATTTGGAGAAGGAGGCAATAACCGCGATCCGTGACCTCAAGGGAAGCATCGAGGAGGCTCGCAACCAGGCTGAGCTGGCCGAACGTGCCGGTGACCTGGGCAAGGCGGCCGAGCTCCGCTACGGGACGATCAACGAACTGGCCACACAACTAGGTGACCGCGAACGCGAGCTGGAGAGGTTGCATGAGCAAGGGTCGATGCTCTCCGAGGAGGTCGGCGATGAGGACGTCGCCGAAGTGGTCTCCCGCTGGACTGGCATCCCCCTCTCCAAGCTCATGGAGGGGGAGACCGAGAAGCTCATCCATCTCGAGAGCCAACTCCACGAGCGTGTCGTGGGCCAGGACCAGGCTGTCGAGGCCGTGGCCAACGCGGTGCGCCGGAGCAGGGCCGGGCTGTCCGATCCGAACCGTCCCGTTGGCTCGTTCCTCTTCTTGGGCCCCACCGGTGTGGGCAAGACGGAGTTGGCGCGTGCTCTCGCTCAGGTCCTGTTCGACGATGAGCGCTCCATGGTTCGCATCGACATGTCCGAGTACATGGAGAAGCATTCCGTCAGCCGCCTCATCGGCGCCCCACCGGGCTATGTCGGCTACGAGGAAGGTGGCCAGCTGACCGAGGTGGTGCGGAGACGTCCCTACTCGGTGGTGCTGCTCGACGAGATCGAGAAGGCACACCCCGAGGTCTTCAACGTCCTTCTCCAGCTACTGGACGACGGTCGGCTCACCGACGGTCAGGGGCGGACCGTTGATTTCACCAATGTCGTGCTGATAATGACCTCCAACCTCGGCTCACAGTTCATCGATCCCGACCTGCCGAGAGAGGTCGTCGAGGAACGGGTGATGGACGCGGTGCGCAACGAGTTCCGGCCGGAGTTCCTCAACCGCATCGACGACGTCATCGTCTTCGACAAGCTCAGCCCGGAGCATCTGCGTGAGATCGTCGAGATTCAGATGGCATCGCTGCGAGGCAGGCTGGCAGCGCGTGGCATCGATCTGGCGATCACCGACGACGCTCTCGATCTGCTCGCCGAACGTGGTTACGACCCGGTCTACGGGGCTCGTCCCTTGAAGCGGGTGCTGCAGAAGGACCTCGCCGACCCCATTGCCACCGCCATCCTCGAGGGCAGATACGGAGACGGCGACACGGCCAAGGTGATGGTCACCGATGGCGAGCTCGCCCTCGACTGATTCCGCTCCAAAACAAGCGTTCTCAGCCCTCTTCCGGTTCCCATAAGAGCGTCCCCTCGTGGAATTGGCTCCAGGCGAACCAGAAGGCCTCGTGGCTGACCAGCTCGGTGCCATCGGAGCCGTAGACCCGGATTGAGTCTTCGAGACGAGCCGTCACGTCGTGGAACTCGATGTCACCATCGAAGAGGGCGGCCCGAGTTGCGTTGACCGGGAAGGCCACCGGCGTGCCGTCCGGAGCGATCACACCGACCACCTTCTCCTGAGCGGTCAGCCGGGGGTCCACATCACCGACAGGAAAGATCGGTCCCGCGGCGTCACGTTCCCCCAAAGGGTCTTCGACGTAACTGCGCCCGATGCCACTGTCCTCGGCCAGAATCTGAGTGTCGGGGTGAGCCTCCTTCCACTCTCCCCACCTCGAGGCCACCACTGACACCTGCTCCAGGACCACGCCGTCTGCTCCGAGAGGCCCGGATAGTGACCTCCCGGTGAAGGTGTCGATCGCCGAGCCGGTGGTCAGGTCGTACATGAGCTTGTTGGAGCGGGAGAGCAGCCCGGAAGTGCGCAACACGAGTCGGTCCACGCTTGCGACGTCGTCGACGAAGTACGCCTGGGCGGAGCCACAGAGGGTGCAGTAGGGAATTCCCATCTCCCTGCCTCCGAGACTGAGGTTGACCATCTCGTGGACCTCCATCTGGTGCAGGGGCAGGGCGACGGCCTCGTCGTTGACCACGACACCGAAGATGATGTCGCGGTCCGGATACCAGTCACCCCCCGAGGCGTCGGTTGTCTCCGGGTGGTCCAGGGCCGGGATACAGCCGCACTCGCCATTGTCGTCGAGAGGTCGCTTGTCCGGTGCGACTCCTCCCCAGGTGACGAGTCGCCAGTCGATCCCATGGTCTTCTTCGAAGAACCGGTCCCAGGTCGGCTCCAGTTGGCCGAACAAAGCACGTTTCGCCTCCGGGTAGCCGTCCCATGCCGGGAGACCCCAGGCGATGAGGTGGTTGGTCGCCCAAACGAATTCGACCTCGCCCGGTTCGTATTCGGCTCCGGTCAGGTCGACGAACGCCTGGGTCAACGTCTCCATCTCGGCACCGGTTTGGTAGAAGCGGAGGAGGTCCGCAATGAGCCATGCGGTGCGGGGATCCCTGCCCTCGACGAGCCCGTCGACGGCGCGTGGATCCCAGTCCGTGCCGAACACAGAGTCGAGGAGTTGGTCGACCGAAGCGGCGACGTCGGCTTCGAGTGGGCCATCCGGTGTGTCCGGAGGAGACGGAAGGGGAGAGTCTGCGAAGCTCTCGACGGTTGCTCTCGACGGAGAAGTGGTCGGTGAACCGGCGTCCGTCGGGCCAACTGAGCAAGCCACGGCCAGCATCAACCCAATTGGGAACACGTACCTCACGGGAGCAACGCTACGACCGGGTCAGTCAGTCAGAGATAAATGCGCTCCCGAACCACTCGAAGTGCGAGTTGACTGGGTGGGCTTCGGTGCGTCCCGAGGTGGCCTTCTGCACGCCGTTTTCAGATCGCGTATGTTTGGCGACCTATGGGGTAAGGCTGGCTCAAAGGAGGTATCCCATGGCACGTAGACGCATTGTGGCCCTGGTTGCCATAGTCATCACACTCGGACTCATTGCTCCCGCAGCGGGCGCGGATCATCCAGACGCCGGCGAGCATCTCGATCGTCCGAGCCCGAACGAGGAACTGGAGGCCCTCGACCACGCCCAGCTCGGGGATGTCGTCAGCGACGCTCCTTTCGCCAAGGTGACCAAGAACCTGGAGCTGCGAGGTCGTGGTGAGCGCCTCGTCCGCGACGCTACGACCGACGTCTGGGCCCACGACGGGTTCGCCTACAGCGGCACTTTCAACAGCCCGTGCCCACCCGACCCCGAGGCAGGTGTCTGGGTTTGGGATGTCCACAACAAGAACAACCCCGGATTCGTGGGTGTCATCGAGTCGGAGCCCGGCGATCGAACCAATGACGTCAAGGTGGCGACGATGAACTCGGGTGACATCCTGGTGATGACCAACGAGTCGTGTGGCGAAGGAGACGGCGGCTTCGAGATCTACGACGTCGATGATCCCGCCAACCCGGTGAAGCTGGCTTCGGTGACCATCGACGAGCTGAACCCGATCTCCGATGCTCTGTTCGAAGGCATTTCGGATGTCGGGACACACAACCTGTGGCTGTTCACCCAGGGTTCCAACGACTATGTGGGCGCTGTCGCCGAAACGGCGTTCGACAACTTCATGGTGTTCGACATAACCGATCCGGCCAACCCGACCCTGGCTGCGGCCTGGGGCGCGGAGGAGATCTTCGACCCCGGTGTCGGTGACCTCACCGATCTCGGCGATGCGGATCAGGTCGATCGTGCTCTCAACGCTGCGTTGTGGCTTCTCGACGGGTTCGGTGACAGCGCCAATCGGTTCCTGCATGACGTCACGATCACCGCAGACGGCAACCAGGCCTATCTCTCGAATTGGGACGCGGGCCTGGTCCTGTTGGACATCAGCGATCTCTCCTCGCTGAGCTCGGTCAGCCTGCCCAATGACCGCTTGGTCTCGGTGGCATTGGACCCGACGAACGGGTCACGTGATGGCGAGGTCAACAGTCACGCTGCCTGGCCGAACGAGGACGGCTCGATCGTGGTCGAGACCGAGGAGGACTTCAGCGCTTGGGTGTCGCTGACACCGCCTGGGAACCTCTCATTCGGGGACTTCCCCTGGAACACCATCCCGGGAGTGGCGGTGAGCACCACTGCCGGTGACGACTTCGAGGCCAACGAGACCGGGAACCTGGTGACGATGACCGCCACCAGCGTGACGGTCGACTCCGGCCCGCTCGCCGGGAACGTCTATCCGGCAGCAGAGCTCAGCGGGAGCCAACCCAAGATCGCAGACACCGGTCCGATCGAGGCCGAGGCGGTCTGGGTGGGCCGTGGATGCGACACGGACAACTTCATCAACCCCGAAGTCGACGATCCTGGTGTCGTCGACCCCCATCTCAACGACCCGGACGGCAAGATCGCTGTCGTACGCCGTGGGGGGTGCTCGTTCACCAGCAAACTCGGCGCCGCCCAGGCGGCCGGGGCGATCGGGATCATCATTGCCAACAACCTGACTGAAGACACCCCTTGGGGTGGTATCAGGATCTGGGACTACTCGGATCCTGAGAACCCGGTCCTGGCGTCGCTGTTCGACACCGCGTGCAGTGCGGCGGCGGCGCCGTTGCCCGAGTGCGACCCGCTGGGTACCTACTCGGTCCACAACGTGGTGGTCGAGACCAGAGGCAACAAGGTCTTCGCCTACGTCTCCTGGTACTGGGACGGGATGCTGGTGTTGGATGTGACCGATCCCTACAACCCGGTCGAGGTAGCTCGCTACTTCGACAACTCAGAGGAGTTCCTCGAGTCCAACGGGGGCAATCCTCACGACTTCTGGGGCGTCTACAAGGAGACGAACTCGCCGTGGATCTACGCATCCGATCGCAACGGTGGGCTCTACATATTCAGACAGCAGGGGGCAGGATCCGGATAACTGGTCGATCTTATTGCTGAGGGGTGACTCCTTTTTGAGAGTCACCCCTCCATCTGATCAGAGCTTGCCCGCTCTCAGCTCGAGTGGCGCTCCTCGCGTGTCGAGCCGGGACCGACCTCCTGGAGGATCCAGCCGTTCCCGTCTGGGTCAACAAATCCCGAATAGGACCCGTACTTGCGTCGCTCCGGGTCGGGCCCGTCGGCCCAACCATCCGGCCCCATGTGTCGGATCGGTTCGGTTTCGATTCCACGGTTCGACAACTCGGCCACCGCCTCCTCGATGTCGGCGACGCAAAGGTGGATGCCTTTCAACGGTGAGGCCGGCACCTCACCCAAGCCGATACCGAAGGTCACCGAGCACGGTGAACCGGGGGGAGTGAACTGCACCACCCGGAACTGGTCGTTGGCTTGGTGATCTACGTCGAGATGGAAGCCGGCTTGCTCGTAGAAGGCTCTTGCCCGATCGACATCGGAGACGGGCAGGATGACCACCTCCAATCTCATGTCCACCATCAGGTGTTCTCCAACTCGCCGGCGAGGATCTTGTCCACCCTGTCGAGGCTGTGCTGGAGACCCTTCTCCATCCCGGTGGCGATGGTGGCGTCACGTGCCTCTTTGGTCTGATGGGCTACCAGGATTCTCATCGTGGTGACACCGTCGTCCTCCTGGAGAGTGAGCGTGTTGAGCGACTCGGACTCGGGGTAGGGCTCGTAGACCTCGGTCGACACCAGTCGGTGTGGTTGTTCGATCTCTTGATACACACCCCGGAACGCGACCTCCCGATCACCGTCTCCCGCAACGAACCTGTAGCCGCCACCGACCTTGAGGTCGATCTCACACACGCGCATCTGGTCGGTTTCCCACCCCCACCAGTTGCGGACATGCTCGGGTGTCGTCCAGACCTCGAACACCAGCTCTGCCGGGGCGTCGAAGCTGCGGGTGATCAAGATCTCCGTGTCTGAGGGGAGCGTCACCGCGGCGCTCCCGGTGCGATCGATCGTCATTCTCTCTCCTTTCGTTGCATCTCGTGGAGATATCCGTCGAGACGGTTGAGCCGTTCGTCCCACATCAGCTCATAGTCTTTGAGCCAATCACCGATCGGTTTCAGTGCCAGCGGGTCGACTCTGTAAAGCCGCTGACGACCTGCGGTGCGTGACCGGACCAGACCGACTTCCTTGAGCACTTTCAGGTGCTTGGACACCTGTGGTTGGGAGACGGGGATCTCGGCCACGATCTCATTCACTGAGCGCTCACCGTCGGAAAGCAGATCGAGGATCTCACGTCGACGTGGTTCGGCGACGGCGTTGAAGGCGTCAGTTGTCGTCGCGGCTCGTGCCATTGCGGACTCGAAATCGGAGATGGGTGACACGTCCTCGATGTTTCGCGTCACGAGTGGACTATATATTCTCATATACGAATATGTCAACCCTGTGGACTCCGGGCCCGTGAGCAACGATTGACCGGGTTGGCCCACCCAGCGTGCCGCTCACTGCGCTACCGGATTGGTAGTCCCACCATCGAGTCGAAGACCAGCTTCTTTCGTCCGCTGACGTCGGGCACGATCATGCTCAGTGCCCCACGTTTCGCGCGGACCGGTCGCTGATCGTGGTTGAGACCGATGCCACCCGGGGAGGCGCTGGCTGTGATCAGTTCCTGACCGCGAACCCGGATGGTCATCGATTTTCCGTTGCTATGAGGAGACGGTGGGTGTCGCCTGAATCGCGGAGGCGGTTTCCTCGAATCAGGGTCGGGGTGTTCGGCTAGGACCTCCGCACGAGGGCGATTCGCTGCTTCGACTCCAGATCTGGCATCCGCCCCCATCACCGGTTGTTCGAATCCATCGCGAACTCATGGAGGCTGTGAACGAGACGTTCTGCCTGGTACGCCAGCTTCTCTACGTTGAACGGATGGTGTTTGAGGCTCAACCGCTCATCGGCAGCGGATTCAGGTGGCGAGCTGCTCAGAATGGAGATTGGCCAAAGCCTGTGACATTGGACTGGGCGTACTCGCCGACCACGCCCAGGGGAGTCAGCTGTGCTCGTCCCCGTCCGTTGTCGGGAATCTCCAACTCGACGATGAGGGCTTTCCCCGATACCGCCGTGCCCCGAAGGGTCTGGATGACCCCTTTCCAATTGCCCAGCTCGGTGTCGGTCTCCAACGCCGCCTGTCCGGTGGTGAGCAAGATGCCGTCCCCTCCCATTATCCGGACCGGTCCCTCGTAGGAGTCGGCCATCACTTCTCGCTTCCGAAGATGCTGTGGATCTGGCTGCGCAACACGATCTCGCTGGCACGGTTGGCGTTCTCGGCCGCCTCTTCCATCTCCTCGATCTTGTCCCGAAGCCGGTCGAGCTTCTTCTTGAGACGTCGGTTCTCTTCTTGAAGCGCGAGGACCCGTCTCACCCCCTCGAGATTCATTCCCTCGGCTGTCATGTCCTGGATGAGCTGGAGACGCTCGATGTCCTCCTGGGAATAGCGCCTGGTCCCTCCGGGTGTCCGGGCGGGGTCGATGAGACCCTTCCGCTCGTAGATGCGCAGAGTCTGGGGATGCATGCCGGCCAGCTCGGCTGCCACCGAGATGACGAATACGGCACGTGTGGTTTCGGTCATTTTGTATTGCCAATCATCTCAGATGAGACCTCACGTCCTCGGCCTCATGCTCCGCTAATTCTTCGAGAAGCCTCTTTTCGTCTTTGCTTACCTTCTTGGGCACGGCAACTTCCACCGTGACCAACAGGTCGCCCTGTCGGCCTCGTTCCGGGTTGATGCCCTTGCCGCGGACTCGGAACGTCTTCCCGGAGGGGGTGCCGGCGGGGATCTTCACCTTGACGCCTCCGTTGAGGGTGGGGACGTCGATCTTGGAGCCGAGTGTGGCCTCGGTGTAGGTGATGGGCACCTTGATGGTCAGGTCGTTGTCCTTTCGCCCGAACTTTGGGCTCGACACGACCCTGATGCGCACCAGGAGGTCCCCTGGTGGGCCGCCGGCGGAGCCCGGTCCGCCCTTTCCCTTGAGTCGGAGGGTGGCTCCATCCTTGACGCCCGCCGGGATTCGTAGCTTGACCCGACGACGACGGTTTTCGAGGCCTGAGCCCCGGCACTGGGTGCAGGGCTGTTCGACGAGCCGGCCGGAGCCGCCACATTGCGGGCAGGGCTGTGAGAAGGAGAAGAAACCTTGATTCTGGGCGACGACGCCACGGCCGCTGCAGGTGGGACAGGTGGTCACCGACGTTCCTGGCTCCGCACCCGATCCATGACAGCGCGTGCATGTTGCGGCGCCTTCGATGGCAACTTCGGTGGTGACGCCGAAGGCGGCGTCTTCGAACCCGATCGTCAGCTCGGTGGTGAGGTCTCCGCCTTTCGCAGGCCCACTACCGGAGCGCTGGGAGCCAAACCCGAAGAGGTCGCCGATTCCGCCGAAACCGCCGAGCAGGTCTTCGAGGTCCTCGACGCGCACTTGTTGGCCACTGAATCCGCCGAATCCACCCGGCTGGCCACCGAAGCCCTGAAATCCGCCGGTGGCGGCGAGACGACGAACCTGGTCGTATTCCTTGCGCTGCTCGGGGTCTGAGAGGGTGGCGTAGGCCTCCGAGATCTCCTTGAACCTGTCCTCTGCGCCCGCATCTCCCGGATTGGCATCGGGATGGTGGGTCTGCGCCAGCTTGCGATAAGCCTTCTTGATCTCTTCGGCCGTTGCGGTGTCCGGCACGTCGAGGACCTTGTAGAAATCCTTATCGACCCAATCGCGGTTCATGACGTCCCTTTCTAGACGCTGTAACTCCCATATATGGGAGCCAGAGCATTAGGAACCAGTTCCATCGTCTACATCCACTACGACCAGGGCGGCGCGGAGGACCTTGTCCCGGAGGCGGTAGCCGCGGCGGAGCTCCTCGGTGACCACCAAATTGCCGTTACCGCCCGGCGCACCCACCGGCTCGTGGATTTCGGGGTTGAATGGCTCGTCGATGGTGGGGATCACCTCGAGACCTTCGTTCTTCAACGCCGACAAGAGTTGTTCCCGGGTGTTGAGCAAGCCTGAGTAGAGCTGTCTCTCTGTCTCCGACTGGGGCTCAGCACCCAGAGCGGCGTCGAAGCTGTCCAGCACCGGCATGAGCCCGTGTACCACCTTCTCAGTGGCGCGGTCGAGCATCACCGAGCTGTCCCGGGTGGTCCGCTTCCGGAAGTTGTCGAACTCGGCGGCCACCCGCTTGAGGTCATCCAGATATGAGGTGGCGTCCTCGCGGGCGGTGGCCAACTCACGCAGCAATAGGCCAACGGCCTCGTCGTGATCGTCGGGCAGCTCCAGACCCAACGAATGTGGGTCTGGAGTCTGCTCGGGACTCTCGACGGGCAGGGCCTCGACTACCTGGTCGGCGATCTCCGCTCCGTTCTCATTCATCCTCATCGTCAACGATCTCGGCCTCGACGACTTCGTCTTCGTCAGGAGTGTCGTCGCCGGCGGCAGCAGTCTGCTGTTCGGCAGCCTGCTGATAGAGACGGGTAGCCATGGCCTGGCTCGCCGACACCAACTCGTCCATCTTGGCTCTGATGTCCTCGGTTTCGGCGTCGGAGTCGGCCAGCACCTCGTCGAGTGCGCTTTTGGCGGCTTCAACCGAGGACTTCTCGTCATCTGTCATCTGCTCGCCGGACTCCTCGATGAGCTTGTCGGTCTGGTTGACCAGCTGCTCGGCCTGGTTGCGAGTCTCCACGGCCTCACGGCGCTTGGCATCCTCCTCGGCATACGACTCGGCGTCTCTGACCATCCGATCGATGTCATCTTGGGCCAGGGCGGTGCCGCCGGTGATAGTCATCTTCTGCTCTTTGTTGGTGGCGAGATCCTTGGCGTTGACGTGGACGATGCCGTTGGCATCGATGTCGAAGGTGACCTCGATCTGGGGGACGCCCATCGGCGCCGGCGGAATCCCGGTGAGACGGAACTTGCCGAGGCTGTTGTTGTCGGCAGCCATCGTCCGCTCTCCCTGGAGCACATGGATCTCGACCTCCGGCTGGTTGCTCTCGGCCGTGGTGAATATCTCCGAGCGCTTGGTGGGGATGGTGGTGTTGCGCTCGATCATGCGAGTCATCACCGCACCCTTGGTCTCGATGCCAAGCGTGAGAGGGGTGACGTCGAGCAGGAGGATGTCCTTGACGTCACCTTTGAGCACGCCAGCCTGAATTGCGGCTCCGGCCGCCACGACCTCGTCGGGGTTCACTCCCTTGTGTGGCTCCTTGCCGGTCAGTTCCTTGACCAGCTCCTGCACGGCGGGCATACGGGTCGAACCACCAACCAGGACGATGTGGTCGATCTCGGCGACATCGATCCCCGCGTCCTTGATCGCCTGCTCGAAGGGCCTCTTGGTCCGATCCAACAGTTCCTCGGTGAGCTTTTGGAACTCGGAGCGGGTCAGCTTGTACTGCATGTGCAGCGGCCCGGCGTCGGTGGCCGTGATGAAAGGCAGGTTGATCTCCGTCTCCGCCACAGAGGAAAGTTCGATCTTGGCCTTCTCCGCGGCCTCCTTGAGTCGCTGGCTGGCCATGCGGTCCTGAGAGAGATCGACACCATGGTCGTCCTTGAAGCTCTTGACGAGCCACTCGATCACCGCCTGATCCCAGTCGTCTCCGCCGAGATGGGTGTCACCCGAGGTCGCTTTCACCTCGAAGACGCCTTCGCCGATCTCGAGCACTGAGACGTCGAACGTGCCGCCACCAAGGTCAAAGACGAGGATCGTCTCATCGGACTTCTTGTCGAGCCCGTAAGCGAGGGAAGCGGCAGTGGGCTCGTTGATGATGCGGAGGACGTTGAGACCGGCAATTTGGCCGGCCTCCTTAGTGGCCTGACGCTGTGCGTCGTTGAAATAGGCGGGCACGGTGATCACGGCGTCGTTGACGGTGTCACCCAGGTAAGACTCGGCGTCCCGCTTCAGCTTCATGAGGATGCGGGCCGAGATCTCTTGTGCCGTATAGGACTTGTCGCCGATCTCGATTGTCCAGTCGGTGCCGATATGGCGCTTCACCGAGCGAACCGTCTGATCGGGGTTGGTGATGGCTTGACGCTTGGCTACCTCACCAACGAGTACATCATCGTCCTTGAAAGAGACGATGGAAGGGGTGGTGCGACCACCCTCGGCGTTGGCGATGACTGTTGGGTCGCCGCCTTCCAAAACGGCGAGAACGCTGTTGGTAGTGCCCAGGTCGATACCTACGGCGCGTGGCATGATATTCCTTCCGATTTACGTCTTGAGTCTCGCTGAATGGTACAACCTGAGTCGAGTTATATCAAGTTATATCAGGTGCGACGAATGTCAAACCTGCTGACCTGGACTTTGGTTCACCTAGGCGGCCAGGCTCTTGATGTACTCCACGAGATCGGTGATCTGTTGTTCGTCGAGCTGGTCGGCGTAGACCGCTGGCATGATCGCGTCGTAGCCCTCGACTACCTGGGAGTGGGGGTCGACTACGGAGTTGAACAGGTAGGAGTCATCGGCGACGACCTCGTCGCCATCGGTGAGTGGTCGCGTCGATCCCGCCAGACCCTTCCAGGTAGGCCCGGAGGCGGTGGTGCCATCCGTGGTGTGGCACTGCAGGCATCCTTGACCCTCGGCGAGGGTGGCACCGCGAGCCGCCGCCTCGGAGTCCACGGTGAAGGGCTGGGTCGTGCCGGTTTCTCCACCGTCACCAATGCTTTCGCCGGTGAACAGGAAGAGCCCGACTCCGAGGATGACGATGACGATGATAGCGAGGGCGCCTTCTGTCGAGCTGTTCATGAGGGATGAACCGTAGACAAGACATTTGGAAATATAGGGTTTGACGGTCGTGGCATCCGTCACCCGTCGTCAACTCCTCAGTAGTGCAGCCGGTCGCAGACAGACCGGTTCGGCAGTGGCTACTCCCATGGTCCAACACCGAGCGGAGTGGGCCGTGGACCGGCCTCCGATTGGCCCGCTCGCCGACGAGGAGGTCCGTTTCCTCGTTGTCCACCACTCGGCTTCGCACAACGGGCACAGGGGCGCCGACGCACCTGCGATCATCCGCAGCTTCTACGACTTCCATACCGCCGGACGGGGCTGGAACGACATCGCATACAACTTTCTCATCGACTCAGACGGCGGAATCTGGGAGGGCAGGGCGGGCAGCCTCGATGGCCCGGTCGCCGGTGACGCGACCGGCGGCAATCAGGGGTTCGCCCAGCTGGTCTGTGTCATTGGCGACTACAACTCCGCCGAACCGACAGCGGCTTCTCTGGATTCGCTCGTCTCGACATTGGCCTGGCTCGCCGACCGCTACGACATCCCTACTGCTCACGATTCATCTGTGAGCTTCGTGTCCCGAGGCTCGAACCGGCACCCGGCCGGATCCGAGGTGACCACTCCGGCGATCACCGGGCATCGCACCATGAGTCGGACCAGTTGCCCCGGCGACAGGCTCGATTCTTACGTCGTCAACGGGCTGATGGAGGATGTCGAGACGGCGCGGATCGACAGCCTGTCACCCACCACGACCACGATCCCGATGACCACGACGACGATTCCTACGACGACGTCCGGTCCCCCGGTCGAACCAACAGCCACCGCCCCGAAGTCTGCGACGACGGTCCCGCTGGCAGTCGCCACTGCTCCGAGCGGGGACGCGGCGGGAATCTTTTTCGGCACTTTCGCGGTTGTCGTGCTTGGGATCGGTGCTGCAGTGTGGCGGTACCGCCGGATGAGAAGGGATTAGCAGCGAATGGACCAGATCGACACGGCAATGCTCGTTCTGAGAGTGTGGATGGGAATAGTGATGCTGGCTCACGGGATCAACCACGCCCGCACCCAAGAAGGGACCGCGAGGTGGTTTGAGAAGGTCGGGTTCAAGGCGCCTGAGCTCAACGCACGGCTCTCTGCCGGGAATGAGATCGCAATTGGGCTCGCCCTGATCGCAGGGCTGCTCACCACCATCGCTGCCGCCGGTCTGGTCGCCACCATGCTCGTGGCGTTTTGGGCGATTCACCGGTTTTCGGGGTTCTTCGTCTTCTATCGCCCTGACGAGGGATACGAGTATGTGGCAACCTTGGCCGTGGCTTCCCTGGTTCTCGCCATCATTGGCCCGGGCGCGGCGTCCCTCGACGCCGTGATCGGAATCGATGAGAATCTCAACGGCGCCGTCGGGGCAGGCATCGTCGGGTTGGGTCTCCTGGCCGGGGCCGGCCAGTTGGCTCTGTTCTGGCGTGAACCGGCTGCCACCGACTAGATGCGCCTACTTCCAGTTCCTGAGGGGTTTGTCCAGACCAGAGACGCATTGCACCAGATCGCGTTCTTCGTGCTCGGTCCTGTCCGCTACAAGGCGGTGGGTCGAATGGGTCTGCAGGCAGCCCCCGGCGGGTTCGGCACACCCGAATTCGGGGGGCGGCTCGCCCGGGTCGAAGGCGCCACGCTCGTATACGAGCAACCCGACCAAATCGCCTCGCAGACCATTACCACGGTCCGGGCCGCTGCCGAGTTCGTTGGCATCGATTACCAGGTCGACTGGTACGAAGATTTTCACGATCCATTGGATCCGGTCGATCCCGATTCGTCCCTCGACGTGGACGACATTGCAGCTCGCGCCCTCGGTCAATGGTTCAACTTCGGGTTCGACGTCCTCGATGAACTACGAGGGCAGGCGAAAGCCGAGGACGACGTCAGCGAGGTTCAGCTCTGGCCCGAGCATTTCGACCCGGCCACTGAACTGGGAAGCGAGGAGAAGGGCGAGCGCGCCTCGTACGGGGCCTCGCCGGGTGATCCTTCACATGGAGAGCCTTATCTCTACGTGGCTGCGTGGGGAGAGATCGACCGGTCGAACCCGTTCTGGAACGACGATTCGTTCAACGGGGCAAGCCTCAGCTATTCGGCCTTGAGCTCCTCCGAAGATCCGGTGGAGAGGTCGCTCGAGTTCCTACTCGAGGGATACCGAATCATTCACACCTCCTGAGCGAAGGGTCTCGACGAGACCCGCGGCAGCAGCGGTCACGTACCCCATCGTCGCGTCGTATCCCTCGTCGGGACCTCCATAAGGGTCGGGCACCTCATCGGAGTCGGTGACTGGATCGAAGGTCCTGAAGAGACGCACCTTGGCCCGGTCTTCGAGACGGGGAGCCATGTCCATGACATCGCGCAGGTTGGCCCGATCCATGACCACGATGATGTCGAAACGGACGAAGTCGGCACGGTTGAGCCGGCGAGCCCGGCCGCTGATCTGGAGACCCGCCCGGGAGCCTGCTGCCACGGCCTGAGGGTGCGGTGCATTCCCCACACTCCACGACCCTGTTCCTGCCGAATCCACTTCGACATCGATCCCGGCCCGCTCTGCCTCGGCACGGATCGCCGCCTCGGCAGCCGGTGAGCGGCAGATGTTACCGGCGCATACCGCGAGGATGCGTGTGGTCACGCCAGGGTCTCCAGAATCCGCTGCTCGGCGAGTTCGATATAGCTCTGCTCGGTGTCGAAACCGACATAGTGGCGACCCGTTTCGATGGCGGCCACCGCCGTGGTCCCCGATCCGATGAACGGGTCGAGCACGAGGTCTTCCCTATAGGTGTATAGCTCGATGAGTCTCTTGGGAAGGTCGACCGGGAATGGTGCGGGATGGCCGATTCGGGTGGCGCTGGCGGACGGCATCTCCCAGACGTCGATCGTTGCCTCCAAGAAGTCTTCGGTCTCGATGGTGGCCACGTGGGGGAGCCCGAGCCGTTCTCTGATCGTGCGCTTGACGGCGCGGTCGAATCGTCCTTTCGAAGCGACGATCACCCTTTCGGTGACGTCGCGGAGCACCGGGTTCTGTGGTGAGCGGAATGACCCCCAGGCACAGCTCCCACCGGCTCCACGGGCCTTCTGCCAGATGATCTCACCCCTGAGCAGCATGCCCAAGTCGTCCTGGAGGATGGAGATCACATCTGCCGAAAGCGACCGGTAGGGCTTTCTCCCCAGGTTCGCCACATTGATCGCCACCCGTCCCCCTGGCTCCAATTTGGTGAGACAGGTCACCAGGACGTCGTGGATCATCTCCAGGTACTCGACGTAGCTGGAAGGCACGTGACCTGTTGCCATATCCGTCTCGTACTCCTTGCCGGTGAAATAGGGGGGCGATGTCACCAGCAGTGCCACCGAACGGTCGGCGACCTGATCCGTCGTCATGGTGCGAGCATCGGCGCAGAACAGTTGGTCGACGGTCACCGGTTTCTCCACCCGCTCGTCTCCCGATACGACCGGTGGTGTGAACCGCTCGTAGAACGAAGTCGAATCGTGCGACTCCCGTTTGCCCGAGCCAAATCCGGAGGTGGCTGTGGCCAGCCGGCGCCGTGTCATGAGCAACGAAGTTACCGCCCGGGCCCGGATGTGGTGTGGAATCTCCGCACCGGCTTCAATGAGCGCCACCCGATGAGAATCGTCATCCCGGCCGACCGGCCCAAACACGAGATGCCGCTCAAGGACGGATCCGTAGTCACATTGAGCCCTGTCTTGAAGACAGATCGGGAGTTCTTCGAACGGGGTATCGAGGAGCTTTCACTGGAAAGCCGATTCTCTCGTTTCGGCCAGGGAGTAGGTGGTCTCACTCAGCATGAACTCGACTATCTCACCGATGTGGACCAGCGGAGCCACGTGGCGTGGGGCGCGGCGATCGACGAGGAGGTCGCCGGGGTAGGCCGCTACATCGTCGAGAGAGACAAAGGATGCGCCGAGGTGGCCATCACGGTTCTCGACTCGATGCAACGGCGCGGGGTGGGCCGGGCTCTCCTCGAGGCTCTCACCGCGGTGGCACGTGCCGATGGAGTCACCGAGTTCTGCTTCGAAGCCCGTGCTGACAACGAAGCGGTCCTCGGTTTCGTCCGCGACATGGAGATCTCCCCTCTGGTATCCGATGGGATGATCGAACGCCGGATCCGGGTCTCCTCACTGCCCACGACGACTCACGACGAAGCAATGTCTGCGGTCATCGAAGAAGTCAGATCGACAGGTACCAAGGGCCCTGATGCCGGGGCGGCGCTCGATGGTCCGAGCCCCTGATCGTCCCGTCGGCCATTATGAGACGCGGTGACTCCCATATATGGGAGCTACAGCATTAGGAAGCGTCTTCCTCCAGCTCGAGAGAGGCTGAGTTGACGCAGTAGCGGAGGCCGGTGGGGTTGGGCCCGTCGTCGAAGACATGGCCGAGGTGCCCGCCGCAGTTGGCGCATTTGACCTCTGTGCGGACCATCCCGTGTGAGCGGTCGTCCTCCTCATCGATGGCCTCCTCGGCCAGGGGTTGGAAGAAGCTGGGCCATCCACTGTGGCTCTCGTACTTGGTGTCCGACGAGAAGAGCTTTTCCCCACACCCGGCGCAGCGGTAGACCCCCTTCGCCTTGGCGTCCCAGTACTTGCCGGTGAAGGGACGTTCGGTGCCGCCCTGGCGGAGCACCTGGTATTGCTCAGGCTCGAGCTTCTCTTTCCACTCTGACTCGGTCTGTGGCATGTCCGTCATGGTTGAACCTCCTCGAACCCATTCAAACGCGGGAGTGCCGCTATGTGTCCGAACTCACGAGCTCGGCAAGCAGGCGATCTATGAAAACCGTCTGGGCGGGATTCAGCTTCTCGCGGGCGACGTCGGAGGGCACCCACACCACCCGGTCGATCTCCGGGTATTCCCGCCCGTAAAGGAAGAAAGTACCCGGGTTGAAAGCAGCGACGTCGAAGTCCGCTTCGATCGCCCAGGCGACCACCACCTTTCGCGACTTGAGCGTGGTCTCTCCTAGCGAGATCCAATCGGTGTCAGGCACCTGCCAACCGGTCTCTTCTTCGAACTCGCGGACGGCGGCGTCACGGTCGCCTTCGTCGTCGTTGACGATCCCCTTGACCACCGACCACGAGCCGACATCCTTCTTGGCGAACCATGGCCCGCCGGGGTGGGCGATCAACACCTCGAGCTGTCCTTCGAGACGGTATGGCAGAAGACCCGCTGATCTCACAGGCCCGACATTACGCTGGCGAGGTGACCGTTTTGGCCACCAGTCCTCCGGGCCATCAAGGCCTGGCGGCATTCGACACAAGTCTTCAACTCGGTGAGTCAGAGCCCTTGGGGATGGGGGTCAAGCGGGTGACCATGGAGCAACTGGAGCGCGCCGCCGGAGGCTTCTTCAACGGTCAGCGAAGCCTCGGCGGTGCCGTACACGAGTCACGCAAGTCGATCAAGAAGGTCCGGGCACTCCTTCGCTTGATACGAGGAGAGCTGCCGGACCACATCTTCGAGTTCGAGAACAACTCCCTCCGTGAGACTGCCCGGCTCATCGAGGAAATTCGGAGGTCTCAAGGTGTCCTGGATGCGGCCTCGTCGATTCAGGATCTCTACAGAGGTCTTCTCGCCAAGGGGACCTTCGTCGATTTGATACAGAGGCTGTCGCGACGCCGCGACCTGACCGAGCTCAAGGCCGTGGAGGACCCGAATCTGATCGGTCGGGTGGTGCGGAGCCTGGAGCGGGCCTACCACAGGTATGGCTCGTGGCCGACCGATCCTGAGGCCCGGGAGGTCTATGGGCTCGGGATCCGTGACTCTTTCGAAGCGGTGGGTCCAGGTCTCACCGGCACCTATGACGCCGGTCGCCAGGCAATGGTCACGGCCTATCGACGCTCGGCTCCTGGCGACTTCCACCAATGGCGGAAGCGGGTCAAGGACATGAGACACCAGATGGAGTTCCTCGCGCCCCTTTGGCCCGAGGTCGTGGTCGGCACCGCGTTGACGTTGGAGAGACTCGGGAACATCCTCGGTGACGACAATGACCTGGCAGAACTGATGAATCTTCTCCGGGATCGCCCGGACCTGTGCCCGGATCCCCCGGAGAGGTCACTGTTCCGGGCCCTGGCCAATCAGAGACGCAACGAATTGCAGGTTGCTGGCGAGATCCTCGGTCGTCGCGTCTATGCCGAGAAGCCGGGCTCGTTGTCCTCACGTTTCGGCGAGTACTGGGACGCCCGTCTCATGGCGATCCGCGCTTCGCTCGACACCATCGTCGTCTACTGAGCGGGTCGACCCGGAGACCGGACCGCGAACGCCGCGAACCCAGGGTTCCAGACACCGCTCAGCGAAGTCCAGCGCCCCGAAAACGAGACCCCCGATCTGGTCTGTGAAACCCAGGGTTCCAGACTTCGCTCAGCGAAGTCCACGGCCCTGGATTCACGGTTGGGTTCCGAGCCGAGGGCCCCGCTGGTGGAATCTCGATACGGCTTTCCGTGTTGGCAAGAGACACAGCCAACCCTGGAGTCTTCTGATGAGTGATCACGGTCGAATGAGGATCGAGCCCTCCACAAAACAGGTGAGAGTGATGCTGGGCGGCGAGATCGTCGCCAACACAACGAGCCCGCTTCTGGTTTGGGAGGTTCCCTACTACCCCACCTACTACTTCCCCGAAGCCGATGTGCGGACCGACTTCCTCGTCGAGACCGGAGAGACGAAGAAGAGCCCGAGTAGGGGAGACGCCACCCAGTACACGGTGAAGGTGAACGGATCCGAGGGAGTCGCCTACACGTACGAGGATCCCAAGATCGAAGACCTCGAAGGGCACTACGCCTTCGTCTGGAAGACGATGGATCACTGGTTCGAGGAGAACGAGGAGGTTTGGGTCCATGCCCGTGACCCATACACCCGCATCGACATCCTCCCATCCAGCAGGAGAGTCCGAGTGGAAGTCGACGGTGAGACCGTCGCAGATAGCACACACGCCTCGTTTCTATATGAGACCGGTCTTCCCACCAGGTACTACCTGCCAAAGACCGACGTCCGGATGGACCTTCTCACCGCAACCGACACCCAGACCGCATGCCCCTACAAAGGCGTGGCGCGCTACTGGTCAGTCACCGTCAACGGCGAGACCCACGAAGACATCGTCTGGGGATATGACTCGCCCTTGCCGGAGTCACAGAAGATCACCGGGATGGTCGCCTTCTACAACGAGAAAGTCGACGTTTATGTCGACGAAGTCCTCGAGGAGAAGCCCAAGACCAAATTCGGCTGAGCTCGGCTCAGATAAACCCGCCTCTAATCTCCTCGGATGAGGTTTGGCCGATGGTGGTGCGCGTGGTTGCTTGCCCTCACGGCGTGCACCCAAGCGGTGGACGTGCCCACCGAGCAGCACCTCCAGGGCAACTTCGTCGACGGGTCGGGGGAGATGCGCTATCTCGTGTGGCTTCCCGAAGGCTACGGGGATGATCGGGACCGTCGTTATCCCCTGATCTATTTCCTCCATGGCAGCGGCGATGACGATTACGACTCCACCTTTGTCACCGGGTTCGGTCTCCCGGCGGTCCTTGCCCTCGGAGAACAGCCGGACAACTTCGAGTTCGTCGTGGTGTCGCCACAGGCCGCTCCGGGCACGACCTGGTATTCGGGCAACCAACCCCAAGCGGTCGATGCGTTGCTGGAAGAGATGCTCGACACCTACCTCATCGACCCGGACCGGGTTTACCTCACCGGCCTGTCCATGGGTGGTTTCGGTTCCTGGCACATCGCCAGCCACAACCCAGAGAGATATGCGGCAATGGTGTCACTGTCCGGTAGCGGCTATCAGCAAGCCGAGATTCCCCCGGCGGAGTTTTCCTGCCGGCTCACCGACGTTCCGGTGTGGGTGATCCACGGTGAACAGGACATGATCGCCCGATACGACGCGGTCGTGGCACAGGTGGAGGCCTGGGAAGACCTATGTGATTCCGAGGTCAAATGGACCACATATCCCGACGAGGGCCACTTCGGTACGTATGAGATCGCCTACCGGGACCCCGCGCTCTACGACTGGCTGCTGAGTCACTCCCGCTAGCGATCAGGGTCGGAATGGCTCACCCGGCTCGAGGGCCGCGGATTGGCCATCATCCCACCTGATCTCGCCCACGCATCTTTCGGCGGCCTTCATCTCGTTGGCGCTGAGACCGACTGCCGTGAGAAGAGCCGTCGTCTCCTGCTCGGTGCTGACGAATTGAAGATCTGATGGTCCCAGAGCGGTGGTAGACAACCCCGATAGACGTAGATGCACCGGTGACTCTTGAGTTGGGACTTCGCTTCCGGCAGCGAAGGCAATGAACTCGCTCTCCACTGTGGCTTCTTCGATTTCGGGACAGTCGAGTACCAACTGATAGACGTGCGGGCCCTCGCCCCAGAAGGCCGGCCCGAAGTCATGGGAGAAGGCGACTGCCCATTGCGCAGAGTCGATCTCGTCGGGGAGTGAGGCCGGGGGAAGGTCGATCCCACGCAGCGGCTCCGTTTGGGCACAGGCGACCAACAGCAACAATCCGGCCACCAGCAACGAACGCATTGGGGAATCGTAAAAGGCCGGTGCGATTGTTCCCGTCCGCGGAGGTGCCGGCGAGAGATATAGGCAAAAGGAGAATCGGTTCCTACAACTGGCCCGAGGCGACCGATTCCAGACCGGCAACGTACCCGGGGTCGTCGTAGCGGCTCAGCAAGAAAGCCCCGGCGTAGTCGGGAAGATCGGCGTCCACGATGTGTCGAGCGAGGAGGTCGGCAGCACCGGCCGACACCATCACTCCAAAACCGGACAGTCCGGCGAGGAGGTGCACTCCTTCGACTCCTGATGGGCCGATCAGGGGACGGTTCTCCACTGTCTTCGTGTAGTAGCCGCCGTCGACCGATGATTCGGGGAGATGGTCGAGGTAGTTCTCGAGGGCGGGCACCATGGTGCTCAGCCCTCGCATCACCACTTCGGGGTAAAGGGGGTCTTCGGGGAGCGGCCATGTCGGCTCCAGCACCCTGCCGTGATACTCCCAGAGGGCGACGACGTAGGGCGAGTCGGCACCCCCCTCCGGGCGGAAATGGCAATAGATGGGCATCTCTCCGAGCAGGTCGTCCCTGCCCAGAGCATCCAGCTCGTTGCGCTCCTCCTCCGACCAGTCGAGTGTCTGGGTGTCGCTCCAGATGGTCATGGGCGCGTCCCGGGGGATGACTCCACGGTGGTCCTTGAACGCCACCTTGAGATGCAGCTCCGAAAGCAGGGGGAGTTCGACACCGGCCAGCGCCGCCACCCGCTGTGACAGCGGACCGGCTGCGATCACGACGATCGGGGATGTGACGTTGGAGCCGTCGGAGAGCTCGAGTTTCTGGCCGACGCGGCTGGTCATCGTGGCGCGGACCAGGCTTGTCCCCGCCGCTCGGGCTTGGTCGAGCATCCACTGTCCAAGGTCCTGGGCCCGGAACCACCCGGCGCGCTCCACCCTCACCGCCCCGACGGCGTCGGGGGTGAGGAATCCATATTCTGAGCGGAGGTCATCGCGACCGAGCACGCGGGCTTCTGCACCCAGTTGGCTGACCGCTGCGACCTGGCGTGTCATCGCTTCCAAGGTCTCAGGTCGAGCCGTCACAAACAGATAGCCGTTTCGGTTGAAACCGAAGTCGGTCTCATCGGCGAGCTCTTCGAAGATGTCGATCGATCGATTCATGAGATCGACCATCGGTTGGTTGGGCCACCAGTTTCGGTAGCACTCGGTCGACTTGTCCGAGGTGAGGGTCAGTGGCGGCCTGGGGTCGATCAGAACAACGTCCTCGACCCCGTGCACCACGCACAGGTGGTAGGCGGCCGACACCCCGGCGATCCCCGCGCCGACAATGGCGATGTCGGCGGTCTGGTTCATCGATCGAGGAATCTCTTCACTTTCCCGGCGACGGCCTCGGGGGTGAATCCGAACTGCTCCGCAAGGACTTCTGCGGGTGCGGAGGCACCGAAGTGATCGATGCCGATGCTCAGCCCGTCGGGCCCGACGATCTTCTCCCAGCCGAACACCGATGCGGCTTCCACCGACACCCGGGGTGCGTTCCCAAGGACCTCGGCGCGGTAGTCGTAGGGCTGTGCGTCGAAGAGCTCCCAGCAGGGGAGGCTGACGACACGTGTCGAGACGCCGTCACCATCGAGCAGGTCGGCGGCTCCTAGCGCCGCGGCGACCTCCGAGCCGGTGGCGATGATGGTCAAGTCGGAGCCGTCACGTACGACATAGCCTCCCCGTTCGAGGGTTCCCTTGGGCAGGGTGGGGAGGTCTTGTCTCGTCAGGATGAGCGCCACAGGTCCGTCGGTTCGGTTGAGCGCCACTTCCCAGGCTTGTATCACCTCGTTGGCGTCGGCGGGGCGGATCACCCAAAGGTGGGGCATCGCTCTCATCGAAGCCAGGTGCTCGATGGGCTGGTGGGTGGGGCCGTCCTCGCCGAGGAAGATCGAGTCGTGGGTCCAAACCCATATCGAGGGGATCTCCATCAACGCCGACAGCCTGACCGCGGGACGCATGTAGTCGGAGAAGACGAAGAAGGTTGCCCCGTACGGTCGCAGTCCACCGTGGATCGCCATTCCGTTCACGAGGGTCCCCATGCCGTGCTCTCGCACTCCAAATGGGATGTCCCGTGCCGAACGGTCGCCCCTGGAGAACACCCGATCCGATTCGATCACGGTCTTCGTCGAGCCTGCGAGGTCGGCCGAGCCTCCGATGAATCCGGGCACCTTCTCGGCAATCTCGTCGAACAGTTTCCCCGAGGACGTCCTGGTAGCCAACTCCTGGCCGACCTCGAAACCAGGGCCTTCGATCCTGACCGGAGCCGTGGAATGGAAGGCGTCCCACTCTGCGGTGTCGGCGATCTCGAAACGCTCCTCCCATTGTTTGTGAGCCGTGCGTCCCCGCTCCATCGCGGCGGTGAAGAACTCGTAAACCGAATCGTCGACATAGAACGGATCGAGTGGGTACCCCATCGCCTCTTTGGTCAACTCGATCTCTTCCTCACCCAGAGGCGACCCATGGGATGCGGCCGTGTCTTGCTTGGTCGGAGCCCCGTGGGCGATATGGGTGTGGCAGACGATCAGCGATGGCCGGTCTTCTTCTCCGAGTGCGGTCTCGAGGGCTTCGGCTATTGCGGGGCGGTCGTGGCCATCGATCTCCTGGGCGTGCCAGCCAAAAGCGTCGAAGCGTTTGGCCACATCCTCAGTGAAGGTGATGTCGGTGGATCCATCGATGGAGATGTCGTTGTCGTCGTACAGATAGATCAGCCGGCCCAGCCGGAAATGCCCGGCCAGGGACGCCGTCTCCGAGCTGACGCCCTCCATGAGGTCGCCGTCGGAGACGAAGGCATAGGTGTGGTGATCGACGAGATCCTCTCCGAGCCGGGCACGGAGGTGCGCCTCGGCCAGGGCCATCCCCACTCCGGTGCCAAAGCCCTGTCCCAACGGGCCTGTGGTCGTTTCGATGCCGACGGAGTGGTCGATCTCGGGATGGCCTGCGGTGTGGTATTTCCACTGCCGAAAGTTCTTCAACTCGTCCATCGAGACCGGGAATCCGGACAGGTGGAGTAGGGAGTACAGGAGCATCGACCCGTGGCCGTTGGAAACGATGAACCGGTCCCGGTCCGGCCATTGCGGGTGGCCGGGGTCGACCCTGAGGAATTTGCCCCACAGGGTCACCGCGATGTCGGCCATCCCCATCGGCATTCCCGGGTGACCCGAGTTGGCCTTCTGCACGGCATCCATGGCCAGGGCTTTGAGGGTGTTGACGGCGAGTTGTTCTGCAGACTGTTCTGGCATCCCGCCGCAGGGTACCTCAGCACAGAATGGGGGACTGGACCGTCAGCCGTGGGGGCGGCAGTGCTCGCAGGCTAGGTAGCCGGCCTGCTCGGCTGCCGTGGTAGAGCGGAAGTCGATCACCTCCGACGCCTCGCGGATCCTCCGGCAAGTGGGGAGGCAGTAGATCCGGTTGGCGGGATTGCCCCGCACCCTGATGTGTCGGGCGGCCAGGTCTTCGAGGAGTCGGGGCATGGCGCCTTCGTGTTCGAGGAGCTCGATCTTGTTGTGAGGCCCGCCCAGCGAATAGTTGCCAATGTGCCCATCGCTCCTCACCACTCGGTGACAGGGGATGATCAGGGGAATCGGGTTACGGGCGACCGCGGAGCCGACGGCGCGCACGGCTCTAGGGCTTTCGACCTCGTATGCCACCCAGCCATATGGTCGGACCTCCCCTTTCGGGATGGTGGCCGTAGTGCGCAGCACCTTCTCCTGGAAGTGTGTGACCGATCGGAGGTCGACCGGCAGCTTGCCCGGGGTGCCCCTTTCGATGGCCTCGGGGATATGGCGGCGCCACGCCGTTGGGGCCTCGGCCCGGATGAGGAGGCGGCCGTGGCGCTCCCGGTACCGGCCTTCGATGCCGTCGGCGATGTCGACCGATGACACCCCTTCGGGGTTGAAGGTCACGATCACCTGGCCGAGTGCGGACTCGTAGAAGTCGTAGCCCTCGGCGAGGCCGGTTCCGAGGGCAACGCCCTCGGTCAGCCCGTGGGGGAGGTCCCCGCTCAATTGCTGGAGTTGATCTTCGATGCTCACTTTTCTTCCTCGATGGTCTCACGGAGACGGGCGAGCCCGCGGTGCACGTCGGCCTTCACGGTGCCTTCCGGTCTCCCGGTTATCTCGGAGATCTCGACGATGCCCAAACCCACCACGTGACGAAGCACGACGGCCTTCCGTTGGTGATCGTTCAAGACAGACAGCCTCCTGTCCCAAGCCGCGCCGTCCACCGGTTCGGGGTCCTCCCTACCGGCATCGGTCATCTCCACGTATCTGGGACGGCGGGACCGGTCACGGAGATGGTTCCTTCCCAGATTCATGGCGATGGTCCACAGCCAGGGACGCAGGTCCATTGCTCTGATCCGCTCCGGTTCGTAGCCGTCGAGGGCCCGGTAGGCCCTGATGAAGGTCTCCTGAGTCAGGTCCTCCGCTTCTTGATGGTCTCCACATATACGCCGGAGACCCCAGAACAGTTGTCTGCCCATGTTTTCGACCACCGTCGGGAATGTCGTATCCAGATCGGTGGCCAGGGCGTTCGCCAGATCATCCATCACCCGAAAGAACCCCGCAGGAGGTCATCGGGTTGCACGGTACCTATATTTGTCGCGGTGACATCACCCGCGATCGAGGAGAGTCTGACTCGGGCCGAGCGAGCGGTCGACGACGGTGAGGGTCTCTCCGGGACCGGGTTCTGGCAGGCGGTGTCAACGGTGAAAGGCCAACCCGAGCTCGCCGACCGCTACGCCGATCGCATCGCCGCCATCGACGAACGCGCCCACCGGGATTGGGCTTGGTTGATCATCCCGTTGGGAGTGGGCACGGTACTCGCGGGGATGGCCACCCTGGTCGGCCTGGCTTTGGTCTGGTGGGCGTACGCCCTCGACGGCGGGCCGGCCATCGTCGCTTTCCTCATTGGCTTCGGGGTCCTCTTGGCCTCCACACATGCGTTGGCCCACCTCGTCGTAGGATCGATTATGGGGATCCGGTTCAGCTACTGGTTCGTCGGGGAGATCAGCCGGCCCCAGCCCGGGGTGAAGGTGGACTACGCCAGCTATCTCCGCACCAAGGCCGCGAAACGGGCGTGGATGCACGCCTCGGGTGCCATCGTCACCAAGGCCATCCCGTTCCTGCTCATCGGCGCTGCTGTCGCCGCGGACCTCCCGGCTTGGGTCGCCTGGGCATTGGCGGCTTTCGGTGTCGTCACCATCGCCACCGACGCGTTGTGGTCGACCAAGGCGTCGGATTGGAAGAAGTTCCGGCGCGAGATCAGTTTCGCTCAAGATTCCTGATCGGTTCGCGGGATGGAACCGTCGGTCTGGTGCAGCTCGTCGTGGGTCGCCACCAGGTCGGCGAAGTTGGGCGGGTCCTGGACGTCGACTGCGATCAGGTGGCGGGTGATCGGGCCTTCATCTCTGTCGAATG
>DASUUC010000108.1:0-17383 GCA_036374335.1 Acidimicrobiia bacterium
CGCCACAATCGACGAAGCGGTCAGGGCGGCTCGGGATGCGTTCAGCATCTACCGCGAGATGGGCCTGGAAAAGCGAAAGACGATCGTGGAGAGCATGCGGGCAGCCATGCTGCGCGAAGGCGAGCGGCTCGCCTACATGGCGGCAGAGGAGACCGGGTTGGGTCGGGCCGAAGACAAGGTCGTGAAGAACCGGCTCGTGACCACGAAGACCCCGGGCCCGGAGGACTTGGAGCCTCACGTCGTCACCGGCGACGCCGGGATGATGATCACCGAGTACGCCCCATACGGGGTCATCGCATCGATCACACCGACGACCAACCCGACCTCGACGATCATCAACAATTCCATCTCCGTCGTCTCCGCAGGCAACGCGCTCGTGTTCAACGTCCACCCCAATGCCGCTCTCGTGTCGGTGGAGAACATCAAGCTGCTGAACCGGGCGATCGTCGCCGCGGGTGGGCCCACCGATCTGATCAATGCCATCCCCCAGCCGACCCTCGAGTCGGCTCGCGAGGTGATGCACCATCCGGATGTGAGGGTTCTCCTCGTCACCGGTGGTCCCGGAGTGGTCAAGGAGGCGCTCAGCACCAACAAGAAGGCAATAACGGCGGGCCCGGGCAACCCTCCGACCGTGGTCGACCAGACCGCAGATGTCGAAGCCGCGGGCCGGGACATCGTGCGCGGCGCCTCGTTCGACAACAACGTCATATGCACCGACGAGAAGACCACGATCGTGGTGGATACGGTGGCGGACCGTCTGTTGCAGTCGATGGTGGCTCACGGCTCTTACCGCCTGAAGGAGCATGAGCTGAAGCGTTTGGATCGGGTGATATTTCGTGAGATGGGACCACCGAACAAGCCCGGGATGATCAACCCGGAGTTCATCGGAAAGAACGCCTCCCGAATCCTCTCCGAGATCGGTATCACGGTTGACAACGACGTTCGTCTCGCGGTGGCGGAGGTTCCCCGGGAACACAATCTGGTGTGGACTGAGCAGATGATGCCGGTGATGCCGGTGGTACGAGTCCAGAACGTGGACGATGCCATCGATCTGGCGGTCAGATCGGAGCACGGATTCCGCCACACCGCCTCCATACACTCAACAAACGTCGACACGATCACCCGCATGGCCCGTGCCATGAACTGCAGCATCTTCGTGGCCAACGGTCCCAACTACAGCGGACTTGGCGAGGGTGGCGAGGGGTTCACGTCATACTCGATCGCCAGCCCCACCGGCGAGGGCCTGACCCGCCCCCGCCACTTCTCCCGGGTGCGCAGGATCAGCGTGATCGGAGCCCTCCGAATTGTCTGATCCCGCGATCGCCCTTCTCGAATTCGACTCGATCAGCGCGGGCATCGTGGCGGGTGACGCAATGGTCAAGACATCGCCCATCAGTTCGATCCATGCCGGCACCGTTCATCCCGGCAACTATTTGATACTCGCCAGTGGAGACACCGCCAGTGTCGAGATCGCCTTGTCCGCCGGCCGCGACGTCGGGGGCGACCACGTCAGCGACTGGGTGTTTCTACCCGACATCCATCCGTCCGTTGCCGATGCCATCGTCGGCAATCGCGATCTGGCTTCTTTGACCGAGGAGGCTCTCGGCATTGTGGAGGCTTCGACTGTGGCTGCGGTGATCGACGCCGCGGACGCCGGAGCGAAAGCCGCGGATGTGACGGTCTCTGCGGTTCGTCTCGCCGATGGGCTGGGCGGTAAGGGATACGTGTTGTTTTCCGGAGAAGTCGCCGAGGTCGAGGCCGCGATCGAAGCAGCGGTCACGCAGTCTGGACCACATGGCACGCTGGTCAGGGCCGATGTCATCGCCCAACTTCACGAGGAGATGGCCCATAACCTCGGGTCGGACCTCAGGTTCATGACACGGGTCGAGACGGGGCGCTGATATGCAACTGGCTCGCGTCGTGGGAAGCCTCGTGGCAACTGAGAAGGTGGACGGGCTCGAAGGTGTTCGCTTCCTCTTGATCCAACCGTTGGACAAGATTCAGGAGCCGGTGGGGGGGACAATCGTCGCCGCCGATGCGGTGCATATGGCCGGGCCAGGTGACCTTGTCTATTTCGTCAGCTCACGGGAGGCCGCAGAGGCGCTGCCCGTGCGTTTCGTGCCGGTGGACCATGCCATCACCGGCATCGTGGATGACGTCCAGCTCGGAGCTCAATCGTGAAGGTGGGGAACGTCGTGGGCACTGTGGTCTCCACGGTGAACATCCCCATCCTGGACGAGCACCGCCTCCTGCTTTGCGACATCCAGGGCGTCGAAGGCGGACCGGACGGCTATACCATCTGCATCGACGTGGTCGACGCCGGGATCGGGGAGACCGTCTTGATCCTCGACGAGGGCAACTCGGCCCGTCAGATCCTCGGTCTCGAGACTGGCGCGATCCGTGCTGTGGTCGTGGGGGTGGTCGACGAGTTGGTCGTCGACGGGGAATCCCGCATCCTGAATTGAGCGGCAGGGACACGGACGGAGTCTGTCCGGATTTCCTGCCAGGATCCGCACATGCGACCCGAGCCTCCCGCGTTGACCATCGTGCCCGCCAACCAGGCATCGTGCGAGGACCTGAACGTCATCTTCGGAACTCGTGGTTATCCGGCGCGGTGCCGGTGTCAGCGTTTCCGAACTACCGGCGAGGAGTGGTGGCACGACCCGATCCCGGTGGAGGAGCGAATCTTCCGGCTCCGACAGCAGACCGACTGCGGCTACCCGGACTCGGACAACACCAGCGGTCTGGTCGCCTACCGCGACGGCGAGCCCGCCGGTTGGTGCGGGGTCGACCGGCGCAGCGAGTACGTTCGCCTCGGGCAGACCCCCTGGAAAGGGCGGTCGGAGGACAAGGGGGACGAGACGGTCTGGGCGGTCACCTGCTTTGTGGTTCGTGTCGGGTTCCGGGGCCAGGGGTTCACCTATCCCTTGGCGGAGGCCGCCGTCGGCTTTGCTCGGGACCGGGGGGCCCGAGCCGTGGAGGGATACCCGATGATCCCCGACCCCGGGCAGATGATCACCTGGGGCGAGATCCATGTCGGCCATCGAAACGTGTTTGCGGCCGCCGGGTTCGAAGAGGTCAGCCATCCCAGCAAGCGTCGGTGCGTGATGAGGATCGACTTCTAGCGAGGCTTCAACGTTTAGCGATGTGTCACGAACGGTATCGCCCGCTCAGGGATTCCGATCGGGGGTGGGTCAAAGAAACGGGCGGATGCTCCCGAATCGTCGATCTGAGCGGCAGGTGGCTCCTATTGGCTGGGCGTTGATCCCGTGATGGATGCAACGTCCCTACGATCGGCGAAGGTCCAGGACAGAGAGTTTCTCTTCGAGCTTCATCGGGCGGCCATGGGGCCCTATCTGGAGGAGCTCTTCGGTCCTTGGGACGATGCAATCCAGTGGGAGTTCTTCGATCGGTGGTTCCAGCGGAGTGAGGCATCCGTCGTTGTGCTCGAAGGTGAGGATATTGGAGTGCTCGGCCTGGAGCATCGAGTGGATGAGGTCTATGTGACGCGCATCGAGATCCATCCTGACTGGCAGAATCGAGGTATCGGCTCCGCGGTGATGCAGCAGGTCCTGGATCAGGCTGCGGTAGACGGAAAGGCGGTTTCGCTCCACGTCTTCGAGATCAACCCGGCTTTCAGGCTCTACGAGCGCCTGGGTTTTGCCACCGCAGGCAAACATGAGGATCGAATCCTCATGAAGGTCCGTCCCACATGAGAGCTGGACCGATTGAGGGCGGGCCGAGCTGAGACCGCAGCCGATACCGGGCGGGTCGGGAGCGTGGCGTTTCTGCTCCTGAATGTGTGATCTGGTACCTGGTCGGCGCGGAACCGGGGTGGACGTGTGATACGGCCCCTTCGACAGCCCGTGTCGTTATGGTGAGCAACAAAGGACATGGCCAGTGGGTCGATTGCGAGAAACCATCGTCGTGCCGGGGTCACCTCCCGACGTCTTTGACTTCATAACCGGTCAGAGCCGTGTGGCCGAGTGGACGACCATGTCCAACACGTCGAGGTGGTCGGTGATGGACCTATCGGTGTGGGTTCACGTGTTCGTCAGCATCGACTGAGAAACAAGCGGGATTTCGTGTTGGAGTTCGAGGTAATTGCGCATGAGCCACCAACACGGCATGTGGTAGAGGGGACCGTGTTCGCTGTGGCGACAACAGTGGCGTTCCTGGTTGAACCCGCGGAGGAGGGGAGCCGGGTGACAATGGATGCCCACCTGAGGGGTAAGGGTCCGTCACGTCTGCTGGCCCCGATTGTGACCAGGGAAATGCGTAAGTCGACCGTCGCCGCTCTCGCCGAGCTGCGACGCATTCTCGGTAACGAGAGCTAATCATCCGAACCAGATCGCGTGGGTCCAAGGCTGCTCGGGTCAAGGGACTGTCCGTCGAGATCGCGATGAGCAGTCACGGCATTGGTGACCTCGGATTCGAGGCGGCGGGACTCGAACCGCGAACGGGCGCACTGTGCTTCGACTTCGAAACAACTCGGCTTGAGCACCTTCGCTGCTTGCAGCAACGAATTCGGGCCATGTTCAGTCACTCCGCTGTGGTTATCTGCAGAACGAACCGTTGCCATCGTGGTCCACTGAGTTCGACGAACCGACTCCAGCCAGTCGTGGATATCACCGGCTAGAGCCTCGCATCGAACCCGAGCACGAGGTGAGGATATCGAGGTGATCAGGACTCAATCTGAACCGCACCGACGGAACGGAATAGTGCCTCGGATGGAGTATTCCCTTCGGTTATGTAGAGGACCACCGTCTCGTGACCATCGCGGGCAAGGCGTTCCAGAGCGATGGTGGTCACGAGTCGAGCCAGTCCCTGGTTCTTGTGCGAAGGGAGGGTCATCACGTAGCCGATAAACGGTCTGCCTTCAGACAGCGAGACGAGGACCGCTGAGGCGATCGTCCCGTCATCTTCGACGAGGTAAGACCGGTCGAGGAGCGCCCGGCCATCATCGAGGAATGACCTGACTTCTTCGATCGCATCTTCGAGGCTTTCATCCTCGTAGTCGATGGTGCCCACGTAGGCGTCGAGCATCAGCCTGGCAAGACCCTCGAGATCATCTCGGGAAATCGCCTTTACCTGCAGGTACTGGGACGCAGCCACCGGAGTCAGATCAGACAGGTCGATCTCATACCGGAGCTTCTGTGGCACAGGGTGAAGCGTATCCTTGCACCGCCCACTCGACTACCTGAGTCCCCGAGAGGATGCCGTTATGCGTGGGTAGCCTCGAGTCCAGGAATCGCCATGCGGTCGGCAAGTCAGATGTGGGTGAACCGAAGTGCTTGTCATGACGTATTGGGGTCAAGGGAGTCTCGGAAGGGAGATCACAGTGAGACGAATGACGGTCGCGGTGGTTGTTGCCGCTTTGATGGTGTTCGGAGTCGTTCCAGCTGCATCTGCTCACGTGCATGCGTTCACTCCACTTGGATGCCTGACCACGGATAATCCAAATTCTGGGGCTGTTGTCGGGTTCGTGAAGGCTGCTGATGCTGCAGCTCCGATGAACGGTGATACTCCCATTATTCCCTGGAACGCAAGCGGCAAGCTGCCGTCGGGCGGCGAGGGCGCAGCAAACGCCTGCTGATTCGCTTAGCCGATCCCAAACGCCAAACCAGACTTGGTCCGGCGCCGAAATGTGTCGACAGTAGGTCCGACAAGCGGTACATGTACTGAAGAGGCAGAGACCGACATCTGGTTCCAGATCCCATAGTCCTGGTGAATTCTCTCCGGAGTGCTCCCACACGCCCGAGATCCGTTGTCCCGATCCCAGCAAGCTGTGTCTGAAGAGCTGTTCTTCCGAGGCGTGCTCTGTGGTCTGCTTTTCCCTCGTTTCGGTTTGACGTGGGGGAACATCGCACAGACCGGCGGGGATCCCTGTCGGGATCCGGCACTGTCAAGCGGCCCCGCTGGAGATCCAGATATTTCTCGGATCTGGGTCGACCCTCTTGAAATCTGTCGGTGGCCGGTTGTATGTTCAGAACATATGTTCGAGGGTCAGGATGGTGGTGTCGGACTCTTGCCGGGGGAAGGGCCCGAGGACGTGGCCGCTGCAGACCAGTTGGCCTACGAGTTGACTTGTCGTGAGCTGGCTGACGGCTGGGTCGACGAGGACCGGCATGTTCTTCCTGATGTGGAGTCAGTGCCGCCTGGTCCGTTCCTGTTGGCGATTCTGGGTTCTGTGGATCGTTCTCGATTGAATGGTTTTGATCTGGTCAGGTTGTTACAGGCGCGGGAGCTTCTGGTGGCTCATTGTCAGGCTGGTTCGATGGCGGATACTCGTGAGATCGCCTATACGTCGCCAGGTGACGCCGATTCTGCTCCAGATCGGCTGGATCTGCCGTTTGAGTTCGCCGCTGATGAGCTGCGTCCCGCTCTCAGGTTGACCCGGCGGGCTGCGGAGAATCGAATGGCGTTGGCGTTCGACCTGATCGAGCGGCTGCCTGGAGCGTGGGACCTGTTGGCCGAAGGACGGATCGACTTGTCTCGGGCGAGGGTGTTCGCCGACGCCACCGCCCATCTAAGTGATGAGGAGGCGCAGGCGGTCGTCGCGCGACTGGTGGTGCAGGCTCCTCGGATGACTACCGGCCAGCTCAGGGCTCGGATCCGGAAACTGTGTGTGGAGACCGACCCCGAAGAGGCAGTGAAACGGTATGAGCGGAGGGTGGAGGAGCGGAGACTGTGGGTCGAGCCGACTGCTGATGGGACTGCCAACCTGTTTCTGTTGGATATTTCGCTGGTGGATGCTCAGGTGATCAGGAATCGGATCCACCGGCATCTCATCTCCCTACCCAAGAAGACACGGCAGGGTAGGACTGTCGCCCAGTTGCAGGCTGATATCGCCGTCGACCTGCTGCAAGGCTCCAACCCCGACTCTGGGACAGGGAAAGGGTTTGTCGACCTGCGGGTGCCATTGTCGACCCTGGAGCGTCGGGACGACCATGCCGGGCTTATCGATGGTATGGAGCCAGTGGCTGCTGATATCGCCCGGCAAATAGTCGACTTGTCTCATGATGCCGAGTGGCGGTATACGGTCACCGACGACAACGGGACAATCGTCCATATTGGGACGACTCGTCGGCGGCCCACCAAACCGTTGTCCCGGCTAGTGGAGTCGTTGCAGGCGACCTGTGCCGGGCCGGGGTGTCGTATCCCCGCTTCGCAGTGTGACTTCGACCATCTCCAACCTTGGGCCGACCTGGGAGTGACGTCGGATAGGAATGGTGGGCCGAAATGCCGCCACGACCACACGTTGAAAGCATACGGGTGGATTCACCGGCGGGTGGGCCGGCAGGATATTTGGACCAGCCGCCTCGGCCACACCTACACCTATCCCATCACCGACCATCCCCCCTGATGCCTGATGGGCTTGGCCCAACCTCATGCAAGAAATGTTGCCAATCGATCCGACTCCTCATTCAGCTCGCGATGGAAGCGACGAGGGATCGGTTGGAACTTCTCGAGAAGAATCTTCCCGTTTGCCTCCTTCCAGGTTCCCCGAACCTGACCGTCGACCAAGAAGGTGTTGAACGAGTGTGGCGCCTTGGTGTGGAAGATCCGATCGCGGTACTCCTCAGGGAGTATCCGCGACCGGCGGGCGTGGACCAGCAGGGAGGCGTCCCAAGTGCCGAGGAAACGCAGCGGGACCGGCGTGTCGGGGTCGGGGATCGGCGCCTGGCGGACGTCGAAAAGCCTTTGGCCCTCTTCATCGCTCAACGTCCGCACCGATAGCCTGGCGAGCGCAGCGTCGATCGTGGCGAGATCAAGCCCGGTGAATGACCTGATGTCGTCACGAGACGCAGGGCCAAAACCGGCGAGATAACGGCGGATGAGGAGGTCAGTGCCTGACATGGGATCGGCGTCGTCAGGACCCACCCAGTCGGCCGCCAGCGCATAGAGGTCGGCACGTCTCGAGTCCCAGGTGCCCGACGGGGGGACTCTCACCAGCTCCACCCAATAGCCCACCCCGCTCCACGCCGAGCTTTCGATCTCCAGCTCATCGACCAGCTCGGCCCGCCTCTTCGGGCCATCGGCGAGAACGGTCCGCAACCGTTTCGCCAACTCCTCCGTCTCCTCGGCGGACTGTCCGCTCCGGTCGACCCGCAGCCACCACTCCCGCATCAGATCCCGTATCGCGGCAGCGATCGGCCAATAGTCGGCCCGGGAAACCAGGTGAATCGTGCCTCGCATCAGTGTGCCCTGGATCACCGAGCCTCGCTGAAGGGCGCCGGTCAGAGTGTCACGGGTGAACCCCTCTGTCCGGGACCACAACCCGACATAGGCAGCGGGGATGTACTGCGCCTGCACCCCGGCCATTCGCTCCACCACCCGGTGCAGAGGGAGACGAGAACGCTCCATCAAGAGCTGCCGGGCGAGGACCGCCCGATTCAGCTGTTTCCAGCCGAGTGACTCCACGCTCGGTCAATCCTTGGGCGGAGTGTCCCAATCCTGGACATCTTTGCCCTCCTCCCGGGCGAGGATGTCGAGGGCCGCCACGGCCCCGGCGCCGGCGGAGATCACAGCCTGGCTCCGGTTGGGTCTCACCGATCGGCCCACGATGTAGACCTTGTCGATGGACGACATGTAGTTGGGGTCGACCGAGATTGCTCCTGAGTCGTCCTCGTCCACTCCGAGAGAACGAGCGAGCTCAGGGTTCTTTCCCTCGGTGAGGATCAGATAGTCGGACTCGGATTCTCCTGAGGAGGTGGTCACCGTGAAAGTGTCATCTGCTGACACCGAATCGACCTCTTCGTCGCGGAGGTTCGCACCGACCTCTTGGACCTGACGCCGGGCGATGTCCTGGAACTCGGTGCCGGCGATCTCCGGGATCCCCAGGTAGTTGTGCAGGTAGGCGAAGTTCATCGCCGTCTTGTCCTGTCCGAAGACGGTCACCTCGTGGCCGTTCTTGGCCAGGAACAAGGCGGCCGACAACCCACCAGGGCCATCGCCGACGATGTTCACGCGTGCCATTCACTCCTCCAATCGTGTTCGCTTTGGAACGTACCTGGCTCGCTCTCTATTCGGTGAGACGACGAAGATGGTTCGCGTGGAGTCGCTGACCCTTCCGATCGAAGATCGCCCGCTCGACTTGCGGCGAACACTTCGTCCGTTGCACGGCCGGTTCGCCGACGACGGCTGGTGGCTGGCGGCGCGCACCCCCGACGGTCCCGGATCACTGCGCATTCGCCGAACGAGAGAATTGCTGATTGGTGAGGCCTGGGGTGACGGGAGCTGCTGGTTGCTGGCTCGGCTGGGGTCGATCGCCGGCCTCGACGACGATCCATCCCGGTTCGTCACTACCGACGCGGTGGTCTCCGAGATTCACCGCATCCATCCCGGTTACCGTTTCGGCCGGACCGCTCTGGTGTTCCCGGTCCTGATCGTCTCCATATGCGCCCAGAAGGTGACGGGACGGGAAGCCCGCAACGCCATGCGCGGGCTGATGAGGACTTTTTCTGCGGCCGCTCCCGGTCCCAATCAGGGGCTCATGCTCCCTCCGGATCCCGAGGCGATGGCCGAGGCACCCTATTACGCGTTCCACCGTCTCCATTTGGAGAAGCGACGCTCCGACGTGGTGCGGGCTGTTTCCCGCCACGCCGGGCGCATCCAGGAGCTGGCCGCAATGAGCCCGGCTCACGCCGCCGATGTCCTCCAGTCGTTCCCCGGCGTCTCCAAGTGGACCACCGCCAAGACGCTGGAGGTCTCCCATGGCGACCCGGACCAAGTGGCGGTGGGGGACTTCCACTTTAAACACATCGTCGTCCATCATCTGACCGGTCGTGACCGGGGAACAGACGACGAGATGTTGGAACTACTCGACCCGTTCCGACCGCACCGGGGGAGAGTGATCCGCCTGCTGCACACCCTCGGTCACGAGCCCAAGTTCGGTCCCCGGATGACCCCTAGGGACATCACGAGGATGTAGGGCTAGCCTCGAGCTCGGCTCAGCCAGGTGACGATGAGATCGCCGACCAGGTCGGGGTCGTCCATGTCGTTGTGCCTGGCCTCCTCCACCAATTCGATCAGGGCATCGCTCCCGGAGTCCTTCAATGCCTTGTGGAACGCGACGGCAAAACTATCGGCGACAAGCCCGTCCTTCTCTCCATGCATGATCAGGGAAACGAGCTCGGTGTTGGCATCGGTGTGCAACTGCGGGTTCCCGGCTCGCCAGACCTCCGGAAGGCGATCCGGGCCACCTCCGAAGAAGGCGCCGACGGCCGGACCCAGGCGGGAGACGTCGTAGGGACCGGCCAGGCCGACGAATCGGTCGGGCAGTCCCGACCCCGGAAAAGGACAGGCAGCGCCGTACTCGTCGCCGGTGAGTGCGACCAACCCTCCGATGTGAGCGCCCGCGGAATGCCCGATCACGGCAACCGTTCCATCCGAGTCCGGATGGTTGGCGGCAAAGCGCACTGCACACGCGACATCTTCGATGGCATCGGGGAAGCCTGGCCGGTCCAGCGTGGCCAGGGAGTAACGGGTGTTGACAGTCAGAAAGCCATTCGCATTGAGATGGTCGGCCAGAGGTCTCATGATCGATGGTGCCCCGGTCACCCATCCGCCACCATGGACCAGCACGACTGCGGGGAAGGGGCCCGGTCCCTCCGGAACAACGACCTCGGCGTCGATCTCTTGCCCGTCGGGCGCCAAAATACTCGGCGGGGAGACAGTCGTTGTGGTGAGGGGCGGCATCGACGACGTGCTGGTCCCGGCATCGAGGGTCGTAGACGTCGCCGAGTCATCGCCCACGGGCACGAGGGTCGACCCGGCGCTGGCCGAGCAGGCCGTGGCCGCAACAGTCAGGACGAGAGCAGCGACGCTGCGGCGTGGTCTACATGCCATTCGACTTCTGCATTGCCTTCTTGGATTCTGCCGATCGGGGTTGTTGCCGACCCTTCGAATGCGTCACGGAGCGCCGGAGCCTTCCGCTCCCCGCCGGCCAGGACCAGGATCCTCTCCGCGCTCCACAACAGCGGATAGGTTGCGGTCAGCCGGTTCTCGCCGGTCTCCGGGATGGTGTTGGCCACAAACCACCGGTTGGTCTCATCGAGAGCCGAACTTCCCGGGAACAACGATGCGGTGTGGGCATCCTCCCCCATCCCGAGCAGGATCAGGTCAGGGGCCTTCCCGGCGTGTATCGAGCGGAGCTTCGCCTCGTAGTGGGCGGCAGAGTCAGCGGGCTCGATGAATTCGCTCCAGCGAGGGCGATGAAACCGGGCGCTCACGTGGTCCATGAGGGTCTCAGCGGCCATCTGCCCGTTTGATTGCTCGTCGTCGGGGGGAACCCATCTCTCGTCGGAGAGCCAGGCATCGACTCTCTCCCAGCCGGTGGCCCGACCTCGGAGGGCCTCGTAGGTAGCCTTCGGGCTGCTGCCCCCGGCGAGACCGATCGTGTAACCGTCCGCGGCCTCGGCGAGGAGATCGGCGATGCGTTGGGCAGCACCCACCGCAGCCGCCTCAGCGCTTTCGTACACGACCAGTTCCATGCTGAAGACGGTAACCGCCGTTTTACAGTGAGAGGATGAGCCGGCGTACGAAGGTGAGATGGGACGGCGGAGATGTCACGGCCGTCGTGGAGGGCTCGGGGTCGATCGGCATCCTCCTGGCCCACGGCGCCGGCAGCGACCAGGACCATCCCACGATGGCCGGCCTCCGGGCCGGCTTGGCCGCAGGTGGGCTCACCGCGATGAGCTTCAACTACCCGTATGTCGAGCGAGGCGCGAAACGACCCGACCGCCAGGAGAAACTGGTCACATGTCATCGTGCCGCGGCGGACATCCTGACGGCCTCGGTCGATGAGGTGTATCTCGCCGGACGTTCCATGGGGGGACGTATGGGCACCTACCTGGTTGCCGAAGGCTATCCGGCGACCGGCCTGGTTCTCTACGCCTACCCGCTCCACCCGGCAGGTAGGCCGGAGAAACTCAGGGTTGCCCAGTTTCCTGATGTCTCGGTCCCCATGTTGTTCTTTCAGGGCACCAATGACCCGTTGGCGCGAATGGAGTTGTTCGACGAGCACATCGCCAGTCTCCCCAACGCCGATGTCGAGCTTCTGGAGGGAGCCGGTCACGGTCCGCGCGGTGGGGGCTGGAATGTGGAGTCGATGACCGAGCGCTACGTCGGCAGGACGCTGAGTTGGATCGCTGAGATCTCGTCTGGCACAAGCGGCTGATCCCCGCCATAATCGGGGTCCATTCCTCTTCTTTTCCAAGGAGTCTTTTCAAATGGAGCAAGTCAGCCTGCGCGCCCGGTCCGGGAGAAAGCCGGGCTCCCGGGAGTCCCGACGGGTCCGTCGTCACGGGCAGGTGCCTGCTGTCGTCTACGGCCCGGATGTGGCTCCCATCCCGGTGGCGGTCGACTCCCACGACCTGCACCTCGCCCTGCACACGGAGGCGGGAACCAATGCCATCATCAATCTCGAGATCGAAGACGGCGACACCCTGACCACTATGGCCCGGGCCATCGAACGCCACCCGTTTCGCAACGAGTATCGCCATGTCGACTTCGTCACCGTCGACCTGAGCAAGAAAGTCCATGCCGAGGTTGCCCTCCACTTCGAGGGCACCCCGGTCGGGGTGAAGGAGGGTGGTGTGTTCAGCCCCCGGCGTACTCACGTGCTCATCGAGGTGCTGCCCACCGAGATCCCCGCATACATCGAGCTGGATGTCTCCGAGGTCGAGATAGGAGGCTCCCTACGCATCGAGGACCTGCCCGAGCTGGAGAACGTCGTCTACCTCGAAGAGCCGGATGCCGTCATCATGTCTGTGACCGTGCCGGCAGCTGAGATCGAGGAGCCCGAGCCCGAAGAGGTCGAGCTGCTCGAAGGCGAGGAGCTCGAGGAGGGTGAGGAACCTGAAGAAGGCGTTGCAGAAGCTGAGGAAAAGGGCGAAGAAGAGCCCGAATCAAGCGAGTAACCCGGTGCGAGTCGTCGTGGGGCTCCGCAATCCCGGAGCCGACTACGAAGGCACCCGACACAACGTAGGTTCCGAGGTCGTCACACGGCTCCTGGAGCGTCTCGGTGAGTCGCCGGGTCGAGCGCCGTCGCGTATCAGCGGATTGACCGCCCAGACCGGGATAGGCGATGACCGCACCCTGTTTCTCCTGCCGCTCACGTTCATGAATGAGAGCGGACGCGTGGTTCGCTCCGTTCTCGACTACTACAAAGTGGCGCCGGAAGACCTTCTCGTCGTCCACGACGACATCGACCTCCCCTTTGGACGTCTTCGTCTCCAGGTCGGCCGCGGCAGCGGCGGCCACAACGGGATTCGCTCTGTCGAGTCGACCCTGGGGACCCAGGACTTCTCCCGTCTCAAGTTGGGGGTGGGCCGTCCCCCTGGCTCACAGGACCCGGCCGACTATGTGCTCCGGCGATTCTCCAGGAGCGAGCGTCCCGATGTCGACGTCATGGTCGAAGACGCCGCCGATGTCGTGGAGAGGTGGCTGCAAGACCGGGCCCGAGCCCAGGAGCAGGCTGCTCTCAGGGGTAAGGATGCCTGAGTTGATCGGAGCCATCGACCAGGGGACGAGCTCCACCAGATTCATGGTCTTCGACGGTGAGGGGATAGTCATTGGGCTCGCCCAGGAGGAGCACGCCCAGATCTTCCCCCAGCCCGGATGGGTCGAGCACGACCCTGTCGAGATCTGGGAGAAGACGGGCGAGGTGATCGAAGCGGGTCTGAAGGCTGCCGGCATCCAAGCTTCCGATCTCTCCGCGGTGGGCATCACCAACCAGCGTGAGACCACCGTGGTCTGGGATTTCGAAACCGGAGTGCCCGTAGCCAATGCCATCGTCTGGCAGGACACCAGGACGGCCGATCTATGCGCCGAATTGGCGGGTGATGAGGGCATTGGACGCTTCTCCGCCAAGACCGGCTTGCCCTTGGCCACATACTTCTCCGGACCCAAGGCACGCTGGTTGCTCGACCATCATCGGCTCGAGGAGAGGGCGCAACGGGGGGAGCTTGCCTTCGGGACGATCGACAGCTGGCTGACGTGGAAACTCACCGGTCGCCACGTGACCGACGTCACCAACGCCTCGCGGACACTGCTGATGGATCTGGCCACTGCGTCCTGGGATTCCGATCTGGCAATGGTGATCGGCGTCCCAACTCACATGCTTCCCGAGATCGTGCCCTCCGTCGGGGAGATAGGGGAATGCCGGGGACCTCTCGCCGGCGTGCCCCTGACCGCGATTCTCGGAGACCAGCAAGCTGCACTCTTCGGACAGGCGTGTTTCTCGCCGGGTGAGGCCAAGAACACATACGGAACGGGCAACTTCGTGGTGATGAACACCGGCACCGAGCCGGTGCGGTCCGAGGCTGGCCTGCTCAGCACCGTTGCCTATCAGATACGAGGGCACGAGACGGTCTACGCGTTGGAGGGTTCCATCGCCGTCACCGGCTCGCTGATCCAGTGGCTGCGGGACAACCTCGACCTCATCGCCTCGGCTGATGAGGTCGAAGAGCTCGCCCTGAGTGTGGACGACAACGGAGATGTGTACTTCGTTCCCGCATTCTCCGGACTTTTCGCGCCGCACTGGAGGCCGGATGCGAGAGGCGTGATCGTGGGACTGACCCGGTATGCCAACAAAGGCCATATTGCCCGAGCGGCTATGGAGGCCGCCGCCTTCCAATCGGCCGACGTCGTCGAGGCGATGGCCGCCGACTCGGGTGTCGGTCTCACCGAGTTGAGGGTCGATGGTGGCATGACCGCCAACGACACCCTGATGCAATTCCAGGCCGATCTGCTCGGGGTGGATGTGGTTCGGCCGCAGGTGGCCGAGACCACCGCCCTCGGCGCTGCCTACGGAGCAGGTCTCGCCACCGGGGTATGGGCCGGCATCGACGAGATCCGGTCGATGTGGTCCGAGGATGCGCGGTGGTCGCCGCAAATGGCCGAAACCGAACGCTCCCGACTTCTCAACCGCTGGCGCCAGGCTATCGAGCGGTCCCTCGACTGGATCTGAACCATCCGACCCACCGAAGGGGGTCTTCGGACGCTATAGCGGACCCTGCGCATATGATCGGGAGCCGAAGCCGAGATGAGAATCAACTTTCCCAACGTTCTGGCGCTCTTTCGGATCGTGATGGTAGTGCCGATAATGGCTTTCACCCGGGCCGATCAGATCGACAACAACTACGTCATAGCCGCTGGCTTCTTTCTGGTCGCCTCCTTCACCGACTTCCTCGACGGCTACTGGGCGCGGCGCACCACTGGTGGCACGGTGCTGGGCGCGTTCTTGGATACCACGGCCGACAAGATCATGGTCACCGGGACACTGCTGGCTCTCGTCTCCGTCGATCATGTCTCGATTTGGCCTGCGTCCATCATCATTTTCCGGGAGTTCACGGTGATGGCTCTTCGTGGCATCGTGGCCCAGCGGGGAGGACTCATAGCTCCGTCCACTTGGGGCAAGATCAAAGCATTCACCCAATATGCCGCGATCTTTGCCGCCTTCCTGCGATTCGCGGACAGATGGGGACCGTGGTACTTCGACCAGTGGCTGATGCTGGTCGCGGTAATCGCCACGATTGGCTCGGCCTGGGGATATATCACGGCCTTCTGGTCGGTGGTCAAGTCGGAGCCGACACAGGTCAAGTCTTGAGGGTTGCCGTCACCGGCGGCTCGGGCGTGGTGGGCACCGCCGTGGTCCGGCACCTGGTGGCAGCGGGCCATGAGGTCTGGGCACTGGCTCGATCACCTGCCTCCTCGGCCAAATTGGACGACCTCGGTGCCTCGGTCGTTCACGGTGACATCTTCGATGCCGACGCGTTGGATCGAATGGTCAAAGGGAGCGACCGCGTATTCCACATCGCCGGGGTGAACGAGCTCTGCGCGCGTGCCCCCTCCCGGATGTGGAAGGTCAACGTCGAGGCCACCTTGGGCGTTCTGGAGGCGAGTGATCGCGCCGGGGTGGACCGGTTCATTCACACTTCGTCGGCGGTGACCATCGGTGTTGAGGAGGGCATGGTCGGCAGCGAAGAATCGAAACACCGTGGTCACTTTCTCTCCGAGTACGAGCGATCAAAGACGGTGGCGGAGCGACTGGTCTTCGACTCCGCCCGCGACATCGAGGTCGTCTCGGTCAACCCTTCCTCGGTTCAAGGCCCGGGACGGTTCACCGGCACCGGCGCGCTCCTCCTCGCTGCGGCACGGGGAAGCCTGCCGGTGCTGGTGGACACCACGATCTCATTGGTGGACGTCGACGACTGCGCCCGGGGCCATCTGCTGGCCGGCGAGCACGGGAAGTCGGGAGACCGCTACATCCTCAGCGGGGTAGCTACCACTATCCGTGGTGTCTTGACGGCACTAAACCGACTTCTCGGCAGAACCCGTCGCCCTTGGTTCATCAGGCCGGGTGCTCTGACCGCGATCGCTCCTGTCGTCGATGCCGGGTTTCGGGTTGTTGGCAAACCGTCGCCACTTTGCCCCGAGTCGGCCCGGGTTCTCCTCCACGGCCATGTCTACGACGGCGCCAAGGCCACCCGTGACCTCGGGCTCGTCTACTCGCCACTGGAGCACACTCTCGCCCGCACCCTCGATTGGTTCCGGGCCGAGGGTCTGATCCCAGGAGTCTGATATCTCTAGTGGATGCGCACCCCGGGCATCCGCGCCTGGACCCCCGAGCCCATGGCTTGTAAGCCGAAGATGAGATCGACCATCTCGGCCATGACGTCATGCACCGGATCGCTGCCCTCCTTGCCCTCCGGGAGCGGAATTGCGCGCTCGGTGGGGAGCACGTAGACCCGGATCTCGTCGTCGGGGGCGATCCCCGCCTCCTCCTTGGCCAGCCCGATCGCCTTGTCGAGCCCTCCGAGCTCATCGATGAGGCCATTGGCGAGCCCCTGGGATCCTGTCCAGATCCGGCCACGGGCGATCTGCTCCACCTGTTCGGGAGTGAGGTCGCGCCCGGAGGCAACCCGTTCGACGAATCCGTCGTAGATGTCGTCGAGCAACCGGGTGTGCCGTTCCCGCTCACTATCGGAGAAGACGTCCTGGGGGACACCGAAGGTGGAGTTTTGGCCGAATGGGATCTGGTCGAAGGTCACCCCGAGTCGCGCCCATGCCTCCCGGTTGGCCACCTTCCCCGAGACCACACCGATCGACCCGGTTATGGTCCCGGGCTGGGCAACGATCTTGTCGGCGTTGACCGAGACCCAGTACCCGCCGGAGCCGGCGACGTTGCCCATCGAGACCACCACCGGTTTCCCTTCCTTCCGGGCGCGGGAAACCTCATGCCTGACCACTTCGGACGCCACGGCCGAGCCGCCCGGGGAGTCCACTCTGAACACGATCGCCTTCACCTTGTCGTCGGCGATGGCATCCCGGAACGCCCGGGCCACCTGATCGGCCCCGAGCGAGGAGCCGCCGGTCA
>DASUUC010000109.1:0-5070 GCA_036374335.1 Acidimicrobiia bacterium
TGAGACGATGGATGGGTTCCTCATCGAGGTAAAACCCCAGGTAGAGGCGCATAAACACGGGGCTGTAGCTCAGTTCGGCAGAGCACTTGACTGGCAGTCAAGGGGTCAGGGGTTCAAATCCCCTCAGCTCCACTTCCAAAAACCAGCCCTGACCTGGTGGTTCACCTTCTCACTACGTGCCATCCCGAAGGCCGCTCGGGCCAGGAGTCCGCGAAAAGTCCGCGGGAGTCCGCGGGAAGGCGTGTGCGGGAAGGCGGTCTGTCGTGACAAGTCTGTCGTGCGGGTACCGAGACTTGAGATCGCGAGAAGCAGTGGAGCCACCGGAGCCAGCGGATCATGCGAGCACGAGATGTTGGCATTGGGGCGGCGACGTCTGCCGACCACCGTCGTCGTCCGTCGCCCGAGTCCCTGATGTCCGGAGCGGTTCGGAATGAGACAAGGCCGCGCCGGTCGCTGCTAACCGGAAGGAGTGGCCCGTGTGTGGCACAGTTGGTGCCTGGCACCGCAGCGTGGAGTCAGGACGTGTTATCGCTGGGCTGGTAGCTGTGGAGGAAGGCGAGGACTGCGGCGACGCGTCGATTGAGACTGGAGTCGTTCGGGTCGAGACCTAGCTTCATCAGGATAGAGTTGATGTGTTTCTCCACCGCCGATTCAGAGATGAACAGCGTTTCTGAGATGGCTGCGTTGGACTTGCCCTGTGCCATCTCTGCCAGCACTTCGGTCTCGCGATCGGTCAGCTCGTCGAGGCTTCCTCGAGCTATGGCCGTCTTCCGGGTAAGGAGGCTCTCCACCACGTTGGGGTCGATGACGGAGCCTCCCCGGATGACTGTGACTACTGCTCGCACCAGCTCGTCGACGTCGCCGACGCGATCCTTGAGCAGGTAGGCGAGACCCTGGGTGCCGTCTTGGAAGAGCTCAAAGGCGTATAGCGCATTCGCATACTGTGATAACACCACTACACCCACGTTGGGGTGTTCTGCTCGAATCTTCCGGGCGGCGTCGATGCCTTCTGTCTCATGGTCTGGCGGCATTCTGATGTCGACAACGGCGGCGTCGGGTTCGAGTCGCCCCACGGCCTCATGAAGGGCCCTGGCGTCCCCCACCGCCGCCACTACTTCGATTCCTCCTGAGGTCTCCAGCAGCTGCCGGGTCCCCTCACGGAACAGGTAGTGATCCTCTGCGATGACAACTCGTATCCGACCGCTCACGACGCTGACCCCGCGTCGGAGGTGATCGGGAGGCTCGCGGACACGACAGATCCTCGACCCGGCTCGCTGCTCACCTCGAGCTCGCCACCGATAGCCCGGATCCGATCGGAGAGTCCCGCCAGTCCTGAGCCCTGCAATGCGCCTCGTGGATCGAATCCGACCCCCTGGTCACTCACTACGATCCGAAGGGTTCTCTCGTCGGCTTCGAGCGCAATGTCGATGGTCGACGAGCCCGAGTGTTTGAGAGTGTTCGTCATTGCCTCCGCAATCAGGAAGTAGGCGGCCGCCTCGACCTCGGCAGGAAGTCGCCGACCCACGAGACTCTGCGCACCCGCCAGGGTCACCTCGATAGGAAGCCTTGCGCAACGATCCTCAATGGCGACCATCAACCCACCGTCACGAAGCACCGACGGATGGATCCCCTGAGCCAATTCGCGTATCTCGGCGAGGATCCGCCGGGCGTCGCCCTGAAGCCGGTTCAACATCTCCACGACCGCAGGGTCGCCGTTCGACTTGGCCCGGGCCACCCCGATCTGTGCCATCAACGTGGCTAGGTCTTGTTGAGCCCCATCGTGAATGTTGCGCTCGATCCGCCGCCGTTCCAGCTCTTGCGCGTAAACGATCCGGGAAGCAAGTCTGGCGTGTGAGATTGCCAGTGCTGCCTGCCCGGCCAGCGCCTCGAGAAGAGCCACATCCTCCTCTCTGAGCATGTAACCCCGCTTCGGTTGGCATCGCAGGACTCCAAAGCTCTCAGATCCCCAAGCCAGAGGGAGGACGGTCACGGGCTCATCGGTCCTCTCCCCTTGTTCGGCGCGTATCGAACCATCCACTTCGACGGCGACCCATCCGAGACCAAGAGCTGAAGCCCCGGTCTTCGTCAAATGAGCCGCGATGTCCTGTGGGCGGTGCAGGTCCGCAACCCCCTCGCCAAGCGTTTGAAGAGCGTCGACCGCGGACTCCTTCCTTCCAAAGACCCAACGGTCGGCCACTCTCTCCAGCCATCTTCGAGCGGGCTGAAAGACAATGGTGGCCATTGCTGTGATGCCAATCGCAACGCCAACCGGGAACCTGGCTCCCGCAGCCAAACCCAGACCGGCCGCCACACCCACGTAGACCCCGGCGATGATCAGCCACAGAACGCCGTATACCAGTGAGCGGCGCACGACCAGGTCGATTTCCCACAGCCGGTACTTGAACAACGCCATGCCAAAGCCGACCGCCAGCAGAACGAATGCCCATCCCGGGAACAGCCTCTGCAATATGACCAGCCACCCACCGTCGGGTTTGGGCAGCGAAATCACAAACCATGCAAAGACACCAGTACACCCGAAGAACACCCATTTGACCTGCTGACGCTCCTCTCCCGAGACCGACTGAAAACGCTCCCACATGTAGCGGGCGAACAGGGCCAGCATCACCGCGCCCAAGACAATGCCCATGCCGAGGATGACCTCATCACCGACAGTCTGTGCCACACCGTCGTTGTAGAGCCATGTGGACCGATCGAGCCAGGCCTCCACATCAACGACGTTTAGACCTGTCTTCACAGACTGCCACGTCCAGAACGTGGTTGACACGCCCAAGACCCACAACAACGGTCTCCATCGGGGAGCGAGGAGCCGGCCGTCCGGGATCAACAACATCAGCAAGAGCAGCACGCTGACGCCTAGCGCGTACGATGCGTCGCCGACGGCGATGAGGACTCGAGCCGAAGCTAGCCCTGATCCGTCAGCTCCCGGCACGTCGATCAGTTGATAGGCGTAGAGACCGGCCGACCAAATGACCGCGAAGACCAACAACAGCCACCCCTGGACCAGACCTCGCCGTTTCGACACGACCTGAACGCCGATGGTCGCCACCGCCATGACCCCTACCACCCAGCCCAGCCCCTCTACGACGTCCACTGCGGGGCTGCCAGTCAGAGAAGAGACGACCGCAGCTGCGGCCGCCAGCGACACGGTCCACATCACCCAGGCGAGCCAACGTTGAGCACGACCTCTTGCGGACTCCCGGGCCCGAACCGCCCGTGACGTTTCCAATGCGGTTCCCGGCGTCGTGGTCATAGCTCGATTCTCCACCGGCCCGGAGACGAAGTCAGGGAAGGTGGCCTCAGTTCGGCGTCGTAGTACGAGTGAGGATATCCCCACCAAAGAGCCAAGACACCCTCATTTCGCCCCGGACAGCCCCGCCATACCCTCGGCGGGAGGAGAACACGAGGAGGACCGACGTGAGCCGCGAGAATTCGTTCAGACGCACGGCAGGTATCACCGCGATCGCCTCGGCAGGAGGCATCATTGCGGCAACGGTGGTGCTCTTCGCCGCGGTGGACTTCGACGCCGACGCCATGGCCGACCCGGGACTCCTGTTGACACTCGAGGTGAGCCGCACCGATCTGTTTCGCTGGGGGTCATACCTGGAGCTCCTCGCCCCGACCCTCCTGATCGTCCCAGCCGCCCTCTTCCTCTGGTACTGGCTCAGGACTAGGGGCCACGGACTTGTCACGACCTACACGGTGTTCGGCCTGGCCAACCTATTCATGGCTGCAACCGGGTCAGTGCTTCGAGCCACAGCGTGGCCCGTCATGATCACGGCTCATGCACAGGCCTCCGAGACTCAAGCTGAGGTGCTAGCCACCGTGTTCCAAGCCGCCACCGACTTCAGTTTCGGCGGCATGTGGGCTCTTGAGCAGCTGCTTTGGGGCGTGTGGTGGCTGGGAATTGGCTGGATCCTGCGCTCCGAGAAGACCGCCCTCGGAATTGTCACCGCAGTGTTGGGTGCCGCCTTCCTGGTCGGTGGAACCGGGTGGATCCTCGACGTCGACGCCCTCGCCAGGATGGAATCCGCATTCTTCTTCGTCCCCATCTGGGCCGTCTGGCTAGGGGTGGTCATTCTGAGGCAGCCCCTCCAAATGACAGACATTGCTCGTGACCCAACCGACGCAGCGGAGGAATCGACGGTATGAGCAGCCTCGTCGCACCTCATCCTTATACGCCATCGACCGACAGAAGGAGTTGGTGAATGGTCGACACACAGTCGAAGGAGCAGCCGCGCAGAGCGCGCTGGGGCTGGATCGCTCTCCTCGCCGTGAGCGCCCTAATCGGCCTCAACGGCCTTCTCTGGCTCTTCGTCGGCCCAGACTCCGTTCTAACCAGCATGGCAGAGAACATCGGAGAATCAGTCACCAGCTTCCAGGATGCCTACCCCGCGACCGTGGAAGACATCACAGACAACGCCCAACAAGTGGCGATCTACCTCATGGCTGTCGGAGCGATGGGATTCCTCCCTGCATTTGCGGGTTTCAGAAAGGGGGCACAGTCGATCTGGCGGATCACCTGGGTCCTGGTCGCGACCCCTGCAGCCATCGCAGCCACCGGGCTGGGCTCAGGCGTGTCTGCCTTCGTCGCGATCATGTTGGTGCTGACGTTGATTGGCCTGGTCGGCCAGGTCCTCGCACATGGTCAGTCGGGGGAGAACTCGTGTCATACCCGGGTCAGAGATGCTAACGAGTCGACGAAACGGGTCGGCCTACGATGCCGGGCCGTCGACCCGATCGGCGACGTTCGTCGCGGCGGCGTGTCGACCGGGTTCCGGCGCGGGCCGCAAGGGCAGACCCGACGTGACTTTCCCGGAATCAGGCGCCATAGAGCGCCCCCCATCCTGCGATGGCGATACGACATTGAGAAAGGAAGGAGACGGTGAGACGCAGTTGGATATCCCTATGGAACAACAGTCATCCTTGTCCGACCGCCGCAGCCAAGGCTCGCGGTCGAGAGGAGAGAGAGAGGGTTTCGGTGAGAAGAGTCGTACTGGCCTTGTGTCTGGGGAGCGCGCTGGCTTTGGCCGGAGGGACATCGGCCCTGGC
>DASUUC010000110.1:0-26288 GCA_036374335.1 Acidimicrobiia bacterium
CCGGTGGCGGTACCGGCCCGATCGGAGATCATCGCCCCGCCCGTTCGGCCCTCGATCTCCCCGGCCCAAGGCATCCAGCCTTCGTGCTGTTGATTGACCAGAGCCGTGCCCCGGGTGGCAGTCATCAACTCCGACCTGAAGCCGATCAGTCCTCGCGCCGGCCCGTTGGCAAAGACGATGGTCCTTCCCCGCTCCCCCGGCCTCATATCGTCGACTTGGCCACGCCGGGTGGCGACTGATTGGGTCACGGTGCCGACATATTCGTCGGGCACATCTACGATCGCCCGCTCCATGGGCTCGTTCCTGACACCTTCGATGTCGCGGACGATCACTTCGGGTCTGCTCACCTGGAGCTCGAACCCCTCCCGACGCATCGACTCGATGAGCACCGCGAGCTGCAGTTCGCCGCGCCCGGCCACCTCGATCATGTCCGGGCTCGATGTGTCGGCGATGCGGATGGAGACGTTGCCGAGGGCCTCCCGCTCCAGACGGGCCCTGATCTGACGTGAGGTGAGCAGACTCCCCGATCTGCCGGCCATCGGCGAGGTGTTGACACCAAAGGTCATCCGCAGGACGGGCTCGTCGACCTGGAGACGGGGCAACGGCTTGGGGGCGTCGGGATCGGCGAGAGTGTCTCCGATCTCGATCTCGGGGAACCCGGCCACCACGAACAGATCACCGGCCCGGCGCTCGTCCACTTCGACGCGTCCCAGGCCCGAGAAACCAAGCAACGAGGTGAGCTTCCGCTTGAGGATGGTCCCGTCGGCCTGGACCAGGCCGACCTGGCTGCCTGCCGTCAGCGTGCCCTGCGCGACGCGGCCGATGGCGAGCCGACCCAGATAGTCGGAAGCGTCGAGGTTGGTCACCATGGCCTGCAGCGGTGCCAGCGGATCTCCGGTGGGTGCCGGAATGGTCTCGACTATGGAGTCGAGGATTGGGGACAAATTGCCGTCCTCGGGCGGGATGGCCAGCCCTCGCACTGCCCTTCCAAATCGGGCGATCGAGGAGACGATCGGAAACTCGATGTGATGTTCCTCGGCGTCCAGGTCGAAGAAAAGCTCATAGATCTCGTCGGCGACGGCATCGATCCGGGCGTCGGGGCGATCGACTTTGTTGATGACGACGACCGCGGGAAGGCCGCGACCGAGGGCCTTGGACAGCACGTATCGGGTCTGAGGCATCGGGCCTTCGGCGGCGTCGACGAGGAGGAGCACCCCGTCGACCATGGCGAGGGCCCGCTCCACCTCGCCCCCGAAATCGGAGTGGCCGGGTGTGTCGACCAGGTTGATCCGGGTGCCATTCCACTCGATGGCGGCGGCCTTGGCCAGGATCGTGATTCCCCGCTCCCGCTCCTGGGCGTCGGAGTCCATCACCCGGTCGACCGGCGTCTCGTGCGCGGCGAACACACCAGCGGCATTGAGCATGGCGTCGACGAGGGTCGTCTTGCCATGGTCTACGTGCGCGATCAAAGCCACGTTGCGGATCGAAGGGGGTCCCGGCATGGGATCGACATTGTACCGGCGGCCTGGCGCTGGCGGATCTGGCTCCGCGCCAAGCCTTCACCGTGCTCGCGAGAATCAGGCCAAAGCGACCAAGTCGAGCAGGTCCTCGTCGAAGAACTTCATCTCACCCTCGGGCATGAGAACCGCCCTGTCGGGCATCAACTGAGCGACGAAGTCGGTGTCGTGGCTGACCATGATGATCGTCCCCTCGTACACGGTGAGCGCATCGAGCAGAGCTTCTTTGGCCTGCGGGTCGAGGTTGTTGGTCGGCTCGTCCAGGAGAAGAACGTTGGGTTGAGCCGCCACCAGCATGGCGAGCGCGAGCTTGGTCTTCTCCCCACCCGACAAGGTCGAGGCATCCTGGTCGACCTTGTCGGCCAACAGAAAGTGACCGAGCAGACCGCGCAGAGTCGAGTCGGGGAGACGCGCCGCCTTGCGCATGTGGTCGAACACCGTCACACCATCGAAGATCTGCTCGTGCTCCTGGGCGTAATAGCCGAGCGTGGCCAGATGTCCGAGTGAAACCTCACCCAGGTCGGCGGTCTCCACCCCGGCGAGGATTCGCAGCAGGGTCGTCTTGCCTGCACCGTTGAGCCCAATGAGCAGCATCCGCTCCCCTCGCTCCACCGCGAACTCGATATCGACGAAGACGATGTTGTCTCCGAACGACTTGGCTAAACCGGATGCGGCCAGCGGGACTTTTCCCGATCGCTCGGGCTGGGGGAAGGCGAGCTTCACCTTCTTCCCGCTCCTGTGGACCTCGACCAGGTCACGCTTCATCCGCTCGACACGGGTCTCCCAGGCGCGGGCGGTCTTCGCCATCTTCTCGGTGGTCCCCTTGAAGCGACGGATGTTGTCCTCGAGTCGTGCGATCGCCTGATCCTGGTGACGGCGCTCTCTCGCCTTGCGCTCCTGGCGAAGATCGCGCTCTACCAGGTAGTGCGAGTAGTTGCCCCGGTAGGCCTCGAGCTCCCCATGCTCCAGGGCGAGGACCGAGGTGATGGCCTCGTCGAGAAGGGGGAGGTCGTGGGAGACGACCAGCATCCCGCCCCTGTAGGTGCTCAGATACTCGATGAGCCAGGCCTTGGCGTCGAGATCCAGGTGGTTGGTCGGTTCGTCGAGCAGCATCACGTCGGTCTCGGCGAAGAGGAGGCGGGCCAGCTCGACTCGACGCCGCTGACCACCCGACATGGTCTTGACCGGTTGGACGAGCTCGTCGTTGCCGATGCCCACGTTGGAGGCGATCCGTTTCGCCTCCGCCTCGGCGACGAACCCTCCTTTGGACTCGAACTCGTCGTGAAGCCGGGAGAAGCGGGCGATTCCCCTATCCCGCTCCTCACCATCGAGACCTTCGAGACGGGCCCTGGACTGCTCGATGCGACGCTGCATCGCCCCGATCTCGCGGGCCATCAGGATGCGCTCGAGTGCGGTGGCGTCCGGGTGCTCCAGGTCGGGCAGAGCGGCCTCCTGTGAGAAGTAGCCGATGTTCCCGGAACGGAGGACAGTGCCTTCGGCCGGCTGGAGCCCGCCCATCAGCGTCCGCATCAGAGTGGTCTTGCCGGCACCGTTGCGACCGACGAGACCAATACGGTCCCCTGCCTGCACGCTGAAAGAGACATCCCGGATCAGGGTCCGGACGCCGGCATCGATTCGAAGGTCGCGCGCTATCAGCATGAGATTGGTGAGGGAACGCGCTCAGTCTAAGAATGCTCAGCCATCTCAGCGAGCGATTATTCGCAGGTATGTGCTTCTGTGCGGATGTTCAGCCCTGCAGGCCTGCCGGGATCGCCGAGGGGGCGAGGATGGTGTCCACCAGCCCGTACTCCACCGCCTGGTCGGCGGTCAGCCAGCGGTCACGATCAGTGTCCTGTCTGATCTTCTCGACGTCCTGACCGGTGTGCCGGGCCAGGATGTCGTTGGCCTGCTCCCGCTGCCGGAGGAGCTCTGCAGCATGGATCTCGATGTCCGAGGCCTGACCCGCGACGTTCTGCACCCAGGGCTGATGAATCATCACCCGTCCGTGCGGCAGGATCGAACGTGACCCCACCTCTCCCCCGGCGAGGATCAAGGAGGCCGCCGACGCCGCCATCCCGATGCACGTGGTGTGCACCTCCGGCTTGATGTGCTGCATCGCGTCGTAGATGGCGAACATCGAGTCCATCGAGCCGCCCGGCGAATTTATGTAAAGAGAGATCGGCTTGTCAGGATCCTCCGACTCGAGATGAAGCAGCTGGGCGACGATCAGGTTGGCGACCTCGTCGTCGACCGGCCGTCCCATGAAAATCACCCGATGTCCGAGCAATCTCGAATAGATGTCGAAGGCCCGCTCCCCTCTCGAAGTCTGCTCGATCACTGTGGGCACCAGCACCATGTCGCTCCTTTCGCAACCAGTCAGTTGCACTCAGCTTAACACGATTACGCAACTGCTAAATTGCAGTTCATGGAAGACCTCCCCCAGATCGAGAGAAGCGTCGAAGTCCACGCCGACCCGGATGAGGTATGGGAGCGCATCGTCGACGGTGACCTCGCCGAAGAGTGGATGGGGGTGCGAGTGGAGCCTCGTCGTGGCGGAAAGGTGATGGTGCCGGATCGTGACGTCATTGGCACAGTCGAAGAGGTCCGACCCGGTGAGTCGATAACCTGGTCCTGGCGGGAAATCGACGGCGACCCGTCGCAGGTCATCGTCGACCTCACGCCGACCGACGAAGGCACGAGAGTCACCATCGTGGAGCGGTTGCTCGAATATCGGATAACCGGCCTCCCACCCATATTCCTCAACCAGGCGGCATGAGCGACCCCCAGGCTGTTCTGGCCGCCCTGGCCGACCCGACCCGCCGAGCCGTCTTCGAGAGACTCAACTCGAAGGGGCCGGCGTCGGCCTCCGAGCTGGCATTGGAGCTGCCCGTGACCCGGCAAGCGATCGCCAAACACCTCAGCCATCTCGGATCGGTCGGTCTCGTCGATCGTTCCCATCAAGGCAGACAGGTCGTCTTTGAAGCCAGAGTCGCCCCGCTGGGCGAGGTTGCATCCTGGCTGGAGACAGTCGGGAGTGAGTGGGACGACCGATTGGAGAGACTGCGAGGGTCGTTCGAATAGGGCACCAGGTCATACCCGTCGGTCGACCACCGCCATGGTCCCCGTGTATCGAGCACAATGCTTTCCGTCCGCCCATACGTCCGACCCGGAGACGATCAGCGACTTCCCCGCCCGGACAACCTCACCGCGAGACCGCAGGACTTCTCCCGCACCGGGTCGCAACAGATGAATCGTGTAATCGGCGGTGAGCACCGAAGCCTCCTCCCCCACTGCCGTCGTCGCTGCGGCACCGGCCGTGTGGTCTGCCAGGGTGGCGACGACTCCAGCATGGGCGAATCCGTGCTGCTGGCGCAGCTGATCGGTGACCGTCAATTCTGTCTCGACCCAGCCCTCGCCCACCTCGAGGAGGCGGACACCGAGAAGGTCCATGAAAGGGGCGCGAACGAATATGGCTTCGATCTGTTGGCGAAGTTCGGACATTCCCAAGACGCTACCCACACGAGATCTTCGCGAGTCACTCCTGTCGCCAGCCGGCCTCAACGGTCCGCTCACCTTTGGCCGTTACAAAAGTGAGTCGTCAAGTTCCCTCCGGAATCTCGAACCGACAACAGATCCCTCCTCCCAGGGCACTTCGGGGCGACGGGCAACGTCGCCTCGAATTCGTTGGCTGGCTAACTTGCCGGCGTGCCCTCCCAAGTCTTCAGCCATGAGACGGCCACCGACGCCCCTGTCGACGCAGTCTGGGCCCGACTGGATCACCCCGAGACCTGGGAGTCGATTGGCGGAGTGGACCGTGTATTCGACCCGGAAGTCGACAGTGCGGGGAGACTGCTCGGGTTCTCGTTTGACAGCATCGCCGCGGGTCGGAAATACGTGGGGACCGCCAGGCCCCGCGAGCGGGTGGAGGGCAAACGGATGGCCTGGGATGTGCAGAACTCAGAGGTCAAGGGCGTCGCCAGCGTGACGCTGAACCCGAGAGACACGGGCACCGTCATCACGGTGACACTGAGAGTGGAGAGCGTCGGCCTGTTGTCGTCGATGCTCTTCCCGCTGATCGCAACTGCAATCGGCAACGGCCTGGCGAGCTCGGTCGATTCGTTCGCCGCCAGCTTCGAGAGCTAGACCCGGTCGTCGGCCTCCCTATGCACCGAGACCCGGGTGATCCGACGACCTCGGACCGATTCCACTCGAAAGCGGTGCTCGTCGACTACCACGACCGATCCGGGACCGAGCACTTGGCCGGATAGACCCAGCATCATCCCAGCAACCGTGTTCCACTCTCCTGCGGGGATCTCGATGTCGAGCTCTGCAGTCAGGTCCTCCACCGGGACTGCACCGGACACGATCCACTGACCGTCGGCGACCCGTTCCAGATGAATACGGTCGGGACCTTCGGAGATGCTTCCGACCAGATCTTCGACCACGTCCTCTATGGTCACGATTCCTGCGGTCACCCCATATTCATCCACGACGAGGGCGAGGTGCTTGTTCTGCTCCTGCATGTCGTCCAGCAAGCTGGTGACCTGCTTTGACTTCGGGACCACCAATGGAGTCTCGGCGACGGACCGGATCGATTCGACTCGAGTATCGCGACCAGCGACAAGGTCCCTGAGTTTGACTACCCCGACCACATTTTCAAGGGTGCCTTCGTAGACAGGGAGCCGGCGATGCCCGCTGCGCAGCGCGATTTCAAGCGCTTCCTCGACGGGGGTCTCGACCTGCACCGCCACGACATCCGGGCGCGGCACCATGATGTCGTCGACCCGCCGGTCGCCAAACCGGAACACCCTGTCGATCAACACCTGGTCCCCCTCGGTTATCCTGCCCTGGTCGGCTGCCTCGACGGCGAGGAGCCGGAGCTCGTCCTCCGTCACCGCCGAGGAGGTTGTGACTCCTTTGCCCGGCATCTGGATATCAGCGATCCAGACGAGCAGACCCACAATGGGCCGGAATAGCCGCTCCAGAAAGGCGATAGGCCCAGACACCAACAGGGCGGTGCGCATCGAGTGGCGTACCGCGTAGGTCTTCGGTATCGCCTCACCGTATATGTAGAGAAAGACGGTGAGCACGATCGATGCCACGGTCACCGCAACGTTGCCGAACCAACGCTGGGCAAGGATGCCGGTCACGGTCGCCGACCCGATCTGGGCGAGAAGAGCGAGGAGAAGGATCAGGTTGAGCACCTCGGGGAGCCGCTCGACGAGGTGGAGCAGCCGCTCCGCCCGGTTTCCCCCGATGGCAGCCTCCGAACGCGCCTTGGCCTCGTTGACCCGTAGCAGCGACGCCTCCGCGGCTGCCAAGAACACCGCCGCCATGAGGAGGAGAATCAGCAGAGCGAGCAATGGTATGTCGGCAGCCGCCATCGGCTCCCAACCTACGCGGGCTCGTTCACCTCGGAGACCTGTTCCTCCTCAGCCAGCTCTGCAGCCACCTCCCTGGCTTGAGCCGTGTCGGTTGCTATCTGGGCCCGGTCGGTGATGAGGGTCACCTGGTTGTTCAGCACCTGAATGAACCCACCGTAGACACCGATCGTGGTGCGCTCGCCGGTCTCCGCCTCGATCTCCACCGGACCGGTGGCGAGAGCGCCCATGAGTGGCTCGTGGTCGGCCATGATGCCGAGCTCACCCTCGGGAGTGCGGGCGATGACGATGGTCGCCTGCCCGCTCCACACCGTCGCCTCCGGCGATACCACGTCGACCTGGAATGCCTTGGCCATGGCTATGCGGCGGCACCTTCCATCCCGGCGGCCCGCTTCTCGACATCCTCACGGCCACCGACCATGTAGAAGGCCTGCTCGGGGAAACGGTCCATCTCACCGTCGATCACTGCCTTGAAGGAGGCAATGGTCTCTTCGAGGGGGGTGTAAATGCCTTCTTGACCGGTGAACTGCTCGGCGACGAACATCGGCTGAGCCAGGAAACGCTGGATCTTGCGGGCCCGGGCCACCAGAAGCTTGTCCTCCTCGGAAAGCTCATCGATGCCCAGGATGGCGATGATGTCCTGAAGGTCCTTGTATCTCTGCAGGATCCGTTGCACCTCGATGGCGACCTCGTAGTGCTCTTCACCGACGATTTGGGGATCGAGGGCCCGGCTGGTCGAGTCGAGGGGATCCACCGCCGGGTAGATACCCAGGGCGGTGAGGGGTCGGGACAGCACCGTGGTGGCGTCGAGGTGGGCGAACGCGGTGTGCGGCGCCGGGTCGGTGATGTCGTCTGCCGGCACGTAGATCGCCTGCAGCGAGGTGATCGATCGGCCCTTCAGCGACGTGATCCGCTCTTGGAGGACGCCCATCTCGTCGGCCAGGTTGGGCTGGTACCCGACCTCCGACGGCATCCGACCCAACAGTGTCGATACCTCCGAACCGGCCTGGGTGAAACGGAAGATGTTGTCGATGAACAACAGCACGTCCTGGCCCTGGACGTCACGGAAGTACTCGGCCATGGTCAGTGCCGACAGGGCGACACGAAGACGGACCCCGGGCGGCTCGTCCATCTGCCCGAACACGAGTGCGGCCTTGTCGATGACACCCGACTCCTGCATCTCGAGGAAGAGGTCGTTGCCTTCACGGGTGCGCTCGCCGACCCCGGCGAACACCGAGACTCCTCCGTGCTGGGTGGCAACACGGTTGATCATCTCCTGGATCAGCACCGTCTTGCCGACGCCGGCACCGCCGAAGAGACCGATCTTCCCACCCTCGAGGTAGGGGCAGATGAGGTCCAACACCTTGATGCCGGTCTCGAAGACGTTCTTCTGAGGCTCCACGTCCTCGAACTTCGGTGGTGTGCGGTGGATCGGCCAGCGCGGCTCGGAGAAGTCCTGGTCGGGTGCGTCGAGGGAATCGCCCCAAACGTTGAAGATGTGCCCAAGCGTCTGATCCCCTACCGGGACGGTGATCGGCGAACCGCTGTCGACGACCCGGGAACCACGGGTCATCCCATCGGTCGGGGCCATGGCGATGGCGCGCACTTTGGAGCCGCCGAGATGCTGGGCCACCTCCGCTAACACCTTGTGCTCCTCGCCTCCGAGGGTGAAATAGACCTCCACCGCGTTGAGGATCTCGGGTAGCTCATCCGGCGGGAACTCCACGTCCACCACCGGCCCCGCCACCTTGACTATGCGGCCCTCGGATCCTGTGTTCTGGGTCATCTCTACTCCTTGTGGGTCGTCAAAACCGTTCTGTGCGGGTCTATCGGGCCACAGTCCCGGTAACCCCGCACAGAACGGTGAAAAACGGTCATTGTGTATCCACCAGGGCCTGGGCGCCGCCGACGATCTCGGTGATGGCAGTGGTGATCTCGGCCTGACGGGCTCGGTTGGCCTGCACGGTCAGGCTCTTGATCAGCTCCTCGGCGTTGTCGGTGGCCGCCTTCATCGCCCGACGCCGGGCACTGTGCTCCGAAGCCGACGCCTCCAACAGCATGTTGAAGATGAACGCCTCGACATATCGCGGCAGGAGCCGGTCGAGGATCTCTCCTGGCGACGGCTCGAACTCATAGGAGACCGCTGCTCGCTCGCCCACCTCCCGGGTCGGAGGCGTGATCGGCAGCACCTCTACCGACGTCGGTGTCTGGGTCATGGCGGTGACAAACCTCGTGTAGAACGCCTCGAGAGCATCGATCCGCCTCGAGGCATAGGCCTCCATGATCGTATTGGCGATGGCCCTTGCGTTGGAGTAGCCGGGGGTGTCGGTCACCCCCAGGTAAGCCTGCTGGATGCGATATCCGCGATAGCGGAAGTATGATTGCGCCTTCTTCCCCACCGCGTAGATCAGAACGTCGTTTCCCGATCTCTCCAGTTCAGCGATGCGATGCTCGGCCAACCGGATGACGTTCGACGCGTAGGCGCCTGCCATTCCGCGGTCGGAGGACACGATGAGGATGCCGACGGTGGACACCTCGCGACGCTCCAAGAGCATGTGCGATGCCCCGGCATTGGCGCTTCCGACGTTCTCGATCACCTCGACGAGCTTGGAGGTGTATGGCTTTGAGCCCTCGACACGGGCGGTCGCCTTGGGGATGCGGCTGGCCGCGATCAATTCCATGGCGCGCGTGATCTTCTTGGTGGCCTCGACGCTATTGATCCTGCGTCGGGTGTCACGAAGCGCGGCACTCGCCATGGGTCGGCTAGGCCTCCACCCTCTCGGTGGCCTCGAAGGTCTGCTTGAACTCCCGGATGCCGGTGACGAGCTCGTCGCCTTCGGGCATCTTGCCGGTCTCGGCGATGGTTTGCAGCAGATTGCCGTGCCGGGTCTTGAAGTACTCGCGTAACTCACGCTCGAACCGCTTGACGTCTTCAATGGGGACATCGTCCATGTGGCCTTCGGTGACTGCGTAGAGAACGAGCACCTGCTCTTCGACGGGAACCGGAGCGAACTGAGGCTGTTTGAGGACCTCGACCACCCGACGTCCCCGCTCGAGCTGAGCCAACGACGAGGCGTCGAGCTCGGAGCCGAATTCGGCGAACGCGGCCAGCTCCCGGAACTGCGCCAGGTTGAGTCGCAGCGGACCTGCGATCTTCCTCATTGCGTCGATCTGGGCGTTCCCCCCGACCCGGGACACCGACTGCCCGGCGTCCACCGCCGGCCGGACACCCTGGAAGAACAAATCGGTCTTCAAGAAACATTGCCCGTCGGTGATCGAGATGACGTTGGTGGGGATGTAAGCGGAGATGTCATCGGCTTTGGTCTCGATCACCGGCAACCCGGTCAGCGAGCCCCCTCCGAGCTCTTCGGAGAGCTTGGCGCAACGCTCGAGGAGACGGCTGTGCAGATAGAAGACGTCGCCGGGATAGGCCTCGCGGCCGGGCGGGCGACGCAGCAGCAGTGAGATCTCCCGATAGGCCACGGCCTGCTTGGAGAGGTCGTCGAAGATGATCAGGGCATGCTCGCCGTTGTACATCCAGTGCTGACCAATTGCCGATCCCGCATAGGGGGCGTACATCTGAAGTGCCGGTGCGTCGGAGGCAGCAGCGTGGACCACCACGGTGTACTCCATGGCGCCGTGCTCCTCGAGAGTGGAGACCACCTCGGCGACAGTGGATGCCTTCTGCCCGACGGCAACGTAGATGCACTTAACCGCCTGATCTGTCCCCCAGTACTGCTTCTGGTTGATGATGGTGTCGACCAATAGGGCGGTCTTGCCGGTCTGTCGGTCTCCGATGATGAGCTGGCGCTGGCCCCGGCCTATCGGGGTCATCGAGTCGACGGTCTTGATGCCGGTCTGCAGCGGCTCCTTCACCGGCTGCCGCTGCACTACCGATGGCGCCTGGGTCTCGAGGAGACGACGCTCGGTGGCGTTGATCGGGCCCTTGCCGTCGATCGGGTCGCCCAAAGGATCGACGACACGCCCCAAGAGGGCATCGCCGACCGGAACCGAGAGCACGGTGCCCGTCTGCTTGACGGGATGGCCTTCTTCGATGTGGTTGTAGTCACCAAGGAACACGACACCGATATCGCGCTCGTCGATGTTGAGGGCGACGCCGACGAGACCTTGGGGGAACTCGAGGAGCTCGGATGCCATGACGCTGGGGAGGCCTTCCACACGTGCCACGCCATCGGCGATGGACGTTACATGGCCGACCGTCTCCTTGGTCGTGTCCGGCTCCCAACCGGCGAGCTGAGAACGCAGGGACTCGGTGATCTGATCGGCGGTGATGGTCAATTCAGACATTGTTCAGTTACTCCTGACGGCCTGGCGGACCGAGTCGAAACGCTTGGCGATCGAGCCATCGATCACCGTGTCGCCGACGGTGGCGACGATTCCGCCGATCACCGCTGGATCGACGACCACTCTGACCTCGACATCCTTTCCCGTAGCCCGACTCAGGGCCGTGGCGAGACGTTGCACCGTTTCGTCGTCGAGTGGGATGGCGGACCGGACCTCGGCGAGCTCCTTGTCGCGTGAAGAGGCCGCGGCCCTGGCGACAGCCGTCGCGATGGAGGGCAGTTCCGAAGCCCGGTTCTGGCTCACGACGAGCTGAACCAAACCCACGGTGAGTGATGATGCCCTGCCACCCACGAGACCGTCGACGATGGCCTGCTTCTTGTCGAGGGGGAGCTGGGGATCGGTGAGGCTCGACCTCAGTTCGGCAGAGGTCTCGAAGGCTCGGGAGATGGCGAGGAGCTCACCCTCGACTCTCTCCAGCTCACCTTCGCCTCGGGCCATCTCGAGGATGCCCCTGGCATAGCCGTTGATCCGGTCGTCAGCAGCCATTGCCTATAACTTCTCCAGATCCGCCAGGTAGCGATCGATGAGCGCTTGATGGGCCTGCTGATCCAGCGACTCCCCGACGATCTTGCCGGCGAGATCGACCGAGATGTCACCAACCTGACTTCGGGCGTCGGCAAGGGCGCGCGACATCTCCCCGGCGGCCTCCTCCCGAGCACGAGCCCGGATCTGCTCGGCGTCGGCCTCGGCCTTGGCGATGATGTCGGCCCGCATCTGGTCAGCAGACTGACGGGCCTCGTCGATGATCTTGTTCCCTTCGGCCCTTGCCTCGGCGAGCTGGCCCCTGTAATCGGCCAACAGACTCTCGGCCTCGGCTTTCGCCTTCTCGGCGGCCTCGATCTGGCCGGAGATAGCGGCCTGCCGCTGCTCCAGCATCCGGTTGATCGCCGGTACCGCCCATTTCCAAACGAAGAAGAAGACGATCGCGAAGGCAATGATCCCGGCGACCAGCTCGTTGAGCGGAGGGAGGAGGATCTCCAGCCCGCCGGAGCCGCTCTCAGTCTCCTCGGCCGCTATCGGAAGAATCAGTGCGAGATTCATCAGCCGATGAAGAACAGGAGGAGCCCGAACAGCGCAAGCGCTTCCGTGAAGGCGATCCCCAAGAACATCGTGGTGCGGAGCATGCCGGCGACCTCGGGCTGACGGGCCATCGCCTGCACAGCGTTGCCGGCGACTATGCCGACGCCGATTCCCGGCCCGATGGCGGCAAGACCGTATCCGACGACGTTCAGGTTGCCGGTGATGCCGCCTGCCTCCTGGGCGAGGATCGTCGCGGCGTTCACCAGTGCGAGAACTGCGTCCATTGGTTGGTTTCCTTTCGCTCTCGTGGGTTGTCTACGAGAAATTCATTCCTTGTGGATCAGTGCTCGGGATGGACCGAGCTCTGGATGTACACGGCGCTGAGAAGAGTGAAGATGTAGGCCTGCAGCACGGAGACCAGGATCTCGAACACGAAGACTGCCAGGCCCAGCGCGAGCCACAGAGTCCCGAACATCGCGCCCTTGACCGGAATCTCCGGGATATTGATCAGAAAAACGAATCCGGAGACGAGAAGAATGCTCAGCATCACGTGCCCGGCAACGAGATTGGCGAACAACCGCACTGCAAGTGAGATCGGCCTGATGAAGAAGTATGAGATGAACTCGATCAGCCCGACGAGCCACCGCATCGCCAGAGGCACGCTCATCGGCCAGACGATGCCTGCGATATAGCTGAATCCGTTCTTGGCGAAACCGACCACGATGAAGATGACATATGTGACGACTGCCAGGAATGCCGGAATGGCCATTCGCCCGGTGATCGGGAAGTTGATGAACGGTGTGATCTCGAAGAGATTGCCGACCAGGATGAACAGGAAGATCGACAGGAGGTACGGGTAGTACTTGATCCCCTCCGGGCCGATGGTGCCAATCGCGACGTCGTCACGGACAAAACCGGTGAGAGCGTCGACAGCAGTCTGGAACTTGCTGCGCATTGGGTTGGGCTTGCGGTAGGCGAAGTAGAGAACTGCGACCACGATCAGTGCGGCGAGACCCATGAGGAAGATGGTCCGGGTGATCGGGGTGCCCCATAGACCCTCCGTGAAGACGAAGAGCTCGGAGACGTCAGCCGGAGTGCACAGGGGCTCGTTGATGAAATCGCATTCTTCGACCGCGAGAATCACGGGGTCCAATCCAGGTTCCTTTCTCGTCCCTTCGAAACAGCTGCGGCCTCCCACGACAACAGCACCAGATAGGCCAGCGCCGCCGATATCCCGAAGGCGATGCGGTCGATGGGCAAGAACTGCGCTATCAGCAGCACCGTGAGGACCATCAACCCCAGCCGCAGGAAAAAGCCGAACAGGGCGGCGGCATGATAAACAGCAAGGCTGATCTTGGCGGAAATCGAGAGCATGGCCCCTGCGAGGAGGAAGTTGACCACGACGAGGCCCACGCCCAGTGCGGCACTCCATCCTCCGTTCCATCCCCTGATAATCCAAAAGACTGCGATGAGAACCGGGGCCACGTAGATCGCCCGAGCCACCGTGTGCCGGGCGAGGATGCTCTCCACCGGTGGCGGGTGCGTGTCAGCGCTCACGAGGTGGCATCTCGTCCAGTTGTTTCACGTATCCCCACATCTTGACGAATCCGGCATAGGAGCCAGCTACCAGCCCGAATGCAACCAACCACGGATCGGTTCCCAGCCACATATCGGCGAAATGGCCGATCAGGATGCCGGCGATGACGGAGCCGAGAAAGGATCCACCATGCATCCAGCCATCATTGACTGCGGAGTGGACCTGTTTGGTGGTGCTGTCTTGCTTCACTGAAGGACGCTTGTGAATTGTTTCACAAAGCCTATTGGGGGGACTTGGCTAGGCCAAATCGAACCTAGCAAAGCGGGTTGGATAGGTTCAGTCCGATGACCACCACACCATCGGCCGTGTTGCTCGACGTCGGCGGAGTGTTCCTTCTCCCCTCCCGAGCTCACATTCGCTCGGCGTTGCAGAACGTCGGCCACGCCGTCGTCGATGACTCCGCGATCGACCGGGCTCACTATGTCTCGGTCCGTGTGTTCCCCATGGATCTGGAAGGCGACGAGTCCATGGGGCCGCTGTGGACCGATTATCTCGACACCTATGCCCGCAGCCTCGAGGTCAACGAAGAGTTGGTGCCCGAAGCTATCGAGCATCTCCGCAATGAGTACGTGACCGGCGCGCTGTGGAGCCAGGTGATCGACGGGTCAGTTGATGGTCTCGCCGAACTGGTCGACACCGGAGTGCCGGTGGGCATCGTGTCCAACTCAGATGGGACGATCGAGCGAAAGCTGCGGGAGATGGGGATCCTTCAGGTCGGGCCGGGAGACGGTGTCGAGGTTCGCTGTGTCATCGACTCGGGTGGGGTGGGTGTGGAGAAGCCCGACCCTCGCATCTTCGATTTCGCTCTCGAGGTCCTCGGGCTCTCACCCGAGTCGATCTGGTACGTCGGGGACACACCCGCCTTCGATGTCGTCGGCGCCCGCCGCGCCGGTCTCCAGCCCATCCTCATGGACCCATTTGGTGTCAATAGCGACTTCGACGTGTCATGCGTCCGAGCTCTGGCGGATATCGCCAGGATGGTGGAGTCGCCGTCGCCGGTGAACCCCGCTTGAGGGATCAGACGTTTGGCTCAAGGAGTCCGGCGCGTGTGCCGATTCGCCACGTGGGTTGGCTGAATCAGTCGCCACGGAGATATGGGCACGGTCCTAACACAGCATTCACGCAGATTCGCTCTTGTAGCGGGCTTCGTGCTGCTGATCACGCTGGTTGGCTCGGCCAGAAACCCGGCTCCGGCGAACGCTGCGATGAGTCGTGACTCATTCGAGAATTGCCTGTTTGATCGCGCCAACGAAGCCAGGTCAGAGACGGGCGTTGCCGATCTGAAGATGGCCGACGACATCGTCGCGCCCGTGCGCGAGTGGTCGGAGTGGATGCGGTTCAACGAGTTCAAACACATGTCCGACTCGCTTCACCGGGAAATACTGCCGGACTCATCGACCAGGTGGGGCGAGAACGTCGCGATGAGTGGATACCAGGACATGTCTGACTGTGGCCGCATCCACGACATGTGGATGAGCTCTCTTGGTCACCGGTCCAACATCCTCAACCCCAAGTACCGATTCGTCGCCATCGGGGCCTACGTCGACAGTTCAGGCTGGTGGGTTACCCAGCTCTTCTTCGACGCCACTGGGTACCCGACATCGTGCCAGGGCACCTTCTGTGACGACGATGGCTCTGTCTTCGAGGCCGACATCGAGAGCATCGCCAGAGCCGACATAACTCAGGGGTGCAATCCGCCGGTCAACGACCGGTTCTGCCCCGACGATCCGGTGACCCGAGGAACGATGGCCGCCTTCCTCACCCGAGCGCTTGGACTGCCCGACGGCCTCTACGCCGACTTCCAGGACGTCAGCGGGTCCATCTTCGCAGACCAGATAGTGAGCCTCGCCGGAGCCGAAATCACGAAAGGATGCAACCCTCCGACAAACAGCCTGTTTTGTCCCGACGATCACGTCACCCGCGGCCAGATGGCGGCATTCCTCACCCGAGCCCTGCATCTGTCTGCGAGCAACGGCGTCGATTTCATCGACGACAACGGATCCTCGTTCGAAGCCGACATCGAGGCATTGGCCACCGCGGGCATCACCACCGGCTGCAACCCCCCGTCCAACACCAGGTTCTGCCCCAACGACATCGTCACCCGTGGCGAGATGGCGGCATTCCTGGCCCGAGCCCTCGACCCGTAACCTAATGCTGTGGCTCCCAGATATGGGAGTTACAGCGTCCCGTTCGCCCGCCGTCACAGCTGGCCGGCGAAATGTGTTTCGACTTCGACGTGAGTTGTGTACGCTCCGTGGTCGATGTTGCCAGGATGGTGGAGTCGTGGCGCTGCTGATCTCCACCACAGCGGGTCGCAACGTCGACGAGAAAAGTCTGGTTAGAGGATTTTGAAACTCGTGTCGGTCGGGCAGCCGGGAGCCTCGGTCGGACTCCAGGGAGGCAATGGGCAGAGTCACACCACGCCGGTCGTATCCACTCGCACAACTCGCGCTATCCCTCCTGTTGATCATGCTGCTCGGGATGGTCGGTCCGATTCGAGCACGTGCGACCTCGAGCCTCGACGCCTTCGAGAACTGTCTGTTGGAGCACGCCAATGTCGCCAGAGCGGCCGCCGGGCTGGGGGACTTGCAGATGGCACACGACATCGTCGCACCGGTGAGGGACTGGTCCGAGTGGATGCGTTTCAACGAGCTCGAGCACATGCCCGATTCAGTTCGCCAAGACATACTCCCCGACTCGTGGACCACGTGGAGCGAGAACATCGCGATGCACTCGGACCCGGACATGTCAGACTGCGAGCGGGTCCATGATCTGTGGATGAGCTCAGCTCCTCATCGAGCCAACATCCTCAACTCCGGGGTGAGGTTCGTGGCCATCGGCGCCTACGTCGACAGCTCTGGATGGTGGGCAACCCAACTGTTCTTCGACGCTACCGGCTACCCCGCGTCATGCCGAGGATCGTTCTGCGATGACGACGCCTCCCCCTTCGAAGGAGCCATCGAGCAGATCGCCGGTGCCGATATCACCCAGGGATGCAATCCGCCGCTCAACAATCGGTTTTGCCCCGACGTTCCGGTGACCAGAGGGGCCATGGCCGCCTTCCTTGCCCGGGCTCTAGGTCTCCCCAAGGACTCGAGCATCGATTTCAGAGATGTCAGCAACTCCGTCTTCGCGGACTCGATCGAGCGAATCGCCGGCGCGGACATCACCAGGGGGTGCAATCCACCGCTCAACGACAAGTTCTGCCCGGACGAGTACGTGACCCGTGCTCAGATGGCAGCCTTCCTTGTCCGGGCGCTGAACTTATCACCAGGCCGCGTTGTCGATTTTTCCGACGACAACGGGTCGAGATTCGAATCAGACATCGAAGCCATTGCCGCAGCGGGAATCACCACAGGCTGCAACCCCCCGTACAACACCAAGTTCTGCCCCGACGACTACGTCACCCGCGGGCAAATGGCAGCATTCCTGGCCCGAGCCCTCGACCTGTAACCTAATGCTCTGGCTCCCGCATATGGGAGTTGCAGCGTCTCGTTCGCCGCCGTCACACGTGGCCGGCGAAGTCTGAGGGGTAGGGGGAGAACTCGGCGGCCAGTTCCGACACTCTGCCCGCGATCTCAGTGAGAGCTGCCTCGTCGTGACGCGCCTTCAATGCGCGGCAGATCAGTGACGCCACCTCCGTGGCTTGCGTTTCCTTCATCCCCTGCGTGGTCATGGCGGGGGTGCCGATGCGGAGGCCCGACGCCCGGTAAGGGGGCCGGGGATCGTTGGGGATGGTGTTGAAGTTCAGGGTGATGCCGATCGAGTCGAGCATCCCGGCGGCTTCCTTGCCGGTGAGGTCCTCGTCGACAGAGCGGAGGTCGATGAGATAGAGGTGATTGTCGGTACCACCTGATACGACCCTGACGCCCTCATCCTGGGTTTGTTCGGCCATGGCGGCGGCATTGGCCACGATCTGGTCGGTGTACTCACTGAACTCAGGCCGCATCGCTTCGAGGAAGCACACCGCCTTGGCCGCGATTTGTGACTCGATGGGACCACCCTGCACGTTGGGGAAGACCCCCTTGTCGATCTGCTGACCCAACCCCTCCTTGGCCAGAACGAGGCCACCGCGGGGCCCGCGCAGAGCCTTGTGAGTGGTCGCGGTGACGATGTCGGCTAGGGCCACCGGAGAAGGGTGGGATTTGCCCGCCACCAACCCGATGAAGTGGGCCGCGTCGACCATGAAGACCGCGCCCACTTCATCCGCGATGTCGCGAAAGCCCTGATAGTCCAGGATGCGCGAGTAGGCGGAGTACCCGGCGAGAAGGATCTTGGGCTGGTGCTCTTTGGCGAGAAGCCTCACCTCGTCCATGTCGATGAACTCGGTTTCGGGGTCGACTCCGTAGGCGACGAAGTTGTAGTAGAGCCCGGTGAAGTTGACCGGTGAGCCATGGGTCAGATGACCACCATGGTCGAGCCGCATTCCGAGCACGGTGTCACCCGGCTCGATGACAGAGAAGTAGGCTGCCATGTTGGCCTGGGCGCCTGAATGGGCTTGGACATTGGCATATTCCGCCCCAAACAACTCCTTTGCCCTGTTGATGGCGAGCTGCTCCATCTCGTCGACCACCTGGCAGCCCTCGTAGTAGCGACGACCCGGATAGCCCTCGGCGTACTTGTTGGTGAAGATTGAACCGGCAGCCTCCATCACCGCCGGCGAGACGAAGTTCTCAGAGGCGATGAGGTGGATGTGTGAGTTCTGCCGTTCCAGGTCCTTTTGGATCAACCCCGCGACTGCCGGATCGACCTGCTCTATGGAGTCCATCGAGATCATGGTGCGAGCGTAACCCGCCGTCACTGAATGTCGATTGGCCCTTGTCTGAGGACGACCGGGACCGCCCCGGTGACGTCGACGACAGTGGATGCCTCTCCCCCTGGAGCCGTTCCTTCGATGTAAACCGCGACTCGGTCGCCGAATATGTCTCTGGCCTCACGGTCATTCATGGCCTCGGTGCCTCCTGACTGATTCGCCGAAGTGACCGCCAATGGGCCGGATAGTTCCAGAAGCTCCCTGGCCACCGGATGATCGGGCACCCGTATCCCGATGGTGCGTCGCTGCTGATCGCCGACCCAATCCGCCATCACCACCCGGGGAGTCACGATCAGAGTCAGGGCACCGGGCCAGTGCTCCCTGGCCAGAGCCTGTGCCCCGCTTTCGATTTCACCGATCTCCTGAGCCTGCTCCAGAGTGGCCACGAGCAGTCCTACGGGTTTGTCCCCGGGACGCCCCTTGAGCTCGAACAGCTCGGCGACTGCATCGAGGTTGAAGGGATCCACGCCAATCCCGTAGACGGTGTCGGTGGGGAGTCCGACGACGTGTCCTTCGAGGATGGCCGCAAGAGCAGCCTCGATCATGGCTTGACGGCGACGATGTAGCGGTCACGGCCCGAGAGGTCTTGGCGGACCACGGTGGGCAGGTCGAGGAATGAGCTCGCTGCCGATGTGCCCTGCCTCTCTCCGATCTCACAAACCACCACGCCACCGGGGCGCAGCCATCGCGCGGCGGATGCACCGATCGGCTGGATCACCTCGAGACCAGTCCGGCCGGCCACTAGAGCGACCCTCGGCTCCCGCTTCACGTCGTCGGGGAGTGTTTCGAACTCGGCCTCGGAGACGTAGGGCGGGTTGGCGACGAGCAGATCGACCTCCCCCAGGAGCGATGCCGGCAGCGGGTCGAACAGGTCTCCAACCGCCAGGTAGATATCGAGACGGTTCCGGTGTTTGTTCTCCATGGCCACCTCGATGGCTTCTTCAGAGATGTCCGTGGCGAAGACGGCAGCCGACGGGAATTCCTGTTTCAGCGCAAGTGCGAGGGCCCCGGATCCAGTGCACAGATCGACGATGACTCCCGGATTGCGCACCATCTTCGTGGCGATGTCGAAAAGACCCTCGGTTTCCGGCCGGGGAACCAGCACCCGCTCGTCAACGACCAGGTCGAGAGGACCGAAGGGGGCGCTCCCCTCGATGTATTGCAGGGGTTCACCACCGAGACGACGAGCCACCAGGTCTTCCAGGGGTTTGCTGGGGTCGGCTATTGCCTCCAGCCGGCTCAGCTCATGCGGCGGAATCTGCTCCATGGGGACTAGACAGTCTGCCAGGGATGGCTCCGGAAGTCGTTCCCCAACCATGTGCACCCATGCGCGCTCAGCGGGCATTGATGCACGGTCGATCGGGGTTGGGAACGCGTCACTCGGCGGCGGCGAGCTTTTCGGCTTGCTCGGCCGCGGTCAGGGCGGTGACGAAGTCGTCGAGGTCGCCTTCCAACACGGTGTCGAGTCGCTTGATGGTGAGACCGATCCGATGGTCGGTGACCCGATTGTCCTTGTAGTTGTAGGTGCGGATCTTCTCCGACCGGCCACCCGTTCCCACCTGGCTCTTGCGAGCACCGGCGAGCTCGGCCGCCGCTTTCTCCTGTTCCATCTGCAGCAACCTCGACCGGAGCACGCGCCACGCCTTTTCCTTGTTCTGGAGCTGGCTCTTTTCGTCCTGCATCGACACCACGATCCCGCTCGGTTCGTGGGTCAGCCGCACCGCGGAGTCGGTGGTGTTCACCGACTGGCCACCGGGGCCGGTGGATCGGTAGACGTCGACACGAACGTCGTTGGGATCGATCTCGATGTCCACTTCATCCGCCTCCGGGAGCACCGCGACGGTGGCAGTCGACGTGTGAACCCGGCCTTGCGACTCTGTCTTGGGCACCCGTTGCACGCGATGCACGCCTCCTTCGAACTTCAGCTTGGAGTAGGCCCCATTTCCTTTCACCGAGACCGTGACCTTGTCGTAGCCACCGGTCTCCGACTCGGAAGCCTCCATCTCTTCAAGCCGGAATCCGAGCCGCTCGGTGTACTTCTGATACATCCGCAGCAGGTCTCCTGCCCACAAGGATGCCTCGTCACCGCCGACCCCGGCTCTGATCTCGACGATCACATCTCTTGAATCATTGGGATCCTTGGGGACGAGCGATCGCGTGATGCGCTCCTCCAGCACCACGATCTCCTTCTCCAGATCGCGTGCCATCTGAGCCATGTCGGGATCCTCGGCCATGTCGCGAGCCTCTTGGAGGTCCGCCCGGGCCGCGCGCCAGCGACGGATATCGGCGACGGTTTCCCTGAGATCGGAGTGCTTCTTGCCCAGTTCGGCGACCTTGGAAGGATCGGACAAGACTTCAGGGTCGGCCAGAGAGGCTTCCACCTCCTCGAAGATGCCCTCGATCTCGGCCAGACGCTCACTGAGTGTCTGTTCCACTCAGATGCCCCCGACCTCAGCGGCCTCCCGAACCGCGATCGCAGTGGCGGGGACACCTCCGCGAGAGGAGACGTCGGCGAACTGCTCGTCGTTCAATGCCACCACGAGACTCGATATCGCCACCTCGATCTGGTCTTCGGCCGGGACAGACGTGGTCAGCTTCTGCAGCCAGATCCCGGGCCGGGCCAGCACCGCGGCGAGACGCCCTTCGGGACGGGTGCCGGACCAGCGCAACACCTCGTAGGCAAGCCCGGCGATGAGTGGAATCCCGAGGAGTCGGGACACCACCAGGAAGAAGATGCCGGGCTGGCCGAGGAACGTGAACAGGACGATCGAACCGAGCACCACGATGAGCAGGAAGCTGGTTCCACAACGCGGGTGCTCCGGCGGGTAGCGGCGGACAGAGTCGATGCTGAGCGGCTCGCCGGCCTCGTAAGCATGGATCGACATGTGCTCCGCACCGTGATATCCGAAGACCCTGGCGATGTCCTCGGAACGGCCGATCAGCCATATGTAGCCGACGAACAGAGCCAACCGGATCACACCTTCGATGACACTGAATAGGAGGTCCGAGTCGTTGGAGACGAAACCGGCGGCGAAGGCGGGAAGAAGTATGAACACCCCGGCGAAGAAGGCGAATGCCAACGCCATGGTCCATCCGATCTGGGCGCCGGTGAGAGGCTTCTCCTCCTCCTCGGTTGCGACCTGCGCCGACCAGGAGAGAGCCCTGAATCCGAGAGTGAGCGACTCCCCCAACACGAAGATCCCCCGTATGAATGGGATCTTTGCCCAACGGTTGCGCTCGGCGAGACGGGTGAGGTCGTCGCGCCGGGCGGTGATCCCGCCATCAGGCTGACGCACTGCCACCGACCATGCGGTCGGTGCGCGCATCATCACCCCTTCAATTACAGCCTGTCCCCCGACCGTGGTCGTGGGGTCGATGTGTCCGCTGCCCTGGGGAGCGGCCGACTCACTCTGAGTCAGAATCCCCGCCCTCAGAGTCGGCATCGGACTCGGACACCTCACCGGCCTTGGTGAAGGTGCTCTTGCCGTAGCGGCGCTGGAAGCGCTCGACACGGCCACCAGAGTCGACGACCTTCTGCTTCCCGGTGAAGAACGGGTGGCACTCGTTGCACAGCTCGATGTGCATGTCGCCCGGCTTGGTGCTCCTGGTCTCGAATGTGTTGCCACACGAGCAGGTCACCGAGGTGACGTCGTAATTGGGGTGGATTTCGGTTCGCAAGGCTTCCTCCTCGGAAAAGTAAGTGTTCAGCCGCTGCTCTTCGCCACTTCGGCGAGGAATTCGGCGTTCGACTTGGTTGTCTTCAGGCGGTCGATCAGGAGCTCGATGGCGGCACCCGACTCGAGAGCGAGAAGCACTCTACGGAGCTTCCAGACCTGGTTCAGCTCCGTTCTGTCGAACAACAACTCTTCTTTTCGTGTTCCCGAAGCCTCGATGTCGACGGCCGGGTAGATGCGCTTGTCAGCGAGCTTGCGGTCGAGACGAAGCTCCATGTTCCCGGTGCCTTTGAACTCCTCGAAGATGACCTCGTCCATCTTGGAACCGGTCTCGACCAGGGCGGTGGCCATGATGGTGAGCGATCCACCCTCTTCGATGTTCCGGGCCGCACCGAAGAAGCGCTTGGGTGGGTAGAGCGCCTGGGAGTCGACTCCACCCGACAAGATTCGACCCGAAGCGGGTGTGGCCAGGTTGTGGGCCCGGGCGAGACGGGTGATCGAGTCGAGCACGATCACGACATCGGTGCCCATCTCGACCAGCCGTTTGGCCCGCTCGATGGCGAGCTCCGAAACCTGAGTGTGCTCCTCGGCGGGTCGATCGAAGGTCGAGTAGATGACTTCGCCTTTGACCGAGCGTTGCATGTCGGTGACCTCTTCGGGACGCTCATCGACCAGCACCACCATGAGGTAGCACTCGGGATTGTTGGTGGTGATCGACTGGGCGATCTCCTGGAGGACCGTGGTCTTGCCCGCCTTGGGAGGGGAGACGATCAGACCACGCTGGCCCTTCCCGATGGGGGCGATCAGGTCGACGATCCGGGTGAGGATGTTGTTCGACTTGCCCTCCACTTCGAGTCGCAGCCGGACGTCGGGGAACAACGGGGTGAGGCTCTCGAACTTGGGTCGGTTCATGGCCTCATCGGGGTCCATGCCATTGACGCTTGCGATCCGGACCACGGCGGGGAACTTCTCCTTGGAGCGGGGTGGGCGGATCGGGCCCGAGATGATGTCGCCCTTGCGCAACCGGAACTTGCGGACCTGGTTGGCGGAGACATAGACGTCCTTGTCACCTGACTTGTATCCGGTCACACGGAGGAATCCGTAACCCTCCGGGAGGATGTCGAGGATTCCCTCTCGCACTTCGAGTTGGTCCTCGGGGACGCGTTCGTCTTCCCGACGGCGACGATTGCGCTGGCGACCACCACCACCGCCGCCGCCACCTCTGTTGTCGTCTCTGCCGCCATCGCCGCTGTCATCACCCGAATCCTCGGACTTGTCGTCGGACCTGGCGTCCGACGTGTCCGTTTTTTCCGTGCGTGGCGTGGCCTTCGGCAGGTCGACTTCTTCGGTCGGTTTCCCTTCCTTGACTTCCCCCGCGTCCATGAGAGCGGCGATCAACTTGGACTTTTGGAGCCCGTTGGTGTCGATGCCGGCAGCCTGGGCCACCTCTCTCAGCTCATCGATTGATTTGCTCTGCAGTTGAGCTCGTGTGGTCATTGGATCCTTCGTGACTAATCCCCGTGAAGGTTGTGACGGATCGGAAGCTTCCCGTCGGCGTCAGCAGACGCATTCACGCAGGAGAGTCCTGAGCGGTGTGACGGGAATGACTGGCACGTTGCTGCACCAGCTGATCACATCGTAGCCGGTTGCGTTCGTTGCGCAAAGCTATCAGTGCAGAGAAATGCGGTGCTCTAACTCTGCGAGGTCGGGGGCGACGACGATCAGGCGCTCCTCGAGCCCGTCTAGTGACGGGTACCATTCCGGAGGGGCGATCGCATCGTCGAATTTGGCGGGGTGGGCGGTGGCCACGAGCAACTGGGGCCGAACTGATCGGGTCTCATCGGCAGCCCGCCATCCGGTGGCGGTGTGCGGATCCAACCGGTATCGGTGGGTCGACTCGACCTCGGTGATCGTCTCCGCGATCTGCTCATCAGTCGACCAGCTCGCCATGAACTCCTCAGTCGGGTCGCCTGTGAAGCGCTCCAGGTTCGACGGGACCTGGATGTCCATGGCAGGTGCCAAAGTGGGCTCGACCCCGGACTGAGGCATCTCTCCCGTGTTCACCAGGTCGCTGAGACCGTGATTGGCGTTGTTGGCGATGGTGATGGTCTCGATCGGCGCTCCCATCTGTTTGGCCAGCCACGCCGAGTAGACATTCCCGAAGTTGCCCGTCGGGACGATCAGGTCGTAGGGCTCGCCCATCCGGGCCGCAGCATGGACATGGAAGCCCGCCTGGATTGCGATACGGCCCCAGTTGATCGAGTTGACGGCGAGAAGATGCGGATAGGAGGCGAAGGCCTCTTTGACCATGCGTTGACAGTCGTCGAACGTCCCCCGCACTGCCACCGCCCTCACGTTGCCGGAGTTCACGGTCGTCATCTGCTTTCGCTGGAAATCGGAGACGCGGCCCTCCGGGTAGAGGATGACGATCATGAGGTTCTCACGGCCGCGACAGGCCTCGATGGCCGCCGAGCCAGTATCTCCACTCGTCGCCCCGAGGATCAAACCCTCGTTTACCTCCCGATCGAGAAGGCGGGCCAACACCTGGAGGGCGTAATCCTTGAACGAGAGTGTGGGCCCCCAGAAGAGCTCGAGCAGCTTTCTGTCTCCGACCTGCACGATCGGAGCGATCTCCGGGTGATGGAAGAGCGCCGCTGCCTCTTTGATCAGATCGTCGGTGTCGGTGGCGCCATAGAGCCCGAGCGTCTCAGAGATTGCCTGCTCATAGGACCAGGACTCCCACCCGGAGGGCAGGATCGGGATCCGCTCGGGTACATATAGCCCGCCGTCAGTTGCGAGACCCTGGACCATGGCCGTCGTGAATTCGACAGGCTTGGCGTTCCCCCTGGTCGAGCGGTACATCATGGGCGGCGGCACGCGATGAGAGTCAATCTCGCTGGATGCTGCCGAACGCCGGGCCGAAGGCCATGCCGATCGCCGGCCCAATCGCGATCCAGATCACGTCGCCGGTCGCTGCGATCGCCGCACCAACTCCAGCGCCGATGGCGACACCTCGTCCCCTGGCCCAGGCTGACCCTGTGGCATCGCCGTCGTCGCCTCTGCCCTGACGTGGGTCACTCATCGACCGGGAGGATACAGGCCATTGCGGATTTGGCCATCCGACGGCGTACCATCAGACCCTGCCCGCCCCCGTAGCTCAGGGGATAGAGCGCCGGTCTCCGGAACCGGGTGCGCAGGTTCGAGTCCTGCCGGGGGCACGAGAACCACCAGTGCGTCATCCCCTTCTGACCAGGATTCAGCTTCCCACCTTTGTCGACCCGAATTCTTCTACGTGGCAGTCAGTCCGCTCATTTCAGTGCAGAGATCGGCTCCGTGATTATCCCGGGTTGCCGTAACGTCACCGAATGGAGTGGGCGAGTCCTGGATGTTCAACGATCCCTGCGACGTCTGTTGGAAGCATCGACTGAGCATTACTTACGCGAACTCGCCGTCCTATCAGCTCTCCCATTCTCGATGAGACGACGCAAGCCGAACAACCCGATAAATGGGAATATGTCCGGCTAGAAGCAGCGACCTCGTCGAACGTGCCGTTATCGGGCACGCCGTACGGGTTAGTGCCGGCTCTTCCGTCTGCTCCAAGTCAGCCTGATGGCGCCTCTCGCGGACTGCGATGTTGAGATGCTCGATCACACTCAACCAAGACTCTCTCCGGGCTGCTAGCTGTCGGCCGAGGGGTTTGTACCGCGAGCGACATCACGCACGGCGTTGACGAAGACCGATGCAGGGTCAAAAAGCAAGCCCAGGAACAAGCCCTGGAGCAAACCCAGGCTCCCGAGAAACATGTTCAGAAACCAGAGGCCAACACCTCCCCAGCTTGCGAACAAGGCGATGCGGCGTCCTCGCTCGTTGGGCCACTCCGGCCCGGGTCGTTGCGCGATCCGATAGTGGACAGCCAGCACA
>DASUUC010000111.1:0-5889 GCA_036374335.1 Acidimicrobiia bacterium
CCAGGCCAAATGGGCCTACCACCTGGTCAAGAACACCAACCCCAAGGTCGACATGATCGTCGACCAGCAGATCGAGTGGACCGGCTCCGCCGAGTTCGCCGACCTGATCCTCCCCGCCAACAGCTGGCTCGAATTCGAGACACTCGAGATGGGCGGATCTTGCTCCAACCCGTTCCTCCAGCTGTGGAAAGGCGGGATCCGGCCCCTGTACGACAGCCGGGACGACGTGGCCATCTTCGCCGGCGTCGCCCGGGCCTTGAGCCAACTGACGGGTGAGGATCGCTTCGCCGACCATTTCAAGTTCGCCAGTGAGGGGCGTCCGGAGGTCTATCTGGATCGGGTGCTGAAGGCGTCGTTCACTACCGAGGGCTACACCGTCGACGACATCATGTCCGGTCGATACGGGGAGCCCGGCGGCGCTTTGATGCAGTACCGCACCTACCCTCGCATCCCGTTCTGGGAGCAGATCAACGACAGTCTCCCGTTCTACACCGACACCGGGCGCCTCAACTCCTATTGCGACATCCCCGAGGCCATCGACTACGGGGAGAACCTGATCGTCCACCGGGAGGCGGTCGAGGCCACCCCGTATCTGCCCAACGTCATCGTCTCCACCAGTCCCTGGATCCGCCCCAACGACTACGGGATCGCCGCCGACGACCTCGATGCCGATCGGAGACAGGTGCGGAACATCAAGATGTCCTGGCCCGAGGTGCGGCGCACGGTCAACCCGCTCTTCGACCAGGGCTACCGGTTCCTGTGTCTCACCCCCAAGTCCCGCCACTCGGTGCACTCCTCGTGGGCGGTGACCGACTGGCACTGGATCTGGAACTCGAACTTCGGCGACCCGCACCGGACGGACACCCGGATGCCCGGTGTCGGCGACGCCCAGCTACACATGAACCCTGCCGACGCCCGCAGCCTCGGTCTCGAGGCCGGCGACTGGGTCTGGATCGACGCCAACCCCAACGACCGCCCCTACGTCGGAGTCACACCGGAGGACCCCTTCTACGAGGCCGCCCGGCTCATGGCCAGGGTGACCTACAACCCGTCATATCCCCCGGGAGTCACCATGATCAAGCACGCCTTCTACATGGCGACGCCGAGGACGATCGAGGCCCAGAAGCGTCGTGCCGACGGCCGGGCGCTGGCTGACACCGGGTACCAGTCGAGCTTCCGCCACGGCAGCCAGCAGTCAATCACCCGGGGCTGGGCTCCCCCCATGCATCAGACCGACTCCCTCTTCCACAAGCGGCGCGGAGCGATGGGTTTCATCTTCGGGTACGACGAGGATAACCACGCCATCAACACCGTCCCCAAGGAGACGGTGGTCCGGATCACCAAGGCCGAGTCCGGAGGGGTCGGCGGTGCCGAGACGTGGTCGGGCGCCAGGACCGGCAAGGGCCCCGACGGCGAGGACCGGTTCATGCAGAGATACCTCAGCGGCCAGATCGTCACCATAAAGGGAGCCTCCGAATGAAAGAACTCGAGTCTGGTGACCCCTTCGAGCTCGTCGGAGTGAGCCGTCTTGACGGGATGAGCGTCGACGCCGACCGGGAGACGGCGCGCTGCCTCATCGAGGAGTACGCCCTCACTGGGTTCGCGGCCAACGAGATCCGCGATCTCTTCGCCTCCCCGGCCTACACGATGCCTCACGCGATCTACCGGAGGAGAGGGGCCCGGTTCGTGTCCGACCTCGTCATCGACGTGTTTGGAGACGCGGGATGACCACCGCATACAACTGGCAGCTCGGCCGGGAGATGGACTATCGCTTCGAGGGGGGAGGCGCCAAGCGGCAATTCGCCGCGGTGTTCAACATCAACCGCTGCATCGCCTGTCAGACCTGCACGATGGCGTGCCGCTCCACCTGGACGTTCTCACCGGGCCAGGAGCTGATGTGGTGGAACAACGTCGAGACCAAGCCCTACGGCGGCTATCCGCAGCACTGGGACGTGAAGACCCTGGAGCTTCTCGAGGAGGCCAACCCCGGCGGCCAGGTGTGGGACTCCGGGGAGCAGACCGAGGACGCCCCCTATGGGCGCTTCGAGGGCACGACCATCTTCGAGGCGGCCGATGCCGGCGAGCAAGCCGTGGGTTATCTGCCCACCGACGAAGAGTGGAAGGGCCCCAACCGGTACGAGGACCACGGCACGAAGTGGTCGTCCAAGGGAGCGTCTCTCCCGGAGCACGAAGGCTGGTTCTTCTACCTCGCCAGGATCTGCAATCACTGCACCTACCCGGCCTGTCTCGCCGCCTGTCCCAGGAACGCGATCTACAAGCGACCCGAGGACGGGATCGTGCTCATCGACCAGGAGCGGTGCCGGGGATATCGCAAGTGTGTCGAGGCCTGCCCGTACAAGAAGACGATGTACCGCCCCACGACGGGGACCTCCGAGAAGTGCATCGGGTGCTATCCCCGTCAGGAGGGAACCGACCCGATCACGGACGGCCATCCGATGGAGGCGCGGTGCATGGCGGCTTGTGTCGGGAAGATCCGCATGCAGGGTCTGGTGAACGTGGAGGCGGACGGGACCTGGGCAGAGGACCCGGACCACCCTCTCTACTACCTGGTCCACGAGGAGCAGGTCGCCCTACCTCTTTATCCCCAGTTCGGCACCCAGCCCAACATCTACTACATCCCCCCGCGGTGGGTGCCGCGTGACTACCTGCGTCAGATGTTCGGCCCCGGGGTGGATCGCGCGATAGAGCGCTACACCAGGCCGTCCCGTCGGCTGCTCGCCGTCCTCCAGCTATTCCGGGCCTCCCAGCAGGTCATCTTCTCCTTCGACGTAGAGGAGGGGGAGAGGGTCGGCGAGGTCGTGGTGGGAGGCGAGGCCTATGAGATCTTCAACGACACCGCTGTCGGATTCGACGACGACGGCCACGAGATCGTCCGGATCTCGGTGCAGGAGCCGCTCCACGAACGCCCTCTGAAGCTGAACTCGATATGACGCTCGCCACCAACCACCGCGATCTCACCCATGTCACCGGTCGGCTCACCCTTTACTCGCTGCTGGCCACCGGTTTCGCTTTCCCCACCCGGGATCGCCTCGAGCGCCTCTCCTCAACGGTTTTCCCCGCCGTGTTGATGCTCGAGGCGGCTCCCGGTGTGGACGCTGCGCTGGTCGCGCTTCGTCGCTCCTTGACCCGGGACGTCGATGCGCTGAGAGAACAGCACATCCTGCTCTTCCCACCGATCGCGTCCCAGGACGCCCCCGGATACGAGACCGGCTACCGCGGCGACGGCATATTCCAACAAACGGCGATCGTCGCCGACATAGCCGGCTTCTATCGCGCCCATGGCCTCCGAGCCGGCGGCGAGGAGCGTGAGCGACCCGACCACGTGGTGACGGAGCTCGAGTTCATGGCCGTCGTCGCCAGGAAGGAGGCCCTGGCCCTGGAGAGCGGGAACCCCGGGAACGCATCCGTCTGCCGTGACACTTCTGCTGCGTTTCTCAGCGACCATCTCGGCTGCTGGGCCCCGGCCTTCGGTTCGAGGGTGGCCGCGGTGTCTGCGAGCCCGTGGTACTCGGCCCTCGGGGAGCTCCTCGCCGTCTGGGTCCCCGAGGACATGGTGGGCTTCGGGGTCGAACCGGTCGAGGTGGTGGAGCGACCCCTGCCCCAGGAGCCGCCCGACGACGGGGCATGCGGGCCGTGTCCCGCGCCACAGGCTGGGAGGGTGCCTTGAGATCGGTCGTCTCCAAGCTCCCTCTCCTCCTTGGGCTTCTGTTGGTGGCAGTCGTGCTGCGGGTGACCGAAGCCAACCCGGCGATCGCCCAAACTCAGTCGATCGGCGCTTGGGGGGTCTCCGCCGAGCCGATCATGGACGGGTCGGCCCCGGAGTGGCAGTCGATCCTGCCGGTCTTCCTTCCAACGACCTCCCAGCAGGTGGCGCCACCCATGGGGGGCGGCGCCATAGAACGGGTCGCCGTCAGGGCAGTTCACCACGGCGACGTCCTCTACGTGATGTTGGAGTGGTCGGACGCGACACCTGACGAGGCGTCCGATCGCCATGAGGCATTCAGCGACGCCGCAGCCGTCCAGTTCCCGGCCGAGGCCGGCAGCGCAGTGCCGGCAATCTGCATGGGGCAGGCCGACCGGGCTGTGAACATCTGGCAATGGCGGGCCGATCAGCAGACCGAGCGTTCCAGCCTTCCGGAATCGGGCTATGTCGACTCGTACCCTTCGACCGACGACCTCTTCTTCCCCGCACGCGAAGCCGGGAATCCCCTTGCCCAGAGCCAGGGGCGGACCGCGGTGCAGAGCCTTCTCGCCGGCGGCTTCGGAACCCTCGAGGTCGCCGGCCAGGGAGGATTGGACGGCCACGCCGTGCACGAGAATGGTCGATGGATGGTGGTGTTCTCCAGGCCATTCGCATCGGGCATCGAGATGCAGCCGAGTTTCGACGGCTCCACACCTGTCGATGTCGCCTTGGCAGTCTGGGACGGCAGCAAGCAGGAACGCAATGGGATCAAGTCCGTGTCTGCTTTCACCCGACTCCAGATCACGCCCGAAGACCCGCCACGCCGGGCGGTCGCGGCCACCGATGACTGGCCCGCGTACTCACCATCCAACCCGATGGTGCCCATCTCGATTGGTTTCACCGCGTTTCTGATCGCAGCAACTGCGGCCCTTTGGGTGTACATGAGTCGGTGGAAGCGGGAGACGAAGTGATACCGACGGCCCGCATGCCCACACTCCGGATCCTGTCCGGGTCTCTCGGAGTCGTTGCTCTGATCGAGTTGGCGTTGTTGCGCACCGGTACCCGGACGCTCGTTCACATACCGGGTCTTGGACGGTTCGACCTGTCAATCGGTCTTCTGAGCGAGGTCGGTCGGCTCGCCTACTACTTCTCGGTTGTACTCCTTTTCTCGACCCTCGTCTACCTCGTGGTTTGGCTGTGGCGCGTCGACACTCTCCCGGCCAGAGCCGCCAGTGTCTTCACGAGCTTCTTTCTACTGGTGGCAGGGGCCGGTCGCATCGATGTCCTCACAGTGCCGGTCGTTGGTTGGTGCTCACTGATCGCAACCCTTGCCGTAGCCACCGTCACCTGGAGGGGCGTCAGCTCTATTCCCATAGGCTTGTTCACCGCCTCCTGGGCGATCGCGGCTTGGAGCGTCTTGGGTCAGGGGGTGGGAGGCGGTCTCTCGGGAAGATCCGTCGACGTCTCGATACTGGTCGCCGAGTCTTTACTGATCCTGGCGGGTGTGACCGCACCCCTGCTGGTCCGGCGAGGAGTGGGCACGCCGGGTCTGGTGGCAGGGCTGGTGGCGTTCCTGGCCGTCGCCGTCGGCTTCTCGGTCGGAGGGTCGACTCTGGCGATCCTCGCGCTGTGGAATCTCGGTGTTCCGGGATGGTTTTCACCTCTGGCCTTCGGGTTGGCGTTCGGTGGACTGGTCACCGCCACCTGGTCGGCTCTGGCCGCCCACGAGAGACTGACGGCTGTCTCCATCGGCCTCCTGGTGGCCGGTGGGGTCGGCACGATCAGCACATATCAGACCGGCCTCGTGGTGGCAGCCATCGCGATCTATTACGTGGCGAATCTGGCCAGCGACACCGAAACCGACCACCTGAGCGCTCGGCTTCAAAGAACCTCCCCTGAGAGGAAGAGCCGAGAGGCGGCTCCTGCTGGAAGAGGGGAACGTGTTGGCAGGGCGTTGGCACGATCCGGCTCCGGGGATTGAGCGTTTCTTCGACTACTGCACGGGCTGGACGGAAGGAGGGCTGGTGGACGCGGGAATATGCAAGCTTTCCCTTCACGCGGAGTGGTTACCGGGATAAGCTCTACGGCGGGTTAAGGGGAAGGAAGAGATGCGCAGTCGGCTGTTGACCACGGTGACGGTGATAGCCCTCGTCCTCATCTCCGTTCCGGCCATCGCCACCGGACCG
>DASUUC010000112.1:0-19090 GCA_036374335.1 Acidimicrobiia bacterium
ACTGACCCTGCCCGACGCCCTCCCCTCACCGGTCTCGGGTCCTGGTTCCACGACAGCGAGCGCAAGGCTCCCGAAGCGGCCGCCCCGAGTTGCGGCCGGAGCGACGACGAGTTGATCTCGGAGAGCTCCCCGATGGTGCTGATTCCGAGTCGGTGGAGACGGGCGGCAGTGACCTTGCCCACCCCCCAGAGAGCCTCGACCGGCAGAGGATGGAGAAAGTCGAGCTCGGTCCCCACCTCTACCACCACGAGGCCATCGGGTTTGGCCCGCGCCGAGGCGATCTTGGACAGGAACTTGGTGGAGGCGATCCCGATGGAGATGGGAAGACCCACCTCTTCACGGACCCTCCGCCGGATATTCCGGGCGATGTCGGATGGCGTGCCCAAGAGATGGGTCGTGCCGGAGACGTCGAGGAATGCCTCGTCGACCGAGATCTGTTCGACCACTGGTGTTGCGTCGTCGAGGATGGCCATGACCCGGTCGGATAGGTCGAGATATTGGCTGAAGTGGCCATCGACCACGATCGCCTTGGGGCATAGAGCCAGCGCGTCCCTGGTCGACATCGGCGCCCGGACCCCAAAGGCACGGGCCTCGTAGGACGCCGCCACGACGATCCCTCCCCCGACGAGGACGGGCTTGCCTCGCAACTCCGGGTTCAGAAGTTGCTCGACGGAGGCATAGAACGCATCGAGGTCGGCATGGAGGAGGGTCGGCTCCATGTCCCGATCATGCCAGGGCCCGGGGACATGTTCGGCCGGGGGTGGTCGCGGGTGCCGACCCCCAACCCAGGGTTGCAGACACCGCTCAGCGAAGTCCAGCGCCCCGAGTTTCATGGCGTCAGGACCGCGTGCGGCAGCTAGCTGTCGTCGCCGGTACCCGGCTGCGGGTCGACCCCAAGACGCTTGGCATGACCGGGCGGGATCTTGTCCTGCTTGGCGAGCCCGGGAGGAAGCCAATCCTCGCCTTTCTTGGCGAGCCCGGGAGGAAGCCAATCCTCGCCCTTCTTGGCCAGACCAGGAGGCGTCCCATTCCCTTCCTTCTGGGACAGACCAGGGGGTATCCCGTCCCCCTCCTTCTTGGCTAGTCCGGGGGGTGTTCCGTCCCCGTCCTTCTTGGCCAGACCAGGAGGCAAGATGTCTTTTTTCGCCAGACCGGGTGGCATCTCCTGATCTCCGGTGAGGAATGGGGGGACCCCAGAGTCTTCGGCGCTCTCCGTCTCATCTCCGCCATCTTCCTGGGCCAACGCCACGGAAGCCCCGAGAATCGCCACCGCTGTCACCAGCCCCACGATCACCCGACCACGCATGGTGGTCATTGTAGAGCAGAGGTAGGCGCGGCTCAACGGGCCGCCCGCTTCAGATCTATCCGCGATACCGAGATGCCTTTTCGGCAGCTCATTGTTCATCCCTCACCGAGAGGCCGCTGGATGATGGGGTCGTTGAGCACCTCGTCACGACGTCCCGCTTCCATCATCTCCAGTAGATCGGCCAGATCGCGGCGAGCCCCCTCCAAGTCCCGTCCCTGCTCCCATTCGAACTCCCGAACCGACAAGGGCCAGTGCTCACCCAAGGGCCACCGACCCTGCTCCCGCCCGAGCTCATGGATTCGAACCAGCGACTCTCTATGTCATGAGGAACGGATGCTCGCCGTAGGTCACGAGATCGGTCATTGGGTTGTCACCCGGTTTGTCATTCGCCATGAGTCAACTCGCGGCCTGCTTGAGAGCAGAGCGGTCGACCTTCCCAAGGTGAGTTTGAGGCAGCTCGTCGACGAAATACACCTTCCGTGGATGCTTATACGGCTGCAACCGCTGCAATGACCAGTCGACTAGCTCCTGTTGGGAGACCTTGTCGGACGCGACGACGAATGCCACCGGCCGGGCCAGCCCGGCGTCATCCTCGACGGCGACGACAGCACACGCCTTCACCGCCGGGTGGTCGAGCAGGATCGACTCCACCTCCTGGGGACGAAACCACTTGCCCTTCACCTTGATGGCGTCATTGGCTCGTCCCCGATGAGTGACATAGCCTTCCTCGTCGATCGAAACCAGGTCACCACCGACGAACCACTCGCCCCGGAACGCCTCCTCGGTTTGTGCCGGGTCGTCCGGATAGCCGAGAGCCAGCGAATCGCCTCTCACCCAGAGACGTCCCACCTCGCCGGGTGGCACCTCCTTGCCGTCGTCGTCGCACGCCTTGATCTCGAAGCCGGGGACCACCTTGCCCAGAGAGCCCGGTCTGACATCACCGACGGTGTTGGTGATGAAGATGTGCCACATCTCGGCGGTGCCCAGCCCGTCGAGCAACTCGACCCCGAAGGTTTCCGTCCAACGGTGATAGAGGGTTTCGGGGAGGGCTTCGCCCGCAGACGTCGCCAACCTGAGGCTGGACAAGTCTTGGCTTTCGGCCTGCGCTGCAGACAACATCTGATTGATCGCAGAAGGCACGTTGACCAGCACCGTGGGACGGTGCTTCGCTATCCGTTCGAAGAGCGCCTCAGGAGTCGGATGCTCCGCAAAGAGAATCGACGAGGCCCCAACAGAGAACGGAAACAGCAGATTGGATCCGGTGGCATATCCGAAGTAGAGCTTGGGAACCGACATGGTGATGTCGTCTTCAGTCAGACCCAAAGCTCCCTGTCCATAGAGACGTGTGGTGTTGACCAGGCTCTTGTGGGTTTGAACCACTGCTTTGGGCACGCCTGTCGTCCCACCGGAGAACAGCCAAATGGCGGGATCGTCCGGTCTCGTGTCAGCCGGGTCACCGGCAAACGAGTCGGACCCGACGGTATCTGGATCGACGACGGCGGGCTTCCAGGAACGGAGCGACAAATCGAAATGGTCGCGATGAACAGGATCGACCACTCCCGCGACGGCCCGGGAACCGTCCACGATCGCTCCCATCGCATCGACGGTGAGATCCGGGTTGAGCATCACCACCACCGCTCCCATCCTCATCGTGGCGAACAATGCGGCGACGTACCCGGGACCGTCGGGCATGACGATCAGAACACGGTCGCCACGGCTCACTCCGACGTCGCGTAGTGCTGCCTCGTATCCGGCCGTCAACCCGTCCACCGCGGCGTAGTCAACGACGACGCCGTCGAGACGGAGGGCCGGATGGTCTCCCCTGCCCTCGGCGAGCCGATCACCCAAGAAATATCGATAAGCGTTGAGGTGATGCGGCCAGTCGGTCACGGACCTCAAGCTAGCGATACCGTGAATCTCATGAACATCGCCATGGTCACCGGACCGTCCTCGGGAATCGGGAGAGCAACGGCAATCGAGATGGCAAGGCGGGGATACCACATCGCGGCGGCCGGGCGCTCCGAGGAGCGGACCATGCAGGTCGTCGACGCCATCCGACAGGAAGGCGGCTCGGCGGAGTTCCTCCATCTCGACCTCGCCTCCCTGGAGTCCTCGGCGCAGGCGGCACGGGCCTTCGTCGACTCAGGAAGGGTCCTCGACGTCCTCATCAACAACGCCGGAGTGGGGCCCGTCTGGGGCGTGACCGAGGATGGTTTCGAGATTCACTTCGGGGTAAATCACCTAGGTCATTTCATGCTGACCCATCATCTCTGGCCCAGCCTCCGCCCCGGAACCCGGATCGTGGTGGTGAGCAGTGAGGCCCATCGGGGTGCCGACGCTGTCGATCTGGAGAGAGTCAGAACGAGGACCCCGGTCATCGGCGTGTTGAGAGCCTACGCGGAGTCGAAACTGGCCAATATTCTCTTCGCGCGCCACCTGGCCCGACTCCAACCGGAGTGGCGAACCTACTCGCTCCATCCCGGCGTCGCCGACACCAAAATCTACCCGCGTGCCGTGAAGTTGTTCCTGCGCAACATGGAGACGCCTGAATCGGCGGCACAGACGAGTGTCTGGTGTGCGACGTCCGATGAGGTCACAGATCAGTCCGGTCTCTACTACTCCAGGATGAGGGTACGCGACCCATCGCCGCCAGCCCAAGACGACGACCTCGCCGCCGAGTTGTGGCTCAGATCGGAGGAGTGGTGCGGTATCACCGGCCAGAGCCACTAGCTTCCGGATACAAGCATGAGCGCTGAAGGTCTCTACTACCCGGATTACCTCAACCTCGACGCCCTCCTCGCCACCCAACAACTGGAGAGCACCAAGAACGGGGAGACCGTCCATGACGAGATGCTGTTCATCATCGTTCACCAGGCCTACGAGCTCTGGTTCAAGCAGATCATCTGGGAACTCGACAGCATCCTCGACATTTTCGACCAGGAACTGGTCCCCGAACAGCAGATGGGGACGGCAGTGGCGCGTCTCCGCAGGATCAGCGAGATTCAAGATTTGCTGATCCAACAGATCAGTGTGCTTGAGACGATGACTCCCCTCGACTTCCTCGACTTCAGAGACCACCTGTTCCCCGCTTCCGGCTTTCAGTCGGCTCAGTTCCGTATCATCGAGAACAAGCTCGGCCTGCGCCGCCAGGACCGGCTCCTGTTGGCGGGTGACGAATACACGGTCCGTTTCGACGCTGAGGACAAACGCACCGTCGAGGCGACCGAAGGTCGCCGATCGTTGTTCGATCTCGTCGAGCGTTGGCTCGAGCGAACTCCCTTCCTCGACCAGGGCGACTTCAGCTTCTGGGAGGCCTATCGCGAGGCGGTGCACGACCGTATCCAAGCCGACCGCTCGGTCGTCCAAGACAACCCCAATCTCGAGGACGACGAGAGAAAGACCCAACTACGGGGGTTCGACCAGGTCGAGGCCCAATATCAGGCCCTGTTCGACGCCGACAAACACGAGCTGGAGCGGGCCGCCGGGCGAATCAGGCTGAGTCAGCGCGCCTTTCAAGCCGCGGTGTTCATAACCCTCTACCGGGACCAACCCGCTCTCCAGGAGGCCCATCGCCTGCTCGAGCTCTTGATGGACGTCGACGAGGGCTTCACCACGTGGCGGTATCGGCATGCCCAGATGGCGTTGCGGATGATCGGTCGACGGGTGGGTACCGGTGGGTCGGCCGGGGCCAAGTATTTGGAGAAGTCGGCGGAACGCAGCCGGGTCTTCGAAGATCTCCTCAATCTCTCCACGTTCCTGGTCCCGAGAGCCGATCGACCCGAGCTTCCCGAGGGCATTGTGGAGTCGATGAGGTTCCGCTTCGAGTCATGAGCCTGAAGTCCGAATTCACCAGATTCCTCCAATCAGACCCCGAACGGCTCCACTTCGCCGCTCACTCCCATCATCCCTGGCCCGACGTGTCGTATGAGGCCCACCGCCAGGCTTGGTTGGACGCCGTCGCGATGATGGACGACAAGTGGGATCACATCTACGGGATGGTGATCCCCGCGACGCAACGGCAGATCGCAGCGGCCCTGAGACTGGCGCGCGACGACACCATCGTGTTTGCTCCCAACACCCACGAATTCGTCGTCCGGCTCTTCTCGTGCTTCGAGCCACCCGTCCGGATCCTCTCCAGTGGGGCCGAGTTCCATTCGTTCACCCGCCAGTCACGAAGATGGGAAGAGGATGGTCTCGCCGTTGTCGATCGCGTTCCCGCGGAGCCTTTCGACACTTTCGCTGAGCGTTTTACCGCGGAGGCCCGCTCTGCGGCTCACGACCTGATCTTCTTGTCCCAGGTGTTCTTCGACTCGGGCTTCGTGGTCCCGGAGCTCGACCGCATCGTGTCGTCGGTGTCCGAAGAGCGAGTCTTCATCGTGATCGATGGCTACCACGCCTTCATGGCCATGCCCGTCGACCTGTCCACTATCCAGGACAGGGTGTTTTTCCTCGCCGGGGGATACAAGTACGCCATGTCGGGTGAGGGGGCTTGTTTCATGCACTGTCCGCCCGGCTACGGGGACCGGCCGGTGAACACGGGCTGGTTCGCCAGCTTCGGTCACCTGGAGAGCGGGTTCGATTCAAAGGTGCCTTATGCAACCGACGGGTCGCGGTTCGCCGGTGCCACCTTCGACCCGTCGGGTGTCTATCGCATGAACGCCGCCCTCACCATGCTGGCTTCCAATGAAGTCGATCCACGGCTGATCCACTCCCATGTGACAGGGCTGCAGGACCTGTTCCTCGACAGCTCGGATCATTGGCCGGGTCGACTCGTGCCGGAGCGGTCATTGGAGCGGGGCAACTTCCTGACGTTCCAATCCAGCATGGCCGAGCACTACTACCAGGAGTTGCACGCCGAGAAGGTGATCACCGACTATCGGGGGGACCGGCTCCGCATCGGCTTTGGGATCTATCACGACCACCAGGACGTGGAGCGTCTGGTCGAGATCGTCGATTCAGTCGACGTCTCCTGACGCCCGCCGCGGTGGGACAGCTTGCCGATCACTACAGTGGCCGCATGCCACACCTGCCTTTGCTTCGTGTGGTCCCTCTGGAAAGCATCCGTCGGCACGAGGAGAGCGATCCTCTTCGTGTCGAGCGTCTGGTCAGACGGATCGACGCCGAGGGGGTCCAGGTCAACCCGATGGTCTGCACACTGGCGCCCAACGGCGAGCTCATCTTGCTCGACGGGGCCACCAGGACCGAGTCACTGAAGAGGCTCGGTTTCGAGCACGCGGTCGTGCAGATGGTGGAACGGGACAAGGTGACCTTGGGGACGTGGCAACACGTGGTGAGAGGCTGTGGTCGCGAGGAGCTGGTGCAGGCTGTAGCCGAGCGATCCGACCTGCTCCTGAGTGAGGAGAAGGGCACTCCGGGAATTCATCTCAAGGATGGTGGATCCCGGTTGGTGCTTGGTGAGGGTGTCAGCGCCAACGCCACACTGTCATCCCTGGTGGGGACCTATATGGGGAGGTGGAGAGTTTCCCGGGTGGCCGAAACCGGTATCGACTCGGTGGCCCGGAGTTTCCCCGACTGGTCGGCGGTGATCGAGTTCCCAACGCTCAGCCTGGACGACGTGATGAAGGCTGCCATCACCGACGACTTGCTTCCCGCGGGTATCACCAGATTCTTGGTGGATGAACGGGCCCTCCTTCTCAATGCGCCGCTCGATCTGCTCGCCGGCGAGGGGTCAATGGATGAAAAGCAGGAGAGGCTGGACGAGTTGATCACAGAACGCGCTCAAGACGGGCGGGTTCGTCGTTACGAGGAGACGGTGTTCATCCTCGACGAGTGAGATTCAGTCCGGCACCACCGCCACGCACACCAGTTCAACCAGTGCGGCCGGATCGAACAACTCCCCGATCCCGAACAAGGCCATCGGCGGGTAGTGCCGCCCGAACACGGCGCGGTATCTCTCGCCGAGTGGCGTCAGGTTCTCTCGATAGCCGGTGATGTCCGTGGTGTAGATGGTCATGGAGACCAAATCGGTCGGTTCGCCACCGGCTTCGAGGATGACCTTCGCCACCGACTCGCACGCCGCTCCGAACTGCTCGACCAGTCCTTCGTCGATCGAGCCGTCCTCTTGGTGTCCGGTGACCCCGGCGATGTGAACGGTGCGCCCGGCTGCGGCGATGGCGCCATAGGAGAACCCGATTGGCGGGGCCATCCCGTCCGGGTCGAAGAGGTGATGTCGGCTCATCGACCCGACCATTCCGGCGGGCGCTTCCCGGTGAACGCCCGATAGAACTCGGCATGGTCCTCGGTGGTCATCAGCAGCGCCTGGGTGAAGGCTTCCAACTCGATCGACGACCCGAGATCCATGTCCAACTCCCTGCCGAGCAAGACCTTGGTGGCACCCAAGGCCAGGGTGGGGCCTTCGGCGAGACGACGGGCCAGGGCAGTGGTCTCATCGGCCAGCTGATCATCGTCGACGATCCTGGAGGCGAGACCCATCACGACCGCGTCCGCCGGCGACACCTCCTCCCCGAGAAGCAGGATCTCCGTGGCGCGGCCAAGCCCCACCACCCGGGGAAGGAGATAGGCCGATCCCATGTCGGCGCCGGCGAGGCCAACCTTGGTGAAGAGGAAGTGGAACGACGCGGAGGCAGCCATCAATCTGAGGTCGGCAGCGAGGGCAATGACCGCCCCGGCCCCGGCCGCCACCCCGTTGACGGAGGCGATGATGGGGATGGGCAGACGTCGCATCCGCTCGACCACGGCACCGGTCATCCGGGTGAATTCGAGAAGACCTTTGCTGTCCATCTCGAGAAGCCGCCCGATGATCTCGTTGACATCCCCCCCGGAACAGAAGCCGTCGCCCTCTCCGGTAATCACGAGGACCCTGGCGTCTTCTCGGCGATCCAGTTCGCCCAGCAGGTCCCTGAAGTCGGCGTACACCTCGAAGGTGAGTGCGTTGAGTCGCTCGGGTCGGTCGAAGGTGACGGTGGCCACGCCATCGTCGATCGAGAAGTCGAAATGGTCCCAGCTCTCGGTAAACCGGGCGGAAGCTCGAAATGGGCTCACGGTTCGGGAGGGTAACGCCGCATCGGGTCGAGTAGCCGACATCCCCTGAGCCCGGGAGTTAACTTCGAATTGATGATCAACCCGATCCGGACCGAGTTTCATGGCCAGGCGTGAGCTTGTCTTACAGTCAGAGGACCTAGGAGCCACCTTGGTCCCGGTCGCGGAGAAAGGAACACCCGGTCGGGTCAACCGAGATCTGGTGGCTGCTCTCGGCCGTGCCGGTTTGTTCGATCGGGTCTTTGGAGAGGATGGGGTCACGGCTGCGGACCTGTGTCAGATCCGCCAGGGGCTGGCCCGAGCGTGTCCGGAAGCGGAGACGGCGTTCGCCGTTCAGGGGCTCGGGGGCGCTCCTATCCATCTCTCGGGAGACGAGGCGGTACGCCAGCGATGGATCCCGTCGATCCGCACCGGGGAATCGGTAGCTGCGTTCGCACTAACGGAGAGACATGCCGGATCTGACGCTGCGGCGTTGGCCACGAAGGCTGAGCGCGACGGGGAGGGTTACCGCATAACCGGCGAGAAGATGTACATCTCCAATGCTCCGGATGCCGACGTTGCGGTGGTTTTCGCACGGACCACGCCGGAGACCGGGGCCAAAGGAGTGACTGCATTCGTGGTCTCGATCGACTCCGAGGGCGTCACCGGCGGGGCCATCGACATGGTGTCCCCTCACCCGATCGGGCGCTGGAGCTTCGACGGCGTCTATGTGGGCCCTGAGAATGTTCTGGGCGAGCCCGACCGAGGGTTTGGGGTGGCGATGCAGACCCTCGATCTATTCCGGCCGAGCGTGGGTGCTTTCACTCTCGGAATGGCGGAGGCGGCGTTGCGGATCGCTGTTGAGCATGCGGGGAAGAGAGAAGCGTTTGGGGCGAAGCTCTCCGAGTTCCAGGGAGTGACCCACCAGCTCGCTGACGTGCGGGTCGGCATCGAGGCGGCGGAGCACCTGGTCTACGGTGCGGCGAATGCCTACGACTCCGGTGATGATCCCGGTCTCACCGGGAAGGCCGCTATGGCCAAACTCTTCTCAACCGAAGTCGCCCATAAGGCAGTCGATGTCGCGATTCAGGTGCTGGGCGCCCGGGGTCTCGAAGCCGATTCGACCCTGGCCCATCTCTACAAGGAGGTCCGGGCGCCGCGCATCTACGAGGGAACGTCGGAGATCCAGCGCAACATCATCGCCCGTGAGCTGTTTCGGGGACGGATCTGAGCCTCGTGACGCGAATGAAACCTCGTAGCTCCCATATATGGGAGCTACAGCATTAGGAACGGGGTACTGCGGCGACACGGGCGCGGACCATGACGCAGGCGTCCGCGATCCAGTTGAAGTCGCCGGATTCGAGGGCATCCCGTAGCTGTGGGGAGAAGGCGCCGGGCTGGATCCAGATGTTGCGCAGACCCGCCTCGGCACAGTCCCGAAGCACCTTCAATCCCTTATGGGCCGGAACCACGAAGACCACGATGGTTGGTTTCTCCGGCAGATCCTTCACGGTCGGCCAGCACTGGTCGCCATCCACCGTGTCCCGGTTGGGATTGACGGCGAACACCGGGAACCCCTTCGCTTTCATGTCCCGGTAGATGATCCCCCCGTACTTGGCGGGATGATCGGTGGCACCGATCACCGCGATCGAGGTGCCTGGCTCGGACAAGAGGGGGGTCAGATAGTTCATGACCTAATGAACGGCCTGTCCACCGTCGGGATTCCCGCCCAGCTCGTTCTTCACCTCGTCGGGGACCTTGGTCGGCCTGAAGTCCTCCCTGTCGACGAACACCAGAACCTCCCTGCCTTCGGTCACCACGGTGCCGTCGGAGAGACGTCTTGTCGTGAACGTCAGCGTCATCGACGTGTTGCCTACCCGCTCGACTGCGATGTGGGTCTCCAACGTGTCGCCCAGTGCGGCCGATGCCCTGAAGTCCATCTCGATCCGGGCCGCCACCACATCGACACCGGTTCCGCCCAGCCCCTCACCTCCGAAGCCGGCTTCCTCGAACCAGTCGGTGAGGGCATCGTCCCAGTATCTGGCGTAGTTCCCGTTGAAGACGATTCCCTGCGGGTCGCAATCGGAGTATCGGATCTTCTGTGTCGTCGGCATGGGCAGGGAAGCTAGCCGTCGGTCGGGCCGCTAGCCGTCGGTCGGGCCGCTAGCGTGACCGGCCGTGGAGACTGTCATCATCGACGGGAGCCCGCTCACTCCCGAACAGGTCGTTGCCGTCGCATTCGGTAGGGCACGAGCGGTCGCGGCCGACGATCTCGAGACCAGGCTGGCTCCGGCACGGCGTGTCGTCGAAGACGCCGTGGCTTCCGACGACGTGGTCTACGGGATCACCACCGGGTTCGGGGGTCTGGCGACATCGCACATCGGCAGGAGCGAGACCGAACTCCTGCAGTACAACCTGCTCCGTTCTCATGCCACCGGCATCGGTGAGCCGATTCCCGACGAGGTGGTGAGAGCCATGCTCTTGCTCCGGGCGCGGACTCTCGCTCAGGGACACTCCGGAGTCCGCACCATCGTTGTGCACAAACTGCTCGAGTTGCTCGACCGAGGGATCCTTCCCGTGGTCCCGTCGCAGGGATCGCTCGGTGCCTCCGGGGACCTGGCGCCATTCGCCCATCTCGCTCTTCCACTCATCGGCGAGGGTCAGGTCCGCGTCGACGGTGCCTTGAAGCCTGCCTCGGATACCGGCATCGAACCCATCGAGCTGCTCACCAAGGAAGGTCTGTCGCTTCTCAACGGGACTGAAGGCATGTCGGCGATGGGAGCCCTCGCCCACCACCACTCTCGCAACCTCCTCGTTGCTGCTGACGCAGCCGCCGCGCTTTCCGTGGAGGCGCTGCTGGGAAGTGCCCGTCCTTTCCGCCCTGAGATCCACGCCCTCCGCCCACACCCCGGTCAAGTCGCCTCGGCGCACCGAATCGCCGCTCTCATCGACGGATCCGAGATCATCGCCAGCCACACCGACGACTTCAGCCATGCCGTGCAGGACGCCTACTCCCTGCGCTGCGCCCCACAGGTCCACGGTGCCGTGGCCGACACCCTGGACCACATGAGGCGGGTGCTGGGCACCGAGATGGGGTCCCTGGTCGACAACCCGATCGTGTTTCCGGACACTGGAGAGGTCCTCTCCGGCGGCAACTTCCATGGCGAGCCTCTGGCTCTCGTGTGCGACTTCGCCACGATCGCTGTCTCCGAACTGGCCTCGATCTCCGAGCGTCGCACCGACCGGATCCTCGATCCTGCTCGGTCTCAGGGTCTGCCCCCTTTTCTCGCCGCGAATCCCGGGGTGGAGTCCGGCTACATGATCACCCAGTACGTCCAGGCTGCCCTGGTCGCCGAGAACAAAGTCCTGGCCCATCCGGCCTCGGTCGACTCGGTGCCGACGTCCGGTGGCCAGGAGGACCATGTGTCGATGGGATGGGGGGCAGCCCGAAAACTGCTCACCGTCATCGAGAACGTACGTCGGGTCATTGCCATCGAGATCCTCTGTGCTGTGCAGGCCATCGAGTACCGGGCTCCGCTGACTCCGGCGAGGGGGACCGCGCAAGTCGTCGCCGCCGTTCGGGAGCTGGTGCCCGGTCTCACCGGTGACCGGTCCCTTGCCCCCGACGTGGAAGCGGTGGCGTCGATGATCGAAAGCGGCGCAATCGCCGAGCTCGTCCCGCCGACTGGTCGCTAGATGTCCGATCTCTTCCTGACCGGGATCGGCCAGCTCACTACCAACACCGGATCACCGATCACAGACGCGGTGGTGGCAATCGAGAAAGGGAAGATCACATACGCGGGACCGGCCGTCGACGCTCCCGATCAGACTGGCGAACGGTACGACTGCGAAGGGATGGCGGTCATTCCCGGCTTCGTCGACGCCCACACTCATCTCATCTTCGCCGGGGACAGGTCCGACGAGTTCGCCCGGCGACTGGCCGGCGAGTCGTATCAGGAGATCGCCGCTGCCGGGGGCGGAATCCTCTCCACCGTCGCCGCCACCCGTGCCTCATCTGAAAATGAGCTTTACGAACTGGCCGCCGCCCGGGTGTGGCGGATGATCCGCACCGGGACCACCACCGTGGAGATCAAATCCGGTTACGGCCTAGACATGGAGACCGAACTGCGTCAGCTCGCCGTTGCCCGCCGCGTCGGCGAGGAGTTGCCGGTCACCGTCAAGAGCACCTTCCTGGGCGGACACTCGGTGCCGCCCGAATTCGAGAAGGACCGTGAGGGATATGTCGACCTCCTCGTCGAAGAGATGCTCCCTGCCGCGGCTCCCCTCTCCGACTACTGCGATGTATTCGTCGAGGATGGGGTCTTTTCGGTGGATGAGGCTCGGGGGATCTTCACCAAAGGTGCCGAACTCGGTCTGGGGGCTCGAGTCCACGCCGAACAACTCGGCCATTCTGGAGGGGCCGCCCTCGCCGCCGAGATCGGCGCGGTCTCGGCCGATCATCTCGACCATGTGAGCGAAGATGAAGCTCGGGCCCTGGCGGAAGCTGAGGTGTCGGCAGTGCTGGTCCCGGGTGCCTCATACACTCTGCGCTCCCCACAGGCGCCGGGCCCGATGCTGCTGGAAAAGGGTTGCACGGTGGCGCTGGCGACCGACTGCAACCCGGGGACGTCTTTCTTCGAATCGATGCCTCCGATTTTGTCCCTGGCCGTGGTGCAGATGGGGCTCACCGTCGATCAAGCGATCACCGCCGCCACGCTGGGCGGCGCCCGTTCCCTGGGTTTCGACGACCGTGGCTACATCGCGCCCGGCAGCGTCGCGGATCTCGTGGTCCTCGACGCTCCGTCCGCCGCTCATCTCGCCTATCGACCGGGAGCAAACCTGGTGCGTCAGGTCATCAAGGGCGGGGTGCCGGTAGGTTGAGCCCGTGGACCGCACACGGATAGCCGAGTTCCTCGACCGGTTCGTTGAATACGCCTCGGGGGCCACCACCATGGCCCTCCTCTCTGTCGCCGATCGCTCCGGATTGCTCTTCTGGCTCGGGGAACACCACTCGGGAACCGTCGACGAGATCTCCGAGGGCGCCCAACTCGAAGCCCGATATGTCAAAGAGATCCTGTCCGGACTAGCGGCGGCCGGTGCCGTCGAGTATGACCCGGAGACCCAGGAATTCATGATGCCTCCGGAACACGCACTGTTTCTGGCCGACGAGTCGAGCCCATATTGCATGGGTGGCTGGCTCGACATGGTGCCGGCGCTGATGGCTCAGGTCGACGGGGTAGCCCATGCCACCAGGCACGGTGGAGGAGTCCCATTCGAAGACTATGGCGCCGCGATGATCAGCGGCATCGACCGGGGCAACAGCCCATCACAGAAGGTGTTCTTGGCCAATCGCTGGATCCCTGCGGTTCCCGGTCTCACCGATCGTCTCACGTCTGGGATCCGTGTCGCCGACGTCGGCTGCGGGTCGGGCACGGTCCCCATTCTCGTTGCGGAAGCGTTTCCGGCATCGACCGTCTTCGGATTCGACATGTCGGAAGCGGCATTGCAGGTAGCCCGGAAACGTGGGGATTCGATCTCCAATCTGAAGTTCGAACAGTCGTCCGCCGACAGCATCCCGATCGATCCATCATTCGATTTGATCACGGCGTTCGATGTCATCCACGATCTCGCTGATCCGCTCGCCGGACTGACCCGGATCAGGGAGGCGCTTGCACCGGAGGGTCGATTCCTGATGATGGAGCCCAACGCGAGTACCCACCTGGAGAACAACCTCGACCACCACGGCGCGCTGCTCTACGGGATCTCGGCCATGCATTGCATGACCCAATCGCTGGCCGTCGGCGGTGAAGGTGTGGGTGCCGCCTGGGGACGGGAGATGGCCGAGGACTATGCCCGTCGCGCCGGGTTCACCCGCTTCGAGCCACTGGAGGACATCGAGAACAAGTTCTCTGCCTTCTACCTCCTGGCGCCGTGACCGTCCTTGACTTCTGTGTCGATTACGGACCGCATAGGGACCCAAAATCGACACAGAACGCTTCGGGACTACCAGGCGCCGCCGCCACCCCCGCCACTGCCACCGCCGCCCCCGCCGGAGAACCCGCCACCGCCCCCGGAGCTGCTCGACGGAGGGGTGAAGGCACCGGAAAGGGCGGATTCCAAGCCGACGAAGGCGTTCTGGGTGGGGCCCCCGCCGAATCCGTTGTTCCCGTACCAGTAGATCGAAGACGACTGCTCCAACTCGACCGGAGCGACGAGGCGGGCCTGTTCGAGGACCTGTTCGGCCACACCGAGAGCGATTCCATAGACGAGGAACTGGTCCCAGAGGGCGAGGGATATCGACGGTGCCTCTTCGAGACGGGAGAAATCATTCAGATAGTTGCGGAAGGCGATCCATCGCTCCGCCTCGAGAGCACCTTCTCTGGTTCGTCTCGTCCTGACCTTCCGGAAGCTCAGCAAGATGAAGAGGGTGATAGCTCCCGCGATGGCTCCCATGAAGAAAAGGACCAAAAAGGCATCCGATTCGGGACGATCGGCGAGATAGCCGGGGAGCCAGAAGAAGGCGGATACGACGACAGCGATGGCGCCGATCCTGACCAGCCAGGAGATGGTGGTGCCGGAGTCGTCGAGGAGACGTGCCCGACGAACCGCGCCGAGGACGCGCTCCCGGAAGCTCTGGTAGGTGGTGGCGTTGGCGGACCGGTCCGCCGTGATCGCGCCATTGAGCTCGTGGAGGGGAATCGGCCCCCCGGCCATCGCCCGCTTCAGGACGGTGAGGACCGACTGCTCGAAGTCGCGGAGACCGGTGTCCTTGTCGGTGAGTCCGAGCATCAGGTCGGTGATTTCCTCGGAGCGCAGACCCGCCCAGGTCGCCCGTGTCACTGTGGTGGGCTCAGCGGTGATCACCCCTTGACGGATCAGGTCGAAGAGGGTGGCGGTGAACTGTTTCTCGGATACCGCTCCCTGGGTGACCAGGGCACCCACTTCGGCCGGTTTCAGCTCCGACGGTGGTAACTGCTCATACTCGCGGTCGTAGCCGGTGCGGGGCTCCCGGCCATAGCGGAGATAGACCAATCCACCCGCGCCACCCACGAGTCCGACGAAGACCAGCGCGCCCCCCAAGAGACCATCCCTGGCGGCCTCGCGCGCATCGTTGGCCTGCTGAACCCAATTCTCCTCCTCGCTGAGGATGACCTCCTCGCCGCTACCGGAAAGGACGGTGACAGCGTCGGTGGACGTGAGCAACTCCGGCGGGAAGAGCACTCTTATCTCTACGAAGGTGTGCGGCGGGACACTGCGTGCCTCAAGACCGGGTGAGACATCGTCGTCTCCTAGGAAACTCTCACCGTCGATGCCGTACGGGTGCGCGTAGACACGGACGTCACCGGGGGAAGCACCTTCAGGCAGCACCACCGTTGCAGTCACCGCATCGGCGCGCACCTCCCACTGGTCGCCCCATACCTGGAAGATGAGGTCGGCGATGTCGTCGTAGACGGTGATGACGCCGGTCATCCTGTAGACGAGCTCGAAGCTGCGGATCTCGTCGTTGGAGGCGTGATGCCAGACCACCCGGGCGAGACTGGGCTGGGCGTCGAGCCCGTAGGTCCCGGGTGGCGAGGAGCAACCCAGCCAGGCGCATCCTCCGGGGTCGTAGCTGACTGTTTCGTCCTTTACCGAAATGAGCTCGAATGTCTCGTCCGCGTATAGGGGGATATCTCGATAGGCACCGCTGAATGACCCTTCGAAGTCAAAGGTCAGTCGCTCCGTTATCAGCAGGGATCCATCGGGCTCGACCTCGATGGTGACATCGGCCGCCTCCATGTGATAGGACTTGGCGAGGGCGGGAAGGGCCGGAATCGCAACCACTGCCGTTGCGACGAGAAGTCTGAGCAGCCGTTTCAAGATCAGAACTCGACCGCAGGTGCTTCCTCGGCTTCGTCGCCGGCCTCGAAGAATTCGCGCTCGCCAAAGCCGAACATCGAAGCGACGATGTTGGTAGGGACCTGTTGCACCTTGTTGTTGTAGGTGAGAACCGTGTCGTTGTAGATCTGTCGGCTCACCGATATCCGGTTCTCGGTCTCGCTCAATTCTGCTTGCAGCCCCTGGAAGTTCTCCGAAGCCCGCAGCTCCGGGTAATCCTCGGCCACGGCGAACAGTTGCCGCAGGGCCGAGGTCAGGAAGTTCTCCGCCTGCGCCTGTTCTCCGGGACTCTCCGCCGATTGTGCCGCGTTACGGGCCCGGGTCACCCGTTCGAAGGTCTGCTGTTCGTGGGTGGCATACCCCTTGACCGTTTCCACGACGTTGGGGATCAGGTCATAGCGACGTTTCAATTGGACGTCGACCTGTGACCAGGCGTTGTCAACCCGGTTACGCGACCCGACCAGGCTGTTGTAGGCCGCGACGAGCCATGCGACGAACACCAATCCGACAGCGATGAGGACCCAAACCCAAACTGGCATGACGGCAGTCTAAGGATTGGAGCGCCCGCCGGCGGTTTTGATCAGAGAGACATAATCTGGTCGGGCATGTTCCCGGATAGGGCGGTGTAGAGGTCGGGGAACCACCCACGGTGGCACCTTCGACCATGTCAACCGGCTCGCACGCCGCAAGCTCGTGGCGGGATCGCACCAGCGAGGCTCACCGTTGGCGAGTTTCTCCAGAGACACCCCGATCACGGTGCTCGCGAGCGAGAAGACAGATCAGCGTTTCGGGGGCGGGGCCAGACCGTCGACGGCCTGCGCCCAATCCTCGGGCAGCTCGACCGGAGAAGGTCGGGCCACCAGACGCAGGTACAGGTCCGATGCCGTGCCCTTCACGGAAGCGGAGGGGACGCCCTCCCCGAAGACCCAGGTCTCTCCGAGATCGGTGGCGGTCACCTCCATAGTTTGCACATCTCCGAGCTGGGGCAGCCACATGTCGGCGAATTCGTCGAGACCACACCGGGCCACGAGATCGGTGAGACGATCCTCCTCACCGAAGGCCTGGTAGGCGTCCCAGCGGTGGATCCCGGTCTCGATGACCATCCGCCGCTCCCAGAAACCCACATTGGGCTCGGGACCGAACGCCCAGCACTGCGAAGTTGGGTCGGTGTCCCGGAGAGCCTCCAGCATCTCGTCGAGAGTCTCTTCGTACCAATCGATGACGTCCTTGCCTTCGGGGGGTCTTGGTGCCGAGATTCGCTCGGTGGGCAGCTCACGGCAGATCATGGTCGTCCGACCGTGGATCGATGCCGTATGGGAGGCGAGGTCGGCGAGTGTCCAATCCGGGTATTGAGGAACAGCCCGCTCGGGATCGCGGCGGGCTGCCAGCCCGAGTCGCCGGCCCTCCGACTCGATTCCGGCGAGGTGCTCAGCCAAGAGCATGCTGCATCGCCTCCCCCATGCCCGACGGGGTGTCGGCCACGACGATCCCCGCCGACGTCATCGCTTCGATCTTGGCCTCGGCAGTTCCCTTCCCTCCACTGACAATTGCCCCGGCGTGACCCATCCGCTTTCCCGGAGGCGCGGTGGTCCCGGCAATGAAGCCAGCAACAGGCTTGGTCATCTCCGCCTTCACGAAGTCGGCGGCTTCCTCCTCGGCAGTGCCACCGATCTCACCGATCATGATCACACCTTCGGTCTCGTCGTCGTCTTGGAACATCCGCAGACAGTCGACGAAGTTGGTGCCGTTGACCGGGTCACCACCGATCCCGATGGCCGTGGTCTGGCCCAGCTCGAGCAGAGTGAGCTGGTGAACTGCCTCATAAGTCAAGGTGCCAGACCGGGAGACCACACCGATCTTCCCTCTCTGATGAATGTATCCGGGCATGATTCCGATCTTGCATTCGCCGGGCGTGATGACTCCGGGGCAATTGGGCCCGATCAGCCTGGTCGGCTTTCCTTCGAGGTATCGCTTGGTTTTGATCATGTCGGCAACCGGTATGCCCTCAGTGATGGCGACGACCAGATCGAGGCCGGCGGCCGCCGCTTCCATGATGGCGTCGGCGGCGAACGGCGGAGGGACATAGACGACCGATGCGTTTGCTCCTGTCGCAGCCACTGCGTCCTTGACCGTTGCGAAAACGGGAAGCTCCACCGAATAGGTGTCATCGCGGCCGGGGACGCCCGAGTGGTCGGTTTCCCCTTCGAAATGGAACTCGGCACCGGCGCGCGAGGGATGCACCCCGGCCACCATCTCGGTGCCATATGCGATCGCCTTGTCGGTGTGGAACTGGCCGGTCTTGCCCAGGCCCTGCACCAGGACCCTGGTGTTCTTGTCGACGAGGACGCTCACAAAGCGGCTCCGCTGGGTTGCTCGGTCAGCTCGAGGATCTTCTGGGCCCCGTCGAGGAGGCTGTCGGCGTTGGTGACTTTGAGACCCGACTCTTCGATTATCTTCTTTCCCTTCTCGACGTTGGTCCCTTCCAGTCTCACCACCAGCGGCACTTCGAGCCCAACACGTTCCACCGCCTCCACGATGCCGGTGGCTATGACATCGCACCTCATGATCCCGCCGAAGATATTGACGAAGATACCCTTCACGTTGGGGTCCTTGGTGATGATCTGAAAGGCGGTAGTCACCTGGTCGGCGGTAGCCCCACCCCCAACGTCCAGAAAGTTGGCCGGCTCCCCACCGACATGCTTGATCGTGTCCATGGTCGCCATCGCCAGCCCGGCGCCGTTGACCAGACAACCGATCGTGCCTTCGAGTTTGATGTAGTTGAGACCGGCGTTCTTGGCGGCGAGCTCGGCGGGGTCCTCTTCGGTCTCATCACGCATGTCGGCGATATCGGGGTGCCGGTAGAGGGCGTTGTCGTCGAAAGCCACCTTCCCGTCGAGAGCCATCACC
>DASUUC010000113.1:0-48444 GCA_036374335.1 Acidimicrobiia bacterium
GTATTGGGTGCTTTGTGTTTATGCCTGTCCTGGGGGTGTCGACGGCGACTGAGCCTGCGCTTGCTCGAGGCAGAACGATGCGCCTGGACCTACCTCGGGTGGATGGTTGAAGTGGGCTGGGCCCCCCTTCGCGCCACCGGGTTCTCCGGGGTGGACGTAGTCGTCTTTGATGTGGTCGCCATGGTTGCCGAGTGGACCGCTGCCGAGGTCTACTCCCGCGCATGTAGGTTGCCCGGCGTTGGCCGGCGGTTCACCGGCGAGTGCGACTGATGCAGTGGCCAGCATCATCGTTGCCGTCAGCATCCCCACTGTGATGATTCTCTTCATTTGCCTCTCCTGATTTCTCTGTTGACTTTCTTTCGGTCCGGTCAGTTGTGTTCACTGACCGGGTAGATCTCGTCGGCGACGAGTCCATGAGCCTCCCGGTGGACGGTGTCGGCGTCGGCTGGGTTGTCGGCCTCCACGAGACAAAAGATCTTTCCTGCCGTCTCGTCGACCCAATAGCGGAGATAGCTCACCCCGTATTTGGCCCCTGTCTGCAGGTCCTTGACATGGGCCTCCGCTACATCAGCGACGGATACCCCTCCCGCGATGGTGTGAACGTCCATGAACAACGACATATGTACCTCCTCGTTTTCCGGGTCGATGTCACTTGATCGAAGGTATCGACGACCAGGGTGCGCAGCATCGGGAAGACACCCCTAAATCTGGGTGGGGAGCTACGCGATTTAGCTCTCGACGAGCGCTTCGGCTCGAGCCCGCTGCACCGCCTCATCTCTGGTGGAGGAGTCGAGTTTGGCCAGAATCGCCGAGACGTGGTGCTCGATGGTCCGCGACGAGACGAACAGGCGATCGGCAATTTCGGTGTTGGTCAAGCCCTCGGCGAGAAGTTGGAGGACTTGAGCCTGCCGGGCGGTGAGACCCGCGGCGTGATCCCGTGTCGCCTGTCCTCTACCCCGCGGAGTTGGAACACCCTCGTCTCGCAGTTCCTTTCTCACCCGGGCAGCCACGGCCGTCGCGCCGAGAGCCTTCAGCAGTTCCAGCGCCTCCAGCCGCTGTGACACGTCTCCCGACATGAGTGCGATCGCTTTCTCGTACGGGATCTGTCTCGACATCCAGAACGACGCCGACTGATCGACCCGGCCCGACAGGAGGTCCCGGTACGGTGCGGGAAGCCCCTCCGGTGGCTCATCGAGATCACCCGACTTCCACATCCATAGAGCCAACGATCCTGCCGGCCAGGGATATTCGAACCTGATTCCGCGGTCAATGAGGTCCCGGAACTGCTCGAACAGGGCGTTGTCGGGTGTATCGACGACCCACATCCGCTCGGCGATGGCCGCCGCAGAACGCAGTAGGTGGTCGATTTCACCACTCTCCACGGCGAGGGACCATGCCTGGTCCAAGTATTCGACAGCGCTTCCGCGGCCGGTCCGGGTTCGTATCACGCCGAGGATGGCTGCGAGACGCACATCGGCGGTGGAGCTTCGGCCGATCGTCTCCGTCGCCAGGTCTTCGGCCTCAGCCCATGCGCCCGCCCAGAGCAGGGCCTCGGCGCGCACCAGGCTCGCTTTGGTCTCCAAGATGGGCAGTTCGTAGCGGCTGGCGGTGCTTTTCGCCCGGACCGAGAAGTCGGACGCCCTGTCGATGTCCCTTATCTCCAGCGCGACCTCCGCCATCCGGAGCTGGGTCAGCACCTCCTCGTAGCGGTAGCCGCCAAGACGGGCGCGCTGATGCAATCGCTCCATGATGTCCAGCCCGCCGGACTCCCCCCGCACATACGCCAGAGTTCCCTTCACGCCGAGGGCACTGATCAGTGCCAGCTCGGCTCCGGTCTCCTCGGCGACCCCGATCGCCCGGTCGGCGAAAGCCTCGGCTTGGTCTATCTCACCTGAGTGGATCAGCAGCCAGGAGTACGCAACCAGGGCTTGTGCCAGACGATGACTCGGCTCCCCTGATTCCAGGAGCCGGATCGCCTCGAGAGCACACACTCTGGCAACACCGGGCCGCCCGTGGGTCCGGTTCACCTCGGCACCCAAAACCAATGCCCGCGCCAGGTCCTCGACGGATCCCGCCTCCCGATACAGCTCTATCGCCCGGTCGAGAATCTCGATCGATCCGACCCTCTCCAGATAGTGCTCGATTAGAGCCCACCGGCTCAGGATGTCGGCGCACCTGTCCGGCTCGAGCAGGCTCAAATGCGGCTCGAGGGCACGGAACTGGGCTGCCGCCTCGCGATGGCTCCCGACCTCAGCCGCCGCCAGAGCTGCAACAGGGGCGTGGACCACGAGGCGGTCGATGTCATTGGCTCCCCGGGCGTGATGCACCAGCCGGGCGGGATCGGTCCCATCGGGGAGCACGTCGAGGAGACGACGGTGGATGCCCACGCTTTCACTGATCGTCAGAGACGACTCCACGGCGCGCCTGATCAGCTCATGACGAAACGAGACCAAATCCCCGTCCAACTCCAGTAACCCCAGCCTCTCACCTTCGACAAGGTCGCCAGCGGACCCGCCGGTGAGCCGGGGAACATCCTCCCGGGAGATCCGGTCTGGAATCACCGACATGACCCTCAACATGTCACGGGCGGTCGAGGACAGTTTCCCGATCCGAGAAACCACCGAGTCCCGCACCGACGCTGGGACCTCCTCACCCCCAAAGCTGGCCAACTCAGTCACCAGGAACGGGTTGCCGTTGGTCGCCGAGAGCACACGGTCCGGATCAAGTCCCGAGTCGGCCACCAGCTGCGCCACCCCGGATCTCGAAAGACCCCCGAGCTCGATGCGGGCAACGTTTTGCGGTGGCAAATCCCCTATCACCCCCCGCAGCGGGTGATCGCGGTCGACTTCTCCGATGCGATAGGTGAGAAGAACTAGCCCATTGGCCCTGGCCATGCGACGCCCCACATACTTGATGACGTCGCGGGTCGCCTCGTCGGACCACTGGGTATCTTCGATCACCACCACGGTGGGACGTAGCGATCCTGTCATCAGGTCGAAGAAACTCTCCAACACGGCCTGACGGTCACGGCTCTGCAGCGCTTTCCGAAGTGCCGGCTCGGAGCGGGAGATATCCCAAAGAGGCCCCAATGGCTGCGGTGTCTGCAAGTCATCGCAGTAACCGATGTGAATATGTGCGATGTCCGCAGCTGAGCTCAGAAATCTCCCAACCAGAGAGCTTTTACCGATCCCGGCCTCACCCCGGATCAACACGACCTTTCCGCCCGATGAGCCGACGTCGGCGAGAAGGTCAGTGAGGAGACCGAGTTCTCCCTCTCTCTCCAGAAGCACCGACCCGAGGCTACATGTCATGAGAAATCCGGAGGTGTCATCGCGTTGATGGCACTGAACACAGAGACGCAGATCTCTCCCATCAGAGTGTCGGCGATCCCATATGGGTATTCGGCTGTCTGCATCAGATAAATCACCATCATGAGGGCGCCGATGGTGATCATGCAGGAAGCCAGCCAGGCGGGAGCTCTTAGCCAGGTAGGTTCCAAAGACCACCAGGGTGAGGCTCATCGACCAGGCGAGAGCGACTCTCGGCCCGTCCGACGGCATCAGGGCCGGATTCAGTTGAGGTAACGGGCCCGATGCCCCCGGTTTCCCATGTCCCGTCAGGAGTACGCCGCAGGATGCCGTCCTCGCCAAGAGAAACCAGCACTGTGTCGCCAACAGCCGCCAAGCCGGTGGGGGCTGCGATAAGTGGCACTGAACGGTGCCCTCCGTATCTTGGGGAAACGGTCCAGGCCTAGTGCCAGGACGATCCACCGTCACTTGTCTCTTCAATGATGCCGGACCTCCACCCTTTGGCTGGATTCGGCGCGCCGACCATGGTGGTGAAGGGAACTCGATCACCCTCAAACAGCCCCCGGAAACAGTGATCGTCGGTCACACAAACCAGTCCGGTCAATGCGGCTTCTAACGACCCCATGGGCTCGGTGGTTGTCGGGCTCCAGGTAATGCCACCGTCGGTTGAGCGCAGCCAGGTTTTGTCGACTCGACCAGGTCGGTAGCAGGTCGCGGACCTGTCCGGGTCGCAACGCGTCAACTCAAACTCTTCCAAACCGTCCGGTATCTCTGACTCGAGGCGGGGGTCGCTCGCCATTGTGATGGTGTGCTCGCCACGCCAATGACCATCGGCTTGCTCCCATCTCCCCGGCCCCGGCAATCGCGGTCAACCGACGCAGCATCGCCACCATCTCAGATTCGGTTGGTGGCCACCCCCGAGGGGGTCGACCGCGGCCGGTGGGGCGGAGCTCCATGTACGCGCCTGTGGTGAGGATGGAGAATCCGAGGGCCGGTCTTACCGCCGTGGTGGTGTCGCGGAATGAGACGACCTCTTCATCGGCCGAGTGGTAAAGAACCTGCCAGAACCCCTCCCAGGCGCGGGGAGGGCTCATCTGCTCAAGATGCATCGCGGTAGACGAGTGTCCGGCCCGAAGGGAGAGCGGCCAGCGGGTGGAATCCTTCCCGTTCGAACATGGCGAGGGTGCCGGTGGAGAAACCCGGAGGGAGCCGCCCATCACGAACCGACGTGTCGATGGGGTAGCCCTCGATGGCACGCGCTCGGCGATTGCGTGCGTGCTCTATCGCACGACTCAGCAGGGTTGTCGCGATGCCCAGGCGGCGCAGCGGCGACGGCACCAGGATGCAGTAGATGGCCCACACGTCGGGGTCGTCAGGGTCGTAGCGGCTGTGTCGGGTGACGAGACGGCTGGCGAGAACATGCCTGAGACGGGTCCGTGGCTCGACACCACACCACCCCACTGGTTCATCTCCGGCGAGCGCCACCAGGCCCCGAGGAGGGTCGAGGGTGACGATCTGCTCACGGAGGAGTTCTCGTCGTGAATCCCGCGTGGTCTCCCGCTGGACCCGATTCTCGAGAACATGGAACTGACACCAGCAGTTGCGAGTCGACGCATCTGTCATCAGCACCGTCTCGACGGCCTCCCAGCCAGCTTCAGCGGCCGGCACCACTCTTATCCGAATCTCGCTCATACCGTAGAAGGTACGACCAAATCACGACACGGCTACGTCGCTCTTTCCAACTATCGTCGGAGAGACGTGACGCAGAGACTCGTCGGATCCAGCCGTTATCCGGGAATGCTGCAGCTACACCAGGCCACACCGCTGGTCGAACGCCAACACGCAATCATCGAAGAGCTGCGACTGGCCACCCCGGGATATGTGACAGCGCGACAACTAGCCGAACGTACCGGAACAACGACCCGAACAGTGCAACGCGACATCGTCCGTCTGTTCGAAGCACAGGTCCCCATCGCCGTCAGACGCGGACCCGGCGGTGGCTACCGCATAGACGCCAGACGAGAGCTTCCACCTCTCACACTTACGCCTGGGGAGGCATCGGCGCTCATCGCATCCGTGGTCAGCCTCGGCCCCTACACCTCCGCCACCGCGGCGACAGTCCTCGGCAAAATCATCAACACCCTCGTTTCCACAGAGAGCAGATAGGGCCTAAGTCGCGAACACTCACCAGCGCCAGGCTCCCAGCATGTGTCGATTCGAACCGGTGAGGAGCAGGTCATCGCGGACGTAGGTTCGAAGAATGGTGGCTTCGAATGCGAGGACACCAGATCCTGGCTCCCCGAACGGGTGAATTTGTACGACCTCTCATTCCATCTGAATCGGACACTTCGCAGTCGGGGCTGCTGTTGGCAGCTTGTGGAAACAGTCTTCGGTCACGACGGCGGACAGTCTCGATCCTGGACCGACCACAACAGTGGCCGGCGCGTCGACGACCGACCCTCTGCCGGAGACAACAACCACCGAAAGGCTAGAGGAGACCACCACTTCAACCCCACCGGTGGCCGACTTTGAGAACATCGCAGGGACCTACGGGGCGAAAGACCCCGGCGGTGTGGGGTTTTCTGAGATCATGGATGATGGGACCCTGCACTGAGGTCCCACCGAGGATGATCCGGAGATCGTGCTCAACGCCAGGTTCGAGGGAACAAGTGTTCTGATGACGGATCCGGACTGTGGCGAGGGTAGCGACTCGGGATGCACGGCCATCACCCCAACCCTACCGATGCCGGTCCAGGTCTTTGGCCATGGATGGTGCGTGCGGGAACCACCGCGTGTTGACGGTGGCTGAGAGTCGCCCAGATGAACCAGAGACCTTTGGCAGGCTACGACACCAACTTCGCAGCTGAGTACAACGTCCTATCTCGCCGTTACCGGCTGGGCCACACCCGCGATCTCACTCTCAGCAACAAAAAAGGGCGTTGGGCATCGCCTGGAAGGATCGGTGTAGCCCGGAGTACAGCGGCACCTGTACGGCTACCGAGCCTCAGACAGCCGTCTCCGTTGCGAGATCAGGGCGTCCACTGACCATTTTCCGGCTCCGATGAGGACGAGACTCAGAGCGATCGCCAGGATCAGTAGGTCCAACTCGGCACCGACGCCCGCGTCAGGGGCGATGAGCCCTATGTCCAATTTCACGAGGGCGATGGTGAAGACCATCTCTACCGCGAAGAGAGCTGCGACATAGCGGGTCGCCAATCCGACGATCAGCGCGATCCCTCCCAGGAGCTCCAGATAGGTGACCACGTAGGCCATCAGTTCCGGTGCGGGGATCCCCAACGAGTCCACGAACCCGGCGAATCCCGAGACCTCCGGGAGTTTTAGCCAGCCGTGATAGGCGAGAACGACTCCGGCGGCAAGGCGGAGCACGAGAGTTGCGGTATCACCCGCCCAATTCGTGCTGAGGGCACTTGATCCCAGGGCATGCTCGCTTCGGACAGCGCTGTCGGTCATAACCTTCTCCTTTCCTTTGGTTGTATACGGCCGTAGCTCCCCGCTGGTTCTCCGATGGCGGTTCCGTCTTGGTTTTTGCCCGCCAGGTCCAATCTGCGCCAAGCTGGGTGTTTTCCGCACAGAGCGTCGGGGCGACCTTTCCCCTGAGCTCTCCAACCTCCGCGGCTTTTGGAACCAGAGACTCGATGCACGCTCAACCGACACCATGCGAGGAAGATGCAAAGCCGTCGCTCGACGAGCCGACCAGCGGCTCCGTCTGACTCAGGTGCCAGATTCTGACCAATCGGGTATGCCATGCTCGGGACCCCGGCTTCGAATGGCCCATTGGCAAGAATCCCCATAGAGGTCGAAAACGGGGATCCGCTTTCGTTTAGAAGTCGAAAACAGCTCGACACACGTGCGAAAGGAAAACATGAGCAGGCTGATCGTTTCAGAGTTCGTCAGTCTCAACGGCGTGATGGAGGCACCGGGCGGAGAGCCGACCCACCCTCACGCCGGATGGACGTTCGAGTCGATATACGGAGACGACCACTACGCGTACAAGCAACAGGAGATAGAGGAAGCGGAGTCGCTGCTTCTGGGACGGGTCACCTATGAAGGATTCTCCGCGGCATGGCCCGAGCGCGATGGCCCGTTCGCCGACAAGATCAACGCCATGCCCAAGTTTGTGGTGTCGTCAACACTCACCGACCCGGAGTGGGAGAAAACGACTGTTCTCCCTGGTGACCCAATCGCATCGGTTGCGACGCTGAAGGAAAGCGACGGTGGGCCGATCCTGGTCAACGGTTCGGCACACTTGGTCCATGCCCTCACCGAGGCGGGGTTGGTCGACGAGTTCCGGGCGATGATCCACCCGGTGCTGATCGCTGATGGTCTGCGCATGTTCCCCGACCCGCGTGAGCTTCAGAAACTGCGTCTGACCGAATCCATCGCATACGACTCGGGAGTGGCCCTCTTGATCTACCAGAAGCGCGAAGAGTGAGCGATGTCTCAGCGACCGCGATCTCCCGCCGGCACCCGTTGCCGTAGCGAGCCGGCATCCACACGAGGTCGCCGCAACCTCGCCCCGAGGCCAGGACCCGGCTCACCTGCTTGCGCCGCCTCGAGGTATGTTCGGTACGCCGATGCTTTCCCCCTGTGTCTGGTATCAACGGGCTGGTGCAACCCACGGGGACCCCGCGACGTCGAGGTTTCTTGTAAGTTCTCTTTAATGGCGGGTTACTTCCCGGCTTTTATCGGGCGGCGCATCCGCCACACGAACCAGGCGATCAGGGGAACCCAGAAGAATGGGATCAGGGCTCCCAACACCAGAACCAGGGTTTGGCCCAGCCTCACCAGGAGCTCCCAGCTGGCGTCGAGACCTTCACTGAAAGTGGGGATTCCTCCCGGGTCGACTGCATCCACGAAGACGGTGGTCGTTTGAGAGACCGGCCGGGCGCCAATTTCGGCGCCATCTTCGTCGACCGCTTGGGCGGTGACTGTGGTCCGCGTCCGCAGGTCGCGTTCGGGCGCGATTTCGGCGGCGACGATGAGGCTGTCCCCCGGTTCCAACGAACCGTCCGGGTCCCCGTACACCGCGACCAGATCGTCCAATTCGATGTCCAGGACCGGATCACGCAGCTCGAATTCGGTGAGCCAGGTATCACCGGTGTTGGTGATCTCGTAACAGATCGTGGTCTCGGTGCCGGTCTCGACCTGTAGGTCGGATTCACCGGGACATGACGCCCCAGAGTCATGGGAGGGGTACGCGGTCACCCCGACGGTCAGCTCGGGGTGGCTGGCCGCCTCGGTGAGGGTGAGCACGATCGTGGCCAGCGCAACTTGATCCTGGAGAGTGCGGAGACTGCCCCGGAGTGTCTCCAGTTCGGTCTCGCGGGCCAACAGCTCTGATTCCAACTCCACCACGGCCTCGATGTCGGTCGCCTCCGACAAGAGGCCACGGAGACGCTCCACACTCGCGGTGGCGGTGGCGATTCGACTCTCCAGGTCGACGATCCTCTCGGTGACGTCGTCGGCCGTGACGTTCTGGTTTCTGATGTCGCCGATCGACCCCAGGGCAGTCAGCGCTGCCTGGAAGTCTTCTGGCTGCACCTTGAAGGTGAGAACACTCGTCGGCTCGGGGGATCCGGTGGTTCGCTGGCCGAAAAGAAAGCCGCCCAACGCCTCGATCTCTCGGGTGGCCTCCTCTCCTGCCCCGGCCACATCGGTGACAGCAACCGTCATGTCGGCAGTGAAGATGATGTCCCGGCCGATCTGGGTGGGAAGCGCCACCGGGGTGACTCCTCCGTCTCCCAGGGTGTCTTCGTCGTCGGACGTGACTCCTCCCTCCCCGGCCCTCGAGCGGGACTCCTCTGCGGGTGCCTCGCCGCCTGCGGCGGTGGTATCCGTGGCGACGTCACCCCCTGACAGTCCGGCGCTCGTCTCCTCGAATTGTCCGCTCTCCTCGGCGCCATCACCACTGCAGGCGACGGCCACCAACACCAGGATCACAATCAACGCCAGAACTCTGTGCGAAACCGCCGATCTCCTCCAACGACCCATGACCACTCCTTCTCAGTAGTGGTGTTGAGACGAGCCGGGAACACGATTCGGTTCCGGCGTGTCCGGGATTCAAGCCAGGGAGTATTCCTCGTCGGAGACCTTGATCCGCTTCCACCAGAGGACGAGAGCACCCAGGATCATGGCCCCGATAGAGACCCACCCGTTCCGAGAGAGGCCGAAGAAACGGAAGGTGGTGTCGGTTCGGATCAACTCCATGAGAAACCGGATGAACCCGTAGCCAACGAAGTAGACGCCGACGAGCCGGCCCCGAAACCTCGGATAGCGATTGCCCACCCAAATGATGGAGAAGGCGAGCCCGACGTTCCACAGAGATTCGTAGAGGAACGTGGGGTGAAACGTCTCGAATTGGGCGTATTCGGAGGGACGGAACTGCGAGTCGATCTCCAGACCCCAGGGGAGATCGGTGGGCGTGCCAAACAGCTCCTGGTTGAAGTAGTTGCCGAAACGTCCCAAGGCCTGGGCGAAGGGGACGGCTGGAGCGGCCGAGTCGAGGAAATCGGGGAAGCTGGCGCCCCATTTCCTGGTATAGACGAACATGGCGATGGCGCCGGCCGTGAGGCCCCCGTATAGGGCAAGCCCGCCCTCCCAGATGGCGATCACCTTCCACCACTCATCGGCGAAGTTGGAGAGGTGGGTAGAGACGTAGGCGAGCCGGGCGCCCAGGAAGCCGTAGACAACGACGCGGATGACAATCCGCTCGGCGATCTCCGCACTGCCGCCCCGGGCGACGAAACGGTTCCGGGTCACGAGCCAGGCGATGACCACACCGGTCATGATGAAGATGCCGTAGAACGTGACCCGCATGGGACCGATGTGAAAGTCGTTGATCGGCGGAGACGGGATCGAGGCGAGGACCGAATAGGTCATGCGGTCTGAGCCTCGCGGGCCGACCAGCGGAACCAGAGCACCGCGATCGTCGACCATATGACGGGGATCGTCCCGATCTTCATGATGATCCCGGCGAGCTGCTGATCCTCGAGGGCGGTGATCGACCCGATTCTCGGTGCCAATTCATAGATTCCATAGATCGGCGACGAGGTGAAGGTGAGGAAGCTGGCCGGGATCACTGCCACGACACTCGTCGTCACGAACAAGTAGGCCATCTTCGCCCATGGCGAGGATGCCCTGCCTTCGGGAAGAGGCGACAAGACTGGCAACCAGAGCAGCAGACCGGCGATGACCCAGGCCACATCCATGGCGAAGGACCCGACCTGGCTGTTTCGGAGCATCTCGACAGTGCCGGGGGCGTGTGTGGCGAGAAGGATCGTGTTGTAGGTGATTGCCGTCGCGACGGGCGACCGGCCAAACCAGCGCGTGAGCCTTTCGACACGGAGCCGGCGAATGAACCGGCGGGCCATCCACTCCGGGGTGCCCAACAGGACGAGAGGCGCGGCCACCAGCGTGTAGAGCAGGAACTGGGTCATGTGAGCCGAAGCGAGGTATCCGGCACCCAGAGTCCCGATGGGCCAATCGGAGGCGATCCAAAACACAACGACCCCTGCCATGAACTGGGCGACCTTTTTCCTGTCAGTGGGACCGTCGTGTCGGCGGACCGATCGGCCGTAGGCCACCATGGGAAGGATGGCCGCAGCCCAGATTCCCGGATAGGGGATCCACTCCCAGGTCCAGGGTCTGGCGAGGGCGGTACACCACCATGTGATCATCCGAGGCTCCTCACCCAGTCGACGAGGCGGTCCACCTCTTCATCGGTCAGCGGGACGGTGGGCATGGTCGAGTTGTAGCCCTCCACGACGTCGGCTCCGGGCTCGGTGATAGACCTACTCACGTATTCGTGGTCGACGGTAACCGTACGGCCATCGGCAAGTTGATTCTCCCTTCCCCAGATGCCGACCAGCGAGGGTGCGGCGGGCGTATCCCCATCGGTGTGACAGGCGAGGCATCCCACCTCGCCGGCCAACTGCTCGTTGGCCAGAACCTCGGTGGTGTAACCGCCACCGGGGGTCTGAATCTCGGTGGTGTCACCGCCACCGCAGGCGGCGAGCAGGAAGACTGCGATCACTGGGCGTAGGGGCATCATTCCTCCAAGATGTCAGCGGGATCGATCACCTCTGCGGCGATAGTCCCCTCCCCACCATTCTCCCAGACCAGCGTGACGTCGACTTCGTCGCCCGGTCTGAGGCGCTCTACGTCGATCAACATCATGTGGTAGCCACCCGACTCGAGCACGAGCGCGCCGCCGGAGGGTATGTCCAGAGCTTCGATCAGCCCCCATCGCCACGGTTCCATCCTCGTCAGTCGTCGTCTCGTGAATCTGGACCTCGAATGCCACTGTCGCGCGGGCACGCAGGAGCCGATCGTCCTCATTCCCACCGATCGCGGTGAAGTGGAATGCGGCGTTGGGTCCGGTCGGGGCCCCGATGCGGGCGTCGAGGATCTCTAGAGCTTCCCCAGGGTCACACGCTCCGAACAGAGCGAACACAGGTGCCATACGGCTCAGTAGCTGGAACCTCACCTCGATCCGCCGTCACGGGCAGCAAGGATCTGCAGATCATTGGCCCACTCGCTCTGACGGGTGCCAAACGGGTAGTTGGCATGTTGCAGACCGTCAGGGGCGTAGGCGATGACCCAGCCGGCATGATCCACCGTGTAGTCATCTCCATCACCCTCGATGACAGCCGGGGGCACACCGGCTTCGGTCTGAGCTACGTCCAACTCGGCGCGGGTTCCGGTGAGACCGGTGAACCTGTTGTCGAAATCGTCCAAAAATGCCCTGATCTCATCGGGAGAGTCCCGGTCGGGGTCGACGGAGACGAACACCACTTCGGTGTCGCGAGCCAGCTCTGGGATCTGGTCGAAGACCTCCGCGATCTGTGCGAGATGGACGGGACAGATATCGGGACAACTCACGTACCCGAAGTAGAGAAGTGCCAGCTTGCCCTCGGTCTCGGCGGCAAACTCGTAGGGCTCGCCGGAGGTGTCGGTCAACGTGAAAAACGGTTTGGGCCGGGGAGGGTCGACGACGACCCCCTGCAACTCGCCGGAGGCCACGTTGCGACCACAGGCGGCAACCAACAAGGCGATCGCCAGGAGCACGGCGGTTGGGGTCGTTCGAGGACGAGGTCTGAACATGTTCAGTGTCAATCGTCGCCGCGACCCGGATTTATCACAACCGTCCTACTCCAGTTCGAAACGGACCTCGTGATCTCCTTCGTGTAACTCCAGACCATCTGTGCCCCCCGTCCAGGACTGCAATCGTGGGAGGTCACCAGAGACGACCACTCTCCCCAGTTTGACATCGCCACGGGGATGGTTGACAGCGATCCGTCCCGGATGAAGCTCGGGGTCGATGTCCCATTGGATGAAGAAAGGAAGACCTGAGGTGACCAGTTGATCCATTCCGGCGATCCGCCAACGAAGCTCGTCCCCGGTGTCCGCAGGCCGCGACATGGCAATTGGCTCGAGATCGAGACGGCCACATATGGAGTCGAGGTCGTCGGTGGCAATGGCAATCCCATCTGCAGCAGAACCAGATGATCGCGCTGTCACCCATCTCCCGAACACGCTGTCCTCCGCCTCCCCGGTGTCGACCACGGCCACCAGTTCGATGTAGGCGTCCCCCAGGGGCACCAATCGGTTGGCGGTGCCGTGCCCCCGGTGCCGGCCGCCAGGTACGCTCACCACTCCATGGTCCGCTTCGAAAGCCACCACGGAATCGGTCAGATCGGGCATACAGACGACCACATGATCGATCACCGAGCTCATAGGTGGATCTTGCCAGGGAACGTCATACACTTGTCTTCGTGAAACGTCTCTCCCCACTGTTTGTGATCATGTTGGCCGCTGCCGCGGTGGTGGCTCTCCTCCGCAAGAATGAAGAACCGGAGCCTGCCGAGGAGTGGAAACCGGTTCGACCCACGTGAGAGTCGGTCTTCTCGTCACAGGAGACACTGCGGTTCGCTCAGCACACTCCCTTCAGGCTCATCCCGGGATCGACGAAGTCGTCGTGATCGGTCCTGCCAAGTCGAAGAGCTTCGAGGTCGTAGAGAGTGCTGCCCGATGCGACGTCCTGGTCGGTCACGGCGCCTCCGCACCCGGTCTCGCTCGTAAGCACGAGGTCCCTCTGGTCTGGGATGGCGAAGGCCCGGAGCAGGGTGTGGCCGTTTGGGGCGCGTCACCGACCGGTCTTGCGGTGGCCCTGGCCGCCCGTGAGCCCGACCCCCGCCTGGTTGCGGTGGCGCATCCGGATATCCCCGAAAAGGGCACGACACGCACGACCCGTTTCCCGGACCCCATTGGCCGGGTCGGTGTCTTCGACGGGACGGTCGGAGGCAGACCCGTGGCCCTTGCTCACTCATCCAACGACTTCGCGGCTTGTCTCGCCGTGGGAGCGGGTCGTCGGGTGACGGTGGTCGACCATGCCGCGTTTCTCTCAGGGATCGCCCTGGCCGCCGGCGTGGCCGCGGCCAACGGCTCCGGTCGCCCCGTCTGGGAAGACGCCCTCCCCTATCTCGAAGCCATCACCGAAATGGGCTTGGTTATGGCGGAGAGTGAGTGAAGTGGCTCACTCAACCGTTCTTTGCGGATTTGTGGGGACCCGGTCCCGGTAGACCCGCACAGAACGGGTTATGAGCCCATGCGCTGCGCGCTCTGCACCTCTTCGGTGGGGAGATCGGCCTGCTCTTCGTCAGATGGCACCAGGCCCCCGTTTGGAGCTCGGTAGTCGCTGGGCGGGTGCAGGACCTGTTGGGGTTGGGCGACCGGGTTGAGCGTCTCTTCGAGGACGACGATCTCGAGCCCTCCGACGACGTCGGAGACGAGGTTGTAGACCACGGCGACACCCACGGTGGCACCGGTTGCCGTCACCCAGCCGACCACAGACCCGAAGATGAGGAAACGGAGGAACTGCTCGGTGTTGGCGAACGGGTCGGTACCCTCCTCGATCAGGGTGATCTCCACCATGAAGTCGACGAGACTGTCGGGGATGCCGGACCGGTCGAGCACCGACCAGAAGATCACGGCGCCGAGGACGAAAGCGAGTGAGATCACTGCCCACACCACGGCGGAGACCTTCAAGGTGGTCCAAGGGTCGATTTTGCGGATTATTCGTCTGACACGACGGACGGTTGCCATAGGCGCCTTCGGATATGCGGTTTGAAGTCTAAGGGGATCTCAGAACAGACCAACGTCACTGGCGCCGATCAGAGTTCCCCGGCGAGCTCCTCGGAGATCTTCGCCGCTGCGGAAAGACGGTTGCCGTCGCCGACATCTATCACCTTCACGCCGGTCGAATCGCGCTTCTGGCGACTGATCTTGCTCACCGCCTGACGGGTCCCGACCCCGGCGGTGGAGATGAGGAACACCTCGTCGTCGGGTCTCACAGCGCGGGCATCGACTAGCGGCCCCCGCACCTTGGTGATCTTGAAGGCCTTGACTCCGATGCCACCACGGCTCTGGTCGCGGAATTCTTCCATCGCGGTCCGCTTGCCGTAGCCACCGGCAGTGAGGAGAAGGACCTCCTCGCCGTCGATGTTGGAAACGGCACTCACCACTTCGTCGCCGTCCCGCAGCTTGATCCCGCGGACTCCCTGAGTGCCCCGACCCATGCTGCGCAGCTCGGACTCCTTGAACCTGATCCCCATCCCGTTCTTGGTGAAGATGAGGATGTCGTTGGATCCGTTCGAGGTCTTGACGGTGACCAACTCGTCGTCACCGGCGAGTTTGATGGCTACCAAAGTCTGGTTGCGGGAGTCGTACTCCTTGAATTCGGTCTTCTTGGCCTGACCTTTTTTGGTGACCATCACCAGATAGCGCCCGGTTTCGTAGTCCCGGGTGTCGATGATCGCCTGAACCGTCTCGTCGGGACCGATGGGGAGGACCGACTGGGCCATGACACCTTTGGCAATACGCGATTGACGGGGGACGGCATGGGCCTTGATCCGATGGACCAGGCCTCTGTTTGTGAAAAAGAGGAGGTAGGCATGCGCGGTGGTGTGGACCATGTGTCGGACGACGTCGTCTCCGCTCACCTCGGCTGCCTTCACCCCACGTCCGCCACGCCCCTGCGTGCGGTAGGTGGAGGCGGGGACAGACTTCACATATCCGGTCGCCGACACGGTGATGATCAACTCGTCGTCGGCGATGAGGTCCTCGAGGCTCAGATCGCCTTCTTCGGGGACCAGCCGGCTACGACGCTCTTCACCGAAGGTCTCCCTGATCGTGATGAGCTCCTCTTTGATGATCCCCCAACGCCGTTTGGGATCGGCGAGGATCGCCTCGAGCCCGGCGATGGTCTCCTGGAGCTCCGCGAGTTCGGTGCGCAGCTTGTCGACTTCGAGTGCGGTGAGCCGACGCAACGGCATGTCGAGGATGGCGTTGGCCTGGATCTCGGTGAGCTCGAACGCCTCGATCAGGTTGGACCTGGCCTCGGCGGTGTCGTTCGAGCCCCGGATGATCTTGATCACCTCGTCGATGTTGTCGACGGCGATGATGAGGCCTTCGAGGATGTGTGCCCTGGCTTGGGCCTGATCGAGACGGAACTGAGTCCGCCGCTCGATGACCTCCATCTGATGGTCGAGGTAGTACCCGAGCATCTCGGAGAGATTGAGCGTTCGGGGAACACCGTCGACCAACGACACCATGTTGTATCCGAACGTGTCCTGCAGCGGCGTGTTCTTGTAGAGCTGGTTGAGAACCACCTGGGGGACCGCGTTCTGCTTGAGCTCGATGACGAGACGGGTGCCCACGCGGTCGGATGACTCGTTACGTACTTCGGCGATGCCACTGAGCTTCTTGGCGTCGACCAGGTCTTTGACCCTGGCGATGATGCGCTCGATGGACACCTGATAGGGAAGCTCGGTGACCACGATGGCAGTCCGCCCTTTGCGAATCTCCTGGACGTCGCAAACGGCGCGGATCTTGACCGAACCTCGACCCGTGGTCAGGGCGTCACGAATGCCACCGGTTCCGACCAGAAACCCTCCTGTGGGGAAATCGGGGCCCTTGACGAATTGCAGCAGTTCCTCAGCAGTGGCATCGGGGTTCTCGATCACGTGGAGGGCCGCGTCGGTGACCTCTCTCAGATTGTGCGGTGGGATGTTGGTGGCCATCCCGACTGCGATCCCTTGGGAGCCGTTGACCAAGAGGTTCGGGAACCGGGCTGGTAGCACCCGGGGCTCTTGGATCTCCCCGTTGTAGTTCTCGCCGAAGTCGACGGTGTTCTCGTTGATCCCCTCCAGCAGGTGAGTGGACAGCTTGGTGAGTCGGCACTCGGTGTACCGCGCCGCACCGGGAGGGTCGTCGATCGAGCCGAAGTTTCCCTGGGGGTCGATGAGGAGGTGACGCATCGAGAAGTCCTGGCCCATCCGGACTAGGGCGTCATAGATGGCCTGGTCTCCGTGGGGGTGGTAGTTACCCATGACATCACCGACCACCTTCGAGCACTTGCGGTGCGCAGAAGTGGGGTTGATGTTGTTCTCGAACATCGAGTAGATGATCCTCCGCTGTACGGGCTTCAAGCCGTCGCGGACGTCCGGGAGGGCCCGGGAGACGATCACCGACATCGCGTAGTCTATGAAGCTGGCCTCCATCTCGGAGGAAATCTCGATTTCGGGCACGTTGCCCAGTGCTCTCTGTTCGTCAGTCATGTGGATTCGTCCTTAGATGTCGAGGAAGCGGACGTCTTCGGCGTTCTGTTGGATGAACAATTTGCGGCTGGGCACGTCGTCGCCCATGAGAGTCTCGAACACCTCTTCGGCGCGCGCCGCGTCGGTCATCTCCACCTGTAGCAGTGTCCTCGTCTCCGGGTTCATGGTGGTGTCCCACAGCTCGCGCGCGTTCATCTCACCGAGACCTTTGAACCGGGTCGGCTTGACCTTGGGATGCTCTTTCTGGAACTCGGCATAGGCCCGATCGTCGTGGAGATAGTGGACATTCGAGCCCACCTTCACTCGATACAACGGAGGCTGGGCCACGTAGACATAACCGGCTTCGATCAGGGGACGGAGGTGGCGGAACAACAGGGTTAGCAGCAGGGTCCGGATATGGGCTCCGTCCACGTCAGCGTCGGCGAGCAGGACGATCTTGTGATAGCGAGCCTTCTCCAACTCGAAGTCGTCGCCGATGCCAGTGCCGACCGCTGTGATGATGTCCTGGACCTCGGCGTTCTGCAGGGCCTTGGCCAGCCGCGCCTTCTCCACATTGAGTATCTTGCCCCGAATGGGGAGGATCGCCTGGGTCTCGGAGTCGCGGGCTGACTTGGCCGGGCCGGCCGCCGACTTGCCCTCGACGATGAAGAGCTCGGATTCGCCGGGGTCACGGCTCGAGCAGTCGGCGAGCTTGTCGGGGAGTCCACCCGATTCGAGACCTGACTTGCGTCGGGTGAGCTCACGCGCCTTGCGGGCCGCGTCGCGGGCCTTGGCCGCGTTGATGCACTTGTCGATGATGCGTCGAGCCTCGGGAGCGTGCTTCTCCAGCCACTCTGGCAGCTTGCGGTTGAGAGTCTTTTCGACATAGGAGCGGATCTCGGTGTTCCCCAACTTGGTCTTGGTCTGACCCTCGAACTGGGGTTCTTTGACCCGGACCGACACCACGGCGGTGAGACCCTCGCGGACATCCTCACCGGTGAGGTTGGCGTCCTTCTCCTTGAGGATGTTCTTCGTCCGGGCGAAGTCGTTGATTGCCTTGGTCAAGGCCTTGCGGAAGCCCTCCTCGTGGGTGCCACCTTCGTGGGTGTTGATATTGTTGGCGAAGGTGAGGATCGACTCGGTGTAGGTGTTGGTCCATTGCATCGCCAGTTCGATCTCGGCGTCCTCGGTCTGATCGGAGATGTCGACGATGTGTGGGTGAAGCGGGTCTCGCTTGGAGTTGAGGTGGTTGACGAAGTCGACGAGGCCGCCCTTGTAGAGGAAGGTCTCGGTCTTGGGTTCTTCATCTCGTTCGTCGATGAGTGTGATCTGGAGACCGCGATTGAGAAAGGCGGTCTCCCGGAGCCTGGAGGCGACGATCTCGTAGTCGAATTCGAGGGTTTCGGAGAAGATGTCGGGGTCGGGCCAGAAGCGAATCGTGGTCCCGGTCCGCTTGATCGGTCGCTCCTTCTTGGGTTCTTTGGTCTTGGGCTGGCCGACCTTGAACTCCTGGCTGTAGACATGACCGTCACGTCGCACCTCGGCCTCGAGCCTGGCCGAAAGCGCGTTGACCACTGAAACACCGACCCCATGGAGCCCGCCGGAAACGGTATAGGCACCCTGTTCGAATTTACCCCCGGAGTGGAGGGTGGTGAGGATGGTGGTGAGCGCGGAGCGTTTGGTCTTCTCCATGCGGTCGATGGGAATCCCGCGTCCGTCATCGATGACCTCGACCCCGCCATCAGCACGGAGAGTGACGATGATCTTGTCGCAGTAGCCGGCCATGGCCTCGTCGACCGAGTTGTCGACGACCTCCCAGATGAGGTGATGCAGACCCCGGGGACCGGTGGAGCCGATGTACATTCCCGGTCTCCTACGTACCGCTTCCAGCCCTTCGAGGACGGTGATGTCTTTTGCCTGGTAACTGTCGCGGGTGGCCGTCACGACCCTCCTAATAGATGTGCAGAGATGACTTTGTTGGGGCGGACCTGGTGGGGTGGAAACGTGCCGATCCTGCGGCAACTTTCACAGGTGTCATTCTACCGGTCGAGAAGCGCAAAACCCAAGTCATTCCGGACATATGTCCTGCTCAGGCCGGTCCCGGGGACTTGATGTCCACGGCCTCGATGGTCCCTTCTCCAAACCGTTCGGCGAGCTTTTCGATGAGGCTGGTCTCGCCGTAGCGGAGAAACGCCACCATTGACGGTGATGCGGCTTCGACGACGAGTGTCTTGCTCCGGATATAGAGGGGCTTCGATCGACCCGACCAGGGCGGGCCGGCGAGGTCGTCCCACTCGGAGCTGATCCCGGCCATCACCATCGGGTCGGGGAGGCCGAGACGGGCAAACATGTCATCCACCGACTCCGAGAAATGCTCCAGGTCACGGTCCGGGCTCATCGTGATACCCCGTCGCCCACCTGCCACACCGTCCCCGACATGGGTACGTCCTCGGGACGGGCAGAGGTGATCATGGTCTGTGTTCTCTCGGGGAGGGCATCCGCCAGCGCCTTGGCACGGTCAGGGTCTAGCTCGGAGAAGACGTCGTCCAACAGCAGTATCGGAGGCTCTCCCACCGCCGCGGCCACTGCCCGATGAGCTGCCAGTTTCACTGCGAGGGCCAGGGTCCTTTGCTCTCCTTGCGAGCCGTGGGTGCGAGCCTCATGTCCATCTATGGAGAAGCCCAGCTCGTCGCGATGGGGACCGACGGTTGTCATTCTTCGTTCGTAGTCCACCCGGCGGCTCCGTTCAAGGGCCTCGGCGAGCCGGGTGCCGAAATCTGCAGCCGACGATTGATCGAGATCGCCGGACCAGGTGGGGGTGTAGGTGAAAGCTGTGTTGGTTTCGGCGTGGGCTATCTGCGCATAGGCTTCGTCGAGTCTCGGGCTCAGCGTCTCGATCACCCGGGCCCGTCGTGCCAGGACCCGGCCACCTGCCTGAGCCAACCTCGAGTCCCACACCGACAGCGTCGGCTCATCGTATTGACCCTGTTTGAGAAACGCATTGCGCTGACGGAGTGACCGCTCGTACTCGCTCTGATCGAGATGAGCCGCCGGCCACAATTGGATTGCGATATCGTCCAGAAGGTCTCGTCGGTAGGCCGGGCCCCGCTTGATCAGGTCGAGGTCTTCGGGGAGAAAGGCGACCACCCGCACCACCCCGAGCAGGTCGGAGGTCCGCCGCAGCCTCGTTTTGTCGACCTGGGTTCGGCGCGGTCCCTCACGGAGGATTTCGATCTCGACGAGTCGTTCCCTGTCCTCGCCGGTCAACCCGGCGCGTATGACCGCGCTATCCGCATCGTCAGCGATCAGCCCCTCGTCGGGCACCGACCGAAACGACTTCAACGTCGCCAGATAACTCACGCCCTCCAACAGATTGGTTTTCCCCGCCCCATTGGGCCCAACGAGCAGATTCACTCCGATGTCGGGGCTCCACTCCAGCTGCGAATAGGACCTGAAGTTGACCAGTGAGACCCAGTCGACCCGCACCCGTGTTTACACCCTTACGGGCATCAACAGATAGAGAAACTCGCCGTCGGTGCCTGCGTCGAGAACTCCCGGCTTGAACGAGTCGATGACCCGGATCCTCACCTTGTCACCGAGGATCGCGGCGACACCATCCTGGAGGTACCTGGGATTGAAGGCAATCGATACCTCCTCGTCGCTGCCCGAGTACTCACCGGCGAGATGCTCTGCCTCGCCCCCTACATCCTGGCGGCTGACGGTCACTTCCATTCCCCCATCCATCAGCTTCAACCTCACGGGGATGTGATCTTCGGCGACCAGGGACACCCGGCCGAGAGCATCGAGGAGGTCCTCTTTGTCGAGGATGATCTGATTGGGATACGTCTCCGGTAACAGCGATTGATACTTCGGGAAGTTCCCGTCGATCAGGCGAAGCCTCAGCACGCCTCGCTCGGAGGAGAACACGGCTTCCCGCTCCCTGAGCTGAGCGGTGACTTTCGGTGCCCCGATCGTCCTCGGCAGCTCCCGCAACCCCCGAGCGGGCACGAGACCGCTCCCCTCCAGACCGAAACCCGCGAGGTCTCGCTTGGAAAGCCGGTAGGAGTCGGTGGCCACCATGCGCAGACCCTCGTCGGAGGTCTCAAAGAGCACTCCGGTGAGAATGGGCCGGGCGCCGTCGCCCGAAGCGGCGATGGTCACCTGGTTTATTGCTTCGGCGAAGGCTTCGCCATCGACCTCGACGCCGTCGGTGACGATCTCCTCCTGGGTGGGAAAGTCGTCAACAGCGAGAGGACGGAGTGTGAACCTGGGCCCGTTGCCCTGAATCTCGATATCGGAGTCGGTGACGCCGATGGTGACCTGACCTGCCGGCATCTTGCGGACAGCCTCCGAGAGAAGTCTCCCCGGGATGACTGCCCGACCCTCCTCCATGACTTCCACCTCGGCCTGGGTTCGAACCGTTATGTCCAGGTCGGTCCCCGTGACCCTGAGGGTGTTACCGGAAACTTCACAGAGGAGTCCTTGCAAGACCGGCAGGGCAGTCCGGGTGCCCACGGCACGGTTCGCTCGGGCGAGCACATCGGCGAGATCGTCTCGCTGGGCTCGGATTCTCACAGGCGGTTGTCCCTTCTTCTGTTGTTATCAGTATTCATTTGAAACTGTATTAGTTGTAGTAGGGGGTTGTGGAAGTGTGGATAATGGCGATCTGATCAATTGTTAGCGGGGAAATCTCCTGTGGAACAGCCTGTCGACGATTCTTCGCGACCTGGGGACGGCCGGTGGAAAACTCAGGAGCCTGTGGAAACACCACCACCTTTCCTCAGCTCCTGTGTGAGTTGATTCACACGATCGAAGACCGCTCGATCAGAGCGCAGAATCCGCTTCACCTTCTCCACGGAGTGCAGGACGGTGGTGTGGTCACGGTTGAAATGCTCACCGATCTTGGGAAGGGAGAGGTCGGTGAGCTCACGGCACAGGTACATCGAAATCTGACGGCAGAGGACGAGGGGCTGTCGCCGGCTTGCGCTGAGGACGTCCTCGACGGAAAACCCGTAGGCCTGCGCTGTGGTGCGGATGATCGTCTCCGGGCCGAGCGGCACCGGTTCCTCTGAGGTGACTATGTCTTTGAGAACCCGTTCCGCAGTCTCCAAGTCGATGTCACGGCGGTTCAACGCCGACCAGGCCGTCACCCGGGTCAGGGCGCCTTCGAGCTCCCGAATGTTGTCCGACACCAGGCCGGCGATGTGCTCGAGTACGTCAACGGGGACGGGACGGGGAGCGAATTCGGCATTGCGGCGGAGGATGGCGAGCCGTGTCTCCATATCCGGAGGCTGGATGTCGGTCAGTAGGCCCCATTCGAACCTGCTGCGCAGCCGATCCTCCAGGGTCGCCAGGTTGCGGGGATGACGATCGGAGCTGATGACCATCTGCTTCCCTGACTCGTACAGGGAGTTGAACGTGTGAAAGAACTCTTCGAGGATTTGTTCCTTACCCTCGAAGAACTGCACGTCATCGAGAAGCAGTATGTCCACGCTGCGGTAGCGGGACTTGAAATCATCCGGCCGCTTTCTTCGGATCGACTCGATGAAGTCGTTGAGGAAATTCTCAGAGGAGACATATCGAACAACGAGCTGGGGATACATCTCGAGCGCCTCGTGCCCGACCGCATTGAGGAGATGAGTCTTGCCCAATCCGGCACCGCCGTAGATGAACAACGGGTTGTAGTGAGCGCCGGGCTGCTCGGCCACCGCCATGGCCGCCGCCCAGGCAAAGCGGTTTGACTGACCCACGACAAAACTCTCGAAGCGGTACCGATTGATGAGGTTGGTGGCCCGGGTCGGGGCGACGCCGTCTGTGGTCGGACCACCGCTGTCCGCGACCGCGACGCCACCTTCATCCATGGGAAGCGGTTGTTCGGCCGGGATCGTCTCACTCACTCGATAGAGCGGTTCGACATTGGTCCCGAACACGGATCGGTAGGCGCCATCCACGAGATCTCCGTGTTTGTCCTGGACCCATCTCAGGTGAAATTCGGACGGCGCGATCAAAACGATGCGGTCGCCGTCTGCGTCCGGCTCCAAACGAGAGAGCCATGTGTCCCAGTTCGCGTCCGATACGCCGGATCTGAGTGCACTTTGGAAGTCCGCCCACAAGTCATTGGATCGTTGGGGTTGCATCACTTTTGGCCCCTCCTCCCAGGACCGAATTTGTCCACAGAACGATCCACATCTGTGGAAAGGCCTGTGCACATCCTCCAAGGGTTGGCTTTCTTGTCGGCCCGGTTTCGCGCCGCTGTCATCCAGCAACGACGGGGAAGTTGGGCACTACCGGGTCAAGTTGGGCGAGTATTGGATGCGCCGAAGATCGAGTCAAGACCGCGAGAATCACCGTTGTGGATGGAGTGCTGTCGGGCTTTCCACAGCGATATCCCTGCTAGCGCTGGCATTTTCCAGATGATGGATCACAGTTTCACCGGCTCTGACCGACCAAAATGACCCTAATCGATTTTTCGCGTCTTACTTAGTTTCTTCGCGAGCGAGGCTCGCGAAGAAACTAGAGAGTGTCAGTAGAGACCCCGCGGTTAGGTGCTGCTAGGTCCAGTGTGAGGAGCCTTGTTGGGTGTGCCCTCACCTCGAATACCGGTGAGATCAACAAGCGGTGGTATGGCTCCCCCTCCAGGACATCCACGAACCGGGCGTCCCCCTACTCTCTACTCGTTGTATTGCACAGCAAGCAAAGGGTCCGTAATCTGTACGGGTTCCCCACCGACCAGTTTGATTTGCCATGAAAAGGACATACCAACCCAAGGTTCGCCGCAGGAAGCGACGCCACGGTTTCCGCCATCGCATGCGCACCCGCGCGGGACGGGCGACGATCAAGAATCGTCGTCAAAAGGGCCGGAAGCGACTCGCTGCCTAACTACCAAGCGCTCCGTAACTCTCGAGACTTTCGTAGAGTCCTGTCTGACGGGAAACGTCGCCGCAAGGGCGGGGTGGTCGTGGTCAGCTCGCCGGGCTCGGACGGGCCTCCCCGATTGGGGCTCTTGGTGTCAAGGAGTTGCGGTACAGCCGTAGAGCGCAACCGCATCAAGAGACGATTGCGCGCCGCGGCGGAGAGCGTCGAACTGCGACCAGGAAATGACTACGTGATCATCGCGACCGGACAGGTGGCCGAAGCCCCATATGACCAACTCACTGGGTGGCTTCGTCGCGCTTTGGAAGAGTCAGCCCATGGCTGAGTGGTTTCGTCCTCGCACTTGGATGGTTGGTTTGATACGAACCTACCAGAAATTGGTAAGTCCTAACCTCGGCGTGAACTGCCGCTACCAGCCGACCTGCTCGTCATATGCGGCCCAGGCCCTGGCCAGGTTCGGCGTCATTCGTGGTGGCTGGCTGGCGTTGAAGCGAATCGGTAGGTGTCATCCGCTCCGGCCCGGTGGATACGACCCGGTACCGGAGAACTGGAGAACTTTCTGATGTTTGAGTGGTTCAACTCGTTGATTGACATCCTGGGATCGGTCCTCGCCTTCTTCTTCGAGTTCCTTCATGGCTTCATGGACAACGGGGTGGCCTATGGGTTGGCCATCATCATGTTGACCATCGCGATCAACATCGTGGTGTTCCCCCTCACCCTGAAACAGACCAGAGCGACTCGTGCTTTCAGTGCTCTGCAACCCGAGATCAAGAAGATCCAGGCCGAATACAAAGACGATCCCCAGGAGATGCAGAAACGTCTCATGGCAGCACAAAAAGCCGCCGGAGCCACTCCCGGTGGCTGCCTCCTCCCGCTCCTGGTGCAGATGCCGATCTGGTTCGCCTTGTTCCGGTTGTTGCAGACGCCGCTCGACCACATTGGCTCCACGACGGCACTCGGTGAGGCCATCGCCGCTGAGAACCTCACCTTCTTGGGGATGATGTTGGGCACAACACCCAATACGGCTGTGAGCGAGTTGGGTTTGCTGAGCGCCTTTCCCTATTTGATCATGATCGTGCTCATGGTGGCTACCCAGTACATCCAGCAATGGCATTCCACCTATGGGCAGGTCCGTGATCCGAAACAGCCGGGTGCCGGCGCCCAGCAGGCGGTGACCAAGATCATGCCTTTGTTCATTGGTTTCATCTCCTGGAACTTCCCCGCCGGTCTCGTCCTTTACTGGGCGACCTCAAACCTCTTCCGTCTGGGGCAACAGGTGTTGATTTTCAAGATCGATGGGCGCCCACCCACGCCGGGTTCAGAGCAGAAGGAGTCGGACAGTCCGAAGATCGGTCCCGGTACCGATGACCCCGATGACGCCGAATCCAAGAAGGCACAGCCGGGCGCCGCAAACAAGCGCCGCAGGCGCAGGAGGAGATGACGTGGACTACGTCGAGATCGAAGTCAGGGCAAAGTCGGTTGACCTGGCGGTGGAAGCAGCGATGCAAGAGCTGGGCGTCAGCAACCGAGACGAGGTCGCAGTGCAGGTGATTACTGAGCCTGTGAAGGGTTTTCTTGGCATGGGGGGCCAGGACGCGGTGGTGAGGGTCAAGCGTCAACCACCGAAGAGTCGTCGCCGCAGCAAGAGGGATCGCTCCCCGCAGCCGCAGACGAAGAACAACAAGAATCGGCAGCAAGAGCGTTCCAAGGGCGGTAAGAATGGGGGTAAGCGACCGGAGAAACAGCCCCAAAGGGCCAAATCCGGTGGCAAGCACACCAGAACGGAGTCAAAAGTGTCCGATGATCGGCCCACCTTGTCACTGGACGAGCAGGCGAACGTTACCCGGGAGTTTCTCGAAGGACTGGTCGAGGCGTTTGGTCTCGAAGGATCCGTCTCGACGAGCATCGAGGAGGACGTGATAATCGCCGACGTCGAGGGAGATCAGACCGAAGCCATGGTGGGGGTGCGAGGGTCGGTGCGATCTGCCATTCATGAGCTCACTCGCACGGTTTTGCAGCGTTACAGCAAGGACACCGCCCGAATTCGGCTCGATATCGCCGGATACGCCGAGCGTCGCCGCAAAGCGTTGTCGATCTATGCCGAGCAGCTGATTGAACAACTCGTGGAAGAGGGCGGTGAGATCATGTTGGAGCCGATGAGCCCCGCCGATCGGAAAGTCATCCACGATGCAGCCGGTGCTCACGAGGGTGTCAGCTCTTACTCTGAGGGCGAACCACCACGTCGCTACGTCGTTCTTTCCGTCACGGGAGACGAAGAAGAGTAGAGAGTAGAGAGTGGCGAGGCCGTACGCCGTTTGCGGTCATCTCGCCGCTCGGGAACCGGTCTCCCCGGAGGACCCCTTCGCAAGAAACCCGGGCAGCCTCAGTACTCTTTACATTTCTACTCTCTACTTTCCACTCGTTTCACGTGAAACCAGCATGGATCCGGGCCGCCGAGTATTCCGGGATCAGTCCAAACGATCAACAGATCGAGCAGATGGACCGCTACGCCCGGTGGCTGGCATCGGAGGGCCGGGAGGCGGGCGGGATCGGTCCCGCCGAAACACAGCGGATAGATCGAAGACATCTCGGTGATTCGCTGCTCTTCGCCTCTCAAATTCCCCGGGATCTCTCCACGATCTGGGATCTGGGCAGCGGGGCGGGTCTTCCGGGAATTCCCCTGGCCATATGTCTCCCGACCTCCGATTTCGTGCTCATCGATCGGTCGGGGCGACGTTGTGATCTGATGCGCCGTGCCCTCCGCATTCTCGATCTGCCCAACTGCCAGGTGCAGCAGGCGGATATAGCACATCTCGAGGGGACAACCGATGCCATCGTGTCTCGGGCCAGCCTGTCTCCCGATGAGCTGAGGAGTGTGATACCGAGCTATCTCAACCCTGGCGGGGTGGCAGTGGTGGCCGGTTCCTGGCGGGTACGCCCCAAGTTCCCGGGCTGGACCACAGTAGAAATACCTGAAGATGCGCTTGACCAGACGATCTGGCTTCTTATCATGCGCCGCCAATGACCAAAACCACCGTGGTAGCCCTGGCCAACCAAAAAGGTGGCGTGGGGAAATCGACCACCGCCATCAATCTGGCTGCAGCGCTGGCGTTCCAGGATCAGCGGGTACTGCTCATCGACCTTGACCCTCAGGGGAATGCCACCAGCGGTCTGGGCATTGATCGGGGAGCGATCGAGGTTTCCATCTATGACGTTCTCCTCAAGGAATCACCGCTCGAGGACGCCATCGAGCCCACGTCGGTTCGTAACCTCTTTTTGGTTCCGGCGACGATCGATCTCGCCGGAGCCGAGATCGAGTTGGTCTCGATGTTTTCACGTGAAACGCGGCTGGGCACTGCTATTGACGAAATCGGCGACGACTTCGACATCGTTCTCATCGACTGTCCCCCTTCGTTGGGTCTGCTCACCGTCAACGCTCTCACCGCTGCTCGGGAGGTGCTGATCCCGATTCAGTGTGAGTATTACGCACTCGAGGGTCTCAGTCAGTTACTCAAGAATGTGGATCTGGTGTCCGCCAACCTCAACCCGGAGTTGAAGGTGAGCGGTGTGGTTCTCACCATGTACGACGGCAGGACCAAGCTTTCCAAGGAGGTTGCCGAACAGGTGAGGGACTATTTCGGCGAGGTTGCTTTCGATACGGTGATCCCTCGTTCGGTGCGACTCTCCGAAGCCCCCTCGTATGGGGAACCAATCGAGGCCTTCGACCCGATGAGCCGTGGTGCCATCGCATATCGGCAACTCGGTCGGGAGTTTCTCGACAGACATGGATTGGAGCGACGGTGACCACGAAAAGAAAGGCCGGTCTGGGCAGGGGTCTCGAGGCCCTGATTCCTACCGAAGCGGATACCGGAGACCACCCTACTTATATCGAGGTTCCCGTCGACAACATCAAACCGAATCCGGATCAGCCTCGGAGCCGTTTCGATGACACCTCCCTGAAGGAGTTGGCGGCTTCGATAACCGAGGTGGGTGTTCTCCAGCCTGTGGTTCTCTCTCGAGCGGATGACGGCAACCTCTATCTGATCGCGGGAGAGCGGCGGTGGCGGGCGGCGCGCAAAGCCGGCCTGGCCACGATCCCGGCTGTGGTGCGTGGCGCCACCGGGGAAACCACCCTCGTGGAAGCTCTGGTGGAGAACGTGCAGCGCCAGGATCTGACTCCCCTCGAGGAGGCTCACGCTTACAGACAACTCCTGGAAAATACTGGAATGAATCAGGAGCAGGTTGCGCAAAGGGTGGGCAAGTCGCGCCCTGCCGTTTCCAACACGCTTCGCCTGCTGCAATTACCGGGCCCGGTGCAACGGATGGTTGATTCCGGAGCCCTGACTGCTGGCCATGCCCGCCCTCTTCTCGGTCTGCAGGACGAGAAATATGCGGTCTACCTCGCTGAGAAGGCCTCGGCCGATGGATGGAGTGTGCGTCAGATCGAAGATGCGGTACGTGATCGCCGGGAGATGGAGCAACCGTTCGTGGCGAGAACGGTGAAAGAGTTGCGACCGGTCGAGATCATCGAGTTGGAGAAGCGGCTCTCCGATCGTCTCGGCTCAAAGGTGAAGATCAACTATCGCAATCAGAAGGGGAAGGTCGAAATCCGGTTCGGGTCCATCGAGGACCTGGAGAGGATCTACCGGACGCTCTCGTAGTGGGCTTCGCCGAAGAACCGATTCAGCCCTCGGGCGACGGCTTGTCCCGTCTTTTCGTCCAGGGCCCGCATCGCGACCACAGCCGCCGGGGCTCGAGTCTCCTTCAACATGGCACTGGCCCTTCCTTCCACCCGTCCCTCAACGGCTTGGGCGATGGCATTGGCCAGGACCTCGCCGGCGCGCGATGAACTGTGCTCGGAGGCGAAATAAAAGACACAGTCATCACCCTCGCGGTTGAGGCGGAAGGCCACGATCAAGTCCGCGCCCATACGATTGGCTCGTCGCGCCCGGACTCGCTCCGGGAGTTGGATGTCGTTGCTCCGCGACATCATGGGCAAGCCGCCGGCCTCCTGGATGGCCAGGGCGGCTGCCGATGCCGCATTCCAGGCGGCGAGTGATTCTTCGGGGTCGCGACAGTCCGCATCGAGGAAGATGCGAGCACCGGCCACTGTCTCGGGGAGGAGTCGCAACCACTCCCGTTCCCTTATGGACTGGCGCCCTTCTTTCATCTCTCCCCGGGTCACGAGACGGATCTCGGAGACCACCTCAGGCCCTACTTTGCCATCTTCTGCCAGACGGCGGTTGTGTTGAAAGTCGGTGACGGCGTTTTCGGTGTCCGGCCCGAAGATGCCGTCCGCCTTTCCCGGGTCGAAGCCGAGTGAGTTCAACCGAGATTGAAGCTCGGCGACATCTTCTCCGCGCATCATTGGCCGGCGGAGAAGGAGGATCCGATCACCGAGACGATACCCCGCTTCGTAGAGGGAGCGCCAGGTGTTGGGCCCGACGATCCCATCCACATCGAGGCCTTTCGCCTTTTGAAAGGCGGTGACGGCCTCTCGAGTGCCTTCGCTGAAAACGGTCCGGGGATCGGCGCCAGGTTCGAAGCCGAGGGCGGCCAGTCGGTCCTGGATGTCACGGACAGCGGGGCCTTGGTCACCCACCCGGTAGAAACGCATGTCAGCCCTCGATCTTACGATCGAGGGCTGAGTAGAGAGTATTGAGTAGAAAGAAGAGAGACTCCCCGGTTTCCGCTGAAGGGCCATCGAGGGGAGACGGTTCCAAGCAACAAGCTGACCCCGACCGAACTCGGTCTCTCTACTCTTTACTCTCTACAAGCTCGGCGTTTGCCGGCCTAGTCACTACTGGATGAACTCTGAGAGTTCATTCAGCAATTTGTGTTTGGGAGCCGCGCCGACGATGCGCTTCTTCTCTACACCGTCCTTGAACAGAATCAGAGTCGGGATGCTCATCACATCGTGGGCAGCCGCGGTCTGGGGGTTGTGATCGACGTTGAGCTTGCCGATGGTGAATCCGTCGTGCTCCTCGGCCAACTCTTCGAGAATGGGTGCGATAACGCGACACGGCCCACACCACTCCGCCCAAAAGTCGACCAGCACCGGCGTCTCTCCGCTGATTACGTCATTGAAGGTACCGTCGTTGAGGGTGGTGATCTCTGCCATGTGGTGTTCTCCTTGTCCTATTCCCTATATACCCGTGAGCGTCGGCGCTCACTCCTGGTCTGCCAACCACCGCTCGGCGTCGATGGCGGCCATGCATCCGGTTCCAGCAGCTGTGACCGCCTGGCGGTAGACATGGTCGGCGACGTCACCAGCAGCAAACACTCCCTCAACAGACGTGCGGGTGCCGCCGTTTTGCCCGGCGATCAAGTAGCCGGTGTCTTTCATATCGAGTTGGCCGATGAAGAGGTCCGTGGTGGGTTTGTGGCCGATGGCCACGAACACGCCATCGGTGTCGAAGTGCCGGGAATCTTCCGTCACCGTGTCCTCGAGGGTCACTCCGGTCACCGTGTCCTCGCCATGGATCTCGGTGACAATGGTGTTCCAGAGAACGTCGATCTTGTCGTGCTCCAATGCTCTGGTGGCCATGATCTTGGATGCACGGAACTCATCTCGCCGGTGAACGATGGTCACCTTCGAGGCGAACTTGGTGAGGAAAAGCGCCTCTTCCATCGCGGTGTCACCACCGCCGACGACAACCAGCTCCTGGTCGCGGAAGAAGAAGCCGTCACAGGTTGCGCACGCCGAAACTCCCTTCCCGGTCAGGACCTGTTCCCCGGGTACGCCAAGCCACTTGGCCTCGGCGCCGGTGGCGATGATCAGAGCGTCGGCGGTGAACTCGTCGGCGCCGACGCTCACCTGGAAGGGTCGGGCGGAGAGGTCGACGGAGGTGACGTCGACCTGACGCATCCGCGCTCCGAACCGCTCCGCCTGCTTACGGAACTTGTCCATGAGTTCGGGGCCCATGACCCCGTCAGGGAAGCCGGGATAGTTTTCGACGTCGGTGGTGATCATCAGTTGCCCGCCGGCGGCGACGCCTTCGAAGACCAGAGGGTCGAGATCGGCGCGCGCCGCGTACAGGGCTGCGGTGAGACCCGCAGGCCCCGAGCCGATGATGATCAATTTCTCATGTGTCATTACGTGACCTCTGGAACCAAAGAATGCCGCCGGCTACCGCCAACACCACTCCAAATACTGCAAATGCCCCTGCTGTGGTGAGCGGGATCTCCAAGGCCCCGAAGATCGTCCACACAAGGAATACCAACGCGGTCAACGCAAGAACGGCTGCGAGGATTCCCAAACCAGTGAGCTTGATCGCCCGCGCGATGCGGTCGATCGTCATCGCCCGGATCTTCAGGGCTACCTGTTCGAGAAGGTCGGCGAACCTGGCGGCATAGTCCTGCATGTCGGACGAGGTTAGTTGTGACAGTTGTGTTCAGTAGATCACCGAGGTCAGCCTGGTGCTGAGTCCACGTAGAGGAGCTCGCAGGTGTCGAGATCGACGAAGGCCAGCGGTGCCTCGGCCAACACGGTTTGCTGGGGCGCGGCTACCACAAGGGACTCCTCGCCATCGCTCACTCCTGGATCCGGAACCGTCAGTGTGGCCACGGGGCGATAGTCGACCAGGCCCGCTCGTTCCAAACAGGCCTCGACCTCGCCGCTTTCCTCCTCCGCTTCCTCCTCGTAATCCTGGAGGCGTGCGGTGAACTCACCCTGGCGTACTCTCGCCGCCTCGGCCTCGTAGAAAGTCGCACTCTCGTCATTCGCCGCCGCCGTGGTTGTCCCCTCACTCGCCACCTCAGTGGTTTCGGTCGGTGCCGACTCTCCACCGGCGTCGTCCCCGCCAGAATCCATATCGGCTGCTGCCCCGGCAGCGGTGGTGGTGGTGTCGGCACCTGCCTCACCGTCACCACTCAACTCAGCAGCGATTTCGTCGAAAGATTCTGCCATTTCCTGTCCACCACCAGACAGGACGGCGACGAGGCCGGTGATGACGAACAACCCGGCGGCTACTGCGGCCCACCGGTAGTACCTGGGCGTCTTCGTCCCCTTTGTCGTTGTTTCTGTGCGTAGCTCAGTCCACACATCGCGATGAAGAGCGGCGCGTTCCTCCTCGGTGAGATGTGCCGTGCCCAGTGCCCGCAGAGACTCGTACGCCAACTTGTGTGCTTCATACTCCTCACGGGCCTCGGCAGAGGAGGCGATGAGAGCGCGCGCTTCGGTCTCGTCTTCGAGCCGCCCCTCGACGAGGGCGGCGATCAACTCGAGGTCGTGGTCACGCATGCGTAGCCTTGGATGCTCCGGTCATTCGGTTTGGTTCCCCAACTCTCGAGCGAGCAGACGTCTTCCCCGGAACACCCGTGATTTGACGGTGCCCACCGGGGCTCCCAGCAGGGCGGCTATGTCGGGCAAACCCATGCCTTCGATGTCGGAGAGCACGACGGCGACCCTGAAGTCCTCGGGGATCCTGGCCAACGCTCGTTGGATCTCGGGACGGAGGCCGGCTGACTCGACTGCGTCCTCTGCGGCGTGGTCGGCGGGCTCGAGGTGATCGGGGATGGGATCGGCTCTTCGTCTCTTCTGCTTCCGCAGTTGGTCGTAGCAGGTGTTGACGGCGATCCGGTAGATCCAGGTGCCCAAAGCCGAGTCGCCCTTGAATTGGCCCGCTTTCCGGAACGCGGTCAAGAAGGTCTCCTGGGTGGCGTCCAGCGCCTGCTCCCGCTCTCCGACGATGCGAAGACAGACTGAGAACACCCGGTCCTCGTGATTGCGCATGATCTGATTGAAGGCGTCGTGGTCACCGTCCAGCACGCGCGCCAAGAGTTCGGCGTCCTGGGCTGCGGTGGTCACGGCGCGAATCGTAATTCCGCTATCGCCGCCTGGAAGGTCCCATCGGATCGAGAAGGCAGATCAGTCAGCCAGAGCAACCAGAAGCCGTCGCTCCGCGGCGGCAAGTCAACCGATGTGGATGCCGGTGAGGCGCGGCCTACGGCGATGCGTTCCCAGGTCGACAGGTCTTCGACCAGTTGGTTGGACCAATACAGCTCGAAGGCGGTCGATTCTGTCATTCCGACCACCTGAAGGCTGGTCGGTGTCCCGGTCATCCGAACGGTGACCCCGACTCCCGGCTTGAGCAGGGGAAGAGGGTCGAGATAGCGCTCCGTGAGCCATTCGGTATCCGGGTCACCGTCCAGGAGGCCCGTCACCAACTGGTCGTTCTCTCCGCCCTCGCCAAACGGGTCGAGAGTGGCGGGATCGCTGGCGGTTGCGTCGGCGAGGTCAACGGTCGTGGTGACCAGAGAGGTTACGGTGGTCGACGAGGCCGGTTCGGTCGTCGGTGGGGGTACTACGGGGGCACTTCCGCCAGACAATACGAATCCGACAGCGACCAAAGCGATAGCCACAACGACCAGGCCAACAGCTGCGATGAGCAGACGCTTGGGGATCGGACCACTCTCCGGCTGCGGTGGCCGCGGGGTGGGCGCGGCTCGGAGCGCCTTTTCCAGATCTTCGGCCGTGAGCTTGCCCGCTTGACCGAGACGCAGGATCGTGTCGATTGCCCGGGGTACGCCATCGACGCGCTCTGACGGCGGAGGACCTCCGGCCGGCGAACCGGTGAGGGCGGTTTCCAGTGCTTCCGACAACGAGCGGACATCCTCTTCGGCATCACTGACACCGGGTCGTCCGAACGCTCCCAGCTTGGCCGGGTGAGCGCCCGAGTAAGAGATCGCCGAGGGGTCGATGGCTCCGTGTACCGCACCGGTTTGGTGGAGGGCGGTGAGGGCCCCCGCCAAACCGGCAGCGTTGGGCAAGAAGTCCGGAAGGTCTATCGGCTGATTCGCAGCGACCCGATCGGCCACCGTCGCCCCTCCGGTCCACTCCGAGACTGCGTAGGCGCCCCCGTCCACGGAGCTGACCGCGAACACGCGGGCGAGATGTGGGTGTGAGGTCTTGGCGGCGTTGGCCACCGCCTCCACGAATTGCCGTCGGCGCTCATTTGATGAATCCGGGCCGAGGCTCCGAATGAGCACCGGTCGGTCGAGAGACCTGTCTGTCGCCAGCCACTCCTCGATGTCGCCGTCTCTGCCGAGACGTACCTCGAGTGAGTAGCGGTCTGGGATGGAAGCCGGCACCGGGTCAGTTCAGCAGCTAACCGACCCGATGACGAAGCACCTGCAGCGCGGTTTCGGTACGGGCAAAACCCATTCGTTCGTAGAGTCGCGTCGCCCTCCTGTTCTCCGGTCGGACGTTGAGGACCATCGACTTGGCCCCGGATCTGGCCCCCCAGTCCAGGGCCGCAGCGACCAGAGCGGCACCGAGCCCGCGGCCCGCCGCATTCGGTCTCACCGCGATTCTGTGCAGGTAGACCGTGGCCCATTGGGTTCCGACGATCGCATACCCGGTCAACTCCTTGTCCTCGGAGGCCGCGAGCACCGCCGATGTCCGATTGGTCGTGTGCGCCTCCCGGAGTCCGAGTCGGCTCATCCCCCAGAAGCCGTCGAAGGCGAGCCGGTCCACGGCGAGGATCTGCTCCCAGTCGGGTCGGCGCGCGATGACGACCCTCGTTTCGCCGACCGGGAAGGGCGTGTCGATCAGCGGCCGTTCCATGACGTCCAGGGACACGAAGCCATCGAAGCCGGCACGTCGCCAGACATCGGTGGAACCCGGGTAGAGAGCGGGGGAGTAGACGGTGTCCACGCCGAGACCGTGGAGGTGGGTAGTCACCAGACGGAGGAAATCGGACCCGCCCCGGTCCAGTCTGACCATGGGATCGGTGATGGACTCGTTCCAGGGACGAGCCCGAGCGCGATACCAGCCGGCATTCAGCGAAATCGAGCCCGGCCAGGATCCTTCGACGCGGAGCAGGGATGCCACTTGTGCGAGAGTAAGGACATGGACGTTGTAGTTGCGAGCCACCCATCGGCCCTGCGGCACGACACCGGACCGCGCCATCCGGAGCGCAGTGAGCGCGTCGATGCGGTGCTCCAAGGGATCACGGGGTCGGGCCTGGAAGTCGAGGAGCTCACTGCCCCTCGAATCGAGCGAACTGAGCTCGCGCTTGTGCATGACTCGTCGTACATCGAGATGATCGAAAAGTTCTGCCAACTCGGCGGAGGTGCCCTCGACATGGATACGTTCGTCAGCGACGCCTCCTGGGAGGCAGCCCTGACTGCGGCAGGGGGAGTCCGTGCCCTGGTGGAGGAGCTGGCCAGCAGAGAGAATGGAATTGGGTTCGCCTTATCCCGCCCCCCGGGTCATCACGCCCTTCCCAACCGCGCCATGGGCTTTTGTGTGTTCAACAACGTTGCGATCACCGCGGCATACCTCAGGTCGCGAGGAGAGAAGGTCGCGATCCTCGATTGGGACGTGCATCATGGGAATGGCACCCAGGTGATGCTCGGTGACGACCCGGGTGTGCTCTACACGTCGATCCATCAGGACCACTTCTACCCCTTCGAGGGTCACCTCGCCGACATCGATATGGGTGATGCGAAAGGCACCGTGGTCAACATACCTTTGCCGGCCGGCACCGCCGGCGATGTCTACCGTCGCGCCTGGGCCGAGTTGGTCATCCCCGTCGTCGAACAATTCCAGCCCGATTGGGCCATGATCAGCGCCGGGTTTGATGCTCATGCCAATGACGAACTGGCCAGCTTCTTCCTCGAATCCGATGACTACGGATGGATGTCCGCTCGACTTGCGGCGGTCCACCCGGCCAACCGGACGGTCTATGCCTTGGAAGGCGGCTACGACCTGACTGCGCTCCGCGAGTCGTCCCGGTCTGCCCTGCTCGGCTCGACCGGAGACCCGCCCACTGAGAAACCGGCACGTCGATCTCCGCCGAGCTCCTTCGTCGCCCTCTCCGAGGCAGCGGAGGTCATCGGGCGCCACTGGCGGATCTAGTCGTCGCAATCCCTCAACCCGGTCAACTGTTCCGCCGATAAACGCGATCGGCACTAGTTGAGGTGAATATCCCCATGGAGAAGAACGTCGACAGCCTTCTCAAGAAGGCGGTGGAGTACGGCGCGTCGGACATTCATTTGAAGGTTGGTTCTGCGCCCATCGTGAGAATTGAAGGCGAGTTGCGCAGACTCGACGGCTACGATCCGTTGCGCCCGGCCGACACGCTTGGTTATGCCGAGGCCTTGTTCACCGAATCAGCCGCAAAGGACTTCACGGAGCGGGGCTCGACCGACTTTGCCTACGGGCGACACGAGCTTGGTCGATTTCGCGCCACGGCATTTCGGCAGCGTGGTTCGGTCTCGCTGGTGCTGCGACGTGTGGTCCCGGGAGCGAAGACATTCTCCGAGCTCGGGCTTCCCAAGACCATGGAGAAGATCGCATCGGCGAAGTCAGGGTTGGTACTGGTCACCGGGCCCTCCGGATCGGGCAAAACCACGACCATGGCCTCGATCATCGATTGGATCAACTCCAACCAGGGGAGGGCGATCATCACCATCGAGGACCCGATCGAAGTCCTCCATCCGGACAAGAGGTCGGTGGTCGTTCAACGTGAAGTCGGAGTCGACACCGGTGACATGGCCGATGCGATCCGGTCTGCCATGCGCCATGACACCGATGTCATCCTTGTCTCGGAGATCACCGAGCTCGACGTGGCGCGCGCCGCCATCGACGCCTCAGAGACCGGGCACCTTGTTGTCTCCTCGATGCGGACCAGCGATCCAGCTGACACGGTGTCCCGTCTGATCTCGATGTTTCCGGAATCTCAGCAGCGGGTTGTCCGCGGCCAACTCGCCGCACAGGTCAAGGCTGTGATCAGCCAAGTTCTGTTCGATGCAGGTGACGCCGGGCTGGTTCTCGCATGCGAGATCCTCACCAGCAATGAGCGAACCCAAGAATGGATCATCGGCGGCGAGGAACCGTCATTCCTCGTGGAGGTCATGAAGGAAGGTGGCTTCCACGGCATGCAGACCTTCGACCAGGCTCTGCTCAACCATGTGGTCAGCGGCGGAATCAATATCGAAGCGGTCCTGCCTTACGTTCGCAACACCCACGAGGTGAAGGCCAAGGCCCAGGCGGCCGGCGTCCTGATTCAGTAGAGAGTGTCGAGTGGAGGGTATTGAGACTGCTCGGTTCGGCGTGAGGGCTGTGGGAGGGGGGAGCCGGTTCGGGGTGTAGACGACCGGGTTGCGGTTCCCGAACGAGGCTCTGGCGGGGGCCCAGTCCCTCTACTCCATACTCTCCACTCTCTACTCTCTGGCCCGTGATCCCCGAAAGGCTCGAATTCCTCACCAAGCCTGACCTGCCCCCCGCTCAACTCGCCGATCTGTTCAACACCGCGGATGAGGAGATCTACCTGGTGGGCGGGTCGGTGCGCGATGCCTTTCTCGGCCGGGAGCTGGAGGACTTCGATTTCGCCACCCGAGCCCGCCCGGAGCGAATCGCCGAGCTCTTGGAGCCTTGGGCCGATGTGATCTACGAAGTGGGCGCCCGCTTCGGCACGGTGGGGGCTCGCAAGAACGGCCGAACCGTCGAAGTCACCACCTACCGGAGCGAGGTCTATCGCGACGACTCCCGCAAGCCGCATGTCACCTACTCCGACAACATCGTCGCCGACTTGGCGCGACGTGATTTCACCGTGAACGCGGTCGCGCTGTCCCTCCCCGACCTGGAGGCGGTGGATCCTCACGGCGGGCTCGCCGACATAGCCCGGGAGACGCTCCGGACGCCTCTCGAGCCGGAGATCTCGTTCGGCGACGACCCTTTGCGCATGCTCCGACTCTTCCGGTTCCAGGCGGTCCTCGGGTTCGTCCCGGACGAGATTGCAGTTCAGGCGGTCACCGAGATGGCTCCACGCCTCGACATCGTCTCGGCGGAGAGGATCCGCGACGAGCTGTCCAAGTTGTTGGTGGCCCCGAGTCCCGGTGATGCGCTTCGCATGATCGTGCGGACCGGCCTCGCCGACCACTTCCTTCCCGAGCTTCCCGGTCTCGCCATGCACCAAGACCCTCACCATCGCCACAAGGACGTCCTGGAACATACCTTTGCGGTGGTGGACAAAGCCTCTCCGGACCTGAAGCTGCGTCTGGCCGCCCTCCTTCACGACATCGGGAAGCCGGACACCCGCGAGTTCGAGCCGGGTGGTGTCACCTTCCATCATCATGAAGTCGTTGGAGCCCGGATGGCTCGCCAGCGTCTACGCAAGCTCCGGTTTCCAAAAGACGTCGTCGACGATGTCTCTCAGCTCGTCTATCTCCACCTTCGGCCTCACACTCTGAAATTGGGTTGGACCGACTCGGCGGTACGTCGCTACGTGCGGGACGCCGGTCATCTCGTCGACCGGTTGAATGAGCTCGTCAGATGCGATGTGACCACGGCCAATCTTCGCCGGGAACGAGAGGTCCAGAATCGGATCGATGAGTTGGAGGAACGCATCGCATATCTGTCCGATCAGGAGGAGCTGGCCCGTCTCCGCGCTCCCATCGACGGGAATGACGTGATGAGCTACCTCGGAATGGACCCGGGCCCGGCGGTGGGCGAGATCATGTCGATACTTCTCGAAAAGCGCATCGACGATGGTCCCTACCCGGCGGCGGAAGCGTACGAACTGGCCCGCTCCTGGGCCGTGGAGAGCGGGATGCCCGATCCCGGTCCGGCGCCGGTGGCCGAGGAGGAGTAGAAGCTTTACGCGATAATCGCTCGATCATGCAGCGGTTGTTCGATCCAGGAAAGAAGAAGAAGGCGCAGTTCTTCGGTGCGACGATGGCCTACCGCGAGTACTGGCGCGGCGACCCCATCATGCTGCTACACGGCAATCCGACATCGTCTACGACTTGTGGAGGAAGGTGATCCCGGAACTCGCCGACTTGGGGAGATGCATAGCTCCCGACTCAATCGGAAAGGGCGACTCGGCACGGATCGCCGAAGGACGCGATGCCTGTCGCTTCACCATGCATGCCGAGTACCTGGAGGCACTTCTCAAAGTGCTCGACGTCAATGGGGATGTCACGCTGGTGAACCAGCCTGAGTGAGGTCACCGTTCGGGGTGTTCACTTCATCCAGGAGGATCCTGGAGCGGAGATCGGCATGGCGATCGCCAACTGGTTCCGGATGCTCTGAGAGCGACCGAGGTTTCCGCAGACTCCTAATGTGCCCTCGGTGATCGTCGTTGCGATTCCCGCAGTCGGCCTCGCGGTCATGTCCTTGGCGGCGTTCTTGGGAAGATGGGTCTGGTGGCTCGACGTCCTGGCCAACTTCCGCGCCCAATACGTCGTGGGACTGGCTGTCCTCGGTCTCGTCATCGCGATGTCGAGGTGGCGCAAGACCGGTTATGCCGTCCTGGGCGTTGCGCTGGTCAATTTGATCGTGGTCCTGCCTTTGTACATAGGATCTCCTGCTGAGGCCGCAGTCGAACGATCCTCGATACGAGTGATGTCGTTCAATCTCCTGTCTACCAACGAGAGCTACCCCGACGTCATCGACTACATAGACAGCGCCGACCCCGATCTGGTCTTGCTCCACGAGGCGAGCCGCCCTTGGGAGGTGGCCATGGAGTCGGCCGACCTCGACTACGAGATCGTTCGACCTCGTTCCGAAGATCTCATCTTCGGAACCCTCGTTTTGGTGAAAGCAGAGTCAGTGGAAGCCATCTCCTACGGCTTCGCCGCTTCGGCTGCCCGGGCAGTGGAACTGACCTACACACCGGAGGGATGGACCGATTCGCTTTCGGTGCTCGGCACCCACCCGCTGGCTCCCACCGACCGGGAGAGGGCCGACCTGCGTGACGCCCAACTCGGATTCGCCGGTGAGTGGGCGTCGAGTCGGACAGGAGCCTTCATCGTCGTCGGAGACCTCAACGCCACACCATGGTCCTGGCCGTTCCGCAGGCTCATGGAGTCGACGGAACTGCGCAACAGTCAGAGAGGATTCGGCCTGCAGCCCTCCTTCCCTACTGAATCGAATCTCCTCCTCCGGGTTCCCATCGATCATCTCCTCCATTCCCCGGCGCTCGAAGTCACCGATCGCGAGCTGGGCCCCCACCTGGGATCGGACCACTTTCCGCTCCTGGTCGACCTCCAACTCGCCGGGTAGAACCTCAGATCGCCGAACACCGGCGTCCCGTTACGATCCCAGCATGCCCACCCGCTACGCAGAGGCGAGACGCCGTCTCGCCGACATCGTGGGGACCGACGGCATTGCCGTGGTGCCGGCCGCGCACGAAGTCATTCGCAACTACGACGTGACCCATCCGTTTCGACAGGACACATTCTTTTGGTATCTCACCGGGTTCGACGAGCCCGAGTCGGTTGCGGTGATCGCCCCTGGCCACCAAGAAGGAGACTACGTCCTCTTCGTCCGTCCCAAGGATCCCAGCCTGGAGGTGTGGACGGGTATCCGAGCCGGCGTCGAAGGAGCCAAGGACGTCCACGGCGCCGATGCTGCCTACGACCTCATCGAGTTCGACGATGTCCTGGAACGTATGATGTACGGGCGCGAGGTGCTCTGGTACACGACGGGCAACGACCACTACGACGACCGAGTCGCCTCGATCATCAAGAGCGCTCGGGCTCACCGAGAGCGCATGGGTGGGGTGGTGCCGTCAACGGTGAGAGACATATCGGTTCCGCTTGGCGAGATGATGCTCTTCAAGAGCGCAGAGGAAGCTGCCAGCCTGCGCCGAGCCTGTGAACTTTCCGCTGACGGCCATCGGGAGGCGATGCGTTTCGCCCAGCCCGGGATGTATGAATTTCAAGTGCAGGCGGCTTTGGAGTACTTCTGGAGACTTCGTGGATCGACTCGGAACGGATATGACTCCATCGTTGCTTCAGGCGCCAACGCATGTGTCCTCCATTACATCGAGAACGACGATCAGATCGGGGAGGATGATCTGATCCTGATCGATGCTGCCGCCGAGGTCGACGGCTACTCGTCGGACATCACGAGGACCTTCCCCGCCAATGGCAGATACGACGGAGCACAACGTGCCGTCTATGAGGTGGTCCTCAGCGCCGGGAAGAAGGGAGTGGACCTCGCCGTTCCCGGTTCTTCACTGCGTACCATCCACGACGAGTCGACCCGGATCCTAACCGAAGGCATGGTCGATCTCGGTTTGCTGCCCAAGAGCGTCGAAGAGTCGTTGGCAATGCATCACTACTCGCATTTCTTCATGCACGGGACCAGCCACTGGCTTGGTCTCGACGTACACGACCGTGGCTCCTACCGAATCGATGGGGTTTCCCGTCCTCTCGAGCCCGGGATGTCGTTCACCGTGGAGCCGGGCATCTACGTCGCCCCCGACGAGGAAGAAGTAGAACTGACCCTCCTCGAATACGACGTCGACGAGCGGAATGAACGTCGTATCCGCCTCGGCAGGAAAGCGGCGGCCGCCAAGGAAGCCGAGGAGAAGGAGAACGCCGAGAAGATCACTCACAGGGTGCCAGAGGCGTTTCTCGGGATCGGGGTCCGCATCGAAGACGACGTGCTCATCACCCCCGAGGGGCACGAGAACATGACCGACTCCGTCCCCAAGGAAATCGACGAAGTCGAGGCGCTATGCGCCGAGGGGTCGGCCTTACCTGCGTCGTAGTTCACCCAACCGTGTGAACCCAGAGTTGAGAGCGTCGGTAGGCGACGCCTGGAGCCCAGGGTTCGTCCGCGGTGCTCACATCGTGGCGGCCGGCACCGCGTAGAGGGCGATGGCCAGGAAATGAAAGACGCTGGCGACCACCACAAAAACGTGAAACAGCTCGTGGTAAGAGAACGTCCTGGGGAAGAGCTCGGGCCGTTTGGTCAAGAAGATCACCGACCCCGTGGTGTAGAAGAGTCCCCCGACGGCTATGAAGACGATCGCCCCGGCGCCGAGTGAGCCCCAGATTTGGGGCATCCAGAGGATCACCGTCCAACCCATCACGAGCTGCAGGGTCACGGAGAGACCGGTGGAGGTGCTGGGTAACCCCAACTTGAGGGTGATCCCGACGATGGCGATGCCCCACACCAGGCCGAGGCACCACCACATCGCCGCCCCCTGGAGCCCGGCAATGGCGATAGGCGTGAAGGTCCCCGCCACCACCAGATAGATCGTCGAGTGATCGATCCGCTGCAGCCGCCGTTTCCATTCGGCTCGCCACGGAACCGAGTGATACAGCGTGGAAATGGTGTACATCACGAGCAGGGCGATTCCGAACACGAAGGAACCGATCATCGCCGCGGTGTTGCCCCGGGTCTGAGAGACCAGGTAGATGGTTCCGATGAGAGCGGCCAGCGCGGCACCGCCGTGGAGGAACCCACGGATCGGGTTCTGCATGCGGCCGAGTGTCATCCGGTCCATGCCCGGAGAGGATATGGCGGTCACGTCACAAAGTTGAGTCGTCGGCTCTACCGCGAACATCCTGGCCAGCGGTACCATGAGCCTCCGGATATGGCTCTTGGTCTCCTCTACCGCATCTACGAGCGCAACCTGCTCGCCGGTCTCGATCGGAAGCGTCTCCCTTCTCACATCGGAGTCGTCCTCGACGGGCATCGGCGTCATGCCCGCGCCGAAGGTCTCCCCAGCTACACCGACTCCTATCGGGTGGGGATGGAGCGTTTCGAGGAGTTCTTGAGATGGGCAGACGACCTGAAGATCCCTGCAGTCACCGCATGGGTTCTCTCGCCAGAGAACCTCTCCCGACCCGCCGAAGAGCTCGATCCCTACTTCGATGTCCTCATCGACCTCTTCGGCAGACTTCCCGCCAAGTGCTCCCGCTACGACATGGCTCTCAAATTCATCGGCAGCCTCGACCTGCTCCCCCCGCATCTCGTCGCGGCCGCCAAAAAGGCCGAGGAACAACATTCGAAGGGATCGCGACGTCTCAACATCGCCATGGGCTACGGAGGCCGTCAGGAGATCGTCGACGCCGCACGCGACCTGGTGTCCCGGCTTGCTGCCCAAGGGCTGGCCGCCGACGAGATCGCCGACCACATAGACGCCGCCTCGCTGGCCCGGCACATGTACTCGGCCGACCTCCCCGATGCCGACCTGATCATCCGCACTTCGGGGGAGTCCCGCCTTTCGGGGTTCCTGCTGTGGCAGTCCGCATACTCGGAATTCGTCTTCGTCGACGTCAACTGGCCGGCCTTCCGCCGCGTCGACTTCCTGCGCGCCTTGCGCGACTACGAGGGCCGCAGCCGCCGTTTCGGCCAATAGCGAACCTAATGCTGTGGCTCCCATATATGGGAGTTCGAGCGTTTCATAAGCCGAGTCAGGTGGTCACCATCGTCGGATGGAGATGGGTGACATCGCCGAGTTGGCGTAGCGAAAACGCCCATCCCGTGCTCACCCTGAAGGTGGTCACCCGGGAAACTCCGGTATGAGGCTGCTGGAATCGGTCCCATTCCCAGGGGACGGGTTCGAGACCGAGCAGGTGGCCCAGGATGAGCGCATTGGTCCCGGCATGAGCGACGATCACGACCCGCTTGTCAGGGTCCTCGACCTTCCACAAATGACGTCTCTCCGCGTGTTCGGGATGGACGCCGTGAGCCTCGAGCGTGTCGACGAGACCGGTGACGACTCTTCGATGAAAGTCGCGGAACGACTCCCCGGTGGGAAGCCCGTCCCACATCTCGTCCATCGACCGGAAATTCGCCTGCTCGAATGCTCGCTCGATGACATCGACCGGCTCACCCTCCCACTCCGGAGGATTCTGGATCTCCATGAGCCAGTCATAGACCTCCTTCTTCATCCCCAACTCGGTGGCCACGGGCTGTGACGTCTCCAGCGCCCGGAGCATTGGCGATGCCCAAACCTCGTCAACATCTTCCACTGTGGCGAGTCGGTGCCCCACACGGGCAGCCTGCTCATGGCCCAGCTCGGTGAGCCCCGGATTGTTGCGGGCGATTTCGTCTGGCGCCCAATCGGGCTGACCATGTCTGATCAGAAACAGATCCATGTCATCAACCTAGAAGTCTGCTTGGGGTAATCGTCGCTACTCGGATTGGCCGCCGGGCGCACAGCTCGGCCGTAGCCGACGTCCTGGCACTCCTTGGGTCGGATGGCGGGCCCATAACGGGGAAAGCGGTGTCGTGGGTCGTCAGATTTGGTGACTTGCCGTCAACGGGCGCCGAGGCACTCCCGCGTGTTGCCGATTCGGCGACGCGCACCAATACGATGGTGACGTGGCTCGCCAAACCCTCGTCGATCACCTGACCTCCCATGCGCTACGCACTAACGGTCCATACACACTGCGCAGCGGCGCCATCAGCGACTGGTACGTCGACGCCCGTCAGACCACCTTCGACGGGGCTGGAGCGCGTCTCGTCGGTGAGGCCGTGCTTTCCGTCCTCCACCCGGAAGTGGCCGCAGTGGGTGGCATGACGATGGGCGCCGACCCCATCGCGGTGGCGACTGCTCTGGTCGCCGCAGAACAGGGACGTGAACTCAAGGCGTTCTCCATCCGAAAAGAGGAAAAAGACCACGGGACCGGGGGTCGGCTCGTCGGGCCCGTCGACTCATCGATGCCGGTAGCGGTACTCGAGGACACCACCACCACCGGTGGGGCCGCGGTCGAGGCGGCGCGGTATCTGTTGGAAGAGGGCTTCTCGATCGTGCAGGCGATCGCTCTGGTTGACCGTTCTCGTGGGAGAGCAAAGGCCAACTTCGCCGAACTCGGGATCGACCACGTCTCGGTGGTGACACCAGAGGATCTCGGAGTCACGACATGACTGTCGTGGTGAGACGGTCCGCCTTGAAGATGTGGCTCATGGCGATGGGTGGCATCCCGCTGCTCGTGATATCGCTCGACGTGCTGACGGCACGCCGGATCACCCGCTGGTTGACCGATCTCATGTTCCGCCCCGAGGATGTGCAGATCTTCGAGCCGCGCGATGTGATCTTCGCCTGGGTCATGTTCGTGTTTGGTGCCATGGCGGTGATCTGGGGGCTGAAAGAGCTGTTCTTGCCCACCAAGGTCGTCGAATGTCGTGAGCAAGGGCTGGCCGTCCGCATCAATGGACCGTTCCGGGGCCCGTCGGTCATCCCATGGAAGGACATCCAGGATGTTGGCGGGGCCGACATCGACGACGAGGGCGATCTGATCCCTCTCCTCATCATCAGCGTGTTCAGCCGGGAGAATCTGCCCGACAATCCTTGGGGTGCGCGCTGGGTGGCCGAGCGCGAGCTCGGGATCATGGCTCAGGACTGGGATGAGGATCCCCAGGAGGCGGCGGAGCGGATCGCCGAGTACGCGGTGGAGTTCGCCCGAAGCGAGCCGCGGGAACACGTGGCGGACCGGACGCGTGACCACTGATGCTCGTCGGTGCGCACACGCCATCCCAAGACCCCCTGGCCGAGGCGGAGGCGCGTAACGCCGACCTGGTCCAGATCTTCCTCTCCAATCCCCAAGGATGGAAAAAGCCCAGCCCGCGTCCTGACGCCGAAGAGCTGAGGAGTGCCTCCATCCCCATCTACGTTCACGCCCCGTATCTCATCAACGTCTGCGCCGACAACAACCGGGTTCGCATACCCAGCCGCAAGATCCTCCAAGAGACGTGTGACGCCGCCAGTGAGATCGGAGCCGAGGCAGTCATCGTCCACGGTGGCCATGTAACCGGGGAAGGCCCTCAGGATGAGGGAATCGACCGGTGGCGCAAGGCTCTCGACGCCCTGGACAGCGAAATGACCGTCCTCATCGAGAACACTGCCGGTGGTGACAAGGCGGTAGCCAGACGGGTGGACTGGATCAAACGACTTTGGGAGGAGATCGGGTCCTACGGGGTCGGCTTTGTGCTCGACACTTGCCACTCGTGGGCAGGAGGTGAGCCATTCGATGGTCTCGTCGAGCGAGTGATGGATGCGACCGGGCGGATCGATCTCGTGCATGCCAACGACTCGAAAGACGTTTTCGATTCGCGTCGTGATCGCCACCAGAATCTGGGCAGCGGGAAGATCCCGGTCGACGATTTGACCACGACGATCGCGACGGCCGGCGCTCCGATCGTGGTGGAGACTCCCGGCGGAGCGGCGGAACAGGGTGCCGACATCAAATGGGTCAGGGAGTCGGTCAAATGACAATCGGGCGAACGGAGCGTCGCGCAGAGCGAAGGACCAAGGTCGCCGTGCTGTTTGCAGACAGGACTGATCGGGCACTCGATCTCCTCGAGTTGGTGGAGATGGCCTGGCACGACACCCACCGGGAGATCACGCCTCCAGAAGATTTGATCGACGACATTCTCCTACTGAGTGAGGGGAATCTCAGACTTCTCATCCGGTGGGCGAGACTTGCCGTTGCCGACCCGGGAGATCTTCGCGTTGCTGCGAACGGAGCCAGGACGGCAGAGACCTAGCCGACATCCATCGCACTTGAGTCGCAAAGTCCCTGTCCGGGTAGCCTTCCTGGGTATGACGAAAGTAACCGCTCCGGCCATTCTCGCCCGCAAGGGTGGGCCCAAGATCTCCATGGTGACTGCCTACGACTACCCGGGGGCAGTCATCGCGGATCGGGCCGGAATCGACATCATCCTGATCGGCGACTCGGTGGCCAATGTGGTCCACGGAATGGACACCACCTTGGAGATCGGGCTCGACGAGATCGTCCTTCACACCCGCGCCGTCAAACGGGCCAAACCCGAGGCGATGGTGGTCTCCGACATGCCCTGGCTCACCTTCCACCTCGGACGCGAGGACGCCGTCCGCAACGCGGGCCGTCTGGTGCGCGAAGGCGGGGCAGAGGCTGTGAAACTCGAGGGTGGCCGGAAGCGCCTGCCGGTCATCGAAGCGATTCTCGACGCCGAGATCCCGGTGATGGGCCACGTCGGTCTGACCCCTCAGTCGGTGCACGCCATGGGCGGGTTCAAGGTCCAGGGCAAGGTCGTGAGGGCGGCTCGGGAGATGATCGCCGACGCCAAGGCCCTATCTGACGCCGGCTGTTTCTCGATTGTCATCGAAGGAGTTCCCGACGTCCTCGGTGAGATCATCACCAAAGAGGTGGACGCTCCGACCATCGGGATCGGCGCCGGCCCACACACAGATGGGCAGGTACTCGTTTTCCACGATGTGCTGGGTCTGGGTTCGGGTGCCTATCCCAGGTTCGTCCGCCCCTATGCCAGTCTCGCCGAAGACGCAGTGGTCGCGTTGCAGAGATACAAAGCGGACGTGGAGTCGGGGGCATTTCCGGCCGATGACGAGAGCTATCACGTCGCCGACGAGGTGGCCAGCGAGTTGCTCAAAGGTACCTGAGACGGATATTCGCCCTATTGGCGTTGATTGCGGTGGCGTGTTCACCGCCGCCGGGATTAGAGGGGTTCGAGACCGCTGAGATCGAAGTGGGAGAGGCGTCCCTCACCGTCGCTGTGGCCGAAACCTCATCCCAACGAAGTCAGGGACTGCGAGATGTCGAGGATCTCCCCGATGGGCTCGACGGGATGCTCTTCGTCTTCGAGGAGACGCGGACCGCCGCCTTCGGGATGAGAGATACCTCGATCCCTCTCGACATCTGGTGGTTCGACCCGGAGGGAAGGCTCATCGACTCGACTGAGATGGAGCCGTGTCCCTCGTCGCCGTGTCCCGCCTATCCCTCCCCGGACGAGGTGGCCTGGGCCTTGGAGACCCCGATGGGGCAGTGGGAGCTCGTAGTGGGTGAGGTGCTCACGGTGATGACCGGTTCCTGACGATCGAGTGTGCACGCGGGCGCGGTCAGCGCCCCCGCAGCACGTGCGTCATTGCAGGCTCACGGCAGGTCTCGACTGTGGAAAGACCGTGACGCGGTCTACCATTCTCATCTGATCCGGCGACACGCGCCGCCGGCCCCTGCTCCACCGAGTTGGTGGGGCCTTCCGCATGGATGTCCACAGGAGGTGTGATGCGCGACTATGAACTGATGACCATTCATCGGCCTGACCTGGCTGAGGATGATGTCGAGGCCAAGATCAGCGAGCTCGAGGCCTATCTGACCAACAGCGAGGCGGAGGTCACCAAACGCGACTTGTGGGGGAAGCGCCGTTTCGCCTACGAGATCGACCACCTCAGCGAGGGCTACTACTCCGTGGTGTCCTTCAAGGCCGGCGCTGACGCCATCGCGGGGGTCGACCGGATGCTGTCACTTGCCGACGACGTCGTCCGCCACAAGATCGTACGTCTTGGCGAGTAGGTGACTGGATTCTGTCCTCGCGACGCGGCATAGTCGATAGCGGGACCCAGCAGTAGAGGAGAACTCGATGTCAAGCAATATCACCTTGGTAGGAAATCTGGTCGATGACCCGGAGCTCCGGTTCACGCCGTCGGGCGTCGCCATGGCCAAGATCCGACTCGCCGTCAACCGCCGCTGGCGGGGACAGGACGGGGAGTGGCAAGAGAACACCAGCTTCTTCACCGGGACCATCTGGCGGGAGCAGGCCGAGCAGGCCGCCGAGTCTTTGCAGAAAGGGGCTCGTGTGATCGTCACCGGGCGCCTCGAGCAGCGCAGTTGGGAGACGGAGCAAGGCGAGAAACGCTCGGTGGTCGAGGTCCAGGTCGATGAGATCGGCCCGTCGCTTCGCTGGGCCACCGCAACCGTCAACAAGACACAGCGCCAGGACAACTGGTCCGACGACAACCGATCCGCCGGCGCCAGTGCACCGTCGGCACGAGACGACTACGGGCCCGACGAGGCGCCCTTCTAGGAGAGGCATTCATGGCTAGAAAGAACAGGAGAAACCCGAAGACCGTCACCCGCGGTCGTCGACAGGATTTCCGTCGCGGCAAGCCGAAACCGTG
>DASUUC010000114.1:0-4660 GCA_036374335.1 Acidimicrobiia bacterium
TCGGGAATGAGTTCCAGGTGACGTCCAACAGCCAGCTGTGCTTCGCCCCATGCCTCCAACGCGGTAAGATGCAGCTCCTCGAGACGTGCCGCATCATGTTCTAGTTCGGGGGTGGGGAATGCATCCTCGAAGGGCCGGCCGTCGCCAAAGATCGAGCCCTCCCTTAACGACTTCGCCGCTAGCTCACGGTCACAGGAAAGGGCCTGCCGAGACTCGACCAACAGGGACTCGAACTTCTTCGAATCTAAAGAATGGTCATCTGCGTCGATTGAGTGTCCTGTCGCCGCGCCTCGATCACCTGATCGTTACCCGCATCCACGAAGCGCCCTCGAAGCCAGAAACACAGGCCTGCACAGTCTTCCGACCCGCCTCCGGTCGAGATTCGGACCAGAGCCTGCCCGGCTCAAGCAGTGGCGATTATCTGATCGAGGCGAGGGGAGGCTCCACCGTGTGTGCCATCCGGTGGGACTCGACTCTCTTCGCCGTATTCAACGATCAGCTTGGCGGCGTTCCGTGTGGGTCCGTCCCAAGACGACCAGGACGGACCCACAGAGGACGATGGTCCTCGGCTGTTTCAGCCGAGGACGTCGAGGAATACCTCGGCCATCTTGTGATAGCCGCTGATATCGGGGTGTCTGCAGTCCTGTCCCCCAACCCAGTCGTCGTCGGCCAACTCCTCGAACATGTCGGCAACCTCGGACCCGGTGGCCGCCGCCACCAGCTTGATCACGTCGTTGAACCCGGTCGGGAACCCGGGTCCACCTTCAAGAACGAGATCACCGAAATCCTTGAACGGTGCTAGAACGCATGCCCCCAAGGGGTTGTCGTACGTGGAGATCACAATCCGGGTGTCCGGTCCGGCCACTGCACGGAGAGTGCCCAGGATCTGCACAAGGTTGGCCTGAGCATCACCGAAGGCAGCAGCGATCGCCTGGACGCAGTCCGGTGTCACCCCATTCAGGCAGTTGGCCCCAAACGCGTTGAAGATGTCGTTCCCTCCGATGGTGACCGTTATGTAGATCACGTCGTTGTCCGGGTCGGCATCGCCGTTCCGTTGCCCGATGAGCTCGAGCGCCCCGGGAAGCTGATCGGCGATCAGACTCGTTGTCGTTGCCCCGGGGACCGTCAGATCGGCCAGCTCAAGATGGGGACACGCCGACTCGTTCTCATCCCAACAGTCGACCGCGGTCAACCACCGGTTGAGAACCGCCACATACCCGAGCTTGTCCGGTTGAGGTGTGCCGAATCCGAAAGCCTGGGAATCCCCCAGTGCGAGATGGACCGGCCCCTCCAGCGGGCCATCGGCCATGACAGGAAACGCCGGGAGAACCAGCCCCAGACACACTGCCATGACTGTAAGTGAACGTCGCACTAATCCTCCTTTGGCTGCGACCCGTCAATTCTCAACCTTTCGCCCCAGTTGAGATATCGGGATATACCCCTAGGTGTGATCTCCCCGTCGGTTGGGTGGAACGAGACAATCGTCTGCAATGCGGATCATCGCTGATCCGGTCAAAGAAGCTCAGTCAGAGAAGATCGCGATAGTCGTCGAAGCCGCACCTCGCCGCCGAGATCGCCCTGGCGAAAAGACAACTGGACCAAGAAGCGACTGGTGCCTCAGAAGGTCATATCTGACTGTCGTCGTCAAGCCGAGGTCGATGACCGAAACGGTGACGGTGACGAGCGGTATTGTTCGCAGTCGAGTCATCTCGAATGCAGGGATCAACCAGGCCCAGACCACCAAATCCCGGATGAAACGGCACATATCTGACTTCGAGCGATAGCGAGGGCACTCCTGATAAGGATCTGCGTGCTACGCCTGTGTCGAGCCACACCAGCCACCAGAACCCCGGGCGGGCGCAGCCGCTCGTTCGACAGCCAACCCAACGCGGGTGACAGGCACTTCGAGGACCAGATCCGACCAGGATCCAGCAACGCTACGAAGACCGACTCCGCAGCACCCGTAGGCCACTATCAGGCACTTATGAGGGTGCGGGCCTTTTGTCGATCCGCTGACAAGGCTTGATCCTCGGCTGATCAACCTTGTTCGATAACCGCCATGTAACGCTGCTGCGCGGCCTGAGCCGAGGTTCCGAGAATCTCACCGATCTTGCTCCAGGGGACGCCCGCAGCTCGAGCTGTGACCACCGCATCCACTACCTCACGTTCGCTTCGAGCCCGAGCAACCGCAGCGCGCCGAAGTAGATACTCCTCAACGCGGACCTCATCGCCTCCTTCTGGTTCATAGTCCTCGAAGCGCTTCGCGAGGCCACCGGCATAGTCGAGTATCTCTTGGATGGAACGGGGCATAGTCGTCACCTCAGGAACTTCTCGCGGGCCGGCATCGCACGGACGATGAAGTCGATGCTTCTGCAGCAGCCACCCCAAGCTCGAGCATGCGGCCGGACTCGTCCGCTCCGATAAGCATCGTGAGATGGTCGGAGTACTCGAATTGGGTTTCGGTAGCCATGCAGTATGTCGTTGTCGCTGATCCCGTGGTTGCGGGCACTCACCACAATCAACGGATCCATGTCATCAAGTTAGCTTGATGACGGTCGGCAGTGTCAGGCAGGATCGGCGATCACTGCTGCGGCGGGAACTCAGCACTCAGGGCTGGATGAGTACTGATGGGGGTCCCAAATGTCCGGGCCGGGTAATCGCTTGGGCCAGATTTGGGCCTCGCGAGAACCGAAAGTGGGCCCGAATGACACCCTTGACGAGCACTGTTGTTGCGAGGCCAAATCGGTATCGAAATGCGGGTTTCCCCCTCGCAGGGGAGGACAAAACGCCAGGTCGGGCTGGAGCCGCGTGCCGGAGTCGAACCGACGACCTGCTGATTACAAATCAGCTGCTCTACCAACTGAGCTAACGCGGCATGCCGGCCAAGCGTGAGAATTTCAACCTCATCTACTCACACTTGCTTCCGAGCCCTCATTATCTCAAATGACGCCAATGCAGCGGAAACTGAAGCGTTGAGGCTCTCAGTGTCGGTGGCCATCGGGATCGAGGCGAGGACATCACATCTCTTCCGTGTCAACTCGGCCAGACCCGAGCCCTCCGACCCGACGACGACCGCCACCGGCTCGGTGAGCAACCCAAGGCCGAAGAGACTCTGCGCGGCTCCAGCTTCGAGACCCACGACCCAGACCCCTGCGTCCCTCAGCCGGCTCAATGCTTCCGGAATCGACCCCACCACCGCCACCGGAAGCAACTCCAATGCCCCTGCCGCCGCCTTGAACGCCGTCGCCGACAGTGGAGCCGCCCTGCGCGAGGACACGACGATGCCGCTGAGACCGGCCGCTCGGGCACTCCGCGCCGCCGCACCAACGTTATGAGGATCCTCCACATGATCGAGCACCAGGATCGCCGCCCTCTCCTCGGCCAGTTGTTCCAGCGTGGCAGGTTTGATGGGTCGACAACGGGCAACCACGCCTTGGGGGGCATCTGTCTCGGCCAACGAGCGAATATCGTCGACGAGGCTGATCAGAGAGGAGTCGACGTCAGCAAGCAGGTCGCCGAGACGATCTGCCCGGCCCCGCTCCACGAAGAGCTTCTCCACCCGGCTCGCTCTCAGTGCGGCAGCCACGGCGTGGATGCCTTCGACGCTACTTCCGTAGCCAGCGGGTGCCATTCGGCCCGTCTTCGATGGCCACTCCAGCCTCGGCCAGTTGCTCCCTGATCTCGTCGGCGTCGCCGAATTCACGGGCCGCCCTGGCCGCTTCGCGGCGTGCGATCAGCCTCTCGATCTCCTCATCTGAGAGGCCTCCCGCCGAAACGGGAGCTGGCTCGGCGTCGTCCAGCCCGAGAACGCCGACGATGGTCTCCACCGCGCCGGCGAGGGCACCCGCATCGCCTCCCTCGTCGAGGAGGCGATTCCCGTCGCGGATGAGGTCGAACATCAGTGACACGGCCTGGGAAGTACCGAAGTCGTCATCCATGACCTCGGTGAATCGAGCTAGGGCCTCCCGGTCAGGCTCCCTCAGTGTCACCACCCGCTCCCGGAAACGATCGAGACGATCGAGCGACTCCTCAGCCTCGGCCAACAACTCTTCGGAGTATTCGATCGGTGACCTGTAGTGCGCCCTGACATAGAGCATGCGCAAGGCGCGGCCACCATGGCTGTCGAGTATCCCTTCGAGGTCAACGACCCTGCCGGTGGACTTGGCCATCTTCTCCCCACCCAGATTGACCATGCCGTTGTGCAGCCAGTAACGGGCGAATGTCTCGCCCGAGGCTCCCTCACTCTGCGCTACCTCGTTCTCATGATGGGGAAATACCAGGTCGAGGCCGCCACCGTGAATATCGAAGCCTTCGCCCAAGTATTTGGACGCCATTGCCGAGCATTCGATGTGCCACCCGGGCCGTCCCGGCCCCCACGGAGAATCCCAGGTGGGCTCACCAGGCTTGGCTGCCTTCCACAGCGCAAAGTCGAGCGGGTCTTCCTTGGCCTCGTCCACCTCGACGCGATAACCGGCCCGCAGCTCGTCGGGTTTGCGCCCCGACAGCTTCCCGTACTCCCCGAGGGTCTTCACGGAGAAGTAGACGTCGCCGTCCCGGGCGTAGGCAAGACCCCGATCGATGAGCCGGGCGATGAGATCGAGCATCTCGGGGATGTGCTCGGTTGCCTTCGGCTCGATATCGGGTGCGAGGACACCGAGAC
>DASUUC010000115.1:0-40652 GCA_036374335.1 Acidimicrobiia bacterium
ATGGTCACTCGGCGGCGTCGACCGCCGCCCGGTATTCGTCGTCGCCGACTTCCTCACCGGTCCACTGCGTCGTTCCACGTGATGTGATCGACATCTGCAACATCTGTGACGGCGGCGTCGCACCGTGCCAGTGGTGTTCACCGGAGCCGACCGTGACGGTGTCGCCGTCCCTCATGACGATGTGCTGACCATCGCGGTCGACGACGGTCCCTTCGCCGGACATGACATGGAGGACCTGCCCGCCGGGATGGAAATGCCATATGCTCCTCGACCCCGGACTGAACTCGACGGCGATCACCCGTATGCCATCGTCGTCCGCGGTCTCCCTCAATGAGATGGTCCATGTATCACCGTGAAAGAAGTCAGGGTTTTCCGGTTGCTTGTCGTTGCCGTGATCGATCTCTGCCATCCATTGAGACCAGATCGGCCCCGAGGGAGTCGATCGACCGACAATTCATTGTTGAGGAGGAGCTGGCACGGCGGCGCCGGAACGGACAGGCGCATTCCAGAGAAGACCTGGTACTAGTCGCCTCCACCGGTACCGGCTGGATCGATTCCCTACGCGGTGAGTCCCTTCGAATACATGTACAACGGCGACGCCCGCAGCCGTCGCCGTCCGATCCTCTCACCGCCCCATCTGGGTGTGCTGATGATCGGCAACCAAGATCGTGACCGGCCGTCCACGATCGTTTGTTGCCACCACCGGCGCAGTCTGACGTTTCTGCCCTGGAGCACCGGGCATCCGATCATCGAACACAAGGAGGTTCGCCTTGGTCGCATACCATTTCAACGAAGAGGTAGCCGTGCTTGCCGGAGCCGCTTCCGGTGTTGGTGAGTCGTGCGGCCAGGTCAGATGTCGGATGAGACCGGGTCGAGGACTTCTTCGAGGACGATCGCCTGGGTGGGGCAGGCGGCAACCACCTCGCGCAACAAGTCTTCATCCACCGTGCTCGGGTCGAGAAGCTCGGGCTTGACGAAGTCTCCCTGCCTCCACTGGAACGCCGAAGGAGCGAGGATGATGCAGGGCCCCGCCCCGATGCAGCGACGCCGGTCGATGACCACTCTCACCGCCATCGGATGCCTGCCTTGATCGCGTATTCGATGGCCTCGGTCTCCGAGTCCACACCCAGTTTCGACAACAAGTCGGTGACCTCCGTCTGATCGTGTTTGGTCTCATATGAACGAGATGTGATCTCGCGGAGCAATGCCAGTTCGTGCTCATCCAGATCTGCAGGCTCCTGGCTCGAACCGAGGTAATCGGGCAGCTCGAATCCGGCCAGCTGAGCCAGCTCGCGGTGCGCCTCGACGCCGAACCACTTCGATCTGATCTCCGGGTCGATGATGTTCATGCTCAGATAGCCGAGACCTTGGGCGATCTGTTGTGCCATGTCATTCGCCTCCGGAGCCTGATTGCCGATGAGAACCCGACCGGCGGCCCAGAGGACGTTCACGAAATGGAGGATATGAGTCAGTCCGTCGAGGGTCGACAACGCGATCCGGGCCTCCTCTTCGGCCTCCTCACGGCGATCGTCCGCGTCGGCGACCACGGCGAGCACGGCGTGAGCCACCGATTCCCAAGGAAGCTGGCCTCGCATGAACCCGGTGGCGTCCAAGGTGTCGTGGGCTGCTTGTGCCGCTCGTTCCAGCAAGGCCGCCTCGCCGGTGCTGGCCCAGAGCTTGCAGGTCTCCATGGCGAGAGCGCAGTAGGCCTCCGCCTGACCTGCCGGGTTCTTCGTGCCCGCCAGGTCGATGGCCCGTTCAAAGTGGGTCTTCACCTCCTCGGATTCGCCCCGTGCCGCGGAGCAGGCTCCGCGCCACATCTCCACCCGGCGCGCCATCGAGGTGCTCGGGACCGACATCGCCGCCGAGGCTGCCCGATCGAGCCAGGCGATTGAATCGGCCGTGGCCCCGAACGAGGCATATGTCAACGACATGCCACCTGCGGCCAGAGCCTCCAACCACCGGTCACCCAGACCCCTGGCCGCCTCGAAGGCCTCCCGGCCCCGGAGCAAGGCCAAATCGGGCTGGATGTGCAGACGCGCATAGGTGTGGATGCTGAACAGCATCAGTGCGTCTTCCTTGGCCCGCTGACTGTCGGTCACCTGGCCGCGACGGCTGTTGTGCAGGGCACGGACGTGCTCGATGCGGCCCGCCATGCCATGTGCGGTGGGGTCGGTGACGTGGGAGTAAGCCATCGAGATCAATGCGGACATGGCTCCCCGCTGATCGCCGAGCTCCTCAAAGATCTTGAACGCCTGTTCCGCCAGTTCTTTGGCGCCCGTGAACAATGTTGGGCCCATCGCCAGGATCTCGAACCTCGACGTCCCCTCTTCCTCAGCCGCAATGATCGACCGGCGGACTCTCCCGCCCTCTATCACCGCCAGCTCGCGCAAGGCGACGGCCTCTTTCGCCCGGGATCCCAACTCACGCGCCAACTCGAGGGCTCGTGAGTACGCCTCGTCGGCTGCGTCCAGATCGACCTCACCCAACGGCCAGTAGGCCTCGCCGATGTCGCTTCTGGTGAGAGCCTGTCCCAGTTCGAGACAAGCCTCCAGCTCGAGCTCGAGGTCGCCCCGATCGACCGCGATCGAGCGCAATCCAGCCGCCAGATCGACAGCCGCCTCGTAGTCCTCGGTGGCCCGGGACGCCGAAGCTCTCCTCAGCTTCACCTCTGTCTCCAGCTCCGGAGAGGCAACGGCACTGGTCAGGGCGGTCATCTCGGCCAGGTTTGCGATGCGATCCATTCCCCGGTCGAGGACGGCGAGAGCATCGTCTTTCACTCTGAGCATGGCGATCCGCTCGGCTGGTTCCGAGGCGGCCGGCAGCGTCGTGTCGACGATCCTGATGCTCTCCTCGGGAGCCGACCCGATGAGAGCCGACCGGGCTGCCTCCAATGCGCAGGAGACTGCCTTCTCCGAATCTCCCGCCTTCATCGAGTGGTAGGCGAGCATCGACAGGTCGGCTTCATCTTCCCGGGAGCCGAGCACCTCAGCGATCGCGCCGTGGATGGCCTGTTGTCGTCGGCGGGGGAGGTCGGCGAGCAACGAGGCCCGGATCTGGTCGTGGGAGAACGAAAAGTCGTAGGTGGAGCCTTCCGGCTCCTCCACGAGAAGGCCGAGCTCCACGGCCATGTCGAGTTCTTCGGCCAACTCCCAGTCCTGTCTCTGCGTCTCGTTCCGGATGCGGGCGAGCACCGGGGCGAGATCGGAGAGCTTGAACCGTCTCCCCAGCACCCCGGCGTCGGCCAACAGGGCTCGAGGGTCGTCGGAGAGTTGGGCGAGACGGCGTTCTATCAGTGACTGCACCGAAGACGGGACCGTGGCGCCGCTGAGGCGGGTCATGGTCCAGGTCCCATCCATGAGCTGCAGGGCGTCGGCCTCGCGGTAGGCCCGGGCCAGCTCCTCGATGAAGAAGGGGACACCTTCGGAGCGGGCGTGGAGGCTCTGCAGGGTTTGATCGTCCACGGGCGCGCCGAGCAGGTTGAGCAGCAACTCTCCGGTCTCGACCCGGTTGAATCGCTCGAGCCGCAGGACCTGGGTGACTCGCATCCGGTCGAGATCAGCGATCAGCTTGTCGGAACCCGCGGACGTTTCCGAATAGGGGCGAACAGTGATCAGGAGGAAGATCGGCGCCGTGGAGAGGGTCCGCACCAGATAACGGATCAACTGGATGCTGTCCTCGTCGGCCCACTGCAAGTCGTCGAAGAGGAGGGCGACCGGGCGATCTCTGGTGAAGGCGGCCACCGCGGAGGCGACCTCGTCGAAGATCCGCAGCATCTTCTCCTGGGGAGAGAGACCCTCGTCCCCGTCGGTGGAGCGACCCCCGATGGCATCACGGGCCCGGTCGACCGGTTCCAGGGCCATGGCCTCCCGGGCGATCGCCGCCACACGAGGTGAGTTGAGCAGGGAGCGGAAGAGTAGGAAGGGACCGCGCAACTCTTCATCGGCGGCCACGTCCAGAGTCAGATAGGGGGTTTCGGCCGTCTCGGCCAGATCGACCGCGGCCTCCAACATCCTGGTCTTGCCGATGCCCGCCTCACCTTGGAGGACGAGGGCGCGTAGGCCCGATGTGGTCGCGGCCAGCTGCTCCTCGATCGCCCTCAGCTCTCGTTTCCTGCCCACGATCGGGCCCGCTGACCGTGGCGAAGATGGGTCGAACGCTCGTGCCGAGGCGTCCCGCACCGCCCGGGCGGTGCGGTCTCCGGGGGCATCCTTTGCCCGCCAAAGCACCTCGTAGAGACGCCAGCGCTCGGGGAACCCCTTCAACCAGAAAAGACCCCGGTCGACGACCCTGGTCGGTCCGAGAGACCCCGCGAGATCGAAGACGACCTGAGAGATGAGGATCTGGTCTCCCTGGGCTTTGGCCGCCACCCGCGAGGCGGCATGCACGGCGGTGCCGTGGGCATCGCCCTTGGCATAGGTGACGTCACCACTGTTGATGCCGATTCGAACTGAGATCGGCTTGTCCGGGTTGGCGGCGTTGCGCTCCTCGATGGCGCGCTGGATCGACACTGCCGTGTCGATGGCGTTGTTGGCCGAGGTGAACAAGGCCATGAACCCGTCGCCGAGGCCCTTGATGTCGGTGCCGCCCCCCGCGTCGATCTGGAAGCGGATCAGCTGGTCGTGCTCGTTGAAGACCTGGTTGGCAGCGGCGTCGCCGAGGCGGATCCGCATGTCTGTGGACCCCTCCAGGTCGGTGAACAGAATCGTCTGGGTGCCTTGCGAGGCGGCGTCAGGTTGGCTCAGTCCCACTCCACTGCATTCCCGGGGGACGATAACCGTCGGCGATTGCCTAGCCGAGCTCTGGGTGGTGGTCAGGTGACCTGCAACCTCAGGACGAGAGCGCCGGTGACGGGCGCCGACTCCTTCCTGGCGGCGCGATGCCGGTCGGTCTAACCCTGACGTCATGGCGTACCTGCGATTCGGACTGGCAGCGGTCAATGCCCTGGCATTCATCGTTCTCTTCACTCTCACCGTCCGATTCATGAACCGGGAGCGCTCCAATCGGGCTGGTCGACTCGGGATCGTCGTCGCCCTTGCCGCGCCGCGCTCATCATGGGTTCGCTACAGCGTCTCGCCTTCCAGGCAACCGCGATGGTGTGAAGCCGAGGAGAGGGAGCAGCTGTCGGGGCGGGCTACATCGCTGGTCACCCATATCGTCTACCGACCGATCGACTAGCCGAACCCGGTCGTCAGCTCCTGAGGATCTGTTCGGTAAGGTCGTCGGCGGATAGAAGACCTCGACATTTGGCTCGTTGAGGATGGGGTTCTGAAAGCGGCCAGTGCCGTGAACAAAGAGGTCCGGGCCCTTCGCCCACCTCGAGCTGGAAAAGGAGAGGAGCCCGGTTCGATATCGACGACCCGTCATATCAGGGCAAATCCCTATTGCCTGTCCCCCGCGGCTCAGACACAATCATCAACATGGCCGCCCCAACTCAGCCCACCGATCGATCGTCTCCAGTGGAGGCTGGGACTCGACGCGGTAGGCGTCTTCGCCGCATCCTGCGATGGACCGGTCTCGTTCTCGTGTTCCTGGTCGTCTTGGTATATGCCGGGGCCGGCTGGTACGTGTCGGGTGAGATCATCGACGGCCTTCGCATCGCTCGCTCCGAGGTGGTCTACGACACCGACGTCCTCTCGGTAGATGACTCGGTGATCATGTTGGGGCTTTCCGACGAGCGCGACATCGAATTCGATGGAGATGCGGTCATGGGGTTGCGTTGGGAGGGGGGATATGGGCAGGTGGGGCCTGCAGTCGAGGTGTCCGACACCACCCAGACCCGGCCCTTTGTCCTTCTCGAAGGATCGCTGCCACCGCTTGGATCCGATATCGCCGACTTCGACTCCTTCGCATTTCCCGGGGATCCCTCCATTCTCGGGGTTGAATTCGAGACGGTGACCTACCCGGCGCCCCTGGGAGACCTGGAAGCCTGGTATGTCCCGGGCGATGCCGACACCTGGATCGTTGCGGTGCACGGGAGGAACGCCGACCCGACGGAGTTTCTCCGGCTGATCGACGCCGTGGAGGATCTCGACTATCCGATCCTGGTGATCACCTATCGCAACGACGAGAACGCCCCGGCCACCGATGACTCGTTGATCCTCGCCGGCCAGCGCGAGTGGGAGGACGTCGACGCTGCCGTCGACTTCGCCCAGTCCCAGGGTGCTCAGGGTGTGGTGGTCTACGGCGCCAGCATGGGAGGGGGCATCACCCTCTCCTACGCTATGGAGTCACCGCCAGGCGTGGTCAAGGGTCTGATCCTGGAGGCACCGGCCGCCGATCTGAGGGAGATCGTCCGGCTGCGCTCGGGGGAGGCGCTACCCGTCGGCGGACCGGTCGGAGACTCCATCCTGGCCGTGGGTCGTTTCTTCGCATGGCTGCGCACCGGACTCGATTTCGACCGTGTGGACTACACCGATCGTGCCCAAGAACTGGACATGGCTGTGCTCTGGTTCCATGGTACGGAGGACACCGGGGTCCCGTTTGCCGTCGCCGAACAGTTCCGGGAAGCCCGTCCCGATCTGGTCGAGCTTCACCCGATTCCCGACGCAGTCCATGTCCGGGCCTGGAACGAGGATCCCGAAGGATTCGAGGTGACGGTGACCGACTTTCTGAACCGGGTGTCGGGCGAGAGTTAGAGGATCGAACGGACGGCGCCACGTTTGCCCGTTCCTCGGCCCATCGAGGCGATCGACGGGAGCGAGCATGCAGTCGTCCAGTCAAGTGGTGGGACTTTGGTGCGGATCTCTGAGGGGCCTCGTCACCTTCATTCTTCGTCGAAGAGATCGCGATAGTGGAGGCGAGCAGCCTCTCGACCACACGCCGTCGTATCTTCAGAGTCGGAGTCAGGGCCTCGTCGGGAAAACCAAGCGGGAGAAGGCTCCAACGAAGGATCTGCTCCGCCAATTCTCTCCTGGACAGTTCTCTGGGAAAGGAATCGGTTTCTCGTCCGGACACCTGGTACCTCCGGCGGAGGAGTCAAGGGCCCGATGGGCTACGGGACCCGCAACTCCGTCGCCACATGAGTGATCAGCGTGTGAACGTCGCGGCCTGGTAGAGGCGGCAGATGTTGGGTCCGGGCCCGCCACGCCAGCGGTGACCCATCTCCCTATCGTGCGCTGGTGACATTCAACCGAGGTTCGGGATTCGAGGCGCTGGAGGAGCCAATCCGGGCCGAGTTGTTCAGCGTGGAGCGGCTCGAAGAGCACGCTCAGAGTCTCGCCGATTCACAGGAGCTGAGCGGAAGACGGGGGCGATTCCGTCTGATATCCCGGCGCCTGGCAGACAACGGCGAGGTCCTACTCACCTCATATCGCGAGCTCTCGAGAGCAATCCGGGAGGAAGCCCTTCTCACGCCTGCCGCCGAATGGTTGGTCGACAACTTCCATCTCGTCGAGAGCCAGCTGCGCGAGATCAGAGAGAACCTCCCCGCCGGCTACTACCGCGAGCTGCCCAAGCTCGACGGCGGGCATCTGGACGGATACCCCCGCGTATACGGGATCGCCTGGGCGTGCATCGCCCACCTGGACAGTCGCTTCGACGCCGAGGCACTTGCCAGGTTCGTGGGCGCGTATCAGCAGGTGAAGCCACTGAGCATCGGCGAGCTCTGGGCGCTTCCGATCACCCTACGACTGGTCCTCATCGAGAACCTGCGCCGGCTGGCCGAGGCCATCGTGTCGGCGCGCCGACTCCGCCGGGAAGCCGACGAAATCGCCGACGGGCTACTCGGCCTGGGGGACCGGAGCGCCGACGACACCATGTCCGAACTCGGCCGTTTCAGCGCCGAAGAGCTGCCACAGCCCTTCTCGGTCCAACTGCTACAGCGTCTTCGGGACCAAGACCCCGAGACCATGCCCGGGCTGACCTGGCTTCTCGACAGGCTCACCGCGGAAGGAAAGACTGCCGACGACGTGGTCAGCGAGACCCATCGCCGTCAGGCGGCAACCAACGTCACCGTGCGCAACATCGTGACCAGTCTTCGTGAGATCAACTTCTTCGACTGGGCCGGCTTCGTCGAGGAGGTGAGCCTCGTGGACGCTGCCCTCAGGGCGGAGAGCTCGTACGGCGAGATGAGCTTCGCCACCCGAGACCGCTATCGCCACGCCATCGAGGAGTTGTCGAAGGGGTCGGGGACCTCTGAGCTCGATGTGGCCAGGGCCACGCTCGGGCTCGCCAATGCCCAGCTTCCCGATCGTCGCCAAAGCGACCCCGGCTTCTTCCTGATCGGTGAAGGCCGGGCGGTCCTCGAGAGTCAGATCAGGTTCCGCCCTGGCGTCGGGCTCATCCTCGCTCGAACGGCTCGCGCACACCCCTCCGTCGTCTACCTGGTTGCAGTCGGATTGCTGGCGGCCGCGAGCCTGGTCCTCCCCCTGCTCACCATCGACGCGGATTGGCCGATGCGCTGGCTCATGGCCGGGTTGGCCCTGATCCCCGCCACCGACATCGCGGTGACTTTGGTCAACCGGCTGATCGCGGCCCGGACCCGACCCGCCGAGCTGCCGTCGCTGGCGTTGCGTTCGGGACCGACCGCAGAGCTGCGCGCTCTGGTGGCGGTCCCGGTTCTTCTCACCCGCCCCGATCAGGTAGAGGATCTGGTGGACCGGCTCGAGGTCCACTACCTGGCCAATCCGGAAGGGGAGCTGCACTTTGCGCTGGTGAGCGACTGGGCTGACTCCGAAACTGCGGAGCTGGCCAGCGACGCCGAGCTGTTGTCCGCGGCGGCGCGAGGCGTGGCGAGGTTGAACGAGAGACACGGGCCGGGGCCGGGCGGGGCGGATCGGTTCCTGCTCTTTCATCGCAGGCGGTTGTTCAACCCGGGTGAGGGCATGCACATGGGTTGGGAGCGCAAGCGCGGCAAGCTTCACGAGCTCAACCGTCTGCTCAGAGGGGCGACCGACACCAGCTTCCTCCCCAGTGATCGTCCCCCGCCTGAAGGGGTTCGCTATGTGATAGCCCTCGACGCCGACTCGCGGCTACCCCCGGGGGCGGCCACCAGGCTGGTCGCAACCATTGCCCACCCTCTGAATCGGGCCAGGGTCGACCAACCGCTGGGGCGCGTGGTGGAGGGCTACGGGATACTCCAACCCCGGGTCACCGCCTTCCTCAAGGCGGGTGGCATCAGCTTCTTTCAGCGTGTCTTCTTCCCGCCCCCCGGCATCGACCCATATGGGGCTCCCGTCAGCGACCTCTATCAGGACCTGTTCGGTGAAGGGTCCTACGCCGGGAAGGGGATCTACGAGATCGATGCCTTCGAGGCGGCCCTGGACGGGCGGATCCCCGAGAACACGTTGCTCAGCCATGATCTGTTCGAAGGCAGCTTTGCTCGGTCCGGGCTGGTGACCAACGTCGAGGTCTTCGAGGAGTTTCCCAGTCACTACGAGGTGGCGCTTTCCCGTCAGCATCGCTGGGTCCGGGGCGACTGGCAGCTGCTTCCCTGGATCGTGGGCATGCACGGCCCGCTTCCGCCCTTCGCCCGTCTCAAGATGGTCGACAACCTGCGGCGAAGTCTCAGCGCACCGGCCGCGCTCTTCACCTTGCTTGCGTCGTTCACACTCCCGGGCGTGCCCGCTGCTCCGTGGACGGTCTTCATCCTCCTCGCTTTGGCCCTTCCCGGTCTGCTACCCCTCCTGGAGAGGATGATTCCTCGTCGCACGACGACACCCGGGGCAGTCAGATTGAGGCGTTGGGGGACGGACGCCCTGCGGGTGCTGGGTAGGACCATGTTGCAGGCGGCCTTCCTCGCCCATCAAGCCCTGAGGATCACAGACGCCATAGTCGTCACCCTCTGGCGTCTCGGTTTCTCACGGCGCGGGCTCCTCACCTGGGTAACCGCCGAGGAGGTGGAGCGAAAACTCGGCCTCGACCGAGCAGGGTTCATCCGGCGGATGGCCCCTTCGATGGTGGTCGGGCTCGCCGGAACCGCCGGGGCCGCCCTGGTCAAACCAGACGCCCTGGCAGTGTCCATTGCGTGGTCTGCGCTTTGGGTGCTGGCACCCGTGATCGCCCACTGGGCCAGCACCCCCCGTTCGGCCCAGCGAGCAGAGCCGCTCACACCCCGGGAAGTGCAGACCCTCAGGCTCACCGCCCGCCAGACGTGGCGCTATTTCCAGGCTTTCGTCACCTTCGACGAGAGCTGGCTACCGCCGGACAATTTCCAAGAGGACGTCGCCGCGATCGCGCACCGAACCTCGCCGACCAATATCGGGCTCTATCTGCTCGCCGTTCTGTCCGCCCGGGAGTTCGGCTGGATCGGTATCGAAGAGACGGTGACCCGACTCGAGAACACGATGTCGACGCTCGAACGTCTGGAGCGGTTCCACGGTCACTTCCTCAATTGGTACGACACCACAACCGGTGAAGCACTCTTCCCGCGTTACGTGTCGAGCGTGGACAGTGGCAACCTGGCCGGTCACCTACTGGCGGTGTCCCAAGGCTGTGAGCGTCTCCGGGATCTGTCGCCGGGCGCCGAAGTTCGAGAGGGGATCAGAGACGAAGCGCTTCTCATGCAGGAGGAAGCGCATGCACTCGACCTCGCCTCGGACATCGCGGTGATCGCCCCCCGCGAGCTCGATGATGCTCTGGATGGGCTCCTCGACTCGCTGGAGAGAGAGGAGCTCGGAGACTCCGCAGGTCTCGCCGCGCTCCTCGCCGAAGCCGAGAATGTGGCCGACATCGCCCGAACGTTGGCGGCGCGGGGCGGCGCCGATCGACTTGCAGCAGCGGCCGAGGCGATGCTGGAAACGATAAGGAGCCACCTCCGCGACCGGACCGTGTTGGATGACGTGAACGGGCGGGACCAGCTCGCCACACGGCTCGCCACTCTGGCCGAGGGGACAGCCGATCTCGCGGCAGACATGGACTTTTCCCTCCTCATGAACCCGGACAACCGCCTGCTGGCGGTGGGCTACCGAGTTGAGGAGAACTCCATCGACCAGAGCCACTACGACTTGCTCGCCTCGGAGGCTCGACTCGCAAGTTTCGTCGGCATCGCCAAGGGTGACCTCCCACCCAGCCACTGGTTCCATCTCGGCCGCTCGATGACCCCGATGGGAGTCGACGCCGCGCTCATCTCGTGGTCGGGGTCGATGTTCGAGTACCTGATGCCACTCTTGGTCATGCGATCCCCGCCCGAGAGCATCCTCGACACCACATACCGGGCCGTGGTGCGACGCCAGATCGAGTATGGGAACGAGCGAGGCATACCGTGGGGGATCTCCGAGGCCGCCTACTCGGCTCGAGACATCCACCTGACCTATCAGTACCGGGCCTTTGGCGTTCCCGGCCTCGGGTTCGAACGGGGTCTGAGCGACGACCTGGTCGTGGCTCCGTACGCGACCCTGCTGGCGACCATGGTCGACGCCCAGGATGCGATGGCGAACCTGGGCGTGTTGAACGGCCTGGGGGCGATGGGCGGGTACGGGTACTACGAGGCGCTCGATTTCACACCGGGCCGTCTCCCCGAAGATTCCGAGACCGTCGTGGTCCAAACCTACATGGCCCATCATCAGGCGATGTCGCTGGTTTCGCTGGCCAACGTCATCTTTGACGGGTTCGCTCGGAACCTCTTTCACACCGACCCCGCGGTGAAGGCCGCGGAGCTGTTGCTCCATGAACGGGTCCCTCGCGATGTCGAGGTGGCCCGTCCTCGTGCCGAGGAGGTCGCTGCTTCCGCTCGTCCCCCCGAGGAGCCGGCGGGCGTGGTTCGCCGCGTGCAGACGCCGCATGGGCCGTCGCCAGTCACTCACGTACTCTCCAACGGTCGTCTCAGCACGGTGATCACCGCCGCGGGATCGGGCTATACCCAATGGGAAGGTTTGGCTGTCAACCGGTGGCGGGAGGACGCCACTCGTGACAACTTCGGCACGTACTTCCTCATCAGGAACGCGGCGGGTCGAACCTGGTCGGCCGGATACCAGCCGACGTTGGCCGAGCCCGACGAATACGAGGTGTTCTTCAGCGAGGACAGGGCCGAGATCTCGCGTCGGGACGGCAGGTTCGCCACGCGGTTGACGGTGGTCTTGTCCGAGGAGGACGACGCCGAGGTCCGACGGGTCACCATCACCAATCTCGACTCGGAGCCCAGAGAGGTGGAGGTCACCTCCTACGCCGAACTGGTACTGGCATCCGCCCGTGCCGACGCGGCTCACCCCGCGTTCTCCAATCTCTTCGTCCAAACCGAGGTGGTTCCCGGTCGCGATGCCCTGCTCGCCACCCGCCGGCCACGCTCGGCCGAAGAGGAGAGGGTGTGGGCGGGCCATGTCCTCGCCGTCACCGGCGAGATGGTGGGCGGGGTCCAATACGAGACCGACCGGGCCAGGTTCCTCGGCCGGGGAAACCAGATTCATCGCGCGGCGGCAGCGGAGCGCCCCCTTTCGAACTCCGTGGGCCGGGTGCTCGACCCGGTGTTCAGCCTCCGGAGGAGAGTGCGGATCCCCCCCGGTGCCAGCGCCCACCTCGATTTCACGACGGTGCTGGCTCGCAGCCGCGAGGAGGCACTCGACCTGATCGACAAGTTCTCCGATCCGGTGGCATTCGAGCGGAGCTCGACCCTGGCGTGGACCCAGGCCCAGGTGCGTCTCCATCACCTGCAGATCGAGCCCGACCAGGCTCACGTGTTTCAACAGCTCGCGGGGATGCTGATCTACTTCGACCCCACCCTCCGCAGCCCGCCCGCGCAGACAGCCTCACCCTCCGCCGGTCGGGGCGGCTTGTGGCGCCACGGCATCTCCGGTGATCTACCGATCGTCCTGGTGCGGATCGACCATCGCGAAGAACGCGGTCTGGTCCGCGACCTGCTCCGTGCCCGGGAATACTGGCGGACCAAGGGTCTGATCTCCGACCTGGTGATCATCAACGAGAAGCCGGGCTCATATTTCCAGGACCTGCAGGAGGCGATCGAAGAGCTGATCAGGGAGAGTGGGGCTCTCGTGGGTGAGGAGCCGGACGGGGGGGTCTTCGTCCTCAACGGGGAGCTGCTGTCCGATGAGGAACGAGCGACGCTGCATTCGGTTGCCCGTGCGGTGCTGCTCAGTCACCGGGGGACTCTCGCCGACCAACTGGCACGCCGGGTGACCCGGCAGAGGCCGGCCCCGGTCCGCGCTCGGCCGGCGGCAACCGAGCACGCAGATCGACCACATCCGAGGCCCGAGCGAGAGTTCAACAACGGCCTGGGTGGCTTCGACGGCGACGGCACCGAGTACGTGATCGTGTTGGGGGAGGGACAGTGGACACCTGCGCCGTGGATCAACGTCGTCGCCAACTCCCGGTTCGGGTTCTGCGTTTCCGAATCGGGCTCCGGGTACAGCTGGTCGGAGAACGGCCGGGAGAACCAACTGACCCCCTGGTCCAATGACCCGATCGCCGATCGTCCCGGGGAGGTGCTCTACGTCCGGGACGAGGAGAGTGGGGAGACCTGGGGAGCGACGGCTCTGCCCCTCCGCGACAACGCCTCGGCCTACCTGGCCCGCCACGGACCCGGCTACTCCGAGTTCGAACACATGTCGCGGGGAGTCGCCCTTCACCTCCACCAGACCGTGCCGCTCGAGGACCCGATCAAGATCTCGCGGTTGCGACTTCGCAACCTCACGAACCGACGTCGGCGTCTCTCGGTCACCGCCTATGTGGAGTGGGTCCTGGGGACCACGAGGGAGGTCTCGCCAATGCAGATCGTCACCGAACGCGATGCGGCGACAGGAGCGGTATTCGCAACAAACCCCTGGAACGTCGACTTCGGAGGCCGGGTTGCCTTCGCCGACTTGGGGACCGGCGAGGTCATGGTGACCGGTGACCGGGCTGAGTTCCTGGGCAGACATGGCAGCGTCGACGATCCCGCGGCCCTGAGAATCGCCGGGAAGTTGTCGGGAGCGGTCGGCGCGGGATACGACCCCTGCGCTGCCATTCAGCGTCCCATCGTCCTCGAACCGGGCGAGGAGGTGGAAGTCGTGTTCCTCCTCGGTCAGGGCAAAGACAGCGACGAGGCTGCCAGCCTGGTGCAACGCTATCGCCAGACCGACCCTGAGCAGGTGAGACTCGAGGTGGCGAGACATTGGGACGACATCCTCGGCACCATTCGGGTGAAGACGCCCGACCGATCATTCGACCTGATGGTCAACCAATGGCTGCTGTACCAGACCCTTGCCTGTCGGATGTTGGGGCGGACGGCTTTCTATCAGTCCGGGGGGGCATTCGGATTCCGCGACCAACTACAGGATGGCATGGCGTTGGTGACTCCGATGCGGGACACGACGAGAGAGCACCTGATCCGGGCCGCGGGCCACCAGTTCGAAGAGGGGGATGTCCTCCATTGGTGGCACGAGCCCTCGGGCAAGGGTGTGCGCACCCGGATCTCCGATGACTATCTGTGGCTTCCCTACGCAGTTGCTCACTACGTGGAATTGACCGGAGACGCCGATATTCTCGACCAGGACGTTCCCTATCTGAGAGGCATCGCGCTCGCTCCCGGCCAGGATGAGGTCTTCTTCACGCCGGAACAGTCGGCGACGACGGGAACGATCTTCGATCACTGCCGCCGTGCCCTCGACCGGGCGCTCTCTCTTCTCGGTGAACGGGGCCTGCCGCTGATCGGGACCGGCGACTGGAACGACGGGTTCAACCGGGTGGGCCGAGAGGGGCAAGGGGAGAGCGTGTGGCTCGGCTGGTTCCTCGACGCCAATCTGAGGCGTTTCGCCGACATCGCCGAGGGGCTGGGGGAGGCCGAGCTCGCATCGCGTTGGCGGCAGGGGGCACATCGTCTCCGCTCCAGCATCGAAGCGGAGGCCTGGGATGGTGACTGGTATCGCCGCGCCTTCTTCGACGACGGGACTCCGATCGGTTCGTCGGTGAATCCCGAGTGCCGTATCGACTCGATCGCTCAGTCCTGGTCGGTGATCCACGGTGGCGCCACAGGTGGACGGGCACGGCGGGCCATGGAGTCGGTGGAGGAATACCTGGTCCATCGGGGCGACGGTTTGGTCCTCTTATTCGATCCGCCTTTCGACGAGTGGGAGGTCGATCCGGGCTACATCAAGGGCTACCTCCCCGGTGTTCGCGAGAACGGAGGGCAATACACCCACGCCGCCGTCTGGTGTGTCATCGCCTTCGCCACCTTGGGCGACGGTGACCGGGCCGGTGAGTTGTTCAGTCTCCTCAATCCGATCAACCATGCCAGCACCAGGGCCGGGATCCACCGATATCGGGTCGAGCCCTATGTGGCGGCTGCCGACGTGTACTCAAAGGCTCCCCATGTCGGCCGAGGCGGCTGGACCTGGTATACGGGCTCGGCAGGGTGGATGTACCGAGCCGGTGTGGAGTGGATCCTCGGGTTCCGCCTTCGGGGGTCCCGTCTCGTCATCGACCCCTGCATACCACGCGCCTGGGGAGAGTTCGAGATTGCCTTCCGATACCACTCCTCCCGGTATGAGATACGGGTCAGCAATCCCAATGCAGTCAGCCGGGGGGTGGTGAGCCTGGAGATGGATGGCGCGGTGCTTGCACCCGGAGACGGACTCGATCTCGTCGATGACGGCTCAACCCATGAGGTCCACGTCACTCTGGGCTGAGCGGTGCAGAGACTGGCGTTGCTATAGCAGCAGGTCGTGGTTTCCGAGACCTGGTGCACGCCAAACCGGTGGTTGCTATAGCAAGCGCCCAGCTCGATTCAGAAGCTCACGTTTGAGACGTTTGACACCGACGGCGTTCACATCATCCTCTAGTGCGCGCCCTCCGATCGAGGGAGCTGCATATGCCTCGCCGGCTTCGATCAACTGTTCGTCTCGTACCAGACGGCCCATTCGTCGAGGTTGTCCATGACCAGGTTGGCGCACTCGGGCGTCCGCACATTGGCACAATTTGCAGCGGCATACTCGTCCTGCAGATCGCCGGATTCGGCAAACGTTCGGAAGCTCGCGCGAAGCTCGGTGTCCTCCGGGTAATCGGCCTCATACCAGGGGTCACTCTCGCCCGGTCCGTTTACCGTCCAGCGGAGGTGGACAGTGAATTCCCGAACGGTCACTGAGGGTGGCTTACCTACTGCGATGTTCATGACGTTCGAGTAATGAACCTCGCATGAGAGGTTCGCCACCTGCGGGTCACTGCGCAGCGCGGTTTCCTCGCAGCCTTCGACGGAGACGTCTGCCTGGAGGAGGGACTCGTATTGGATGGTCTGGCTCGCGGGGTCCGATGTTGAGCATAGGTCGTCTGCCCCCTGAGCGGTGAGGCGGAGAGCCCCGACACAGTCGCCTCCGTACCACGACCCCAGTGCCCACTTCACCATGCTGACGGCATCCACCGTGACGTACCATTCCTTCCAGGCGTCGAGGTTCTCCAGTTGGATGGTGGCGCAGGACACGGGGAAGGGGCCAGGGTATTCGCAGTCTTCGTAGCCGTCGAAGCGACCTTCCGTGGCGAGGTAGGTCCCCATCGAGACCAGGATGAACGAGTGCTCGGGTAATCCGAACTCTGTGATCACACCGTCCTCGACCACAACCCGGTTGGCGTCCCCAGGGGAATCTGCAAAACCGATCGCATCCGTCATCGCGTTTTGGTACGGCGTGTTGCAGATGAACATTCCCGGAGCGTCTAGCTCATCGCAGTTGAGGGTCAATCGGCCACCTATGGCCGCCTGATAGGCCGCTTCTCGGCGCAGCTCCTCGTCGGTGCGATCCGGAAGCTCGAACAATTCGACGGCCCGCTCGGCATCGCCGGAGTAGAGGGCGGCCACTCCGGCTTCGACAATCTCGAGGTCGACGTCGGGAGCCACGGTTGTCGTTGCGGGCGTGTCGGCAACCTCGTCGCCATCGCCGGTGCGGGCGAGAAGCAAGGCTGCCGTCGCGAGGATGCTCATCATGATCACCGCCGCGACACTCCAAACAGCCATCCGGCGATTCGAGTCTGCGCGCGGTCTTGGCTGCGCCTGATAGACGGAGACCTGCTCCAGGTCTAGGGGTGTCATCTGGTTTTCGAGATGGCGCCCGTGCTCACGGAGCAGGTCAGCGAGATCGTGGGTCTTCATGATTCCACTCTCAGGTCGGCTCGCAGCTTGCTCATGCCACGCCGGGCATGCAGTTGGATGGTTCCCTTGGTGGTCCCCAGCACATTGGCCACCTCATTCAACGTCCAGTCGAAGCAATACAGAAGCATCACCACCGTTCGCTGTCGCTCGGACAGCCGGGCGAGAGCACCCGGAAGAGCGGGCTCGACCCAGGGACTGTCGTCGGTGACGACGTCGACCAGCATGCGCGAAGGTCGACGCTTCATAGTGCGGGCCTTGTTGCGGCCCACCCCGTACAGATATCCGATCGGGTTTCTTGCCGCCTGTACCCGCTCCCAGTTCTCCCAGGCGAACGCCAAGGCCTCCGCCGACGCCTCCTGTCCCATCTCGAGGCCGAGAGAAGAAACGAGGGCGACGCGAAGCCTGGGTTCAGCTTCCGCGAAGAACTCAGTGAAGTCCCTCGCCTTTACGCGGTTGGCTAACAAACAGAACCTCTGTCGAAATATAAGTGACCTGGCAGTGCACTTCGTAAGACAAGAAGATCCGAAGAGGGTTGGCATCGCCGTCTGTGACCGGTGATGGGCGCAACGCACAGCCTTGGCAATGCTGCGGCAGAATTCTGAGCTTTCTGTCTTACGACCGGCCGGGCTGAGGCACTTCAAGTTGAAGAGAACGGACCGACGAGCTCCGTAGCGGAGTGCATCTGTCCGATAGGGGTCAAGTTGACGAAGTTTGGGGATCGGACGGTCAGAGGCACTGGTCGGAGAGGGTCTCCGGAGAGGAGGAAGGATGAGACGACTGGTGACAGTCATTGCGGTCGCGGCTCTGGTGGCTTCGACCGCAGCCACTGCGGCCGCCAACCCCTGGGAGACCGAGGACATCTTCGGTCAGGGGATGGGAGGGCCGACCGTGGCGGTGGATGGGGCGAAGATCAATCGCGGGGCGTCGGGAATCAGCGCTTCGGTGACCATGCCCACCCCGGAGCCGGGCACTTACATGTATCCGAACTCGACTATGTGGCCTACGTCGAGTGGTGAGGAGGGTCATCCTGAGGCGTTCAGCCTCTGGGTGTTCTTGTTCTTCAACCCCGAAGAATGCGCCGTCCCCAGCAGTTGTGGTCCCGCCGACCTGATCATGGACCCGGACGTGGTTGCCGGTGCGTTCAATGCCGGCGGTCATCTGGCGGCTGGGCCGACGCTGACCATCAGTGGACGGATCACCGAGAAGACACCGAGTTTTGGTGGAGCCAACGCCGAGACCATCGGCGAGGCCCTGGCGGATGGCTACAGCGTCGCAGACGCCGAAGTGCACATCGCGGTGGCACCGCATGGCGGTCTGGCACCGGAATTGTTGCCGGCGCAGTTGACGACTCCTGTGGGCACCCCGGCCTTTTGGTGGCTAGCCCTCTACAAGTAGCAGGGGGAAGCAGATGGGGAGGGGCGGGTTGATCTGCCCCTCCCCAAGGCTTGCTGACCGGGGGTCGGATCACTGACCCGGAGAGGAATCGCAGACCATGCCTCTGATAGCGCGCAGAACCTTCCTGAAAGCGACCACGGCAGGAGCGGTTCTTGCTGCCGTAAGTCCGTTCTCCAGTCCCTCGACCTATGCGGGGGTGGCCGGGCGCACCGACCAATACGACGCGGCGGTGGCCTATGCCCATCTAGCCACCGCACTTCGAGTCGTCGAGACCACACCGGGATTCTCCCCGCCGGTCGCCTCCAGGTTCTTGGCCTATCTGGGCACTGCCCTCTACGGGGCGGTTTCGTCGGGCATGCCGGGATATCGACCACTCGCCGACTTGCTGACGAGATTTCCCGGGATACCCGGGACGCCTCACGGCGGACTCCACTGGCCCACCGTGGCCAACCATGCCATGGGCAAGACACTCGGATCGATGGTTCCCTCCGGGTCACCAGCCGACGAACTCGTGCACGCCACCGTCGACGAGCAGGACCGACACGCCTCCATCCCGGCACCGCTGAGAGCCCGCTCGATCGAACGGGGCGAGATGGTTGGCGGTGCTGTAGCGCAATGGGCAGCGGTAGATGGTGGGCACAACGGACATCTCACCAACTTCCCCGCCGGTCACGTCTCACCGGTCGGACCCGGTCTGTGGGAGCCCACCCCTCCAGACTTTCAGACCATCCCGCTCCAGCCGTACTGGGGAAACAACCGTCCGTTCATCCACCAGGGGTGTGATGCCTCGGCGCCGCCGGCCTACTCGGTCGACCCTGACTCGGTCTTCGGCGGCTTCGCCCAAGAGGTATATGACGTCGGTCAGACCCTGACCGACGAACAGATCGCGATCGCCCTGTTCTGGGCCGACGATCCCGGGACGCTCACCCCGCCCGGGCATTCGCTGTCGATGACAGGTCAGATCCTCGCAGCAGAACAGTCCTCGTTGGGCGTGGCCGCCGAGACGCTGTTCCGGGCGGGGTGCGCGGTGGCCGACGCCTTCATCCAATGCTGGCACACCAAGTACATCTGGAACCTGGTTCGCCCAGTCACCCACATCAGGGCGCACATCGACCCCACATGGAGCCCGATCGTTACGACCCCGCCATTCCCCGAATACAACTCCGGACACTCCACCCAGTCCGCCGCCTGGGCCGAGGTGATGACCAGTCTCTTCGGGAGTGCCTACGTGTTCACCGATCACACTCACCACGGGTTGGGACTGGCACCACGCACCTTCTCCTCGTTCCGTGAAGCAGGCGAAGAGGCAGCCGTGTCCCGACTCTACGGTGGGATCCATTACCGATTTGGGAATGACAGCGGTCTGAGCGCCGGAAGATGCGTGGGCCGTGCGGCTGCCGAGTTCGGGCTCGCCGCGTAAAAGCCCCGCCCACTCTATGACCCAATCTCGTTGCCCTCCGAGGTAGATCCCCGGCCAGCACGCTTCCGTCGAGGGCGGGTGTTGCTCTGTGTCCGGCGCCCCGCGAACGAGCCAGCCGGTCGCTTCTGCGGTTTCGCCCTCCGCGCCCGGAGCACCTGTGAGACTCACCCGTCAACGAAACTCCGGCGCAGATCCCCCGGGACCGTGTCCGAGCACCATTGGCGCTTCCCCAGCGCCACGCTGTGGGGTGATGACGATCGCCGCCACCGATCCGTCGACTACGGCGGTTGGTCCTCCGGACCCCCGAATCGGCACCTACTACGTGTCGGCCCGCATACCATCGACCATGTGAGCGCCGCAGACCACACTCTCATCGACCACGCTGGGACCCGGCCCTGACCAGAAGGCCCGTGTGGTTCTGAGAGCACACATTGCCCGCCCCGGATTGGGGAGACCCGAGGTCTGGCTGATGTTGGTGCTGGCCGTGGCACCGGCATGCTCATCGGAAGTCGCCGAACCGGTGGTCACGATCACGACGACAATGGTGGATTCAACGTCGATATCGACCACGCCATCCGCAACAACCACGGTTGCCACCACAACCACCATCGTGCCATCAACGACCACCACCGCTGCCACGGGGACCACCACCGAGGCCTTGCCACTCGCTGGGGCGACCATCGTGATCGATCCGGGCCACAACGGTAGGAACGCGGATTACTCGGAGGAGATCAACCGACTGGTGAACATCGGCAACGGGATCAAGCCCTGCAATACGACAGGGACGGCTACCGCCGATGGCTACACCGAAGCCGAGTTCAACTGGGATGTCGCCACCCTCGTCGTTGCCTCTCTCCGGGAGCGTGGTGCAGAGGTGATCCTCACCCGCCCGGACAATGAGGGCTGGGGTCCGTGCATCACCGAGAGAGCGGCCACGGGGAATCTCAATCAGGCCGACGCAGCGATCTCGATCCACGCCGACGGAGGGCCCGACGACGGCCGGGGATTCCACGTCATCCATCCCGCCAACGTCCCCGGACTGACCGACGACATCTACGAAGCGTCGCTCCGGTTGGCTCGAGCCCTGCACACGGCCTACCTGGACACATCGATGCCGGTCGCCGACTACATCGGGGAAGGTGGCTTCTCAGAGCGCGACGATCTCGGTGGGTTGAACCTCTCCAACGTCCCCGCAGTGTTCCTGGAGGCCGGCAACATGGGGAGTGCCGCCGACATCATCCTCCTCACCGACCCCGCGTTCCAGGCTGACATCGCCGAAGCCATCGTGGCTGCCCTGATCTCTTTTCTGGCGGGCTGAACCAAGCGTGCACCCGTGGCCTCGGCGTGCTCCAGGGCGACTCCCGGCCCGCCTCCGACGTCGAGGAACCGGTCATCAACGCTGAGCGAAGCCGGTGCCACGATGGCGAGTGGGCTTCGATTGACGAGCGAGTAGAGCCCGGCCCGGCAGCGGTGACCATCGCTCAACTTCTTCGGTTTCCATCACCAACAGGCTGGGTGCGCCGCCGGGGACCCCGGAACATGAGGGTGGTTCTCGCCTGCCACCCGTCCCCACACCTTGGGCACGGCCGATGGTCAGTCCCTATCGGTCCAGACGGGATCCCGTTTCTCGAGAAAGGCGCCCATGCCCTCTTGGGCGTCGGGAGAGGCGGCATTCGACGCCATCACGGGAGTCGTGATCTCGTAGGCAGTCGACTCGGGCTGTCCCGCCTGCGACCAGTAGGCGCGTTTGCCGGTGGCGATCGTGGTGGTGGAGAAACGGAGGACCTTGGCGACGAGCTCGTCCACCGCGTCGTCGAGCTGGTCGGCCGGCACTGCGTCGTTGATGAGTCCCCACTCGACGGCGGTAGTCGCAGAGACCGGCTCACCGGTGAGCAGCATGCGCATGGCGCGCTTGTGCCCCACGGCACGGCTGACCGGGACCATCGGCGTTGAACAGAAGAGGCCTATGGAGACACCCGGGGTGGCGAACCAGGCGTCGTCCGCGGCCACGGCCAGGTCGCAAGAAGCCACGAGCTGGCATCCGGCGGCCGTGGCCACACCCTGGACTTTGGCGATCACCGGCTGGGGGAGGGCATGGATCCCCTCCATCATCCGGCCACAGGTCTCGAACAGCTCGTCGTAGTAGGCGTCGGGACGGTCGATCATCTCGCTCAGGTCATGACCGGCGGAGAAAGCCTTGCCTTCCGCGTCGAGGACGACAGCTGCCACCTCGCCGGGAGTGGAAGGGATCGACTCAAAGGCCTTTATCAGCTTCTGGAGCATGTCGAGGCTGAGGGCATTTCGCCGGTCTGGTCGGGCCAGGGTGATGGTGGCCACCCGATCTTGTATCTCGAGACGAATTCCGTCGAAGTCCATGGCGACAATCATAGATAGGTGTTGATGACCCCTCCCCGAGAGCCAGGTCCATCGATACCCGGCCTGGTGGCCGATCAATGGATCCGTTTCTCGTGCCCGGCCCACTCCTTGTCGCGGAGCACGTATTTCTGGATCTTGCCGGTGGACGTCTTGGGTAACTCGTTGACGACCTCGACTTCGTCTGGCGCCTTGAAGTGGGCGAGTTGGGATCGGACATGGTCGATGATCTCGGCAGGTTGCACCGTTTCCCCCGGCTTCAGGGTGACGAAGGCCTTGGGGCGTTCACCCCATTTCTCGTCTGGGACGGCCACCACTGCGCACTCGAGGACTGCTGGATGGGAGGCGATCGAGCGTTCCACCTCGATGGTGGAGATGTTCTCACCACCTGAGATGATGACGTCTTTGGAGCGGTCCCTGAGATCGACGTAGTTGTCGGGATGCCACACGGCGATGTCGCCCGAGTGGAAGTACCCACCGCGAAATGCAGTCTCTGTGGCTTCTCCGTCGTCGAAGTAGCCCTTCATCACGTTGTTGCCCCGCATCACGACTTCTCCCATCGCCTCGGCGTCCTGGGCGATGTCACCCATCGACTCGTCGACGACACGGGTGGGGTCGGCGATGATGTAGGAGACGCCCTGGCGGGATAGGAACCTGGCCCGTTCGGCCTCTGACATATCGGCGACACCGGGCTGGATCTCACACACGGTGTGTGGACCGTAGGTCTCGGTCAACCCGTAGACATGAACCAGCTCCACTCCGAGTGTTCCCATCGATTCGATGAGAGACGGGGAGGGCGGAGCACCGGCGGTGGTGACGATGAGTGGTCGGTCGAGCTCCTTGGCGGCCGGGTCGTTGACCATTCCGATGAGCACGGTTGGCGCCGCATTGAGATGGGTGACGCCGGCGGTGTCGATCAGCTCCCAGATCCTTCCCGAGTCGACGGCACGCAAACAGACGTGGGTGCCGCCGATGCCGGTCACGCCCCAGGTGGTACACCAGCCGTTGCAGTGGAACATGGGGAGGGTCCACAGATAGACCGACTCCGGGGTGTGACGGGAGTGGATGATCTCGCCCAGGGCATTCAGATACGCCCCCCGGTGGGTGTACATGACTCCTTTGGGACGGCCGGTCGTGCCCGAGGTGTAGTTGATCGAGATGGTCCGCTCTTCATCGTCCACCGTCCACGGAAGCGGCTCATCCGAACCCGAAGCGGCGAATTCCTCCCATGAGATGGCGGCAAGAGGAACCCCCGTCCCGGTTTCGTCTATCGAGATGACCCGTTCGACTGTCTCGAGCCGGGACACCAGGTTCTCCAGCCTGGCCAGAAGCTCTCTGTCTCCTACCAAGACCTCCGCTCCGGAGTGGTCGAGGATGTATCGGATCTCCTCGGGAGACAGCCGGGTGTTGATCGTCACCAGGACGGCACCCAGCAGGGGAACTGCGAAGTGGGCGATCAACATCTCCGGGATGTTGGGACACAGAAACGCCACCCTGTCCCCGGGGCCGACACCATGAGCCTTCAGGGCACGGGCCACCCTCGTGGTCAGGTCTGCCATCTCCCGATAGGTCATGGAACGCTCCCCGTGGAGGATCGCCGTCTTGTCCGGGAAGGCGATCGCCGACCGCTCCAGAAAAGACAGCGGAGTCAGCTCGGTTCGATAGACCTTTGTCACTGGTCAACCTCCTGGTCCGAGAAAACGCCGACGCGGTTCCACAGATTGTTCATCCTCGACAGGATCGAGCGTAGTTGGAGGCCCGGTTCCAAAGCGTTTGATGACCGTGAGCATCTCGTCACCGTCCAAGGCGATATGCATTACGTCTCCGTCAGCGACTCAGTCGGGGAATTGGACTGGCTGCCACTCCTCAGCATCGCGGAAGGTGTATATGAATTGGGTCGCGGTATGTGCTTGAAGCCCAGACGGTCGAGCTCCTCGCGATCGCTCTCGTCCTGGGGTCCTCCTCGATCGGTTGGGGACGAAGTGCCTGCAATAGATTGCAGCCATTTTGGGCGGAAGTCGTCATATATATGATGCCTTCGGCATGTCGACGTGCTCTGAGTGGTGAGCTGGCCGGGACCCGGTACTCGGCGTCCCGCTTGTCGTCGATGACCGGGATGCCGGCTGGCATGGCCCTTGACTGGAGGCAGCTGTGACATCGACCGACCTGTACGACGGGATCATGGTGGGCGCCGGCCACAACTCTCTCGTGTGCGCCGCGTACCTGGCACGTGCAGGGCAGCGGATCCTCGTGGTCGAAGCCGGTCCCCGGATCGGGGGCGGGACGACCACCCAAGAGGCGACTCTCGAGGGCTATCAGCACAACCTCCACGCCTTCTTCGTGCGCTGGACACCCGACTACACGATCTGGGACGACCTCGAACTCGACCGCCACGGCGTGGCGTCCATCTGGCCAGAAGTGCAGAACGCCGTCCCGTTCGACGAAGGCGACCGGGCCCTGGTCACATATCGATCTCTGGCCAAGTCCCTCGAGTCCATCGCCGACCTCAGCCCCGAGGACGCCGAAGCTTATGCCCGACTCCACGAGGAGTACCAGACTCTGATCGAGGCGATCGAGGTGCCCCTCCGTTTTGCCCCTCCGATGCCACCTGACGAACAGGACGATCTGCTCCGGCAGAGCCGCATCGGCCGCCGGTATCTGGCTATCCAGGACCGGTCCCCGCTCGAGCTGGTATCAGGTGCCTTCGAGCACGAGGCTCTGAGATCTCTCGTGCTGTTCAACGTCGCCGTGCGTGGCTATCTGCCAAATCTGGACGTTGCCGGTCTGGGCTCCATAGTCCCGCTTGCGCTCGTCAACAGCCATGACGGGCGACTCATCTCCGGAGGTACTGGCCAGGTCGCCGCGGCCATAGCGGCATCCGCCATGGCCCATGGGGCTGATGTCATTACCGGTACTCCGGTGAGCGCGGTCGATGTCGAGCACGGGCGCGCTGTCGGAGTCACGCTGGAGGACGGGCGGCGATTCGGCGCCCGTCGCTTCGTCGCCAGCGGCGTTCCCGCCCCGATGACGATGCTCGACCTCGTGGGAGCCAATCACCTGGACAGCGGACAACGCGACGAGCTCGAGAGTTACAGATGGCTGGAAGAGGCGCTTTTCGGGCTTCATTGGGCCCTCAGTGACCGTCCTCGATTCAAAGCCGAAAAGAACAACCCGGACGTCCCGGCCGCCCTGAACCTGGCACTGGGATACGAGTCCTCGACCGATCTCGTCGAGCACATGATGGCCTTACGCCTCGATTCGGATGTTGGCTCGGGGCCGAGTCATGTCTCGATCCCGACCGTCCACGACCCGGCTCAGGCTCCCCCGGGGGGCCACACCACCTTTGCATGGCATTTCGTGCCGGGTCAGACCCGCCGTGGCTCATGGGACGACGCTGCCGTCGCCGAACGTACCCGGGCGATCGTCGACACCTATCTCAAGTATGCGCCCAATCTCGAAGATGTCACCGAGGCTGTGGCGGTCCATTCGCCCGACGACACGGAGGAGCAGAATGCATCGATGCGTGGTGGGGATCGCCATCACGGCAGCTATCACCCGACCAACTGGGGCTACAACCGACCCACTGCCCGGATGCCGGGCTACCGAACGCCTGTGGAGGGCCTCTATCTGTGCGGGGCGTCCCAGCACCCCGGCGGGAGCTTCACCGGGCAGCCCGGATACAACGCCGCCGGTGTCATCGCGACAGATCTCGACATCGATGCGTGGTGGGCCCCGCATGAAGTGGGGGACGTGCTTCTCGACCTGGTTTGACTCTTGCGTGCGACGGATGGGCTCGAGAGCCTTCATTTCGATGTGCCGGCGAAGCCCAGTGCATCGACAACATTGGCCCTGTGACATGTCGGGACGGGCCCAGACCTCAGCGGCGCCGCATTGAGGGCTCCGTCTCCTACTCGTCTCGCAGGTATTCCAGTAGCCGCTTCTCGGGTTTGCGGGCACCTCGAGGATGCGTTCGATTCGGCATCTGATCGAATGGCATCTCGTCGAGAGAGGATTCCATGGGCACTGCGATCTCCGTGAAGAACTCGGTCTGGTGGACGACCGGCTGGCTTGCGCGGTAGGTTGACCCGGTGGACTCGGTGCATCGCCGAACCGCCACGATCAGGTCGCCATCTAATCAAAGGAGCCAGCAATGGCAGACGAGCGCCTGCCGCCCGGATTGGACCCCGGCATCCTCCACAGAGTCGTCACGATCGAGGTGGAGACGGAGCACCTATCGGATATGCGGCATGAGGCCAGGGTGCGTCACTTCGCGTTCGTGTCCGACGAGCCTCCTCAGATGGCCGGATCCGACGAGGATCCCGCACCCCTCGACTACTTCGCCGGAGCCATCGGCTTGTGAATGCTCACCCAGCTCGTCCGGTACGGACGAATGCTCGATGTGGAGCTGGTGAGTGCCAAGTGCAAGGTGCGGGCCCATTGGACCAGCGAGGGGTCTGTGTTCGCCGGCACCATCGGCTCGACCTGTCACTCGATCGAGATCGAGACCGAGATCGAGTCACCCAACGATCCGGCGCTGGTCGCCGCCCTGATCCACAACGCCGAAGGCGGCTGTTACGCCCGGTCGGTGGTCCAGAATCCGACCCCGGTGCATGCCACCGTCCGACTGAACGGCGAGCCCCTCGAATACGAGGAGTATCCGGCGAAACCGGAACGACGCCGGTAGCAGGGAGACGGGGGGACAGATCCTGGCGGGCCAGAATCAGGGGGCACTGAACGGTGGTGGCTCGTGGGCTCTCGATACTGGTGGCATGCCGTCGTAGGCCTCTACCTCCACCAGACAGGTCTGTGCCGTCGGGCCCTGGGCCAGCGACGATGTTCCCGCGTCGCGGGTGAGGACGTTCGGGTTGCCGGCCGTGCACATCCCACCTGGCCCGGTCGGGTCCCACCAGGCGCCGGTGGGTAGTTGCGCCACGCCAGGCATCAGGTCGTCTCGGATCTTCACCACTGCCAGGCATGCCCCGCGGTCGTTGTAGACCTTCGCCACATCTCCGTCGCTGAGGTTCCGAGCGGAGGCGTCCGAGGCAGTCATTCCGAGGCGCTCTCTCCCGTCGACCTTTCCCTTCATGCTGGTCTCCCCGTGGTCCCACTGGGAGTGGAGCCGGGTCTTGGGCTGGTTCGAGATCAAGTGGAGGGGGAACCTGCTCGCGTTGCCCAGCCACTCCGCCGGTGGGAGCCACGACGGATGGGGAGGGCAGTCGTCGTATCCGAAGCCGGCGATGGTCTTCGAGTGGAGCTCGATACGACCCGACGGCGTCCGCAGCGGAGACCCCTCCGGGTCCCTGCGGAACGAGACCAGCTCGGATTCCCACGGTGGTATCCAATCGGCCGGGATCTGGAAGTAGCCCGTCTCCTCGAGTTCTGCGAGCGTCGGATAGTCGGGGTGGTGGGAGCGGAAGGCCTCGTAGAGATGCTCCAGCCATTGGTGGGCGTTCCGCCCTTCGGTGAACTCAGCGCCGGCACCGAGCCGCTCGGCGAGACCGGAGAAGATTTCGTAGTCGTTGCGCGCTTCACCCACCGGCTCGATGGCCTGGTCCATCCAGAAGATGAAGTCGTCGCTTCCGCTCCCTCCGATGTCGTTCCGCTCCAGGGGAGTGGTCGCCGGCAGGACCACGTCGCAGTGTTTGGCCAGGGCGTTCCAGAACGGCTCGTGACAGACGGTGGTGTCTGGTGCCTGCCAGGCCTTGGCCAGCCGGTTGAGGTCCTGGTGATGGTGGAACGGGTTGCCACCGGCCCAGTAGACGAGTTTGGTTTCGGGGTAGGTGTGGCGTCCTCCGTTGTAGTCGAACTCCTCGCCTCCGCTGAGCAGCAGGTCGGCGATTCGAGCCACCGGGATGAAGCTCTCGACGGGATTCTTGCCCTGGGGAAGCGTGGGCAGGTGGTGGTAGCCGACGGGATGCCCGATCAGCCCCACGGCTCCATAGCCGTAGCCGATCCCGCATCCAGGGAGCCCGATCTGTCCCAGCATCGCGGCCAGCGCCGCTGCCATCCAGTAGGGCTGCTCGCCGTGATCGTTGCGTTGGACGGACCAGCTAACAGTGATCAACGTCCGATGGCGGGCCATGTCGGATGCGAGAGCTCGGATGCGCTCGGCGGGCACACCGGTGATGTCGGCGGCCCATTCCGCCGACTTGGCGACCCCATCGCTCTGCCCGAGGAGATATGCCCGAAGCTCTTCCCAGCCGACGCAATAGCGCTCGAGGAACTCCTCGTCATGTGCATCCGACGTGTACAGAGAGTTGGCGAGGCCCAACATGAGCGCAGTGTCCGTGGAAGGTCGCACCGGAATCCACTCCCCCTCCAACGAGTCGGCCAGGTCCTCCCGGAGTGGCGAGAGGTTGACGAACCGCACCCCCCGGTCGTGACAGGTGTCGAGGTATGAGGAGAGCATGTGCCGGCCCTGGCCACCGTTGTGCACCTGGCTGTTCTTCATCGGCATGCCACCGAATGCGATCACGAGTTCGGTGTTCTCGGAGATCTCCAAGAAATTCGGCTGCTGGTCGGTGTACTCGGTGAAGGAGCAGCCAAAGACGTGGGGGGTTATGACGTGCCCGGCGGCGATCGAATAGTCGTCTACCGAGTAGGTGTAGCCGCCGATCGAGTTGAGGAAGCGGTGGATCTGGCTCTGGGCGTGGTGGAAGCGCCCCGCGCTGGACCATCCATAGCTTCCTCCGAATATCGCCTGGTTCCCGTATCGGGATCTGACCCGCGCGAGCTCCGCTGCCAGTAGGTCGAGGGCCTCGTCCCACTGCACCTCGATGAAGGGCTCGTGACCGCGGAGCTCGGGTGAGGATCCTGGGCCATGTCGATACCAGGACTCGCGTATCGATGGTCTCGCCACCCGGCTTCGCCGCACCGCTTCCAGGGACTGGCCGATGGGCGAGGGGTCGGGGTCTTTGGCGAAAGGATGCACGGCCGTGATCTCCCGGCCGTCGGTCTCCACTTCGTAGGCGCCCCAGTTGGTCAGGGTCTGGTGTCTGGTGGTGCTCATCTCATCTGTCCCCCGCCCACGGTAGCGAGGGGGTGATGGTGCCCGGTCCGCGGCTAGCCACCGCTGTCGGCCCTGAGTCACGTCCTGGTGTCCACCCGGTCGAGTTACGGGCGGACCCGGCAGGAGCGGGTGAGCGCCCCCGTCGGACGACAACGCGCTTGGGGCCTAAGGGCCCGCAAGCTGTGGATCGCCATCGGCACTTCCGAGGCACGGGTCCCGTCGACTTCGCTATAACGTATATTGTGCAAGACGGGCTCATCGCCGAGGAGACCCCGAGCCTCGACCGGGAACGGGTCCCCACCAAGTGGCTGATCGCCGTCGGCTGGGCCGCTGGCGCGGCGTCACTCATCTGGTGGGTCCTTCAGCAGATGGACCTCCGATCTTTCTGGTTCCAGCTCCTCAACGGTCTGAGCTTCGGGGCCGTCCTGTTGTTCGTGGCGAGCGGATTCACTCTGATCTTCGGGCTCATGCGGATCACGAATCTCGCCCACGGAGGGTTCTACCTGGTGGGCGGCTATGTCGGGTTCAGCGCGATCCAGTTCACTGGCAGCTTCGCCATCGGCCTGCTTGCGGCTGCGATCTTCGTCATGATCCTGGGTTTCTTGGTCGAGCGGGTCTTGCTCCGGCCGGTGCGTGGGCAGACCTCTCCCGAGGTCCTCCTCACCATTGGCCTGGCCTTCGTCCTCGGCGACCTGTCGCTGGCGGTTTGGGGAGGTGACCCCACGCCGATTCCCCTGCCCGCCGTCTTGCAGGGACCGCTGAGGATTGGGGACTTCGCCTACCCCCGCTATCGCCTATTCGTGATCGCCTGCGCTGTCGTGGTCAGCCTCCTCCTGTTCTACGCCGAGCGGAGGACCAAGTTCGGGGCGATCGTCCGGGCAGGAGTCGACGATCGGGAGATGGTCGCCGCACTTGGGATCAACATCAAGCTGATCTTCAGCGCGGTGTTCATGTTCGGCGCGTTCCTCGTCGGGTTTGCCGGCGTCGTCGGGGGCGGGTTCCTCACGCTGCTGCCAGGCCAGGACTTCGAGATACTGCTGTTCGCCCTGGTGGTCGTGATCCTCGGTGGTTTGGGGAGTCTTCCCGGCGCCGTGCTCGGGGCGATCATGGTCGGCCTGATCGACTCATTCGCGAAAGCGCTCGCTCCCGAGTTCTCGTTCTTCACCCTGTTCGCGCCGATGGCCCTCGTTCTGCTCATGAGGCCCCAGGGTCTCCTGGGGAAGAAGCAATGAGACGTCTCTCCGTGACGGGCTGGGTGAAGCTGGCGCTGCTGCTGGTGGCGATCGGATTCGGCATCGCCGCTCCCTACATCGTGAGCCCGTTCATCACCGGGCTCCTCACCCTGGGCCTGGTGTCCGGGCTGTTCGCCATGAGCATCGACCTCATGTCCGGCTATGGAGGTCTCATCACCCTCGGGCAGGCCGGCATATCGGCCACGGCGGCCTACGGGGTCGGCTACATCGCCAACAACTCCAACTGGGGGTTCGGGTCGCAGGTGGCGATCGGGCTGGCCGCCGGTCTCCTGGCATCGGCCGTCTTCGCCGCCATGGCGATGCGGGCGAGCGGCGTCTACTTCATGATGATCACCCTCGCCCAGGGCATGATCATCTGGGGCCTGTCCATCCGCCTCTATCAGGTGACCGGAGCGGAGAATGGGCTCACCGGCATCGAGCGGCCCCCTCTGGTCTCCCGGTACTGGCAGTACTACTGGTTCGTCCTCGCCATCGTCCTCCTGTGCTCGGCACTGCTGTTTGTGATCGTGCGATCCCCTTTCGGGTATGCCGTCAAGGGCCTCCGGGAGAGCGAGAGCCGCCTTCAGGTCCTCGGCTACAACCCCATGTTCCAGAAGTTCTACGTCTTCATGCTCTCCGGCGTCTTCGCCACCATCTCGGGTCTGCTCCTCGTCTACCTGAACGAGTTCATCAGTCCCTCGGCGGTCACCCTGGCGGCCTCCGCCATTGGGCTGCTCGAGGCGATCCTCGGTGGGTTCGGCACCCTGGTCGGGCCGATGATCGGCGCCTTCATCATCGTCCTCATGCGCAACATCGTGAGCACCTACGTGGAGCGCTGGCCCACTCTCATCGGCATCCTCTTCATCGCCGTCGTCCTCTACGCACGAGGCGGGGTCGTCGGCGGCGTCTCCAAACTGTGGCATCAATGGCTCGACCGGAGTGCGGGCGACGCCGTGCCAGGAGACGTCGAAGACCGACCCAAAGTGAGCGCAGCGAGGGGCCCTTGAAATATTCAACTCAGGACGAACGAGCAAAAGAGGAGGAGAGACGATGAGAGAACGCACCGCGAGATTGCTGGCCATCCTGGCTGCTCTCGCAATGGTGATCGCCGCCTGCGCGGCGCCCGGCGGTGAGGAGGAGACGACCACCACTGCTGCGGAGACCGGGGACACGGAGGGGCCGGAGGAGACGACGGCGACCACCGAGGCAGAGACGTCCGAGACGACCGAGGCGGCCGAAGACATGGAGCCGATCCGCATCGGCCTGTTGCAGCCGTTGACCGGTGGCCTGGCGGCTTCCGGGGGCGATGCCCAATCGGGCTTCGAGCTCTACTGGGAGCTCAACGGGCTCGAGTCCGGCGGGCGGACCATCGAATACCGCGTGGAGGACACCGCGGGCGATCCCGACACGGCGCTGCAGAAGGCGGACGAGCTGGTCGACAACTACGGGGCCGACATCGTCATCGGTGAGCTGCTCGCCAACGTCACCCTGGCGCTGGCCGACAGGCTCGCAGACCGGGATGTCATCTTCATGTCACCGATCGGGTCTGCGGACGATCTCACCCAGCGACTCGTCGACGACTATCCCAACTTCACGAGAGCCGGCGGATGGACTTCGAGTCAGCCGGCACACGTGCTCGGGCAATGGGCCGCCGACCAGGGGTACGAGAATGTCGCCACGATCTGCACCGACTACGCGTTCGGCTGGGAGAACTGTGGCGGCTTCGTGCAGACCTTCACCGAAGCCGGTGGGACGGTCGATCCCGCCCAGCAGCTGTGGAACCCTCTCGGCTCCACCGACCTGGGTACATACGTGACCCAGCTGCAGGGATTCGACCCTGACGCCGTGTTCGCACTTGAAGTGGGCGCCAGCGTCAGCGATTTCCTGGCCAACTGGAGCAGTTTCGGTTTGAAAGACGAGATCCCCCTTCTCGGCGGTGAGGTCTTGATGGATGTGTCGAACATCCGCAACGTCCCACCCGAACAGGTCGAGGGTCTGGTGTCCTCCGGCCACTGGGCCGAGGGTCTCGATGCCCAAGCGACACAAGACTTCGTGGCGGCCTTTGACGAGGCAACGGGCAACCTGCCGTCGTATTACGCGGCGGCGACCTACAGCGCAGCGCAGTACATCGACGAGACCCTCGAGGCCACCGGCGGAGACATCTCCGATCGTCCGGCAGCCCTCGAGGTCATGAAGGGCCTGGAGCTGGTCACCCCGTTCGGGCCCTCCGTCCTCGATGACTACGGGAACCCGATCTACGACATCTACATCAGGGAGGTCACTGTCCGGGACGACGGGCGTCTGTGGAACGTGGTGACCGACACCTACGAGGATGTCGATCAGTTCTGGCCGAAGACTGCTGAGGAGTATCTGCAGCAGCCGGTCTACAGCCGGGACTTCCAGGGCAACGCCGGCCAATAGGGACTCGTGGCAGATCCAGTCCTGTGGGTCGATAACGTGACCGTCCGCTTCGACGGAGTGGTCGCCCTCGACAGCGTCGATCTACGGGTCGAGCCCGGAGACAGATGGGCGGTGATCGGGCCCAATGGGGCGGGGAAGACCACCCTGTTCCGGGCAATCATGGGAGAGGTGTACCCGACGAGAGGTCGGGTACACCTCTTCGGTGCCGACGTCTCCAGGGTGCCGCCGCACAGGAAGGCCCAGAAGGGCCTGGCCCGGACTTTCCAGATCACCAATCTCTTCGGCAAATTGACCGTGGAGGAGAACCTCGTGATCGCAGCCCAGGCCCGGACCATGTCACGGTTCGCCATCTGGAGACCCCTCAGGGTGCGTGGCGCGCTGGACGATCGCATCACCTCGGCCCTGGAGAGTGTTGGTCTGAGGACGCAACGGTACCGTCAGGTCTCCGAGCTGTCCCATGGCGAGCAGCGTCAACTCGAGATAGCCATGGCCTTGGCCGGGGAGCCCAGACTCCTGCTCCTGGACGAGCCGGCAGCAGGACTCTCCGCAGCGGAGAGGAAAACGATGCGACAGTTGATCTCCTCGCTGCCCGTCGAGCTTCCGACGGTTCTCATCGAGCACGACATGAGCATCGCCCTCGACCTCGCGGAACGGGTGCTGGTGCTCGACAACGGTCAGCGCATAGCCGAAGGTTCCCCGAACGAGATCAGGGGAAACCAGCGTGTGCAGGACGTCTATTTGAAGAGCGAATGATGCTGGAGGTCAGCGAACTCCGATGCACCTACGGGATGGCGTCCGTGCTGACCGGCACCTCCCTGCGGGTCGACGACGGAGAGGTTCTCGCCCTCCTCGGACGCAACGGGATGGGCAAGACGACTCTGGTCCGTGCCATCGCGGGCGTGGTGCCGCCCCAGGTCGAGAGCGGGTCGGTGAAGTATCGGGGCCGGGAACTGATCGGGCTGGAGAGCTTCGAGATCTCCCGTGCCGGCATTGGTTATGTGCCCCAGGGCCGTCGCATCTTCGGAAGCCTCACCGTCGTCGAGAATCTCCAGATCGTCGCCCGTCCCGGAAACGGGGCTGCGGGGCCCTGGACCGTCGACCGGGTCTTCGACCTGTTCCCGCGGCTAGGCGAACGCGCCGCGGCTTACGCCAGGTTCCTCTCCGGCGGCGAGCAGCAGATGCTGGCCATAGCCCGGGGGCTGATGACCAACCCGAGCCTCCTTCTGATGGACGAGCCCTCCGAGGGCCTCGCCCCCGCGATCATCAGAGTGATTCGAGAACGGCTGGAGGACCTGAAGGGTGGGGAGCTCTCCATCCTCCTGGTGGAACAGAACGTAGGTCTGGCCATGCGGCTCGGAGACCGGATCCAGATCATGGCCGACCAGGGTGAGATCGTCTGGGGCGGGACACCGGCCGAACTCGAGGCGAACGAAGACGTGACACAAGCCCATCTCGGTGTCTGAGGGACCGGCCCCGTCCATGGCTAGGCTCAGCATCAGGCTTCTCGCACAGACAGGGAGATAGACGATGGCTCACATTTCCATGCTCGACATCGACGAACTGATGGAGACCAGCCTCAAGCCGTATGTGAACAAGAGCCTCAAGCATCGTGCCCCCGACCCGGCCTTTCACGCCATTCAGGGTCACAACGAAGACCTGTCGCGTGCGATGTACATCGCCTGGGGCACCGTCTTCAACACCGGTGAGGTCGACCATGAGCTCAAAGAGATCATCCGGGTTCAGCTGTCGCGGGCCGTCGACTGCAACTATTGAGGGAACGTGCGATCCGCTTCGGCGAAGCGGAACGGTCTGACCGAGGAGCGTATCGATCAGGGTGTCGACAACTTCCGGAGCAGCTCCGCCTTCAGCGAAAGGGAGAGAACCGCTCTCGAGTACAGCTATTTGATGCAGCATGCGCCAGAGGAGGTAGATGAGCAGTTCTACGCTCGGCTCGCCGAGCACTATTCAAATGCCGAGATCGTGGAGCTCGGCGTCTTCATCGGGTTCAACATCGGCTACCACACCTTCTTTCGGACTCTCGACTTCTACCCGATGTTCTCCCCGGACGGGCAACTGGTGAGCCAGGAGGAGTCGCGCCGCATCTACGGCGACAGGCCCCGTTCTCACCTGAGCAGGCCGGAGACCCGCGTCGGCGCAGAGGCAGAGACCAAGAAGACCGCATGAGCTCCAAGCCAAAGCCGCTCGACGCGGCAGAGACGCAGGATCGAGGCCTCGGGGACCTGATCGCGAGGAGCGAGGCCGAGGGCGTCCCCGACGGCCTGTTCGTGAGGCTGCTCGGGCATGTCCCCGGCTATGCCGAGGCGATCAGCGACGCCATGCGGGAATCACACGTAGAGGGGAACGTGGATCATCGTCTCAAGGAAATCGTCCGGATCCAACTGGCTCGCACCGCCAACGATCCCTATTTCGCTGGCCTGAGGTCGACCAAGGCACTCGAGGAGGGATTGACCGAAGAGTTGATCGAGGCGGGATCGGGCGACTTCGGGACAGACGATCGTTTCTCAGACGCCGAGAAATGGGCGCTGAGGTACGCCTACCTGATGTACCGGTCGCCGGAACAGATCGACGGCGAGTTCTACGAACAGGGGAAGGGCTACTTCACGGAGGCACAGATCATGGAGTTGGGAGGCATGATCGCCCTCCACTATGGGATGCAGAGATTCATGGCGACACTCCCTGGTGAGAGCGGTGACTGAGCCGAAACCCGGGCCCTTGGTGTCGACCGGGTGGCTCGAGAGGCACGTCGACGACCCTTCGGTGAACATCGTGGAGGTGTCGGCCGACCCGGCTGAAGTGGCTGCGTATGCGGGAGGGCACGTGCCCGGGTCGCACTTCGCCTACTGGAAGGACCTCCTCTGGCACGACACAGGCCGCGACTTCGCCGACCCGGAAACCATCGCCGCCCGGCTTGCGCGATATGGCGTGAACAATGGCGACACGATCGCCCTGGTCGGAGATCCGACGCAGTTCTCGACATACGCCTTCTTCGTCCTCGCGATGAGCGGGTTGCGGGCCAACGTCGTCCATGTGGACGGGGGCCGGGAGAAATGGGTCGCCGAGGGCAGGCCGAGGTCGGCGGACGTGCCCGAGCCCAGGTCCGGCCACCTCGACAGCGGACCCGGTGACCAGTCACGCAGGATCGGGCGCGATGAGGTCCGGGCCGGGCTCACCGATCCGCGTCGTCTCCTCATCGACGTTCGCTCGCCGGAGGAGTACGCCGGGGAGCGGGTGTCTCCGCCTCACTTCGAGTTCGACCACGGCGCAGAGCGGACCGGGCGCATCCCGGGGGCACGACATCTCTACTACGCAGACCTGTTGGGCGAAGACGGTGCCTATCTGCGTGCCGAGGAGTTACGCCGCCGGTTCCGGGATCTCCCGGTCGAGGACTCCGAGGTCGTGCTCTACTGCCGTCTCAGCCACAGGGCCACTTCAGTGTGGTTCGCGCTCGAGCACCTGTTGGGCATCGAGAACGTGAGGGTCTATGACGGCAGTTGGACCGAGTGGGGGACGATCGTCGGGTTTCCCATCGAGCGGAACGGCAGCGGTCTCGGGGAGAACTAGTGGAAGGGTACAGAGTCCGACAGTGGGGAGAGGACCCGGTCTGGGAGGAGATCCCGGAGGAGCCGCCCGGGCGGGGCGAGGTGGCCATCGAGGTCGAAGCCTGTGGGGTAGGCAGGACGGTGCTCAACTGCATCAACGGAAACCTCAATGACGGGCGAGCCACTCTGCCTCGGGTGCCCGGTCACGAGTTGGTGGGGAGGGTGACCGAGCTGGGCTCCCATTCCGATCCGCATCTGCTGGGCATGCGGGTTGCCGCCTACTTCTATCTCTTCTGTGGCGAGTGCCCGCCCTGCGTTCGAGGTCAGGAGCCCCGCTGCGAACGACTCGAGGGGTGGGTTGGAGTGCACCGCGACGGCGGGTACGCGCCTCGGGTGAACCTCCCGGCGCGAAACGCGATCCTCCTCTCGGAAGGCCTCGACCCGGTGGGAGCGACGGTGATACCGGATGCGCTCGCCACTCCGATCCATGTCGCCAATCGAGCGGCGATTGGCGATGAGGACCGGGTCGTGGTCGTCGGCGCCGGAGGCGGTGTGGGCATCCACATGATCCAGGTTGCCCTGGCGCGCTCAGCCGCCGTGGTCGGTCTCGACGTCGGGGCGGAGAAGCTCGCCGAGATAGAACGGCTCGATGCCAGCGCCATCGACTCCTCGGACTTCGAGAGTGTGCCGGCGCTCCGGTTGTTCTCGGGAGGGTCGCCGACGGTCATCGTCGACTTGATCGGGACGGCGGATTCGACGGCCTGGGGCCTCGACGCAATGGGGATGGGCGGGCGTCTCGTCGTGTTGACCACCTTCCCCGACCGGCCGCAGCCCTTCGAGGCGAGACAACTGGTGTTCCGCGAGGCTGCGATCCTCGGCTCCCGCTACGCCACCAGATCCGAGGTGGCGGAGGCGGCTCACATGGTGGCGTCCGGTGACGTCACCCCCGTGGTCGGGGCGGTGGCCAGTGCCGGGGACGTACTCGAGCTCCACCGCGCGCTGGAATCCGGAGCGCTCATCGGCCGGGGCGCCCTCGATTGGAGCCAGGAGGTCCCGGCTGATGACGTCCCTGGCGATCAAGGGCGGAACCGTGGTCTCGGCGCGTCGGAGTGAGCGGGCCGACCTGGCATCGACGACGGGAAGGTGCAGCATGTGGGAGACATCGGCTCTCACCGGGGAGAGATGACCGATGCGTCGGGCCTGCTGGTGCTACCTGGGATGGTCGATACCCACCTTCACCTGATGGATCCCGGGCCGACTGAGCGTGAGGACTTCCCAACCGTGACCAGGGCGGCCGCGGCGCGCGCTGTGACCACGATCGTTGAGCACACCCGCGCCCATCGGGTGCGCACGGTGGAGGATCTCAGGGACAAGGCAGCCTATCTCGATGGCCGCGCCACCGTCGACTTCGGCCTGGCCGCGCACGTCTGGCCAGAGACCATCGATGGCATCGCCGAGGTGGCGGCCGACGGCATCACCTTCTTCGAGATCTTCACGTGCGATACCCATGGTGTCCCCGGTCTCGCGTCCGCCGAGGTGAGCGCCGCCCTCACCAAAGCCGCGAGGGAGCTACCCTCGCGTGGCCGCAGCTGGAAGACGCTCGAGGAGACCAGGGTGGGCAGTTACTACGTGATCGAGGTGGGAGACGTTCAGCTGATCGGGCTGCAGGACTCGTGGGCGCGGAGAGAGCCCGGTGGGTTCTTCGTGGGAATCGGGGCCGACGCCTGGGAACCGTATCGAGAATGGCTGGACGACGACGGCCTGATGGCACACAACTTCGGTTGCTTCTTGATCCGAAGCCGCGACACGACAATGCTGGTCGACACCGGCCTCGGACCATGGCCGAATCCTCTCGACCTGGAGCAGCCTCCTGCCCTGCTCGAGGTCATGGCAGAGGCCGGGACATCCCCCGAAGACGTGGATCTCGTCCTGTTCACCCATCTTCACTGGGATCACACCGGGTGGAATACCCGGGGCGAAGATGGGTCTCTGGAGCTGACCTTTCCCAACGCTCGGTATGTGGTCCAACAGAAGGAATACGACTACTGGATGGGCCCGGGAGAGAAGCCCAGCAACGGACCCGCCTACGAACGGGTTCTCGCACCTGTCGTCGATGCGGACCGGCTCGAGTTGGTGGACGACGAATATGTCGCGACCAGAGAGGTCGCGGCCGTTCCCACCCCGGGGCACACGCCGGGGCACGTCTCGTTCGCAATCGTCAGTTCCGGGCAACGCGCCTACATACTTGGTGACGCCGCACACAAACCCGTCCAGCTCACGGAGCCCGATTGGTATCCGGGCTTCGACCTGGATCCGGTCGAGTCGACCAAGAGCCGCAAGATGATCCTGGACCGCGCCGAGCGGGAGCAGGCTCTTCTCGCCGGCGGTCATTTCGCCTACCCCAGTATGGGGTACGTCGTCGAGGTCGATGGTCGCCGGACGTTCAGATACGTGACCTGATCCGTCCACGTTTTGCAGGTGACACGATCATCCAGACATGTCAGCATCGACAGCCATGACACTGCCCGACGGGTATGCGATCTTCGTCAGCCGCGACTGTGAGACGTGTCGTGAGATCGAGCCCGCTCTGAGGCAACTCGTCGACGCAGGAATACCATTGACCTTTGTGAGCCAGGATGACCCCGGGTACCCAGAGGGGGTGGCAGGGGTCATCGACGATCGGGACCTCGAGCTCTCCTGGCGTCTGGACATCGAAGTCACACCGACGGCAGTCCGCATCACGGACGGGAACCCCGGGGGCCGTGTCGCCGGTTGGCGCAAATCCGAGTGGGAAGAGTTTTTTGGTGTTTCTCCCCTCGGCCCGGGCCTCCCTGAGCATCGTCCCGGGTGTGGCTCTGCAACGCTGCTCCCCGGAGCGCCGGAAAAACTCGCCGCGAGATTCGGCGGAGGCCCTGCGTTGGTCTCCCGGCGGATCGCGATCGACCAGTCGGCAGACGAATACGAGGAGATATATGCGCGGGGCTGGACCGACGGGCTACCGGTGATTACCCCCACCGAGGAACGTGTGATCAGGATGCTGGGAGGGACCAGGAGAGACCCGGCAGAGATCATCGGTGTCCTTCCTCCCGACTACGCCGAGTGCACCGTGGAGAAGGCGGCGATCAACGCGGTGATGGCAGGATGCCTGCCCGAGTACCTCCCCGTGGTTCTGGCGGCCGTCGAATCGTTTGCTGCCGAGCCCTTCAACGGACACGGAGTCGTCGCCACCACCTGGTATTCGGGCCCGGTGATAATCGTCAACGGGCCGATCGGAGCACGGATCGGGATGAATGCCGAACACAACGTCTTTGGGCCGGGGAATCGGGCAAACGCCACCATCGGGCGGGCTCTCAACCTCATCGTGCGCAACATCGGAGGAGCCCGTCCCGGGGCGGTAGACCGGTCGACGCAGGGCCACCCGTCCAAATACACCATGGCGTTCCCGGAACGGGAGGCTGATTCCCCATGGTCTTCCTTGGCCGTCGAGCGCGGCGTTCCAGAAGGAGCGTCTGCCGTGACACTGTTTGCCGGCCAGGGCCCTGCACCGATCGCCGATCAGAAGTCCACCTCACCGGAATCCCTGGTCCGATCCCTTGCTGCCGGTCTTCGCACCGTACGGCATCCCAAGGCCGTGAGGAGGGTGGCCGCCCTGCTCGCCATCGCTCCGGAGCATGCGCGGATCTTCGGCAGAGCCGGATGGGACAAGGACCGCCTGCGGGACGAGATCATCGACCTCCTCACATTCCCCGACTCGGAGATAGTCGTCGGGGCCGATGGCATCGACGAAGGATCGACCGGCCGGGTCAGTGGCGAGCTCGTCGCCAAGTTCACACCCGACAACCTCTGGTTCGTACACGTCGGCGGTGGGGCCGGAGGATCGTCTGGGATAATCTCGGGGTGGGTCACGGGGCCAAAGGGAAGCGCGATGGTGACAACTATTCTCGAGGAGGGCTGATATGACTTCGCAGATACTCGACCCGACCTCAGAGCTCGAGCCGGAGCACCGGCCTGCGGCGCCTCGTCTGCGTGGCCTCGACGGTGTGATCGGCCTCGTCGACATCTCCAAGCCACGCGGTGACATCTTCCTCGACCGGATCCACTCGTTGGCTGAGGACAGGGGGGTCGAGGTTCTCCGGTTCGCCAAGCCGACCCACACCAGACCGGCCCCTCCCGACCTTCGCCGCGAGATCGTCGTCCATTCCAACGCAGTCATCCAGGCACTGGCCGACTGAGG
>DASUUC010000116.1:0-4827 GCA_036374335.1 Acidimicrobiia bacterium
TGCCGGATAGCGCGCGGGTGATTCGACCGGTTTCGTGGATCGCGAGCACGCGATATGCGCTAGGAGCCTTGGTGTCAACACCACCTGAAATTGACCCCCGACCGGGTTCTGGTAACTCTGTGTGGTGGTGCGCACGAAAGAGCGACGCTCATCGAGGTCGCCGCCCGGGCTGTGAGTAGACCCCGGCGACGCTGAGATGATTCTCAAGCGTTTCGTGCGGGTCGGTGATTCCGGGGGAGGTGGTATCGGTCTCTCCATCTCACGTGACCTGGTGGAGGTACAACGGGGGGACAGTCAGCGCAGGCATCGCTCCTGGTGGCGGTGCGATATTCACCATTCGTCCCCTTTGAGTTCGTAGTTGAGAATTCTTCGCAGAAGTGAAGCTGGGCCCGAGAACACGGCTAGGTTCGATGCGCGTGATTGAGTCCTTCCAGATCGAGGTGCCGGACTCAGCTCTGGTAGACCTGCGCCAGAGATTGTCACGTCTGCGTCTCGGTCGGCCTCCCGTCGGCGATGCCTGGGAGTCGGGTGTGGACTATGACTATCTCGCGGACCTCGTCGCCTACTGGCGAGACGTCTTCGACTGGCGAGCCCGGGAGAGACATCTCAACGCCTTTCCCCAATTCAAGGCGACGTTGAACGGACAGACAGTCCATTTCGTTCGTATCGAGGCGGACCGTGAGAGATATCCGACAGCGACCCCGATGATTGTCAGTCACGGCTGGCCTTACTCCTATGTGGAGTTCTTGGAATTCGCCAGCTGGCTTGCCGACCCGTTGTCACACGGAGGTGGCGAAGAGGACGCCTTCGATGTCATCATCCCGTCACTACCCGGCTACGGGTTCTCCCCACCTCTATCCGATGCCTGGTTCACCGGCGATGTCGTTGCCCGACGGTGGCACAAGCTGATGACGTCCGAGCTGGGTTATACGCGTTATGCCACATACGGGGAAGACGTCGGGACCACGGTCAGCGACTGGCTGGGTGCACTATTCCCGGAATCCGTGCTCGGCCTGTTCGCAACGCACGCCGCATTTCCTCCCGAGGAGCGTGCCGATGATCTCACTGAGGCGGAAGAGAGATTCCGTGTCTGGCTTCAGGACAAGTGGAAGAACGCCAGCGCCTACAGCCAGATCCAGGCGACCCGCCCCGACACACTGGCGGTGAGCCTAAACGACTCACCGGCTGGCTTGCTTGCCTGGCTAGTGGAGAAGTTCCGGGAGTGGAGTGGCCCCGACTTCGAGAACTCGTGGAGCAGGGACGATGTTCTCACCACAGCGAGTCTCTATTGGTTCACCGGGACCATCGGCACCTCGTTTCTTCCCTACTATCACGGACGGAAGCACGAGCCGACACTTCCCCTGGTGGATGTCCCGGTGGGAGTAGCAGTGCAATGGGGCGAGCGCGGCTTTCCGAGGGAGTACGCCGAACGCACCTACACCGACATCCGGCTCTGGACCGATCTCCCCAGCGGCGGACACTTCACCGCCAAACAGTCACCCGATCTCGTCGCCGATGCCATGCGGCGCTTCTTCGTTTCCCTCTAGTGCCGACCCGTGCTTGCGCAGGTCGGGGACGGAGCCCGCTCCGGGCACCCGGATCACCTACATAACATCTGATCTAGGGCGCAACCGCTCATGTCTGACGCCGCCCGGTAGCGGCATCTTCTTCGCGGGTTGGGCTAGGGCTCGACGTTCTCGAATTCCTTCGTGTTTCTCTGGCCTACAAAGTCGTGCCCGGGAGACTCGATGAGTTCATCGACCTCTACGCCCTCGCCAGGACTGCTGTTTGGTCCTGTTGCCGCAAATGCTCATGGAGCACCATTTGCCTGAACGCGCCGGCGAGCGGTCGTAGAAGGCCCAGCGGCAGCGGTCGTTGGAGCAGATCTTGAGCCGTTTCCATGTGCCTTCGGACATGGCGCTGGTCATCTCCTCAGCAAGAGCTCCGACCAACCGATCCAGATGTCCGCCGTAAGATCGGAGTGCCACCGTTGCGTCGGTGTCTATAACGGGCGTAAGGTTCGACTGGGTAATGGCCTCATTGAGGGCGGTAGCGGTTTCCTCAGTCAGAGGTGAGCCGCTGTGGTTCGCCGCTAGCGCCTCACGTAGTGCGGCTCTTAACTCCCTCAGGTATCGAGCGTTCGCCCCAGACGACGACTCACGAGGAGAAACGAACCCCTGACCACTGAGCCATTCGGCAGCGCGCTCGTCGTCCGCCAATGCATCAGTTCCCTCTTCAATGTCGAGCGTGTTCACGAATTTTCGAATCAGCTCTAGTCCCTCAGGAGCAGGCATCACTGGTGAACTCATGAATCCATCATAACCCCTTTACAATCCTAGCTGGTTAGCGTAACCTTCATATACATGAAGGTGGTTACAGCTCGGAGCGTGGAGTCGGTCGGTTCGGCATGGGAGCAGGCCGACTTCAGGAGGCTCTTCCGAGCGTCGGCCATCTCCGTCTTCGGCTCCGAGATCGGGGAACTCGCGCTACCCCTGCTGGCCATCATCACGCTCTCGGTTACGCCTGAGGAACTCGGTCTGCTGAGGACCCTGCAGTTCCTTCCGTTCCTGGTCGCCACGTTGCCGCTGGGTGCCCTAGTGGACGGTCGACCCAAGCGCAGCCTGATGATGAAGGCAGACGTCGGTCGATTCATTCTCATCGGCGCCATCCCGGCCACCGTTTGGCTGGGGATCGCCGAGCTCGAATTGGTCTATGTCGTCGTGTTCGCCGCGGGGTGTCTCACGGTGCTGTACCAACTCGCCGACTTCGCCTACCTACCCGTCTTGGTTCGTGAGGAGCTAATCGTCGACGCCAACAGCAAGCTCTCTGCGGTTCACTCCGCAAACGAGATCGCGGGGAAGGGCATCGGAGGCGTGATCGTCCAGGCGCTCACGGCCCCTTTTGCCGTTCTCTTCGACGCCGCGACCTATCTGGTCTCGGCGCTCGACCTATGGCGGATCAGAACGCCGGAACAGCCGCCTCGCGTGAACCAACCGGGTTCCATATTCAGGGGGGCACTCTCGGGGCTGGTGGCTGCATGGCGCCACCGATACATACGCCCTCTCCTCCTCGAGGCCACCACCTTCAACTTCTTCAACGAGATATTCCTCTTGAGCCTCCTGTTGCACGCCGTCAGAGACCTCGAGCTCCATGCCGCTGCCATCGGACTGGTCTTCGTCGGTGGTGGGGTCGGGTCGTTCGTCGGCGCCTGGTTCGGGCCCCGGCTCACCGAGCGCTTCGGCTACGGCAGGGTGCTGGTCACCACCATGGCCATCGGCAACGGCGCTCCTCTCGCCGCGGCCCTCGCTCGTACCGACTCACCGAACAGTCTGGCCATCCTGGTGGCGACATTCGGGGTGATGGGACTGGGTATCGGCATCGCCAACGTCCATGCAGTGAGTTTGAGACAGACGTCGGTCGGCGAGCACGTCAGGGGCCGCATCAACGCCGGATATCGGCTGGTGTCGTGGGGGGCACTGGCTGTCGGCGCCACGGTCGGAGGACTACTAGCGGCGAGCCTGGGGGCATATCAGGCGATGATGATCGGTGCTATCGGGATTCCCCTGGCAACGGCATGGGTGGCCCTGTCGCCGATCCCTCAGCTCGAAACCGTCATCGAGGCAGGTCGAGATACTTAGAGATAGCGGTATCGGGTGTGTGGTTCCCATGGCCGGCATTTGTCACGTTTGGCTGGGGGATCGGCATTGCGTTTCACGCCTGGGACGTCTACGGGCGCAATCCCATCACCGACGAAGAGATCCTCAAAGAAGAAGCTCGCCTGCGACGCTGACCGATCGTCGGGTGGGCCCTCGTGGCCGCAAGCCTCCTCAGCGCATTGACCACGAGCCTGCCTGACAGGAGACATTGACATCAGAACTCTCTGGAAGAAGCTGCCGACCGCAGGAAGGGTCGCCCTGCTCATCGGAGCAGCGATGACCGCCGCCACGCTGATCGCCACTGCTCGGCGCGATCTCAGGCCCGCGACTCATCCTGGATCCGTGGCAACCCCAAAGTGTGGGACAAGGCGACCAGACTCCCCGGAGGCGCAACCGCCTATCTCGTTGGCGGTCGTAGGTCAGCGCCCAAGTCGGCCTAGAGACATCCATCCACGCATATCGGTGATCCCGAACGATGTCGCCCATATCTGAAACCGCTCAAGATCGCAGCACATATCGATTGCGTTAGACGGGACCGCCAAGACACTACCTTTCACCCAACGAACATTTGAATAGGTGCGCGAGATCGGGGATCAGTTCTCGGATCAGTTATCTGAGACACTATGTCGATGCGTCGGCTGCTGATTTCTCTGGCTCTTGTATCGGCGGCTTGCGCGCCGACACAGTCGGCTGAGCCTTCTGCGATCAGGCTGTGCCTGTCCTCCCCCGTGACGATCTGGGAGGCGACCCGGCGGCGATGCAACAGCAGATGGACGACCTGTCCACTGCTGCGGAACTACTACCCGACAATCAGTTAGCTGAGCTTCAGGCTCAGATCGATGTGCTGCACGAAGAGCTGGATCTAGCCCTTCAAGGCCAAGCCGAGAACGGCTGGTCAAATGCGGACATCGTCGACACCGTCGGCTCACTCTGTGGTGAAGACGATCTCGTCGCGTGGACGGTTCAGCCGTAGAGAGCGCAGATCACCAGATCTCGCTCGATAACACGCAAATCGATGAACCGAGCAGAACGGCACGTCCTGAGCGGCTATCGCTACCCGTCGTTGACATGCTCTGTTAGTTCGATCAAGGAGGTCACTACGTCGTGGGTGGCTTGGGGTGGCTCCGGGTTGCGGGCCTCGGGATGGATCATCTGAACCGTGGAGAGCCCA
>DASUUC010000117.1:0-11704 GCA_036374335.1 Acidimicrobiia bacterium
TGCGACCAGTGGCTGTCACCGCCGGTGTCGAGGAGGACCAGATGCGAGGGGCTCTGTGGATAGCGCAGTGCGTACTCGAGGGCGACGTGGCCGCCGAAGGAGTGGCCGAGCACCGCCCACTGTTCGAAGCCGAGCTCCTGCCGTAATGCGTCGGCGTCTGCGGTGAGGTTGTCCCAGGTCATCGATTCGACGGGAGCGCCGGTGGAACGTCCGTTGCAGCGGTGGTCGTAGAAGATCAGGGTGAACCGATCCGCCAGCTGCTGGAACGGCCGCAGTGACCAGTGGTCCAGGCCGGGCCCGCCGTGCATGAGTAGCAACGGGTAACCGTGTCCCACCACCTCGACGTTGAGGGACTGTTCCCGGATCGACATCATTGTCATCGTGTAATCCTTTCTTTGGATGTGACCATCCGGTTGGGGGATGAGTGGTAGACGGATTGGAGTTCCTCCAGCTCGTTACGGATACCGGCGGCGAGCACATCGATGTCGGGGCAGACGTCCGGGTCGGCGACGATGCCGATGAAGAGGTCTCCTGCGTAGGAGAGGGCCCCGATTCCGAGGGGCTCGTCGGCGATGAGGGGTATCAGCGGGAATACTTCCAGCATGCGGGCTCCGGCCAGGTAGAGGGGTATCGGGGGTCCGGGGATGCTGGCGGTGGCAACGTTGACCCGCTGGCGCATCGCTGCCATCAAGGTCAGACGCCTCAGGATTCGGTTTTGTACGAGCACGCCGAGAGAGGTGCGTTTCATCGCTTTCCGACGGGTGGTCTCGGCGGCCACCTGACGCAGCCTCCGCGTGGGGTCCGCGTCGCCGAGACGGAGAGGCACCGCCATTTGTGAGATCAGGTTCCCCTGCTGTGGGTCGTCAAGTTGCCGGCGCAGTGAGACCGGGGAGTAAGCCCGGATTGTCGTGTCGCCGACCGGCTCGCCGCGGCTGGCCAGCAGGGCGCGGACACCACCGCCCGTGACCGTGAGGAGGACGTCATTCACCGTGGCGCCATGGGCTCGGCCCGCCCGTTTCACTGCTTCCAGGCTGGTTCTGATCAGTCTGACCTGGCGGGCGGGGCCCACCATCCGATCAAGGGCTGTCTTGCTGGCAGGCCTTTCAGTGAGCAGTTCGCGCATCGCAGGCCATGCCTCACGCAGTCGACGGAAGGCTGCCCGTGGCCGCATGATCACCGACACCGCCCTGGTCACCGAATGGAGGTAGTGAGCCAGGTTGTCGGTGAGGAGATCTTTAGTCGACGGCCGGGGTCCGGGTGTCCACGGGGCTGGCGGTGTGACTGACTGGTCCGGAGCTGTGTCGAGGAACGCCGCCACCGTGGCCATTGCGGCCATACCGTCGGCGATCGAGTGGTGGATCCTCACGTACAGCCCCACCTTCTGGTCGGGAAGTCCGGTGAGGAACCACATCTCCCACAACCGTCGAGTCGGGTCGAGCGGCCGCCTCCGCAGCTGCTCGACGACCTCCAGCAGTCCGGATTCGTCACCGGAAGGTGGAAGCGGATGCTCACGAACATGTGAGGTGAGGTCGAAGTCCGGGGCGTCAACCCAGAATGGGCCACCGAACCCCCGCCTCGGTGTGTGGATCAGCTGACGGAATCGGGGAACGAGATGCAGCCGCGCCTCAATCGCGTGCCGAATCGCCTCCATACGGAGCCGGCCAGATGCGTCGAACAACGTGGCCCCGTCGAGGATGGCGAGGGCGCCGATGTCCTGGGGCCACCTTCTGCTCGCTCCCAGCATCAGCCGGTCCAGAGGGGTCAGCCGGTCGATGGTCATGTTGGCGTCTCCTCCGGCGACCTGGGATCGATCGGGGTGAAGATCCCAGCCTGCTCCTCGATCGCCTGGGCAGCGTCGAGACACAGGTCCTCCCGATATCGGGGGCCGATCACCTGAACCACTTGTGGAAGCCCATTTGCGATGCCGACGGGAACCGCCACGGCAGGCAGACCTAGCGCGTTCACCGCCATGGCCATGCGCATACCGTTGATGGTCTCGGCGACCCGACCGTCTTCCAAGTCGGTGCCCGCTTCGAAGGGAATGTCGGTGTAGATGGGGGCAACGATCAGCGGATACGTCTCCTGGAACTCGCCCCAAGCCCGGAGCAGCGACTGTCTGCTCACGAAACTCTGCAGGGTCGTCACCGGGTCGGGATCGCCCGCCACCTCGTAGAAAGAGGAGAAGAACCGCTGCGTGTCGGCGGGGAGCAGGGAGGACATGAGCTGCCACAACGCTCGGATGTCGGGTGTGTTGAGCATGTCCAGGAGGATCTTCGCCGCCAGGTTGATAGAAGGAGGCTCGATCTCCTCGACGGAGTACCCGGCCTCGGCGAGGGCAGCTGCGGCCCTGCGCACTCCTTCCTGCACCTGGTCGGCGGTGCCCCCGCCTTCCGGGTCAACCACCAGCGCCATCCGGATGGGTCGCGCGAGATGAGGTCCGCGGAGTGGGGCTGGCACCGTCCAGGGGTCATGCCAGGTCGGCCCTGCCAGCACATCGAAAGCAGCCCGGAGGTCTGAGATCCGCCGCGCCATCGGTCCCTCAACGCCAGTCAGTTGAACACCGATCGCCGCGTCAAGCGGTTCGATCGTCGTCGCATGTGGGATCCGTCCCAGGGTGGGCTTGAGTGCGGCAACCCCACAGCACTGGGCCGGCCAGCGGAGAGACCCGAGCCCATCGTTGCCCAATCCCAAGGGGCTCATCCCGGTCGCCAGCGCGGCGGCTTCGCCTCCACTGGAGGCACCGGCCGTCCGGGAAGGATCCCACGGGTTCAGGGTTGCTCCCCACAGCTCACTGTCGGTGTGCCAGCGCACCGTGAGAGTGGGACAGTTGGTGTGGCCGATCGGGATCCCGCCGGCGGCTCGCATCCGCTCGACGATCGGGGCGTCGCAGGCCGGGTACGAGTTGGCCAGGGCCCTCAACCCGAGAGTGGACGGAGCGCCAGCGAGGTCGATGTTCTCTTTAACCGTGAAGGGGACACCGTGCAGTGAGGGCAGGCCACCGCCGGCGGCCACCTGCAGGTCGGCCGCCTCGGCGGCCTCCATGGCCTCCTCGCCCAGGACGACGGTGACGGCGTTGACGACGGGGTTTACGGCCTCGATCCGCCGGAGGTGTGCCTCGATGACTTCCTGGCTCGAGGCCTGCTTGGATCTGATCGCTTCAGCCAGCTCCAAGGCGCTCATGCGCCAGAGCTCGGTCGCGGTTGTGATGGTCACGATCGAACCCTCCTCTGACGCCGCCGAACGGCTGCCATGACGCCGGCAACCGCCAGTGTCCACGTCGCTGGTCTTAGCCAGGGAATCCGCGTCCTACTGTCCGGAACCCTGAGTAGTGACCACGGTTGGCCGCCGAGATCGGTATGGATCTCGGTCGCCTGACCGTTGACCACATTTGAGAACACGACCCGGACGGGGGACATGGCGAACCCGGACAGATCAAGCCGGAACAGGTACGGATCGGTCTGGTCATCGGGCTCGAGTGGTAGGCCCCGGTAGACGGCGGGGACCGGCGTCAGGAGCCGAAGCAAGAGCCGCCCGCCTTGGACGACGACCTCCGCCCCGGCGCCGAGCATCAGCCGTTGACGCAAGTCGGCGACGCGAGGCGGGAAGACATACCGCCCGCAGAGCTCTGCCCAGACCTCTGGGTGGTGCGGGACTTGGCTCCGCCCCGCGTCCTCGGGCACGCCGAGCAGGTGGCGGACCAACCGCCCGAGCTCGACGTGCAGCCAGGCGAAAGCCCCGGACGAGCCGTTGGTCAAGCCGATGACGCCAATCCCGTCATTGGGCGCCACGAGGATCTCCGAGTTGAAGCCGGGCAGGGTCCCGTCGTGGAGGACGAGCGGGTGGCCGGCGGCTTCGACGCGGAAGAACCCGAGGCCCATGCCCGGCAGCCGCTTGTCCGGCTGGTAATGGGCGTCAAACATAGTGGCGAGGGTCGCGGGTTCGAGGATCCGCCCGTGCTCATTCATACCCCCGCCGAACAGCGCCGCGACGAAGCGGCCCAGGTCGCTTGCAGTCGAGTAGATCCCGCCGGCTCCTGCACCGATCCAGTCGCGATCCGGGACGGGTACGGCACCACGACGCCCGAGCGCGTAGCCAGTCGCGAGCCGTGAGGCTACCCGATCCGTGCGGACGAGACTGCTGTCGGCCATGCCGAGCGGCTCGAAGATGCGCTCGCGGAAGTAGCGCCCGAGCGGGATCCCACTCACGTCCTCGACGATCTGGCCGAGCGTGGCGTAACCGTGGTTGCTGTAGGCGAAAGCAGACCCGGGCTCGACGACCACCCGCAACCCGCCGCGGTAGTACTCGGCGAGGGACGGCAGCACTTCTCCGAAGTCCACGCTCAGGGCCGGCGGTCGCCCCCCGGACGGGGTCAGACTGGCATGGAGCAGGTCGGAGATGTGGCGCACGTCCGGGATCCCGGCGGTGTGGGTCAGTAGGTGGCGCAGGGTCGCCGACCGCCAGCCGGTCTCAGCCGGAATCAGCTGGTAGGCCTTCAGATAGTCGTTGGCCGGAGCGTCGAGATCAACCAGGCCCTCCTCCCACAGCTGCATCACCGCGATCGCGGTGAACGTCTTGGTTATCGAACCAATCCGAAACACGGTCTCCGCGGTGACGGGTGTGTTCGACGCGATATCCGCCAACCCGTGCCCCTGGAACTCGAAAGACCCGTCGCGCACAATCCCCAGCGTCAGACCGACCGCCGGGCGGCGGCTGAGGATCCCACCCATGTCTGACTCAACGTCGAACTCGCCGGCGATCGGAAGTCGATGATCCAAAGGACTGATCTCGGGTCGGGACGGCGAGGCGATGGTCATATCGTCCTCGCCTTCTCGGACACTGACCCCCATCCACCGCCAGCAGCCCGACCGCACATCTTCATCGAAGACACGCCTGGCCCATAGGTGACCAACCATCTTCGAGACACGCACTCGATGACAGAGGCCGGGGTCTGCCTCACGGCCCGCAATAAGGGGGCAAGTCCTGCGGTCATAACCTCATCTCCTTGGGGTTGCACAAACCAGCACTACTGCTGGAAATAGTCCGACCTGTGGTGATCGGGTAGTGGCAAAGGTCACATTCAGGATCCCCCCTGATCGGAAAGCTCGCCGATCGGATCGGACCCCGCCTTCCCGTCCTCGACGGACTGCTCGTTTACGCCTGCGGTTTGCTCCTGCTGAGCGGGATCACAGCTGTCTCTGCGGTGCCCGACGCGGTAGCAGCCATTCTCATCATGGCTGTTGGAATGGCCATCTTCTCCGCTCCCCTCGCCGCGGTCACCATGAGTGCCCTCGACGAAACCGACCAGGGTGTGGCATCGGCTGTCAACAACGTCACAGGGCAACTGGCCGGTCTCCTTGCCGTCGTGCTACTCCCGGCTGCTACCGGCCTCGCCGGAGTTCGTTTCAGTGACCCTCGGTTTGCTCTCGGATACGGCCAGACGCTGCTCGTTCTCACGGTCCTCGCCGTCGCCCGCATCCCCCTTGCAGGCTGGACATTCACTGCCCACCGGTCGGCGACACCGACCAACTGATGTCCTGCTCCTCGCCTTGTGCCGCTCGCCCGGTGACCTGACGACAGGCGATGGGCAGCCGAACCGGGGTGAGCAACTGAGGAGGGCGTTGTTCGAGAGAGCAGATCCAGGGGTCTCTCAGCCATGTTCAATGTCAGCACGGTTAGGGATGACGGTGCCGAGTGACGGCGGATGACTGGAGTCTGGGCTTGCGATTGCGGCCGTCCAGAGAACGGAGGCCGAAAGACCCTGGACACCTCGAGCTATGAACGTTCAAATCGACAGAATGGCTACCACCACGATCTCTGGTGAATCGCTGCGGAGGCTCGGAGGAATCGGCGCCGCTCTCGAGGCGACCGTTCTCTGTGTCGGGATCGTTGGTCTGATCGTCGCATCGCCTGTCCTGCAGCCGTGGCTAGCCGTCCTGTTCGGGATCAACGCCGCTATGGAGGGAATGTCCATGGATGCGCTCAGTGTCGTCGTGGCAATCGACATCGTCGCCCTCGCCCTGGCGGCCATCGCATTCGCTGGCTTTTGGCCGGGGCCAGGCAAGCCGCACAGAGTCTGGATGGGACTGGCGATTCTCCTGCCGCTCGCCGGCATCGCAGTGCTTCTGGCAACGGGTCTCTGGGGCCGCTCCGGTCTGATGGGCGGTGGCCTCGTGTTGTCGATTCTGCTGATCGCCAATCGAACATTCAGACCTCTGGGCTATCTCGGCGTAGTCCCCAACTCGCTGCTCCTCGTCGGCGACTTTGCCACCACCGGGGCTCGCTCCGCTCTCGTCGCCAGCCTGGTCGCCTCTGGCTACATGCTGCTTATCGTTTGGTTCGCATGGATTGCCTGGTCTCTAATGTCGAGAACCTCCTCCGGTCCTGCGCCCCGGTCTGGCTGACACCGCCACTGTCACCGTCTGGAGTGGTGAGACCAGTCGCCGGCCTACTCATGATGGCAACCCGGATCGATCGGTCGGACCTGCGGTTGTGACCAGGTAGCCACCCCGACGAGCTTCGACGCCAGGTGCCTTCAACGTCCTCTCGTATCTTCAATCCCTCCCACTCGAGAGGAGGACAGCGATGAGAGGGCATATCACCCGGAAAGGTGACGTCTGGTATGCAGTGATCTATGAGGGTGTCGACCCGGTCACCGGAAAGGAACGGCGACGTTGGCATCGAGCCGGCAAAGACCGAGACGAAGCCGAGGCTTTGGCACACCGTCTCGCCACAGCGGAGTCTGCCCGACGCAACGGCGGCCGGTCCGAGGTATCCGTCACCGGGTTCCTCACCCGATACTGGCTGCCAGCGAAACGCATTGACCTGGAAGCCAGCACCTTCGACGGATATCAGAGGATGGTGCGTCTTCACGTACTCCGCCACATAGGTGACATCCCGTTGCGCGGACTACGCACCGAGCGACTCGAGGAGCTCTACGCCGACCTGTTGGACCCCGGCAACAGCAACACCGGCCGGGGACTCTCCCCAAAGACGGTCCTCGACGTGCATGTCATCATCCGTTCCTGCCTGGACGACGCAATCCGGCGTGGACTGCTCCGAACCAACCCGGCCAAAGCCGCCCACTCTCCCAAAACTCGACGGAACCGCTGTCGGGCAGACCGAGTGTGGACCGCAGACCAGCTCAAAGCGTTCTTCAATCTGGCCGCAGACCGTCGCCAGTATCCGTCGTTTTGGCTGGCGGCCAACACGGGGATGCGACGAGGCGAGCTCGTCGGTCTGCGTTGGGATGCCATCGACATCCACCAGCGGCGGCTTTCGGTCAACCGGACCGTCGTCTCGGTGGCAGCCCGACCCCAGGAATCAGGAGGCAAGACCCGCAACTCGCCCCGAACCATCGACCTCGATCACGCCACCATTGGAGTCATCAATCAATGGCGAAGGCGACAGTCTGACGACCTGGGTCGGAGCGACGACACGATGCCGCTGCACACAAAGCCAGACGGCAACCTGATCCATCCACAGACGCTGTCGCAAGCATTCGAACGGACCGTGGCGACCACCAGCCTGCCTCCCATAAGTCTGCACGACTTGAGGCACACCCACGCCACCCTGCTCCTCAAAGCCGGAGTGCCACTCAAAGTCGTCTCAGAACGGCTCGGTCACTCCAGTCCGGCGTTCACCGTGGCCACCTACCAGCACGTGCTACCCGGCATGCGGGCCGAAGCCGCCGACACCTTCGCCGCGCTCGTGCGCGATGACGCTTCTAACGGCTTCTACCCGGAAGAAACCCGTTAGAAATCGGTCTCGGGCCCTCAACACAGTCCACGCCAGACAGTAGAACACCCAGGCAATGCCTGGGTGTTCCGGTGGTAGCGGGGGCGGGATTTGAACCCGCGACCTTCGGGTTATGAGAGACGAGTAGGTCTGGAGCAGCGTTGGGCTCAGCTGATTGGCGATAGTCAACGACGGGCCACTGCAATACGCCTGCTAACGACTGACAGGTGGTATCACTCCCTGTCAGGTCGTTTGGCTTCAGTTTGGCTTCAGTTTGGCTTCAGGGAACATGCATCAGCGCCGGGGTAGGCATGATTTTCGATGGCCACGGAGTGTGGTGATTTGCACGGCCATCTACGAGCGGACCCTGCAGCCACCGCCGGGGGACAGACTCTGGCACCCAAGAGCGAGAGTCTCGTAGCCAACGCGGGTCTGACCCAAACAAACGGGCTGCGAGGATAGGCCTTCGATCCTGGGTCGACACCGATGACTGGCGACCTGGGTGGCGCGCTCGTTTGATCACGTCACACCGTTATGACGACTTTCCCCCGGGCGTGGCCTTCACCGACGTACGCCACCGCCTGCGGGGTGTCGCTCAACGGGTAGGTCCTTTCGATGACCGGCGTGACCGTGCCTGCCTCGATCCACGCAGCGAGGGTCAGTAGGTCGTCGGGTCTCCATGCCTGGACCGAGAACCGGGAGCGTTTGCGGCTGAAGATGGTCGACGTTGCCGCGCCGAACATGCGGGGCAGGTTGGCCAGCCATTTTCGGTGCAGCATGCCCGCGTTGGGGATCAGGATCCCTCGGTCGGTCAGCACCTGCAGGGTGGCGGCCAGCGAATGGCTGGCGGCGTTATCGAAAATGACGTCGTATCGAGCTGCGCTCGCGGTGAAGTCCTCTTTGGTGTAGTCGATGACGTGGTCGGCTCCGATGGCCGTGGCTTGGTCCACATTTCGTGTGCTGCAGACCGCGGTCACCTCGGCTCCCAGTGCCTTGGCCACCTGCACCGCATACGTCCCGACACCCCCCGATGCACCGTTGACGAGGACCCGCTGACCCGCCTCCACACCGGCAGCGTCACGGAGCCCCTGCAAGGCGGTGAGCCCGGCGATCGGGACCGCGGCCGCCGTGTTAAAGCCAAGACCGGGAGACTTATGGGCCAGCCGCTTATCCCGCGCCGCGGCATACTCGGCGAAGGCCCCGAAACCGGCCCCAAATACCTCATCACCCGGGCTGAACCGACTGACCTTGGCGCCCACCCGTTCCACCGTGCCGGCGAGATCCTGACCGATGACCGGCCGCCTCGGCCTCCTCACGCCGTACACGGGTCGGATCACATAGGGACTGCCCTTCACGATCGGAGGATCACCGGCGTTGACACTGGCTGCTCTCACCCGCACCAGCACCTCACCATCACCGATCGTGGGCATCTCGACGTCGCGGAGTTCGAGGACCTCCTCAGGTGGGCCGTACCACTCGCGGACGATCGCCCTCACGCTGTCACCAGACTCCTGAGAATCCACATGGCTCGCCCATCTTCGTCCTCCCCGGCGTCGCCGTCAGTCGTCGCCACCTTCCCACTCATGCCATTCAATCTGCGCGATTCGCGCTGTCTCAATTTCGATGTCTCCTCTACTCATTCGTAGAGCCGATGTTGACTCCGCACACCAAGCTCTGCGTTGTGTCTATTGGCCGAATCGGATGATTTCAGACCTGTTCGGGCACAACCGCGCCTTCGTCGGTCGGTCCGACGCTCGGAGAGCCAGGGGCCGTTCCGGGCTCGCTTCCACCGGTGTCGAGGCGGAAGGGTGGGTATTCGTCTCTCATCAGTGATACGTAGGCGCCGACGCGGAGAACCCAGCGGTTGAGTCCCATCACCAGGTCGTACAGACCTTGGGGGTATCGCCCGGTGAAGAGGAGTATGACCACGGCGATGAGCACCAGGATCGTAATAAGTCCGGTGCCGGCTTCGGCTGCGGTGTGTCCCGAGCCGATCTCGGTGGTCCACCACACCAGGCCGCTGGTGAACAACCCCACGATCAGCAGGTGGGGGATTGCGAGGAGCCACCACTTCACCAACACGAGACCTCGGGAGAGGCTGTCGGGGTAGGCAACGTCGAAGCGTGCCGGGTAGTCGGCGTCGCCCAGACTGAATGGCGGATACTGGTCGGTGCCGTTGACACCGTAGGAGTAGTAGGCAACCCGCCAACTCCATCGCATGACCCCGACGTTGAACTCGAAGATGGATCTCGGATAACGGCCCGTGAACAGGATGGCGAAGAAAGCCACCACAGTCAGGATGAAGAACGCCACCCAGAGAAAGGCCAAAACCACGAAGTGAGGTATGGCTAACAGCCATTTGAACAGCCATTGCCATCGGCTCAATCCGGGATCGAGGACACCCTCGACCCGCACTGGGTACGCGCCATATCCTCCAACCGCAGCAGGTGCAGCGGCGACGGTGCGGGTGCCCGCCACCGCAGCAACGATCATCACCGTGGCAACAACGGCGATGACTAGACCCACCGCTATGAGACCGGCTGCGACCCAAACCAGGAGTTCCGTGTCCGCCGCTGCGATTGCTTCGACCGCCACGCCCTGGCTGGCGTCGGCGTTCATGACCACGACACCCCAGTCTCCCTGTTCGAGATCCCATGTCACGGTCTGGGCCCCGTCTCCAGATTCAGAAGTCACCCAGAACGCTTGCTCAAGTGGCGCCGCTGGTGTGGCGGTGCCGGACACATTTCGGTAGACGACCGTGCCATCGACTCCAACCCGTGAGACTTCCGAAACCGCTACACCCTCGAGGTAGGTCTCGACCGCGTCGGATGGTCCGATCCCCACGAACACCGGCTGGTCGCCGGTCGGGTCGACCTCGAGCCGGACCGTGGCGAGACGTCCAGACGGGAACCAGTCGCCCGGTTGGGCACCCAGGTCGACGTCGGCCGACGTGACAGCATACGACCCGGTAGACAGCGTGAACTCATCGGTCGAGAAGAAGCCATCGGCGTCGCGCTGGGTCTCGTTAGCCCAAAGCAGCCCTCCTCCCCCAATGATGAGCCCGATGGCAAACAGGCCAATCAGCGCTCCAATGATGACGATTGCGATTCTTCCCTTGCTCATAACACTCTCGATTCTCTCGATGGTCCTGTGGTTCGAATAGGGCCTTTAGCCTTGGCATCCGAGAACTGGAAGATGAGCACGCTTTGTCCTGCCTCGAGTCGACCTACATCGGTCAGACCCTGGATGGCTGTCATCCCTGACATGGGCACTGCGGCGGCTTGCTCGAATGTAAGCGCGGCTGGCTTCCCCCTGAGGACACGAATCGAGAGAGCCCGGGTCGGCTCTTCAAGTCACCCGCCGCGTCGGGGTCCCTCCGGCCTTGGTCTCGATCTCCTCGGCCAGTGCGATGAGTCGGTTTCCCAGTGCCCGGGCCTGCCCGGTATTGAGAGCCGTGATGTGCTGTCCGCGCCCTTCTTGGAACGTCGACAGGTAGACGCCCTTTTCGATCCCGATCGGATGATTCACCAATGTCTGAATCCAGACGCCATATCGAGCCTTCAGGAGGTCGCTCCTGTTGAGTCGATCGATCCGAGCCGTCGACCCCGGATCGACCGCCGACCTGGCGTCCGAACCCTTTAACGACGACGACATAATGCTTGTACTCATGAGGGTCCTCCTTGTGAACCGTTAGTGGGCACCATGTCAGAGCGAGCCTTCTGTCGAAACCCGGGCACCCGTGCTCCGCGGGTCGGGTTTCTGGTGTTTGTCCGCGGGCTGCGGTCGTCGTGATGCGGTCAAGTGCGATTGTCATGTGGCCTCCTTCGCCACGGCTACCCGCCCATCATCGGGTTGAACCGGGTCAGGGTCATCACGCCCGGGAAGGTTGCGGGGGCGGGTCTCGGGGAGGACTCAACGGGACTCGCTCTCCTTCTGGAGGATGAGATCAGTGCCCGATGTCGTGGGTACC
>DASUUC010000118.1:0-60111 GCA_036374335.1 Acidimicrobiia bacterium
CTACCGGCGCCCTCACCGGGGGTCTCCTCGGGTATGCGATTGGCCGCCGGTACGGTCGGCGGTTGATGGGGTGGGATCCGATCTCGAAGAGGCTCGGTGACCGCGTGGCTCAACTGCACCCTTTGCTCACCGGTCCGGAGGTGGGGCCTCTGGTGGCTGTGGCTCGCTTCAATCAGATACCGCGGGCCATCGTGCCGGCACTTGCGGGAATGGCCGGGATGGGCAGGGTGCGGTTCGCGGTCTCCAATGCCGTCGGTGCGCTGGTTTGGGCGAGTGTCTTCACCGCAATCGGCTTCTACGCGGCGGAGTGGTGGCACTCCACGTCACAGCTCGTCCACATCGTGATGGCAGGGCTCCTCGCCGCCGGCCTCACCACTTGGTGGCTCGCTCGCCGCCGCCGGAAGGGCACCGCCGGCGAAACGCGTTCCTAATGCTGTGGCTCCCATATTTGGGAGTTACACGGTTTCATAAGGGAGCGGTCTCGGCGTCGAGTCTCACATCGTCACTTGAGTGCCTACTTCGATCACCTTCTCCGGGGGCAATCCGAAGAAACGAACGGGGCTCGTCGCGTTGCGGTGCATGAGTGAGAAGAAGCGGTCCCGCAGGCCCTGCCACCACGTCTCCCGGCGCGGGAGGACCGTCTCGTTGCCCACCACGTAGACGGCGTCCTCCGGATCGAAACCGAACTCGGCGGTGGCGAAATCGGCCAGCGCTCGGGGCACATCGGGAGTCTCCATGAACCCATATCGGAGAAGGACCTGATGGAATCCCTCTCCCAGGTCGTGAACCGTGACCCGTAGGGCGCGGGGCACCCTGGGCTGGGTGGTCCATTGCACGGTCACGATCAGGATCGTCTCGTGGAGGACCTCGTTGTGCCTGAGGTTGGCGAGCAAGGGAGGCGGGGTGGCCCCGAGATCGGAGAACATGTAGACGGCCGTTCCGGGAACACGTCGCTGGGGATGTTTTGCTATCGACCCGATGAAACGCTCGGTCGATAGCTTGCCGCTCCCGATCTGCTTGGTGAGGCGGTCTCGCCCCGTCTTCCACACGACCATGACCAGCAACACGGCGAAACCGACGGCGAGTGGAAACCACCCCCCGTCGGGAATCTTGATGATGTTAGCGGCGAAGAAGGCGAGGTCGATGGCGAGAAAGATGGCTGTCAGTGTGATGGCGGTGGTCGCACTCCAATTCCAGCGATACCGCATCACCACATAGAGAAGGGCGGAGGTGATCACCATCGTCGTGGTCACTGCCACGCCGTAGGCGGCGGCGAGATTCGAGGCCGAGCCGAACGCGAAGACAACGGCGACGCAGGTCACCATGAGCATGTAGTTGATCGCCCCCAGGTAGACCTGACCGATCTCACGCGGAGAGGTGTGATCGACGTTCATACGAGGCAAGTATCCGAGCTGGATGGCCTGTTGGGTGAGGGAGAAGGCCCCCGAGATCAATGCCTGTGAGGCGATGACAGTGGCCATAGTCGCCAGGAGGACGAGAGGTATCCGGGCCCAGGCGGGTGCCAGCTCATAGAAGGGGTTGGAGATCGTCTCCGGGGCGCCGATGAGCAGGGCGCCCTGCCCGAAGTAGTTGAGGATCAGGGCAGGCAACACCAGTACGACCCAAGCGAGGCGTATTGGCTGACGTCCGAAGTGGCCCATGTCGGCGTAAAGGGCTTCACTTCCGGTCACGACGAGAAACACTGCTCCCAATGCCAGGAAGGCGAGACCAGGGAAGTCACCGACGAAGGTGATCGCGTAAGTCGGTGACACGGCTACTAGAACATGAGGATTGCTCACGATCTGGGCTAGGCCGAGTAGGGCGATCGTGCTGAACCAGACGATCATCACCGGACCAAATAGGGCACCAACCCGTGAGGTGCCCTGTCGTTGGATGCTGAAGAGCGCAACGATGATCGCGGCTGCGATCACGACGACGTAGGACTTCAGCTCCGGTGCGATGACTTCCAGACCCTCCACAGCGGAGAGCACCGAGATTGCCGGTGTGATGACTCCGTCGCCGTAAAGGAGGGCAGTCCCGAAAAGGCCCACGAGGAGGAGGAGACGATGTCTTCGTTTCTTGGAGCGGTCGTAGTCCTCGGATGCGAGCGCGGTCAGGGCAAGGATGCCACCTTCCCCGTGGTTGTCGGCCCGCATGACGAAGAGGAGGTACTTGATCGACACGACCAGGATCAATGACCAGAACATGAGGGAGAGGATCCCGAGGACGCTCTCCTCATTGACGGCTAGACCTTCGGCGGCCAGGAACGACTCTCGGAACGCGTAGAGAGGACTGGTTCCGATGTCGCCGAACACGACTCCCAGGGCGCCCAGAGATGTGATGAGAAGGTACTTCGACCCGCGTTTGTCTTCAGGCATGCGGCCGGTCAGTGTTGCACGCCCCGGAGAGGGCGACCCCGAAACCCCCCAGGGTGCTCGAGCGGGCAGCGGAATCTCGGTCGCCCGCTTTTCGCTCACCGGGGTTCCCCGAGTTGTCCCGGGCCCGGGGAGCGAGGCCCGTTGGGATAGCCCGTACCGGCCAGCCGGCAGTGCGTTCGTGGATCGCCTCGATGAGGCCTATGTCAACATGGCCCATTCTCTTCCGCGCCAGCTCGCCGACCTCATCCACGGTGAAAGCCAATTGATCGGTGGTGATCCGGTCTGCCTCTTTGGCGAGGCGCATTCGAGCTGTTGGGAAGGGAAGATCGGACCGTGACGCCACCACCAGATGGAGCGTTGGCGGTGCGTGACGTCCCAGGGCGGCGAGAAAACCCGAGCTCTCCGGGAGGCCGTTCAGCCCGTGGGCGTCGTCGACGACGAACACGATGGCGCGTCGCAGGTGCTCAGAGAGGTCCTGGGCGACTGCTGCAGCGAGGGTCTCGGGCCTAGTTGTCCCAGAACCGGAATCCAGGCCTCGGCCACCCGCGACAGCCAACAAGACATCTCCTGACAAGGCAGGAACCAGAAGGCGCAGCTTCTCGATGATGGACCGTCCGAGAGCGGATACCGACAGGTCGACAGCTGTGATCGTATGCCAGACCGTTCGCCCCGCGTCGAAGGCTGGAGACATTGTCGTGGTCTTGCCGAATCCGGCGTCGGCGACCAACGCGGTGAGTCTTCGATCGTGGGCAGCGACGAGCAGACCTTCCAGGCTGGACCTGCGGATCAGGTCCGAGTCTCCAAGCGCGGTCGACATTCCGTCTCGCAGGGTATCCGACGACATCGGCCCTTTCTCATCGACTTCCGGGCTTCCTAAGGCTTCGCTAATGACGGTGTTCCAAGAGGGGTCCGGACCTCGTCAGCCATCGTGCGATCAGACTGCATCCCCCTCAATCAATGTCCTTGAAAAGTCACGAGGTGATCAATCGGAGAGTCTGGCCAGCTCTCCGATCGGCAAGTTGGTGTGTCGAGGCTCGCCCTTCAGCGTGTGCGTGAGTTGACCGCGGAGTCGACTGGATCTCCCACCCGGAGGACTCGAAATATCGAGGCGCAATGAAACTCCCCTGCCGGATCCCGGACGGGTGCACCGGCGGGATCCTTGAACCGCCTCGATAGCATCCGTCTTGCTCTCCGAGTCAAACAACTATTTGCTCAGGGTTCGGTTCTACGAGAAACTGGTCTCCGGCCGTGGGTCCTCGCTACTTCACGTGCTCGGTCGGGTAGAAGCGTTGGCGTGCCCAGAGAGCGACATAAACCAGCCCGACGAGGACCGGGACCTCGATGAGAGGGCCGACGACACCTGCAAGGGCCTCTCCAGAGGTCACCCCAAAAACGCCGATGGCGACAGCGATGGCGAGTTCGAAGTTGTTGCTGGCTGCGGTGAAGCTCATCGATGTGTTCTTTGGGTAGCTCATGCCGAGGCGGAGTCCGAGGGCGAACGACGCTACCCACATGACCACGAAGTAGATGAGGAGCGGCACCGCTATCCGGACGACATCGAAGGGCTGGGCGGTGATGGTCTCCCCCTGGAGAGCGAAGAGGATCACGACGGTGAACAACAGTCCGTAGAGAGCCCAGGGGGCGATCCTCGGGAGGAAGCGAGTTTCGTACCACTCCACCCCACGACTGCGTTCGCCCCAGCGCCGGGTCAGATATCCGGCGACAAGGGGGATGCCCAAGAAGACGAGGACGATCTTGGCGATCTCCCACATGGATACGTCGAGGCTGGAGGTATCGAGGCCCAACCAGCCGGGGAAAAGCTCCAGGTAGAAATAGCCGAGGGCTGCGTAAGCCACAATCTGGAACACCGAGTTGATGGCGACCAGGACGGCTGCGGCTTCCCGGTCGCCGCAAGCGAGTTCGTTCCATATGAGCACCATGGCGATGCACCGGGCCAATCCGATGATGATCAGACCTGTGCGAAACTCGGGAAGGTCGGGGAGAAGCAGCCAGGCGAGTGCGAACATCACCGCTGGGCCCACGATCCAGTTGAGGATCAGCGATGTGGTCACGAGCTTGCGATCGGTGGCGACCTCGCCGACCTGGGAGTAGCGGACCTTGGCCAGCACCGGGTACATCATCGCCAGCAGACCGATGGCAATGGGGAGAGAGACACTGCCGATCTTGACCGCGTCCAGCCAGTCGTTCAGGTCCGGGATCAGGCTTCCCAAGACCAAGCCGGCGGCCATGGCAGCACCGATCCATAGCGGGAGGAACCGGTCGAGGGTGGAGAGCCGCCCGAGGACAGGCTCTTCGATTCCAGCGGCAGTATCGGTCATCGAGTCAGCATCGGTGGCGACGTGACAGATAGGTAGGGACCTTTGACCATACCCACGAGGGTGACAGAACACATCCGAGAGGAAAGGAGGCGGATGTGGCCTCTAAACGCCCTGGACAATGAGGTCCGGTCGCATCTCCAGAGCGGGTAATGCGTTGCGTTGTCATTGAACGACTTGATTGAAGACATCTCGACCACTGGAATCTGGCGGCTACCCAGTCGTCTGGATCGCAGCGAAGCTCATCAATTCGGTCTTCTGCAATCTCGGCATCGAGAGCAATCTCTTGACTTCGATCAATATTTCCTCACTGCCTTGGGGCTTTTTCTTCCCAAACACCCCATGCCGGGGTCCCCGCCCCTTCGATTCCTCAACCCTTGCGCGAGCCCAATCAGTCACGTCTCCGGCCCGATCATGCCTGGCGAATTCAATGATCGGTTGCGGTGAAATCCTGGGAAGAACTTGTCCGGGTTCCTCTCGAGACCGCGTCGCCGGTCGGTCCTCGCCGATCGGATCTCAGACCTTCAACAGGTAGGTGGTCATCATGCCCTTCCCCTTGACGTCAATGGGCGGTCGCTCCTCGAAAGTGTGGGTGTCCCTGAGCTTCTGGTAGACCGATTCCGTCACCTGGATGACATTGGTCAGTCCGTTGCTCTCCATGCGGGAGGCGGTGTTGACTACGTCGCCCCACAGGTCGTAGATGAACTTCTGCCGACCGATCACGCCGGCCACGACCGGTCCGGTGTCGACGCCCACCCGCATCCGAATCGGCTCGTCGTTCCAGGCGCGCCACCGTTCGAGCGCGTCGAGCAGTTCCGTTGCGAAGTCCAGCACAGCTTCGGTGTGGTTCCGCATTGGGTTGGGGATGCCGCCTGCCACCATGTAGGCGTCACCGATCGTCTTGATCTTCTCCAGCCCATGCTTCGCCGCGAGTTGGTCCAGCTCGCTGAACACGCCATTCAGCATGGTTACCACCTTCTCCGGTTCGACACCGGCGGACATGGTCGTGAAGTCGACGATGTCCGCGAAGAGCACGGTGACCTCGGGATGGCTGTCGGCGATGGTCTCGGGGTGGTCCTTCAGCCTTTCTGCGATCGCTTCCGGCAACACGTTCAGCAGCAGATGATCAGCTCGTCGGTTGGCTTCCTCCAACCGTCCGGTGACGATGAAGCTCAGTCCGGACACCGTGAGGATGAACAGCGCGACATGGATGGCTACGAACAAGTTGGCGACATCCGACGGGATCTGCGGATCGTTCTGTGCGGCGTACGCCTGCAGGAAGATCATGACCACGATCCCCGCAGCCGCTCCGATGATCCACGGCACCGCCCTCTCCCGCTTCACCAACAACATGGCGATAATCGGCGAGGACAGTGAGAGGACGCCAGCGGACACTCCCAAGGGTGTGAAACCGCCGAAGTGGAACATGAGGACGTAGGGCATGACCAGCATCAGCGTCATCGCGTTGAACTTCGCCAGTTCGATCTTCCGGAAGACGACGCCGGTGAGAACGTTGAGAACTAATAGGGTGGCGAATACCCAGTAGACAGTGGCCACCGTCGTGAATCCGATGGAGAAGAATCCGATTCCCAACCCGATCAGCAGGAGTAAGCCGGTGGTTTCGAGGGTGATCGCGATGATGCTGCGGGAACGTTCCACCCAGGTGCTGCCGGACCGGGGAACGTGCGCGATCACCCGGTTCAGCGTGCTCATGGGTTTGGGCTCCGCGAGCGGATAGCCGCCCACGTTCGACCCCGGGTAAGCGGAGTACGCGTCCCGCGGTTCCACCATCCGTTCGGTCGTGTGAGGCGCGGCCGACCGCAGCGACGCAGGTGTGGGGCGAGGTGCACTCCACACATGAGAACCTCCCTGTTCGAGAGGCCACAGGCTACAACCCAGTGGTCGCGCCGTGTTCCCCGAAACCCGAACGCCTGGGGCCGCGGATTGATCACTTGTTTCTGAGCCACGCTGACAAGGATCACAATGGCATCTAAAACCCCTGGTCAGAGAGTTGGTGCCCCCGGCAGTATTCGAACCTGCGACACCCGGTTTAGGAAACCGAAATCCGATTCTGGCCCCCAGGATACTGCAAAACCCCTGGTCAGAGGTTTCTGGCCCTCGATGCCTCCTCGCGAATCTTTAATCGGAGTGGCTGCATCCGACCAGAGGAATAGGACCTCATCTGGACCTGAACCATCCGGCATCCGTGTGCGCCATGGCCAGCAGTGGCCATAGTGAATCGATAGGACGGGGTCCCCTCGGTCGACATGGACGGCGCTAGTGCGCCCAATTGGGACTTTTGACCCTGGCCCGGCTTGGACTGGAGCCTACGGTAGGAAAACGCCATCTTTTCTGGTTCGCGGCCTTGGAGCGGTTGGCTTGGAGGTGGTCATGGGTCACTATCGGAGCAACGTACGCGATATCGAGTTCAACCTCTTCGAGGTCCTATGCGTCCAGGAGCATTTCGGGGTTGGCGGTTTCGCCAGTATGGACGAGATCTCGGCTCGCACCCTCCTGTTAGAGGCCGATCGGGTCGCTGTGGACGTCTTCGCCGAGAGCTTCGCCGAGGGTGACCGTGCCCATCTCCGACTGGAGGGCGGCGAGGTGCATCTTCCCACCGGTATCAAGCGCAGCCTCGACGCCTACTTCGACGGCGACTGGCATCTCCTGGCCCTACCCGAGAGGTTCGGCGGGCTGGGTGTGCCCAGGTCTCTGTTCTGGGCGGTGGCTTCACTCTTCCTCGGCGCCAATCCGGCCGCACTGGCCTATACCAGCGCGCCGACGTGGGCCGCTGTGCTCGATCCGGTAGTTACCGAGGAGCAGCGGAAGCGGTTCCTGGAACCGATGGTCGAACGTCGCTGGGGCGCCACCATGGTGCTCACCGAGGCCGATGCCGGCAGCGACGTGGGTGCACTGCGGACCAGGGCCTTCGCGGCCGATGATGGCACTTGGCATATCACCGGGGTGAAGCGTTTCATCACCAGCGGCGAGTTCGACTGGCCCGAGAACATAGTTCACATGGTTCTGGCCCGGCCGGAGGGCGCCGCCCCGGGCACCCGGGGACTGAGCTTGTTCTTCGTTCCGAAATACTGGGTGGAGGCGGACGGTTCGCTGGGGCCGCGCAACGGTGTGATGGCCACCAGACTCGAGGACAAGATGGGGGTCCGGGGCTCGGCCACCTGCGAGCTCACTTTCGGTGAGCGCATTCCCGCGCGAGGGGTGCTCGTCGGTGAGGTTCACGATGGGATACGCCAGATGTTTCGCATCATGGACTTCGCACGAATGTTCTTCGGCGTCAAAGCAATCGAGGCCTTGTCGACGGGGTACCTGAACGCGCTGGACTACGCCAAGACACGGACCCAGGGGCCAGATCTGGCCGAGGCACTCGATCTGGGCGCCACTCCGGTGCCGATCATCCGCCACCCCGACGTGCGACGCATGCTCCTCGACCAGAAGGCCCACGCAGAGGGCCTGCGGGCCCTGTGGCTCTACACCGCCTCCCTCGAAGACCGAATCCTTCTCGAACCCGAGAACCGTGACCTCGTGGCCCGCAAGAATTTGCTCGTCCCCCTGATCAAGGGCTACGGATCCGAAAAATCGTACGAATTGCTGGCACAGTCGATGCAGGTGCTCGGAGGTTCCGGGTACATGCGTGATTACCCCTTCGAGCAGTACCTTCGCGATGTCAAAATCGACACCATATGGGAGGGAACAACCGGTATCCAAGCCCTCGACCTGGTTTTCCGGAAGATCGCCAAAGACCAGGCGGTCGCTCTAGGGCAACTCCTGGAAGATATTCGCGTCACCGCCAAGGGCAACGGTTTCTTGGAGGCCAATCGCGCCCGGCTCGCCCGGGCCCTTGAAGACGTAGAGGGGATGCTGGACTCGATGGTTGGGTTCCTCGGAGAGTCGGTTTACCTGGTTGGGCTGAACGCGACCCACTACCTCTATTCCCTTGCCGAACTCGTCACAGGCTGGCTCCTCCTCCGGCAGTCCGAAGTGGCTGTCGAGGCCCTCGACCGGCCCACAACCACCGAAGCCGACCGTACCTTCTATCGAGGCAAAATCGCGGCCGCCGACTGGTACAGCCGCACAGTCCTACCCGGCCTATCCACGCGACGCGTGATCCTTGAGAACACAACCCTCGATCCGATGGAGATCTCCGAGGCAGCCCTCTAGGGGTGGCAGCGCGACCCACCCCGATTATCAGAATGAAACCGCCAGTGCGAGCCTCCGGCCGCGCACTCGCCGCGCTGATGCCGCCGCGCTAATCCGCGGCCGGCGAGATGCGTCACTGGGAAGACCCCTGGTGGGAGGACGAAAGCCGGACCTGCACCTAGAGCTGACGGCTCGTCTCCTCGTTGAGCCCGGACGATTGTTCAGGAGGGATCAGCGATTTAGCGGCGCGTGGTAGGGCGAGGACGGCCATCGCTGACAGGTCGATGGAGCGTCCGAGTACGAGGACTTCCGGCCAAATTGGAGCAGTAGAAAGGCGACAGGCAGAAGCCCGCCTCCCAGCCCAACGCGTCCATCGCTCGTTGACTCCAACCGTCAGCAGACGGTTGGTGAGACTGTGACGAAAATGATGGACATGGCTGACCCACGAAATCGCTCAATACAAGGGCAAATACGTTTCGGCGCTCGCCAGGATTCGAACCTGGGACACCCGGTTTAGGAAACCGGGCGTGACAAGCGGGTTTCCAGGGATTATTGGTCCATTTGCGAGCCGCGTTGCACGGTAGTTGCACAAACGCGATGGGTCAGGGAACGGACCCGGCGGGGATTATCCACTCTGTGGCCTGGCTAGTGATCTCGGCGATGCGATCGAAATCGTGGTCGTAGTGAAGGACTACCAGACCGGCGGCCTCGGCGGCAGCGGCGATGAGCAGGTCGGCGATCTTGACGCCGCGCTGCTGGCTCCGATCGGCAAGCGCATCCTGCACCACGACGGCCCGATCCAGCACCGACTGGTCCATCGCAACAAACGGCCAAGGGGAGCGCATCTGGCGCATAGTGCGATGCGACGAAGGGCTGGTCGAGGTGAATCCCGCCTCGAGATCGGTTGGAGTGCAGCGGGCCACCAGTCCAGCCTCCAACAGTGGATCCAGACGGTCAGCGACTTCAGGTCGGGTGAGACGCGCCAACGCCGAGGTATCACCCAAGTAGTAGGGCGCTAGCGCCACGCGGCTTGACGGGCCTCAGGATCAGCCAACTCAGCGAGGTCGACGCCCCTCTCAGCGAGGAGTGTTCGGCGACGCTGGTCAAGAGCAAGGACCTCATCCAGGGCGGCATCCACGGTTGCCTTCAGCGTGGTGGTCCCCAGAAGCGTCCGCACCGTTTCCAGCTTTTTGTCGTCAACGTCGATAAGTCTCTTCGTCATTCTCCCAGGATATCTCATTGTTATGAGTCAGATAGCCCTCATGTACTGAAACCAAGAGGAACAGTCGCCCCTCTGCTCCTCAGCACTCCTGTGTAGTCACGAAGCGTGGTGAAAGCCCCTTAAGAACACCACCCTGGAAGTGCCGCTATGCGCTGGCTGCCCGAGAAGACGTTGCTAGTGCTCACGCGCGTAAGTCCGTTGACGTATTAGGCGACTTTGAGGGGTTTGCCTTCGTATGTCCATTGGAAGGGTTTCGCCTTCTGGTTGTAGTCGGTGATGAATCCCGTGATCTTGTCCACGAGTTCTGGCACGGATCCGAATTCTCCTCGTCGTAGCAGCCGTCTTCCCAGGATGGAGAAGAACAGTTCGACCTGGTTCAGCCAGGAGGCGTGGGTCGGAGTGTGATGGACCTGGAAACGGTCGGCCCGGCTGGGATCTTCGAGCCAGGCTCGGGTCTGTTTCGACGTGTGTGAGGCGCCGTTGTCCAATATGAGATGGATGGTGAGATCGGGTGGGGTGGCCTGGTCGACGTGTTCGAGGAAGGAGATGAACTGGACCGACCGGTCACGGTCTTTGGTGTCCCAGATCACTTCTCCTGAGTGGACGTCTAATGCAGCGAAGAGAGCTGCGGTCCCGTTACGGCGGTATTCGAATTCTCTACGTTCGACCAGTCCGGGTTTGGCCCTCTTGGTGGGGTTGGTCGGGGTTTTGGCCTGCATCCCGGTCTTCTCATCCACTGATAACACAAGAGCATTCTCTGGCGGGTTGAGATAGAGGCCGCACACGTCTGATGCCTTCTCCCAAAAGTCAGGGTCGTGAGAGGTGAGCCAGGACCGTGACTGCCAGGGTTTGAGATCCAGGTCGGAGAGGATCCTCCACACCTGAGAAGCCGAAATCCCCAAGTCGGCGACCGCTTCGGCCACCCTCTGCGATGTCCAATACGAGTCGGGGTCGGGAGGCTCGGTGGTCACCGTCTTGACGATCTGGAGACGATCGTCGTGGTCATAGGTCAGCGGACGGCCCGGCCGGCGCGCATCACCCAAAGCATCGAGACGCTCTTCCCGGAACCGTTCCCGCCATTTCCCAACCGTCTGACGTGTCACCCCGAGTTGCTCGCCCACCTCGACGTTGGTCAGACCATCAGCCGCCAACAACACGATCCGAGCCCGCTCCACCAGACGCTGCTCGGACGAAGAAGCCCGAACCCACGAATCCAACGTATCCCGCTCCTCAACCGTCAACTCGATCGAACCAGCAGTCCTGCCCATGACAAACTCCATTGTGGCCGGTAAGCGTCAGACAGCAGTCTCCCAGCCAACCCTCCAATGTTAAGAGATTTACGCGATGAGCTACTAGGGCAGAACTGGTGGTCTGCTTGGGCGACACCGGACCTTTCTGGCGCCGTTTTGAGTGATACTTGGACATACTCATCCGTACACCAGGCCAACGAACTCAAAGAGACTACCGATACAACTCAATCGACGCCTAACCCACCGTCAACTTCGGATTTCGACAGCGCCGATCGCAACCCCGGCGAGTCCACGAGGATCCCTGTACGACTGTCCTTTCGTCAACGCCGGGCACGAGATGTTCAACCCCCTACAGCGCCCGACGCCGCTGACCGGCGGAGAGTCGGTGGAGGTAGTGGCGACTCGGTCCGCCTCCTCCTCCTCCTCCTCCTCCTCCTCCACTCGTCGTCAGCTGGGCGCGGTCGCATTCTTGCCCGCACTTGGTTAGCCGGTGCCTCTACGCGGCTAGCGACGCCACTTGCTGCTTGAGCCGAAACATGATGGCCCCCATGCCTCGCAGGCGGAGTGGAGTCACAACCTCATCCAGACCCATATCGAGATAGAAGTCATTGTCAACTTCGAGGATTGCCTCGGGGGTCTCACCATCGAGCCCGGCGGCAAGGATGCCGGCGTAGCCTCGCACCGTCGGCGACTCGGGCGGTGCGTCGAAGAATAGCCGGACCTTTCCGTCCTCGATCTTGCTCGCCAGGAAGAACGGTGTCTGACATTCCTGCACCTGCTCGAGTTGTTGGGAGGCAAGCTCGTCAGGGAGCGGAGGTAGGCGTTTGGCGAAGTCGAGCAATGCTTCGACTTTGAATTCCTTGGGAGCGGAGGAGAACACCTCGACAATCTGGGCGAGGCGAGTGGGTAACGCCATGGATGCCAGTTTAGGCCAGAGCTGAAATAGCACTACTGTGATAGTGTTTAGAAGAAGGCGAACGCGGAGCGTCCATGATGGCCAAGAACGACCCCTTATCGAAGTTCCAGGGTTACGCCCACCCGGAGCGTCTCGTTTCCACCGAGTGGGTAGCCGACCATCTCGACGATCCCGATGTGGTGATCGTCGAATCAGATGAGGATGTGCTGTTGTACAACACCGGTCACATTCCGGGCGCAATCAAGATCGACTGGGTTGCCGACCTCAACGATCCTTTGGTCCGCGACTATCTAACAGCAGAGGATTTTGCCGCATTGGCCGGCCAGAGGGGCATTACTCCCCAAACGACTGTGGTCTTTTATGGTGACAACTTCAACTGGTGGGCGGCCTACGCCTTGTGGGTCTTCTCGTTGTTCGGCCACGAAGACCTCCGGCTTCTCGACGGGGGACGGGCAAAGTGGGCGGCGGAGGCAAGGCCGCTCGACACCGATGTGCCGGAGCCGGAGCCGGCCGAGTATCCGCTACCCCGACGTGACGACCGCAAGATCCGGGCCTTCATGGCAGACGTTCTCCCCCACAGCCAGTCCAACAAGCCCCTCATCGATGTTCGCTCACCCGAGGAGTTCCGGGGAGAGAGACTCCACATGCCCGACTACCCCAATGAAGGTGCGCTCCGGGGTGGCCACATCCCCGGTGCCAAGAACGTACCGTGGAAGCAAGCGGCCAACGAAGACAACACCTTCAAGAGCGCCGATGAACTCAAAGCTCTGTATCAGGGAGAGGTCGGGCTATCACCATCGGACGACGTCATTGCCTATTGCCGGATCGGTGAACGGTCCTCCCATACCTGGTTTGTGCTCACCCACCTGCTCGGATTCGAACAAGTTCGTAACTACGACGGCTCATGGACCGAGTACGGCAACGCGGTCAAGGTGCCGATCGAACGGCCATAGCCATCGGAAGCAGTTGCCCCAATCCAGAGTGTCCGTGTCGAAGACGTCCGCGGGTCGTTGACTGCACTCGGAGGAGCGGTCTCCCAATATGAGGAGACAGGACCTCACCGCTTTTCTCGAGTGGCTGGCACCTGAGAATTGACACCGTGAACTCGACTGACCAGGTTCGCTAACAAGGTCTACTCGACGAAGAGGACGTCGTCGCGTTCGACCACCCGGCCCCGCCCGAGGGGCAGTCACCAGGGTCAGAGCTTGTAAGTGGTGCCGAGGCCAGGGACCTTGGCAAAGACACCCTGAGGTCCCCGCACCATCCGGCCGGTCTCTACGTCACTTCGAGCCGTGCCACGGACACACGAGGCACCCTTCCTCGTCAACGCTGCCACTGGCCAGATCGGCGTAGATATGACAGCGCCGGGTCACCGCAAACAACTCCCCGTCGGCGTTGCCTAGGGCATACCGGCCGGCTCCTGTCACGGTTCCGGGAGTCAGCTCAGACGCCGGTCCCACTTCCACTTCGTTGGGCATCGGCTCCAACTCTCCTCGCTGCTATCAGCGGGGAGGCTAAGCCTGCCGCCGGTATGACCATCGGAACGTCGGAGAGCTAGTGCTCGGCGACACGGCCGGCATGAAAACGTCTCAAGCTGGGGAGATATGAGGCGAGACCGGCCACCAGCGCGTGGTGGAGCCTGTCTTGTTCGGCAGTTTCGCATGATGGCACCGTCATGCCGGTCAGGTGACCGACCCTCGGCCGCATCTCAGCTTTCGCCCGAGGTCCGCAGCGGATCCAGCACCCGCAGGATCTCCATGGGAAGGGGAAAGATCAGCGTCGAGTTCTGTTCCGCCGCAACCTCGGTCATGGTCTGCAGGATGCGAAGCTGCATCGCCGCCGGGCGGTCTTCCAGCAGCCGGGCTGCGTCGGCCAGAGTCTCGGCGGCTTCCTTCTCGCCGAGGGCGTGGATCACTTTGGCCCGTCGTTCCCGTTCCGCCTCGGCTTGACGTGCCATGGCCCGTCTCATCGCATCGGGCAGTTCGACGTCCTTGACCTCAACCAGACTCACCTTCACCCCCCAGGCGTCAGTGAGGCCATCGATGATCTGTTGCAGCTGGCGGTTGATCTCGTCACGGTTGATCAACAGCTGATCGAGGTCCGCCTGACCGATGATGGAGCGCAAGGTGGTCTGTGACACCTGGTTGGTCCCGAACTTGTAGTCCTCGATCTCCAGAATGGCCCGGTTGGGGTCGACCACCCGGAAATAGGTGACGGCGTTCACCCTGACCGTCACGTTGTCTCTGGTGATGATGTCCTGGGGAGGGATGTCTTGGGTCACGGTGCGCAGGCTCACTCGGAGCAGTCGGTCAACGATGGGAATGATGAGGATCAGACCCGGGCCTCTTGGCTCACCGGTAACCCGACCGAGGCGGAAAAGCACTCCCCGCTGGTATTCGGGAAGGATCTTGACCGATGCCCGGAGGATGGTGATGAGCAGAACGGCCGCGATGGCCAGGCCGATCGCAGTCTCAGTGCTCATGGTCTGCTCCAATCGGCTCGACGATAAGTTCGAGGCCCTCGATACCGACTACCCGAGCTTGCTTCCCGGGCTCGAGCTCGCCGACCGAGGACCGGACGGACCACCAGGCGCCGTCCAAGAAGACGGATCCGCTCACGCCTTCCACGTTCACAACTGTACCGGCCTTGCCGATGAGAGTGGCCGTGCCGGTGGTCGAAGGCCGGAGACGGGCCTTCAGAGCGGCTCGCCCGGCGATGGTGGTGGCGACCCCCATGACCACGGCGGTGGGCCACAGCACCGGTGGGCTGACCTGGAGTTCGCCTTCGAACAAAAAGACACCGGCCAAGAGCAAGGCGATGGTTCCGCCAGCTGCCAACACCCCTACCCCCGGGACGAAGATCTCCCCGATGAAGAGGGCAATGGCCAGGATGAGGAGGGCCACACCGGCCGTGGCCACCGGCAGCACGCTCAGGGCGAAGAAACCCAGCAACAACAGGATCACCCCGATGACGCCGGCGAACCCCAAGCCCGGGTTCGCCGCTTCATAAACCACTGCCAGGGTTCCTATGGACAGAAACAAGACGGCCAGGTTGGGGTCGGCGATCTGCGCCAGAATGCGCCGTAAAGTCGACATCTCATAGTGGTCGGGGACAACGCCGGCCGTGACCAGGGTCACCTCCTCACCGAGCACCTCCACCGGCAGCCCGTCGATGGCAGAGAGGAGGTCGTCGAGGTCGTCCGCCATCATGTCGACCACCCCATCCTCCAGGGCCTGGCTGGCGGTGATCGATGTGCCGTCACGGACCGCCGACTCGGCGAACTCGACGTTACGGCCCCGGCGTTCAGCGAGCGAGGTGGCAAAGGCAACCGCGTCGTTGATGATCTTGTCGCTGATCTCCCCGTCCTGAAGATCCACCGGTGTGGCGGCGCCGATGGAGGTGGCCGGTGCCATCGCAGCCACATGGGCGGCCATGGTGATGAAGGTCCCCGCCGAGGCGGCTCGTGCCCCTTCCGGCTCGACGTAGACCAAGATTGGGACCGGGGCGTTGAGGAAGGCCTGCACGATGTCACGCATCGAAGTGTCCAGACCCCCCGGAGTGTCCAAGGTGACCACCAGGAGCGCGCCCTCACCCAATGCCTGATCCACCGCCGCGGCAAGGTGGTCCGCGATCACCGGTGTGATCGGGCCGTCGACCTCGGTCACCAGGACACCCGACGTGCCTTGGGCCAGGACCGGGGCGATGAACGCCGCAACAAGGGCTGTTCCGGCGATCAGGCCGCCAACAGCGCGCCTTCGCCTTCTCACAGGTTGATTATCGCACCTTGCGTCAAAAGGATCCCAAGAGTTCACCACACATGGTTCGCGGCCCAGACGATTGCCCCCGGCTGCGTTGTTCACATGGCATGTCGAGGCGAGATGCATGCGTTGGTCCACCCATCTGAAGACACTTGATTTGGTTTTCTCGACCAGTCCAGGGAGTCGGGTGCCGTTCTACAGAAGGTCCAGATCAGCCGGAGCCTGATGACGATTGTCTATCGCCGGCCGTTGCCGGTTCCCAGGGCGATTCTCCTGCTTCAGCTTTGGTGGCTTCCTAGAAGCTCAGATGGCCGGGGAACGATGAAACGGGCCGAAGCGAGAGGGCGTCACCTCAGTCCCACGCTGCGGGATTCAACCTTCGGGCGACTCCGGCCGGTCCTGTGAAGAACCAAACAGCGGAGGATCCGCATAACGTCGTCTCAACTCTCTCGCATGATTCTCAATGGCTCGACATCCACGACAGATGAGATCAAAGCCGTCGCTGATGAGAACGGGTTCTATGACCCGATCGACGGGCTGCTCGAGGAGATCACTGCCAGGTCACGAACTGGATCTCGGGCTTCTGATGATCGACGGCCGGGACGTCGATCGCCGACTGACTCGCCGGTGCGGGTCAGCCGGCCCTCTTGATGGTCCTCTCGACCTCCTCCATGTCGAAGGCGCGAAGCGTTGTGGTACGCACGTTGCCCAGCGAGGACACCTTGAGCGCGGCGGCGCTTGCCGTCTCGTCGTCTGCGGCTTCGATGATCGCCACCACGTCATAGGCCCCCATGGTCCAGACGAGCTCTCTCACTGTGCCGCCCATCTGTTCCATCAGATCACTGAACGCTTTAGCCCGCTTTGGCGAGTCCGCATAGTCGCGGATCCCCTGGTCCGTAAAATTCGCCAGAGTGACATAGGTAGCCATGGGCCGCCTCCTTTCCTCCCGGCCGCCGACAGCCCTCGAAGCTACACCTCCAGCCACCCACAATGCTCACCGGACATGACCGGGGAGGGGTTACGGCTGCTCCGCATCCATTGCCAGAAAACTGAGTAGACAATCGTCGGCAAGGCGATTCCCCGCCCTGACGTCCCTATGCGGAGAGACCGTCGAGAAACGGGTCGACAGCGGCGTCGTTTTCGGCCATCCCCCAGACCTCGGTGGCCTTGCCGTCCTTCACGTGAAAGACCTGCACATACTTCCACTCCGCGCTCGAACCGTCGGGTGCCGACGCGGAAGCCTCCCCCAACACCACCACATGTTCGTCGTTGCCCAAGATGTCGTGTATCTCCGGAGAGGGAGGCGTTCCACCCATCGCCTGAGCCTGGCGGGCGAAGAAGGCGAGGACGTTGTCTCTGCCCTCATAGGCACCAGCCCACCTGCTATTGCCTCCTACATGCCAGACGATGTCGTCGGCGAGGTGATCCTCCATCCACTTCATGTCTGACCGTGAGAAGGCGTCGAAGCCTTCCCGGACCAAGCTGACATTGGGATGCTCGTGATGGGTCATGTCGTCGTCCTCCTCAGTCGGGTGCTTGCTCACCTCGGATCGTTGACCGCCGCGGCCACTTGCCACCGCGGCAGCGGCCGGCCCGTCGAACATTGAGCCTCCTTCGAGCCTACTCCCCGCGGTCTCGCCGGGAGCACCACCGTGTCTGGGAGCGATGCCGGTACGGGGGCCGGTCAGTCGATTTGGGACAGACAACTTCCCGACATTCAGTTTCGAGTGACAGCACATATTTCTATCTCGGCGGCGGACCAGTGCATATCGTTGAGCTTGAAACCGCCGAAGCCTAGATGTGGTCGCCACCTCGGAGCGAACGACAATGTTCGCCAAGCAGCAATGCTCTCCATTCCGTCGGCGCGCTAGTCGCCCCCGATCTGGTCGCAGTCAATCAAGCGCACCCCGACATGCCGATCGAGGGCACGCTGCGAAGTGCGTGTTATCGCCCGGGATCAAGTGATCTGCGCTAGCCATCTACAACTTCCACTTCGGCCTCGGTGAGGATGGCTACTCAGGTCTCCAACTGACGATCCCCTACTTGGACCAACAATTCGGGCGGTTTCGCTGGTTGGGATAGAGGAGTCGTAATCCCAGCCGGGTGTCCTTAGGCCAGCCGCCAGCCGGGGAAGCGTCGTTCTACTAGTTGCCGCCAAACGCAAGCGATACGTGATGCCGATCGGCGCTTTTTAGTCATGTACTCGTTCTCGTCCGATATCAGGTGATCGGTGTCCATGCGGACGCTCCTAGCCTCATCCGGTGACACCACGACAAGACGCATATTTCGATCGTGGGAGGCGACCCGCCGCGGTCGAGGAAGTGGCGTTCCCGAACCTGTCTTGGCCGGGTCTATCGAAGACAGAATGGATCTTCAGTGGGCTAGCTGCCGACATCAGCGGACCGCGGTGAGCGTCGGGTGGCGTCCCGTCATGGAGCCCTCTGCTATAGAAGAGGGCCCTGCAGGGGATCCATCATCTACTCAGATCTGAGGCCTGCTACTTGTTGCCAGGTGTCAGGACATAGCCTGAAACGGTGTCACCCGTCGGTGTCCAGGCCAGATCGAACCTGACCTTGTAGCCGTCGACTTCGCCGTAGCCATGGCCAAGACCATGGCCCACCCAGACTCGCTGGTCCCCGGTTACTTCGGCGACCCAGGTCCCCGTGTACCCGCCGTCGTAGTCGTCTAATACGAGTTCGAACGTCCCCCACATCCGTCCTTCGTCAAAGACGGGTGGCGCGATTGCATTCCAGTTGATGGCCACAGTCGTCACGCCGTCGTAGAGAGGATTGTCGCTGTAGGTGTCGTACACGGCGACCAGGCCACGTACATGGTTGAACTTGGCGCTGTCCCAGGTGTCGCCGGGATCGAGGTAGTGGTACAACACGTCGTCGGCTTGGAACGGAATCCGGTCGGATTTCGCCGAAACCGGCAAGACCAAGGCGAATACCGTTGCCAAAGCGACAGTCACCAGCAGACTGCTTCGAATTCTCATCGCCGTTTCCTTTCCATGATGAGAAACGTTACATTGTAACGTAACAGTGTCGCGCTATGCTGTCAACCCTGTATGGGAAGACCGCGTGAACACGACGAGAGCACCGCCACCGCACTTCTCCAAGCAGCCGAGGTTCTGATCGCCGAGGAAGGACCTGACGGTGTTTCGGTGCGTGGTGTCTCCGAAGCGGCTGGCACCTCCACCCGAGCCGTCTACAGCCTGTTTGGCTCCCGCCAGGGGCTGCTCGAAGCTCTCGCCGCCCGCGGCTATCACATACTCATCGAACTGGTCGATGCCGTACCCCAAACCAACGATCCGTTCCGCGATCTGGTCTCGGTGGGCTCGAAGGCGTTCCGAACGTTTGCCATCGAACATCCTCATCTCTTCCGGCTGACATTCGAACGGGTCCCGAGTGAGATCCTCTCCACCCCCGAGGTCAAGCTCGCCGCCAAAACCAGTCTCGACGCATTGCTCCGCCATGTCGATCGCGCATTGGACGCCGGCGTCATCACCGGGAATCGGATCGAGATCGCTTACTCGTTCCACGCCCTCTCCCAGGGTCTCGCTGGTGGCGAGCTATCAACGGAACCACCCCCTGTGGGTTCGGGGATGTGGTCATTCGCCGGCTTCGACATGGAACAGGTCTGGGAGTCGGGGTTGACCGCTCTGATGACCGGCATGTCCCCCACCCGAGCATGACCCTCGTCGCCGGTACCGACTCTCCTCCAACACACCCAGGACGGCCGAGCGACAACCGGAAGGGAGCGGTGCTCGACGGCCGTGATGTTGCAGTCGTCGTTCCCGAAGTCACAGCGATGGCAGCTGGTTCATCGGCGACGTGTCCATCTGTAGTGACCCGACGTCGGTCCGGCAGCCATCGACGCGCAACTCGACTGTGCCAACGACGAGAGCTGGGTCGAGCAAGGCAGCATTGATCCGGACACCGCGGGCGATCCCACCACTGAACAGGTCATCCGACAGTCCTTGGAGCGGTATCAGGAGAGATCATCCGTCAGGGCGGAAGGTCCCGAAACCCTGGATGATTCCCCAGGCAGTGGGCTAGTGCCCCCGGCAGGATTCGAACCTGCGACACCCGGTTTAGGAAACCGGTGCTCTATCCCCTGAGCTACGGGGGCGGGATCGGCTGGGAACGTGGTTGACAACTGGCGCTTGTGGGCCGCGTTGTCGTATGGACAGGGTAATCGGGGATCGGGTCGATCTCCCGATGCGCTAGAGAGCTTTGGGACTTGAATTGGGCGAGTGTTGGCGGCCTTGGTCCGTGCCCTTGGCTGGTAGTGGGGCTTGGCTTGTTGGTTAGCCGTTTCTGAGAGGGGTTGGGGGTGAGGGGAGTGGCTTTTGGATGAAGATGGTTTCGGTTTGTGCGTTTTGGTGGGTCTGCCAGGCGAGCATGCTGAGCGTGTTGCGTTGGCATCCGTAGTGGTGGAGACGTTCTCGGGGGTGGTGGTCGTCGATGTATCGGTTGGCGGATTCGGCTGAGGCTCGGAGTGGCTTTTGGATCGTGTCGAGGATGTGGTGGGTTTCGGGGAAGGCTCTGAGGTGTAACACCCACAGCGGATGGGTGTTTGGTCGGCCGGTGTCGATGGTTGGGTAGTCAATTTGTCGGGCGACTTCCCAGATGAAGCAGTTGTCGCATGCGACCCGTTGGCGGGTATCCCTGCTGAGCCGGTTGTATCGGCCTCCAGACGGGTTCATTCGTAGTCCGCCCACTCAAGCCGATGACGGTCGCCGCAGTGTCCAACGAGGTGCATCCCAAGTCCACGGTCACCGGGTCAGTTTCTTGGTGGCCTCAACTGGTGTTAGCAGGACCTGGCCTGGTCGCCTTGACCGTGACCGGCCCTTCTGATCGCGAACCGATCTCGTCGTACACCCTGGCAAACACCGTTGAACCTTCGAGAAATTGACCCGCACCGAGAATATCTGCCTCCTTCTTGGCGGGCACGGATGGCCATGGCGCGTCTGATCGTTCATCGATCCCCGACGCTCGCTAACGGTCTTGGCGTTGTCGGGTTGAGGTGCCAATCTCCCCTGCACGACACCAAAAGGAGAAACACTCGATGAGCGATGAGCCGGTGACGGTTCGTGGGGCGGCAGTCCAGGCGGCTCCGGTGTTTTTGGATCGGGAGGCCTCGGTAGCGAAGTCCGTCGCCCTGATCTCCGAGGCCGGTCGCAATGGCGCCGAGATCGTTGGGTTCCCGGAGGGGTTCATCCCAGCCCATCCGATCTGGTTCCACTTCCATCCCGGGACCGATCGCCAAGCCACCCGGTTCTCGGTGGAGTTGTTCAAGAACTCGGTCGAGGTCCCCGGCAAGGAGATCACCGCCCTGGCAGCCGCCGCCAAAGAGGCCGGCACCTACGTCGTGATGGGCGTGTGCGAGAAGAGCCGGGGCACTTTCGGGACCATGTACAACACGCAGGTCTTCATCAGTCCCACCGAGGGCTATGTGGGTAAGCATCAGAAGTTGGTCCCCACGGTGGGCGAACGACTGGTCCACGCTCCGGGAGGGCCCGACACCTTCGGCGTCTTCAACTCGCCTTTCGGCCCGGTCTCGGGTCTGATGTGCGGAGAAAACTCCAACCCGCTGGCGATTTTCGCTCTGACCGCTGAGGCGACGCGGGTCCATGTCATGGCCTGGCCGAACCACTTCCCCAAGATCGCCCTGCCCATGCCCGAGATCTCACTCAATGCTGCCAAGGCCTTCGCCCAGATGTCGAAGGCGTGGGTCATCAGCGCCTCGGCGGTGGTCGACGACCGCATCCGCGAGATTGTCCCGTTCTCCGATGACGACCGCGAGTTCCTCTCCCGAGATGAGGTAGGTGGCGGGTCGTGCATCGTCGCCCCCGACACGCGCCTCGCCGCCGGACCGGTGGTCGGCAACGAGGAGACGATCGTCTACGCCGACATGGACCTCGACGTCGGCATCCGCATGAAGCTGCGCCACGATCTTGCCGGGCACTACAACCGACCCGACGTCTTCCGTCTCCTGGTGAACCGGAGCCCCTCGCCACTCATGCAACAGGTTCCGGCCGGAGAAATCGCCACCCCGGCCATCGAGGTGCCCCAACCAGTGGCCCTCGAGTGGACCGACGTTGAGGAGACCGAGCCTGAGCACACATAACCGCGCTTCGTCATCCCCCTGCGACAGCGAAGGGGGGCGTGGGGTGGCAGGTAAGCTTTGGCGACCGGTTCGACGGCCTTGGGCTCGATCTCACTGGGGCATATACGTCGAAACAAATGTGGCTCACCGTAATCGCACGTTTCCTCCCCTCTGGACCCTGCCCGAGGAGCGCAGATCATATTTCCGGAGCGAAATCGCTCACTATCTGAGACCACACCCGATCGGCATCTCGGCGTGCGTCCAAGGCTGCGGTAGCGGAGCGATCTGAGGCTCTCTGAGTACCATGACGGGTGGTGGTTTCGGTGATTCGAATATGGGCTGACGAAGAGGGCGAGTCGCACCTGGAAGACGTTGATCTCGAATTTGCAGAGGAGGATTTCGTTCCTCCTGCTCCGCCAGTCCTACTAACGTCGCCAGGGGCCGCCACCGGTTACGCGTTTGCACAAGTAGCGCCTGGCTGGCACGGAGACTGGCATCCCGCTCCAAGGCGTGAACTGGTTGTATATCTCACGGGCCAAGGAACCATCGAAGCCAGTGACGGGGAGTCTCGCCCACTTGGACCCGGGACGATTCTGCTGGCCGAGGACACGACGGGACAGGGTCACGTCACCAAAGTGACTGGAACGAACGAGATGTTCGTGGTGGTCGTCACCCTTCCCGACTGAATCGGGACGTGCCCGATCGGCACGTCGCGCTTCTGGGACTTGGCACCGAAATCCACAGGTATCGAGTGGAATCGCCCATGTCGGAAACCGCACCCGATCGGCACGTCGAGTACTGTTTTCCTCTTCGCAGAGGCTCACTTGCAGTGGCACGTACGCGGTCGGTTGACAGCGTTCATGGGTACCGGGCTGCGACGAGGTTTGAGGGCTGTGCAGTCACCTGTCTCATCCAGGCGGGATCTCTGATCCTGGAAATGGCCGAATAAAGGCGTCGGGCGTTTCTTCACGAGAAGGCGCTTCGACTGTGTCACGGATGTGGGTCGGGATCCAGCAGTGACGGGCTGCGGCTATCAAGGCGTCGGTGGGACAGAGGGTGCCAAGCGGGCTTAGGAAGGTGGCCCTTCGTCCACACTTCGTGCAGGCCAGCCCTCCTTTGTTGCTGGGGCCGACCGGTTGCATCATTCTCTCCATCGGCATTCGGAGTCGCATTTCTTGAATCGCCCGCCGAGCGTCGCTGGAGAAGGATTCGACTTCGTGGGCATGAGCGCTACATTGATTAGCTATGCTAACCACCGCCTCCACTGCGGACCGGCTCCGGGTGGCTGTCGGGCGACTCGCTCGCAAGCTACGTCAGCAGTCATTGGGTGGCCTCACTCCATCACAGGCCTCGGTGCTGTCGACTCTGGACCGCCACGGGCCCATGGCAATGAGTCAGGTGGCCGGCCACGAGCGCATCAGCAAGCCGTCGGCAACCGGAATCGTTGGCCGCCTCGTCGACAAGGGATTCGTCGCCCGGAGCCCTGACGCCGACGACCGACGCTCTTTCATCGTGGAGATATCCCCGGCCGGGCGCGAGTTGATCGACCGGCGACGACGCGAGCGCACTGCGTATCTGGCTCGCCGCATCGACTCTCTCAGCGAGGAAGACCATCAGGCTCTGGAGCGGGCGATCGAGCTGTTCGAGAACATGATCGAAGAGAAATGACACCCCCCACCGACCTGGCGCGGCGTACATTCGCTGCGTTCTCCGTCCACAACTTCCGTCTCTACTTCGGTGGTCAGGTGGTCTCCGTCTCGGGCGCCTGGATGCAACGGGTCGCCCAGTCGTGGCTGGTCCTCGAGCTGACCGGGAGTGGCGCGGCGGTCGGTGCCCTCACCGCCGTTCAGTTCCTCCCCATACTCCTGTTGGCTCCGAGCGGCGGGCTGATTGCCGACCGCTTGGACAAGAGGAGGCTCCTGTACGTAACTCAGAGTCTCGCCTCCCTCATCGCCCTGACGCTAGGTGTGCTCGTGCTCACCGACGTCGTCGAGTTGTGGATGGTCTTCGTCCTGGCCCTGGCTCTCGGTTTGGTGGGGAGCGTGGACAACCCAACCCGCAACTCGTTCGTCATGGAGATGGTCGGTCGGTCCAGGCTGGCCAACGCCGTCGCCCTCAACTCGGTCCTGGTCAACTCCGCTCGGGTCGTCGGTCCCGCGGTGGGTGGGTTGCTGATCGTCACCGTTGGGATCGGCTGGTGCTTCGTGATCAACTCCGCCAGCTACCTCGTGTTCATCTCAGCCATCTCGTTGATGCGAACCGACGACATCGACCGAGCGGAGCCGGAGATCAAGCAACGTGGTCAACTCCGCGATGCGCTGCGCTACGTGTCCCGTCATCCGGTGCTTCGGTCGACTCTGGTGATGAGCGCGGTGATCGGTCTGTTCGCCTACGAGTTCGAGGTCGTGTTGCCGCTGCTGGCTCGTTTCACATTTGGAGGTGACGCCGACACGTTCGGCGCGATGTTCGCAGCGATGGGGATTGGCGCCGTGATCGGAGGTCTCTTCGTAGCGACCCGGGGCAGGACTTCACCCCGGGCGATCCTGGTCGCGGCAGTAGCACTGGCGACGACGATCGCGGCGACGGCGTTCGCCCCGAGTGTCTGGATTGCCTATGCCATGTTGGTGATCGTGGGAGTGAGCTCGTCGGCTTTCCTCACTATGAGCAACTCAGTGCTCCAACTCGAGTCGAGCCCTCAGATGAGGGGTCGGGTTGTCGGCCTGAGAGCTACGGCGATCCTGGGTGCTCGTCCCATAGGCGCTCCCGTGGTGGGGTGGATCGGCGAACACCTCGGTCCCCGCTGGGCGCTCGGGTTGGGTGCTGTCGCCACGATCGCAGTGGTTGCGTGGGCGAGAACCCGGATGCTCGAGCGCTAGTCGTCCCAGCAGCTCGCCATGTCGGCGTCCGAAGGTCGAAGGAGATCACCAGATAGGACTGCCAGGCGCGCCGCGCAGAACTCGGTGGTCAGCTCGTAGTAGGAGTGGCCTGAGCCGGTGATCACCTCCCAGTTTCGTGTGCCCAGCTTGGGGATGACCTGGCCACCGATGAAGTCGCTCTGCCGCCAGAGGTTCAGCCATCGCCCACCGACCTGGCTGATGGTCGAGTCGACGAGGGCGTCCAGGCCCACTGCCGGGAAAAGTGACGGATAGAGGTCGCCGAGTTGCGAGCCATATGTGAGGAACAGCTGAGGAGCGGTGTCCTCATCGGCGAGGCACAGCGCAACCGCCGAGATCAATGAGCCCTGAGAGTGTGCGGCGAGCACGTCGGGCTTCTCATTTGAGATTGTGGTTTGGAGACGAGTCACCGCATATGGCCCATAGGCTGGGGGAGCCAGGGGATGGAACCAGCGCGGCCAGAACGAACCGAGATCCCAGAGGATGCCGACCTTTCGCCTCGAGTCTTGCCCGTTGAGCAACCCACCCACGATCGATCGAATGATGAGGATGGCCGGAACCGCCACCATAAGGAGCTTGGCCCAGCCGAGAAGTGATGTCGGGTCGAAGGGCAGGCCGAAGAGAACGGAGAGGTTCGTCGGGTCCTCGGTCACCCATTGCGGCATCTGAATGTTGTTTTGTGTGCAGCCCTCGATCTGACCCTGGCAGCTCCAGATCGCGGCGACGACGCCGACCAGCGCACCGTAACCACCCGCAACCATGAGGAGAGCTCTCGACCGGAGTATCCCTCGCCTGATGCGTGACCCTTCAGCGCCTTCTTTCGGGAAGAAGGTGGCGATGACGAAGGCCAGGGCGATGACGAGGACGAGTCCGAGCATTCCCACCGTGACAAAGGTGGCCCCGGCATCGAATGTCTCAGATGTGGTGCGCGCTTCGGTGAGATAGGTCTCCACCAGCATTGCCCCGGTCAGCCCGAACGTAGCCCCGATCAGCGCCGCCACGGCGAGCAGGCCGAGAGGCACCCAACCTTTGCGAAATCCTCCTGTGACCAGCTCGCCCAACAGACCAAAGCCCGCAGCGAGTCCGAGCACCAGAGCGACTTCATAGGTGAGGTCGTCGGAGATGTTGAGGCTGGTCGCCGCGATCTCAGCGGGTGCCAGTGTCACCAATGCCCAGCCCAACATCCCGAGGCCGGCTAGTGGGGCGATGGCGGTCAATCCGAGCACTACGCGGTTGGCCGCCCAAGTTTCGGTGGTGAGCCCAAGCGTGATCATCATGAGCCCCGCCAGACTCAGCGCGGTAACGCCGAGTGCGGGGTTGTCGGTCGCACGGGCTACCACGATCGCCAGGATCGCCATACCGAATGTCAGGTGAAGACGACGGAGGCGGTGGACGATCGAATGCACGCTCCACAGCCGGGTACCCACGACCCCGCCTTCGAAGTCCGCCGGGTCGTCCCACTCCGCATCCTTCATCAGCGGGTTCATCGCGCCGAGGGTCGGCATGAAGAGATGACGGAGACGCTCGGTCGGGGTCAGGGGTTTGAATGAAGACTGGGTGGAGAGCCAGCCGATCCCCAACACCAGGACGACGCAGACAACGGTGTAGACCCATCTCACCGCAGTCGGGCTCATGCCGGTGGAGAACGGGATGTCGAACCCCATGTTGGCGATTTGGGCGAAGAAGATCCCGGTGAGCGACAGGCCAGCGACGCGGATCCAGATCCGTGACCAGACGTTCGGCGTCTCACTCATCCAGCCCGCCACGTTGGCCATGGCGAAGGGGGCCAAGAGGATCCAGAGAGCTGTCAGCGACGACTTCGAGGTGAGGCTGCCCCAGTGAAATGCCCTCACGTCCCAATCGTCCCGACAGGACTCGAAGACCTTGGCCAGGTCCCATCCCTGGTCGTAGGTCACCGGCGCCGCAAAGAGCAGGTCCCCAGGAGGAGTCCCCGACACTCCATGGACTCTGAGTTCTTTCGGCATCAGACCCCCTAGCGACTGGTTCAACCTATCGGATCAGTCCGATCCACCAACTACATTCAGGGCAATGGAAGAAGAACGCATCGCCCTGTTCATCGACTTCGAGAACCTAGCCATCGGTGCTCGGGAGGCCCTCGGGGGCATGGAGTTCGACTTCGACCCCATCTCCAACGCCCTTGCCGAGCGGGGCCGGGTCATCTCCCGCCGCGCCTACGCGGACTGGTCGATGTTCTCGGATGCCCGTCAGTCGATGACACGCAGCCATGTCGAGCTGATCGAGATCCCCCAGCGCATGGGGGCGACACGCAAGAACGCCGCCGACATCAAAATGGCCGTCGACGCCATCGAGCTTGCCTTCGAACGTGACTACGTGACCACCTTCGTCATCTGCACCGGCGATTCTGACTTCACCCCCTTGGTTCACAAGTTGCGTGAGTTGAACAAGAAGGTGATCGGGGTCGGGGTGAGGGCGTCGACTTCCAATTTGTTGCCACCTGCGTGTGACGAGTTCCTCTTCTATGACAACCTCGCCGGAGTGGACGCACGTGGCGAGGAAGCATCCCGTGACGAAAGTGCTGAGGAGGAGGAGATTCCCGACCTGGACTCCTTGGTCACCACCACCCTGGGCGGTCTTCTCCGCAGCACCCAAGGTGACGTCCTCGCCTCATCCCTGAAGCGAGCCATCCTGCGCAAAGACCCGACCTTCACCGAGGCCGATTACGGGTTCCGTGGTTTCGGCGAGCTGCTCCGCCATCTCGAGTCACAGGGGGCAATCGAGCTCTCCCAGGGACCGGGGAGGGGAGACCCCGTCGTCCAATTCCCCGCTACCGGGTCGGGCGAGCGGGGAGCATTCGACCTCCTCCACTCGATCGTCGCCGAGATGAGCTCGTCCAACGGGCCGGTCGTACTCTCCGGGCTGAAGGATCAGCTGCGGAAGCGACAACCGGACTTCACCGAGAAGAAATTCGGATATGGAGGTTTTCTCCAGTTCTGCAAAGCGGCAGTCACCCGCGGATTGATCGACCTCACCTGGGACGACAGCGTCGGTGATTACACCGTGACGGCGAGGTGACCCCACGCCCCGATGTAGTGGTCGGAGCCGGGATCGTGAGCTCCTCGATCGTCTACCAACCGGCCAAGGTCGACACCGAGGTCCGGCGCGAGGTCTTCCCGGCTGAACGCGACCTGTTTGAGCTCGCCATCGAGAAGCTCCTGGCCTGATGCGAATCCTCGACGCCATAGCTACCCGGCAGGCTCTCCCCATGGTCGACGCCATCGAGGCGATGGAGCACGCCTTCACCGGAGAGACCGAGGCTCCGCTGCGTTCACTTGTAGGACCGTCGTTGGTCATGCCGGGCCGTCTCGATGATCTCATGGCGGTGAAGGTCGTCTCGGTCGTGCCCGGAAACCCGGTGGGACTGGTCGTGGTCTTCGGCGGCGACGGAAGCCCACTTGGCGTGGTCGACGGCCCGACCATCACCGCGATCAGGACCGGGGCGGTTTCGGGTTTGGCGACGAAGTTGCTCGCCCGCGACAACGCCCACACCCTGGCCATGCTGGGTTCGGGGGCGATGGCTTTCGATCAGGTCGAGGCGGTGCGAGCGGTCCGTCCCATCGAGAAAATCCTGGTCTGGTCCCGGTCCGTGGAGAATGCGCAGGCTTTGGCGGGCCGTGTCGGCGGTGAGGCGATGGCCGATGCCGACGAGGCGGTGCAGCGGGCCGATGTGGTTTCCTGTGCGACACCGGCGACGGCGCCGCTGTTCGCCGAGAGCTCGGTCCGACCGGGCACGCACGTCAATGCAGTGGGTGCCTTCACCCCAGAGATGGCCGAGCTGAGCCCTGCCCTATTGGCTAGGGCTTACGTGGTGGTCGACGACATCGACGCCGCGGCCGCGGAGGCGGGAGACCTGATTCGGGCCGATCGGGATCCCAACACCACTTTGCGCGATCTCCTGGCAGGCACCAGCCCCCAGATCGGCGAGGACGTCACCGTTTTCAAGAGCGTGGGGGTGGCAGCCCAGGACGTGGCGGCCGCCGGCCGCGCCCTCGCCAACGCGGAGCGTGACGGCATCGGCCTCACCGTGACCTGAACCCCGCTCTGTGCGGGCTTTTCTGGCCTCAGCCCGTAAAAACCCGCAGAGAACGTGTTGGTCAGCTGGCCTTGCGGGCTCCTCTGATCTCGAGACCGTCGAGGAGGCGTTGTGAGGCGTTGGCGATCTCGGCGATGGCCTGGTCGAAGACCTCTTGATTGTGAGCGGCGGGCCTGGAGAAGCCGGAGATCTTCCTCACGAACTGGCGGGCGGCGGCCTCTATCTCCTCACCGGGTGCTGGCGTGGCTCCTTCCCGGAGCACCTTTATCGAACGACACATGACACGAAATCTACCGTCGGCGTCGTCGTATCAGCTCGATCTCATTCGACAGCACGGCCAGCCACAAGACGGCGATGACAATCACCAGTCCCTCGGAGTTGGCGCCAGTGAAGATGGCCATCAAGAAGACGAGGACGCCGATGATCGATCGTGAGGCATGCAGTCTCGCCCGGTCGATGAAGGCGGCGTGGCGTGCGTCGACCCGGCTCGTGGGCATGGCCGGTTCTCGGACCAACAAACCGAGAGCGGCGACCCCGGCGATTATCGCCAGGTACTGGATGACGTCGGGGACCGTATCCGGAAATGCGCCCGCCGCGGTCGCCACCACGGTCGTGCCGACTGCGGTGATGGCGGACGCAGCAATGGCCGCAACCCGGTTCTCTCCCCGGAACCGATCGTCCAGATACAGAGCGAGGGCGATCCCGAACCCGGCGGCCCAGCCTTCGACGCTGAACCCGATGGCGGTGCCGAAGACCGTGACGGCGGCCAGGTCGATGGGAAGGAGGCGGCGTCCGGTCGTCGACGTCGTGATCCGAGTTGCCACGACCAGGCCGGCAGTCGCCCAGACCGTGGAAAGAGGCATGCCCCGCAAGACCCAGGCCCCGGCGAGTACCGCACCAACAACCGCCGGCCACTGATGATCGGGGTCGATCTCGCGCAGTAATGCCCAGATCACGAAGACGTAGACCGGCGCCAAGAGGACGTTGGCTGGTGTGCCGGACATCCACAGCACCACAGCGGCCACCGCAGCCAACACGACGATGATCGCCACCACCACATTTGAGCGATGACGGAAGTCGATGGGCCTGCCGAAGTGTGATCTGAAGTCCATCAGTAGACAGATTGTGCCTTCTAGCCTCCGGCAGGTGACAAATCCGATGGCGAACCTACGACGCCTCCCTGCTCTCGGCGCCCTCGCTGAACGCCAGATGGGTGGTTTCCTGGCCATGTCCGCCCTCGTCGGCGTCGGAGTCGGCGTAGGGGCAGCGGGACTCGTCCTCGCCCTCGAAGGGGTAGGCGATTTGATGTCGATGATCCTCCCGTCGGGCGACGCCGAGTTTTGGGACCCGGCACGTCTTTGGATCTTCCTCACCGTCCCCGCAGGCCTGCTGATCGCATGGTGGATCGCCCGTCGCTTCGCCCCTGAGATCGCTGGTGACGGTGTACCCGCGTCCACCGAGGCCCTGATGGTGCGCGGAGGTCACATCAGAGGCCGGGTTGCACCATTGAAGCTGTTGGCCACCGCCTTGACCATAGGCTTCGGAGGCTCGGCCGGTCGTGAGGGACCCATCGTGCAGATCGGTGCGGCAGTCGGGTCCTGGTTCTCCCGTCGCTTCAACATGGGCGAGGATCAGGTCAGATCGTTGGTGGCGGCAGGTGCCGGCGCCGGTATCGGCGCCTCCTTCAACGCGCCTATCGCGGGGATGCTCTTCGCCCTGGAGGTGATCCTGGTGTCGTTCGCCCCCAGACACATGTCTGCAGTGGTCATCGCTTCGGTGACCGCAGCAATCACGTCGCAGTCGATAGTGCAGCCCATCATCGGCGAGGAGCAGGCAACGTTGAGTGCCGGTGCATACCAGCTCGGATCCTTCACCGAGCTTACGTTGTATGGGTTGTTGGCGTTGCTGGTCGTTGTGGTCGGATTCGTGTTTCTCAGGACGATCGACCGTTTGGAAGGCCTGGCTCATCGATACGGCGAGCGCCTGAAGTGGCTTCGTCCGGTGCTTGCCGGCCTCATGGTCGCAGCCCTCATCTTCGTGGAGCCTGACCTCTTTGGAACCGGGCAAGAGGTCACCAGCGCGCTGCTCCGCAACGAGTTCATCGGGACCGGTGAAGTGTGGTGGGTGTTGATGCTGCTGGCTCTGGGAAAGGCTCTGGCCACCAGTCTCACCATCTCCTCAGGAGGTTCTGGTGGAGCTTTCATGCCTTCGCTGTTCATGGGAGCCGCGGTGGGCGCGGGCTTCTCCCGGCTCGCCGAAGGTGTCTGGGCCGGTGATACCCAACTACAGAGTGGTGCCTTCGCGGTGGTCGGGATGGCGGCGATGTTCGCGGTTGTCGGTCGTGCCCCGTTGACGTCGATAATCATTGTGTTCGAGGTGACCGGGGCGCGGGACTATGGGCTGATCCTGCCCCTGATGCTGGCGGCAACCCTGGGGACGTTCCTCGCCGAGCGATTCATGAAGGACTCCGTCTACACGCTGGCTCTCAAACGAAAGGGAATCAGCCTCACCCATACGGGGGAGATCGACATTCTCGACACGGTCACAGTTGGCTCGGTGATGGCGCCTCTCCCTTTTGTGGCGGCGCCCGAACAGTCGATCGATGAGATCGAGCGAATGCTGAACTATCACCGCTCGCACGGCGTTCCGGTGGTCGACGCCGATGAGTTGGTGGGGATTGTCACCATCACCGACATCAATCGGGCCGAGGGCTCGGCCCAGGAGACCTCCGTGAGCCAGGTGATGACCCCGCGCCCGGTCACCGTCGAACCGGACACACCGGTATCGCGGGCTCTGGAGCGGATGGCCGCGCTCGGTGTGGGCCGCCTACCGGTTGTTGCCAAGGACGATCCACGACGACTCATCGGGATCTTTCGTCGCGAAGAGGCGGTCCACGCCTATCACCAAGCGCTCACCTCCACGACCGATCATCATCTGCAGAGGCAAAGACTCATCCAGCGCACCCATCCCGACGCCGGCTACTACGACTTTCGGGTACCTCTGGGTTCCATCGCAGATGGACGCAAGGTGAGAGAAGTGACCTGGCCCGAGGGTTCGACGCTGGTTTCTATCCGTAGGGGCCGCGAGGTCCTGGTCCCGTCAGGAGACTCACTGCTGCTGGCCGGTGACGTGGTCACCGCATTTGGAACCGAGTGGTCACGGCAACGGATGATCGATCGTCTCAATGCCGGGGCCGATGAACCGACAGCGGAGATTCTTCTCGAAGACATCGAAGCCGAAGCGGAGGCTGCAGGTAGTGGCGAGTCGGATGGATAGACTCCTCGTGTGATCGATCTGAGTATCTCGTAATGGAAGTCTTTGTCACGGTTCTCGCCCTGGCGGTCGTCGGGCTCGTCGTCGCCTACATGTTCCGGAGCCGGAAACGACGGATGGCAGAGGCCGAGAAGGCGGGCAGCACCGCTCCGGCGGCCGGTCTGTCCGTCAGCCGCGATCTCTTCGACGCCGAGGGTGGCCACCATGCTCCGGTCGAGTCGTTCCATGTAGTGGGAGATGAGGCGAGGGTCACATTCGACGTCCCACTCGAGGACGACGACGACCAGGTTCTGAACGACCTGCTCATGGATGAGGCGGTCGAGGTGCTCCGAGAGAAGCGGCACAGTCTCCCCATAGAGGATGTACATCACATCGTCGTGCTCGCAGGACGAGACCGAGTGCGCGAGGTGGGTAGGACCAAACTTCCTTCGCCTGGAGAGCTGCCCCCTCCGGCACTCGACACCGGGCTCAGCTTCACCCACATCGCCCGTGATCCGTTCGCCGCTCCCTTCGAGGAGGATCGACCCGACCACGGAGTTGCCTACGAGACCCGGGCCGATGTTCCCGCCGACGAGCTGCCTCCGTTGCGTGATGACCTGAAGATCCCGAGAGGTTTGGATCGTGGCCTGCGCGCCCTGGGCACGGACCCGGAAGAGCTCAGCGGGCCCGAGTTCGTCATCGGCCTGCTCCGGATGTTCGGCTATCGGGTGACCGAACAAGCCTTTCCCGGCAGCTACATGGCCATCAAGGACGGCGTGTCCACCTATATCGCGACTGATGGCTACGAGAAGGGCCAGTATCCCGAAATCGACGACGCGGTTATCCGCCGGTTTCTCGCCGACTTCGGCACGTCGGGCGCCGAGAGAGGAATGCTCATCTCGGACAAGTACGCCCCGTTCAAGGTCCACGAGATCGAGGCCAATCAGCCGAAAGTCCGATTCATCACCAGAGAGCGGATCCAGAGGTTCATCGACTCCATGGCGCTGGGCTAGCCCTGGCCTCCATCTGCTACCGGATGTTGACGCTTAGACTGGTCATCCAAGGAGGACATTTGTGAGAATAAGCGGACAAGAGTGGCTGATCGTCCTGCTGATCGTGCTGCTCATATTCGGCGCCCGTAAGTTGCCAGAACTCGCTCGCTCGCTCGGCTCCTCGGCGAAGGAATTCCGCAAAGGCATCGCAGAAGGCTCTCAACAGGATGACGACGTTGCGACAGCGAACGCGACGGATGACGAATCCGCCACGGCAGCCCACCCGGAAGTCCCGCCGTCCGGTTCTCGAGAAGTTTCCGATTCATAGGAACTGAACGCCGCTTGGCGTCGTTTCAGGAGTAGGTCTCCAACATGGAGTCCATACCGCTCACATGGGAAGAGGTGGCCCGTGTCTATGGACGAAAGATCTACAACTTTGCGTACCGGCTCACCGGGAACCCAGACGATGCCCACGATCTCGTCCAAGAAGTGTTGCTCCGGGTCCACCGCGGGCTCTCCAACTATCAGCCAGGGAGCTTCGAAGGTTGGTTATGGCGCATCACCCGTAACGCATTCCTCGACGACGTCCGACGACAGAAACGTCGACCCACCGCCCCTCTCCCCGACGAGGTCGACCGCTGGTCCCGGGCCTCGACAGAGTCGGCCGACACCGAGTACGCCCGGATCTCTCTGGGCGACGATATCCAGAAGGCACTGCTCGAGCTTCCCATCGACTTCCGGGAGGCCGTGGTGCTCTGCGATGTCGTCGGGTTGTCATATGAGGAGATCTCCCAGGCTGTGGCCGTCCCCATCGGCACGGTTCGCAGCCGGATCCATCGAGGGCGGAAGATCTTGAAGGAGCTGCTGACTTGATCCATCCGACCGAGCAGATCAGCGCCTATCTCGACGGCGAGCTTCGTGGCTCGGAACGGAGCCAGTTGATGGACCATCTCTCCCGGTGCGGCAAATGCTCGGTCGAACTGGAGCAGATGCAATTCGTGCGCTCGGCAGTCCGTTCTTTGCCGGTACTCGAACTGCCCGAAGGGCTCATTCCCCAGGCTGATCCAGTGGTCGTCCCCCTTCGGCGTCACAAAGGGATGTGGGCCGGGGTGGCTGCCGCCGTGGTCGTGGCCGCCATCGCCCTCGCCGCCATTGTGACACCCCCTGCCGACGAGGTGAGCCTCCAGCAATTGAATAGCCTGGTGGGCGCCCGATCCACCCTCGATCCGGCCTTCGGGCCTGCCAAGGTGTCGATTTCCCCGTTGGTGGGTGAATGAGACGGCTGCTCGCCGTCGTGGCCCTTCTCGTCGTCGTTCCGGGGACTGCATCCTTCGCGGCCGAGCTCGACGAGTTGTTGGAGCGGGGACAGGAGGCTTCGTACTCTGCGGAACAGATCATCAGCTGCTCCACACCCGACGGGATACGGGACGCCCTGGTGCGGATCGAACAGGTCGGCGGTGAGCTCCAGTTGACGTCGAGCGTCTCAGACGACGTTGAAGTGACTGCTGGTGCCGGGGGATGGACGATCACCAGTGACGACGGATTGTTGGCCCAAGCCACGGTGAACGATGGAGAGCCCGCCGGCGATGAGCTCTACATGGTCGAGGAAGAAGGGGCGGTGGAGTTTCTGGGGCGGGTGGCCATGGCCTATCTGCTCGTTCGTGATGGAGAGCCGCGAGCCGAGCTGACCATCGACGATGAGACCGGAGTCGTCGTCAAGGCTGTCACCCTCACCATCGACAACGACGTCTACTGCGAGCGTCGTTTCGTTTCTCTGGACACCGAGCCACCCGTGATCGACAAGAGGAGCGTGGACAATGAGGACGATCCCCCCACGCTGGTCGAGACCTCGTCGCTGCCGGAGCGGGTGTCAGGTTTTGAGCTGCTCGACCAATACGAGGACGATGGCGGTGTTCGGTTCGCCTATTACTCCGACGGTTTCTTCTCGTTTGCCTTGTTCGAGACTCCCACGGCCGTCGCCGTGCCCGAGGCGACTCCAGTTGAGCTGGGGTCGGGCGACTATCTCCGGGTGTTCACGGCGGGTCAGGTCACCTACGTTTGGGAGACCCGTGACTCGGGGATGGTCCTGGTTGGCGACCTGCCCCCCGACCTTCACGAGGCCGTCCTGGCCGAGATGCCGCGGCCCGAGGATCCGGGTCTGTTCCGGCGCTGGTGGCGGGCCCTCTTCGGTTAGCCGAAACCGTTCTGTGCGGATCTACAGGGCCGGGGCCGTACGAATCCGCACAGAACGGTCTGGACTAGCTCAAAGCCGCCCGGTAGTCCTCGAAGTCTCTCGGCTCACCCAGCTGATCCGAGTGTGTCACGGCGGTGATGATCCCCTCCTCGTCGAGGAAGTAGGTGGTGCGTTCGGCGTAGCCGTAGCCCTCGTTGAAGGTGTCGTACTTACGGGACACCGACCCATGCGGCCAGAAGTCGGAGAGGATGTCGAACTGGAACCCTTGTTGGTTGCTCCATACCCGGTTGGCATGAAGCGTGTTGCAGGTGATGGCTACCACCCTGGTGTCGGAGTCATTGAACAGGCCGTACTCGTCACGGATCCGACATAACTCGGCCTCACACGTTCTGGTGAAGGCAAAGGGGATGAACACGATCACCGACCGGGAGCCTTTCAAGTCATCGAGTGAAACCGGCTCCCGGTTCTGATTGAGAAGCGTGAAGTCGGGTGCCGGTGTGCCAATCTCGAGTGGCAAATGAACGTCCTTTCGATATGAAACGCTCTAGCTCCCACATATGGGAGCTAGAGCATTAGGAAGGCGTATCACGTCCATCCGTCCAGGAGGACTCGTGCGGCCCACTCTGTGGGGTCGCGGAGTTCGGCGGCGGAGGGCATGCGCGACGGGTCGGCCCAGAGGGTGGCGAGGGCGTCGTCGCCGTAGCGGCGCTCCACCTCCTGATTGAACTCGTCCCCGGCTTGGGTCGCCTCGGGAGGGACCGGACCCACCCCGATTGGAGGTGTATCGGTGACCTCCTCTCTCTCCAGATCGCGCACTCCCGAGATCTTGTCGAAGCTGGGTGCTATCTCACCAATCGCACGACGGGCCAGCAGTCGTGCACACCCGGTGATCACACCGAGGAAAGCTTCCAGCTCGGCCCGTGGCGCCGCAGCCTCCTCGCCACCGATCAGCCCTTCGATTCCTCCCGCTTCGGCAATGGCCTTCTCGATCGCGGTCGGGTCCGTCCCACCGATCATGAGACCACTGAGCTTGGTCGGATCGATCTGGGCCGCCGCCGCGTAGTCGGCGATGAGGTCGGCGAGCCGATCATGTATCCAGGGGACCTCGCACACCGCACGGAACGCAACCTCGTTGGCCACCACCCACAGGCGGATCTCCCGCTCGTCGACGTCGCTCACTTCCAGGGCTTCGATGTTGGGGACGATGAGGGTCAGCGGCCCGGTCCGATCGGGTGGCAGGCCGGCGTCGAAGCCAGCGACGGCCCATGCCGACAGACTTCCGACCAGTGATCCGACCTGGAGCCCGATCATCGCGGGGGCGAGTTGCGCCATCATCGGGGCCGCCTCGGCACCACCCATCGAGGCGGCGAAGGGCTCGACCAGAGACCCGTAGAGCTCCAGGTTCTTCTCCGCCCAGGAGCGTGGGTCGACGGGCAACACGTCGACCGCGGCGCGCACCGGGAAAGGGGCCACCTCCTCGAGGCGATACTCGGCCAGCCGGGCCAGCTCCCGGAACTCCTCGGCCGCCCATGGCTCGACCGGTTGACGCTCGCCGGCGAGATGGCGGGCCACCTCGGCGGCCAGCTTCCAATTGATCGGGCCGGGCTGGTTGAACAGCTCGAAGAGCTTGGAGAAGAGGTCGTCGCTCATGGAACCAGCCTCCCCATGGTCACGTCGAGTGTCGTCTCCTCATCGCTTCGCAGGATACGGACAGGAATCGTGTCGTCGGCGCGATAGTGGCGCAAGCGGGACAGGAGGGAGTCGAGGGTCCTCATTGGGTGGCCGTCGACTTGGACGATGACATCGTTGATCTGGCCCCCAGCGTCCTGGTAGGCCGAGTTGTTGGAAAGGCTGGTGACGAGGACACCTACGGGAAACTCTGCTCCATCGTCCTCGGCCCATGCCGTGCTCCCCTCGATGCCCATGAGGGCATGGTGCACTACCCCGTCCTCGATCAAGTCGTTGGCCACGCCGACGGCAATGTCCACCGGGACGGCGAAACCGAGACCCTCGGCTCCGACATCGGAGACCGCGATCGCCGTGGTGATCCCGATGAGACGCCCGGCGGCGTCGACCAGTGCGCCGCCGCTCGAACCCGGGGCGATCGGTGCGTCGGTTTGGACCAGCCCAACCAGGTTGCTCGATTGGGTGACCTGGAGACGACGGTCGAGGGCGCTGATGACTCCAGTCGTGACCGTTGGTCCACCAACGAGTGCAAGGGGATTGCCGACCGCCACGGTGGGCTCGCCTATCGAGACGTCGTCCGCAGAGCCGATGGTGACGGGGGCGAGATCCTGACGCTCGACCAGGAGAACTCCGATATCGGTCACCGGGTCGGTCCCGACGACTTCGGCGGGAAACCTGGCTCCGTCGGAGAACACCACGAAGATGCCGTCGGCCCCCTCGATCACGTGATTGTTGGTGATGATGTATCCGTCGTCCCCGTAGACCACGCCGCTGCCACTCCCGGTGAGGAGAAATGCGTTGACGTCAACCGCCACAGTGGATGGGATGACACGTGCCGCAACCGACGCCACGCTGACCTCGTCGCCGAAGGTCGCGGTCGGTGTGGTCGGCGCAGGTGCGGTGAGTATGGGTGCCGGTGGGATCGTTGGTGGAGTTGGCTCTTCGAAGACCCCGACGAAACCCAGGATGGCAAAGGTCAGTCCCGTGCCCAACAGGACCCCGCCCACAATGCCCATCGCGATCGCCCATGGGTCGGCTCTTCGCTCTTTGGGTGGTTCGGGGTCGGTCTCTCCGTACCCAATCGGTCCCGGAGAGAGAGGAGATGTCATAGGCTTTCAAGTCTATGGGCCGTGTCCAACAATCGATCCGGGTCAGGGTCGGCGAGGAGCCGATCGACGGGGGAGCCCTTGTCGCCGAGGTCGCTCGTCATGACTCGGGCGCCACGGTGTTGTTTCTCGGCACGGTTCGCGACCACTCCGAAGGCAAGGAGGGGGTAACCCACCTCGAGTATGAGGTGTTCGCCGAGCGTGTCGAGCCCAAGATCGAGGAGATCGTGAACGACGCGTCCTCGCGGTGGCCGATTCTCAGCGCCATCGTCGAGCATCGGTCGGGGACGGTGGATCTGGGTGAGGTGTCGGTCGCAGTCGCCGTAGCCAGTGCCCACAGGTCCGATGCCTTTGCCGCGGCCCGGTTCATCATCGACGAGCTGAAGCAACGTGCTCCCATCTGGAAGAAGGAGTTTTGGCCAGGAGGTGCCCAGTGGAGCCGGGGAAGTTGAACGGTGCCCACTCCTTGTGGAAAACCAGAACATTCACTCAAAATTATGCGGCACTTTTGCTGCACCGCTGGTCAGGCTTCTCTAGTCTCCGCGTCCCTGTGAGGAAGGACAACCTATGACGACGCTGGTCGAACGCCCGGAAGTCCCAGCTGCCGAGGTGGGCTACCGCACCATTGCTGCGATGGTCCGCGAATGGGCAGAGACGACTCCTGACAAGGTTGCGATGCGGGAGAAGGACTTCGGGATCTGGCAGGAGATCACGTGGTCGGAGTTCTACGAGACTGTTCTCGAGGCTGCCCACGGTTTGCTTGCACTCGGGGTCGAAGAGGGAGACAGGGTCTCCATCCACTCCGAGGACCGGCCGGAGTGGGTCATCCTGGACATGGCCACTGTCGCCATCCGGGGAATCACAGTCGGTCTCTACCCGACGAACCCCGCCGCCGAGGTCGAATATCTGCTGCACGACTCTGGGGCGAAGGTCCACCTCGCCGAGGATCAGGAACAGGCCGACAAGGTGATGGAGGTCGTCGGCAGCCTTCCCGGTCTCACCAAGATCATCCATGTCGAGCCGCGGGGTTTCCGTAAGTGGCGTGACGACGACCGCTTCATCTTCTGGGACGACTTCCTGGAACTGGGGCGCGCCCATCGTGACGCTGACCCTGGAGCAGTCGAGCGCATCATGGCCGAGGCCGAAGCCGACGACGTGATGACTTTCGTCTACACCTCGGGTACCACCGGTCCGCCCAAGGGAGCGATGCTGACCAACAGGAACGTGACGTTTTGCCTGGACACCTTGGTCAACAATCAGGAACGGCTGGGCAGTGAGGCTCCCGTCGGCCCGGACGACATCCTGTTGACCTATCTTCCTCTTTGCCACGTCGCCGAGCGGATCTTCTCGACATGGACGCTCGCCGGCAACGGTCCCACTCTCAACTTTGCCGAGTCGATCGACACGGTCCAACAAAACCTCCGGGAGATTCAGCCGACGATTTTCTTCTCGGTCCCGAGGATCTGGGAGAAGATCCACGCTGGGATCTTGATCAGGCTCAACGACGCCACAATCGTAAAGCGGCTGTTCGGCCGGCCGTCGATGGCTGTGGCCCAGTACATCGGCAGAGTGCGTGTCGCCCACGGCGGCGATTTCACGGTGTCGTCCAAGATCTTGTACTGGATCTTCAACCTCCTCTACTTCCGCAGCTTGAAAGAGCGAATCGGGCTGAGACGATGCCGGTATGCGGCATCGGGTGCCGCGGCAATCGCCCCCGAGGTGCTCGAGTTTTTCATGGGGCTCGGGCTGCCCGTGTACGAGCTCTATGGGATGACCGAGAACGCAGCCGTGGCGACCACGAACTACCCGGGGCGGGCCAAGGTGGGGACCGTCGGGGAGCCCTATGTCGAGGGAACGGTCCGACTCGATCCGGAGACAGGGGAGATTCAAACGAAACACGACGGTGTCTTCAAAGGCTATTGGAACATGCCGGAGAAGACGAAGGAGGCGTTCACCGAGGACGGCTGGCTGCATACCGGTGACGTAGGTGAGCTGGTGGACGGCACCCACATCAAGATCGTCGATCGCATGAAGGACGTCATCATCACCTCGGGAGGAAAGAATGTCTCGCCGTCCGAGATCGAGAACTCACTGAAGGTCTCTCCTTTCATCAAGGAGGCGATGGTGATCGGTGATGGCCGCAACTACATCACTGCCCTCCTCGCCATCGAGTACGACACCGTCGGAGATTGGGCAACCCGCCGCGGAATTCCCTACACCACCTACCGCGACCTGTCGGAGAAGCCGCAGGTCATCGAATTGATGCACAAGGTCGTGGACGAGACCAATGCCAAGTTCGCTCGGGCAGAGAACATCCGCAAGTTCCGGATGATCCCGAAGGAGCTCGACCACGAAGACGGGGAGCTCACCGCCACCATGAAGTTGAAGCGGGCGGCGATGGCAGACATGTTTGGGGAACTGATAGAGGACATGTATCGGTCGTGACCCCTGGGATAGCCATACTCGCCCAGGAGGTCGGCGGGAGTCAGTTCTCCAGGATGGTCGTCGAGGGTCTCAGTCTTGGCACCATCTATGCCCTGCTGGCGGTGGGATTCGTCATCATCTTCAAAGCTACCCAGGTGATCAACTTCGCCCATGGCGCCGTTGCTGCCCTCGGCGCTTTTGTGGTGGCCAGCTTCGCCACGATCCTCGATATTCCCGGACGGTGGATTCCCAATGCCCCCGGTTGGGTCTCATGGATCGGTGCGGTGATCCTTGCCATGGTCGCCATGGCTCTGATCGGGATGGGTCTGGAGCGAGTCTTCCTCAGACCCATGGTGGGTGAAGAGCTCTTCGCAGTCGCCATCGTGACCCTGGGCATCGACATCGTGATCCGAAATGTCACGAACGACTTCATCGGCCAGTTCCCCCGCCCGATGGGTGATCCCTTCGGCACCGGATTCCTTGCGGTCGGGCCTCTGCGCATCGCCAACACCCAGGCGGTCCAGATCGTGGTCGCCCTCATCGCGGTGGGTGCGATCACGATGTTCTTCCGATCTCGGATGGGCATTGCCATGCGTGCCACGGCGTTCGACCAGGAAGCGGCGCGGGCTCAGGGGATCAACGTAGGTCGGATCTTCTCGATCTCTTGGGCGATAGGAGCCGTCCTGGCGACTCTCGCCGGGGTGTTCATCTCGATGTTCCCGAGACGTTCCACTGGCGTGGACCAGGCCACGGCATTTTTCGCCTTCCGCGCCTTCCCGGCGATCATCATCGGAGGCCTCGACTCGATCGTCGGTGGGATTGTCGGCGGGCTCCTCGTCGGCTTCGCCGAATCGGCGGCGACTGTCTACGTGACCTTCGACTTTCTGGGGAGCGGTTTCGCCGGGATCGTCCCCTATCTGCTCATGTTGTTGGTGCTGGTCGTGAGGCCATACGGCATCTTCGGGACCGAAGAGATACGACGGGTATGAGGCGTCGCCTTCGCTCCGCCTCGGCTCCGGCCTCCGGAGGAACCCCATCATGAGGGGGCGGCCGATGCTGTACACCCGGTACGAGGCCGATCAGGCCTTGATGAACACCGGGACCAAAAAGGTCATGCTCGGAGTCTTCTTTCTGATCCTCGCTCTGGTCCCGTTGGGCATACTCCCTGGATTCCGATTCCTCGCACAAAACGACTGGCTGAGACTGCTTTCGGAAGTCGCGATATTCGCCGTCGGGGCGCTTGGGCTCAATATCCTCACCGGGCTGGCCGGACAGGTCTCCCTCGGTCATGCATTCTTCATGGGAGTCGGTGCCTACACCGCAGCCTGGCTGGGAGCCGCACCCGGCCCCTTCATGGGATTGGGTCTTCCAATCTGGATATGGCTTCCCGCCGCGGGCATAGTCGCCGCTCTCATCGGTCTCATCGTCGGACCGACCGCGGTCCGGGTGAGAGGTCTATATCTGGCCTTCGTCACCCTGGGACTGGTTTTTGTTGGGGAGTACGTGTTCCGCAACTGGAATTCGTTGACTGGCGGCTCCCAGGCGGGTCGGACCTTCCCGAACTTCGAGGTCAGGCTCTGGAAGGAGGAGGAACCGGTCATCGATTTCTTCACCGAAGGGCAATGGTTCGGAATCGACCTCACCGGGAGGGCCAAGGCCTACTACTTCTTGGTCCTGGTCGCGATCGTGTTCGTCCTGTTGGCCAAGAACCTGCAGCGAACGCGAGTTGGTCGCGCCTTTCAATCGATTCGTGACCGGGACATCGCTGCAGAGATCATGGGTGTCAACGAATTTCGGTACAAGCTCCTCGCTTTCGGGATATCGTCTTTCTATGCGGGAATCGCGGGCGCCCTATTCGCAGTGTTCGTGGGTCGTGTGATTCCCGAGCAGTGGAATCTCTTCTTGTCGGTCGAGTTCATTGCGATCATCTTGATTGGGGGTGCCGGTGTGGTGACCGGCACGATCCTCGGTGCGATATTCGTGGTCATCCTTCCCCGTGTGGTCGAAGACTTCACTCACTGGCTGGCAGGAGTGGCGCAGGGTGGCTCGGGCCCATTCTCCTGGCTCGCCGACCTCTTCGTCTCCACGGGACTCGGCGACTTCGGCTTCGTGAACACACAGGCAGGTGTGGCTCCCGGTCTGTCGATCGCGCAGATCAACCTGGTCATATACGGTTTGTTGATCATCGGATTCTTGATCTTCGAGCCCCTCGGTTTGTACGGAATATGGCTTCGGATCCGCAATTATTGGAAAGGTTGGCCGTTCACATATTGAGCGGCCGGAAAACGAGACGGGTGGACCGTCTCGCATGAAAGAGGAGGAAGAAACGAAATGAACGCCAAATCCAAGTGGTTGGCGATCTTCGTGGTGCTCGGCCTCATACTCGCTGCTTGCGGCGATGGGGGCGGAGAGGACGACACGACAACCACAGCGGCGCCGGGGGCTGACACCACCGAGCCGCCGACGGAGACAACGGAGGCTCCGACCGAAACCACCGAAGGTGAGATGGCTGACATCGCCACCGACGTTGGTGTCGATCTCGAGGCAGGGACGATCACAGTTGGGCTGCTGTCCGACCTCTCCGGGGTCTTCAGTGCTCTGGTCCAGGTGATCGTCACCGGGCATGAGGTCTACTGGGAGAACGTCAATGCCAACGGTGGCATTGGCGGGCTCCAGGTCGAGCTCAATGCGGTTGACACGGCATACGACGTGCCCACCCACGTGCAGCGCTATGAGGAGATCAAGGGCGAAGTGGTGGCCTTCGGTCATTCGACCGGATCGCCGCACACCGTTGCCATCAACGAGCAGCTCCAGGCCGACGGGATCCTGGCGATTCCGCTCACCTGGTACTCGGGATGGACCGACCCCGCGATCAACGCCAACTTGCTGCACCATGGCGTGCCCTATTGCATCGAGGCGATGAACCTGATCGGATACATCCAGGAGCAGGTCCCTGATGCCGCCACCGTGGCCATTGCCTCGAATCCGGGTGACTACGGGCTCGACTCGGCCAATGGCGCCATAACCGCAGCCGAGGAGGCTGGTCTCGAGGTCGTTTACGACGGCTCGGGTCTGATCAACGCGGCCGATGAGGCCACATTGACCGAAGTGGCAAATGGCATCGCCAGCTCGGGTGCGGATATCGCATTCGTCACCACCAGTCCTGGTGCATTCGGCTCGATCTTCGGGCAGGCTCTCGCGCAGGGCTATGAGGGTGTGTGGTCGGGTGCCAACCCGAGCTTCAACCCCGCTCTGGTTGCCCCCGACTCGCAGATCGCCGAGCCGCTGGCGGCCAGCAGCTACTGGTCGGCATACACCAGTGTCTGGACAGCGGATACGCCCGGTGTCACCGAGGCGAAGGACCTTCTCGGCGATCGTCTTTCCCAGCCGACATCCGCGGTGCTCGAAGGGTTCGTGGAGGCGCAAATCATGCACGCCGCTCTGCAGGCGGCCCATGACGCCGGCGACATGACCCGGGCCGGGGTGCTCAACGCCGCCAAGTCGTTGGACAACGTCGACTTCAACGGCCTCGCTCCCAGCGAGACCTACGTCGGCGAGGCCAACGATCAGGTGCAGCGGACCTCGCTCATCTTCCAGCCGGACCCGGAGGGTCTCGCTTCAGGTGAGAGTGCAGGAGAGACGGTGTTGGAGGCCGAATACACCTCCGACATCGCGGCGAACTACGAGTTCAACGAGGCCTGCTACGCGTTGGAAGGCTGAATAGACGAACGTGTGGAGTGGTCTTCGGGCCACTCCACACCGTTCTGTGAAGGCAAGGCGCGCCCGTGCCTTCACAGAACGAAGACGGAGAACGGTTGGAGAGATGCTGACGGTCGAGAATCTGGAGGTCGTCTATAACGACGTGGTGCTGGTGTTGCGTGGGATCTCCCTGGAGGTCGGCGACGGTCAGATCGTCGCCTTGCTCGGAGCCAACGGTGCGGGCAAAACCACGACGCTGCGCTCCATCACCGGCTTGCTCGAGATCCACGAGGGCGAGATCACAAAAGGGGAGATCACTTTCGACGACGTCGATGTCACCCATCTCGATCCGGCGGTACGTGTCGGATTGGGTATCTCCCAGGTCATGGAGGGCCGCCGGGTCTTCGCCGAGCTCGATGTGGACGAGAACCTCCGAGCTGGAGCTTATGTCAATCGGAACGGCAAGAACGTCCACGATGCGCACGATCGGGTCATGGCTCTCTTCCCCAGGCTCGGGGAGCGACGGACCGCAAACGCTGGCTACCTCTCGGGTGGGGAGCAGCAGATGCTCGCCATCGGTCGAGCCCTGATGCAGGACCCGAAGCTCCTCATCCTCGATGAGCCATCTCTCGGGCTGGCTCCGCTTCTCGTCCAGGAGGTGCGGGACACCATCGTCGAGATCAACAAGCAGGGGACGGCTGTGCTCCTCATCGAGCAGAATGCCTCGATGGCTCTCTCCATCGCTCATCACGGGTACATCATGGAGACCGGGAAGATGGTCATGGACGGTGACCCGCAAAAGTTGCTGAAAGACGAGGACGTCAAGGAGTTCTACCTGGGTCTCGGTGCCTCAGGGGAGAAGAAGTCGTTCCGCGACGTGAAGCACTACAAACGCAGGAAGCGGTGGCTGTCGTGAAACGAGTAGACGGTAGAGAGCATGGAGTAGCGAGACTGCGCTTCGCAGTCGTTGTCGAGTCTCTCTACTCGCTACCCGATACTCTCCACCGCGAGCGGAGCGAGTAATGAGTGGCAAGCTTCTCGAGAGACGAGCCGACACCTACGGGCCCGATCAGTACGAGCATCTGCTCGAGGTCCGTGACATCCACCTGTCCTTCAAGGGTGTCCAGGCGATCGACGGCGTGTCGTTCTACGTCGACGACGGCGAGCTTTTCGCGATCATCGGGCCCAACGGGGCCGGGAAGACGTCGCTGTTCAATTCGATCAACCAGGTCTACCACCCCGAGGAGGGAGAGATCCTGTGGAAGGGTGAGTCGCTCAGGGGGGTCAAACCCAACGTGACCGCCGAGCGGGGGATCGCCCGGACCTTCCAGAACATCGCCCTCTACCCGCACATGACGGTGCTGGAGAACATCCTCACCGGTCGTCACATCCGCATGAAGTCGGGGTGGCTGGCCGGATCTTTCTGGCTCGGAAAGGCCAAGAACGAGGAGATCGCCAATCGGGAGATCGTCGAGAGCATCATCGACTTCCTCGAGATCGAGCAATGGCGTAAATACCCGGTCGGGTTGCTCCCCTATGGAATCCAGAAACGCGTCGAGTTGGGTCGGGCACTGGCCATGGAGCCCGAGCTGCTGATGCTCGACGAGCCCGTCGCCGGGATGAACCTGGAGGAGACCGAAGACATGGCCCGGTTCATCCTCGACGTTCTCGACGAGTTGGGGATCGCCATCGTCCTCGTCGAGCACGACATGGGTCTGGTGATGGACATCGCCGATCGTGTCCTCGTCGTCGACTTCGGCAAGCAGATCGCGATGGGGAAGCCTGCAGAGGTGCAGGCGAACCCCAACGTGGTCAAGGCCTATCTGGGCGAGGAGCTGGAGACGGCGTAGTAGCTCGCTTCGCTCGCACGGCTCGCACTAGCGATCACCCAGTAGTTTCCAGGCGCCTGGCAGCAGGATGCCGGCGCCAGCAGCCTTGACCAGGTCGCCAAGCAGAAACGGGACCACGCCGGCTTCCACCGCCCCGGTCAATGACATGTCCGCCGAAACCATCAGCCCGGTCACGCCAAAGACATAGATGACCGCCGAGCTCATGATGAAAGCGGTGAACATGGTGGCGAAGGTCCGGTCCTGACGATGCTCGGCCATCCATCCCACCACTCCGGCGGCGAACACGAACCCGATCAGGTACCCGCCGGTGGCTCCGACTATGACATCGAGCCCTCCCGATGCATTGCTGAACACGGGAGCTCCGAGAGCTCCGACCGCCAGATAGAGAAGCTGGCCCGAGACCCCGAGCCTCCAGCCGAGCCCGGCGCCGGTGAGCAGAACCGCAAAGGTCTGACCCGTGATCGGGACCGGGGTGAAGGGGAGATGGATTCGCCACTGAGCCGCCAGAGAGGTGAGGGCCGCAGCGGCAACCACCAACAGTACGGAGACCACACCAGAACGGGGAAAGGCCCGCTGGCTTATCACGGCTGACGTCATTCTTTAACTCCTGATGACCGGTGGTAGGGGAGAATATGCGTTGAGACTCGTATCGGTAGGTCATCGTTACTCTCTTTGCCTGTCCCGCCCCATGAGCACAGAAGCCACCCGAAAGTCAACTGCGTCATGGCCCCTCTACCTGATCGGGGCCCTGTTCGTCGTTGGCTTCTCCAGCGTCGTGGCCTGGAATGTCGAGCTTCCCTATCTGGCCTACTCGGCTGGGCCCGTGTCGGACGCCGCCGACTCGGTGGTGGTCAATGACGTCGACTTCTACCCACCCGAGGGAGAGCTGCTCATGCTGACCGTGGTCACCCAGGACGTGAACATCTTCGAAGCGTTCATCGCCGGTGTTGACCCGACCGTGGATCTCGTGCGCAAGCAAGCGGTCAGGAGGGAAGGGGAGACCGACGAGGAGTACCGGAATCGTGTGCTTCAGCAAATGGACGACTCGAACTATCGCTCGATCGCGGTGGCTCTGGCCTACCTCGGGTATGAGCTGGTTCCCACCGAGGTGGTCATCAACGACATTGTCGAGGAAGCACCGGCAGCGAATGTGCTCGAGTTGGGTGACACGGTCCTCGCCGTGAATGGCCGGGACATCGAGTCGGTTGACGATTTCGTTCCAGCTCTCGAGGGCTACGAGGTGGGCGACATCATCGACATGACGGTGCAACGAGACGGCGACAACGTCGATCTCGAGGTTGAGCTGGCCGAGCGTGAAGACGAGCCCGGGGTCCCTATGATCGGGATAATTCTCGGTGAGCTGACCGAGCCGCCCTTCCCGATTGAGATCAGGGCCGGAGATGTCGGTGGCCCGTCGGCCGGCATGATGCACACCATCGCCATCATCGATGCTCTCACTGAGGGCGAGCTCACGCACGGAAAGGTCATCGCGGGAACCGGCACTATCGACCTCGATGGCAACGTGGGCAGTATCGGGGGCATTCGCCAGAAGGTGGTGGCGGCCGAGGCTGCCGGCGCCGACGTCATCCTGGTCCCGGAGGGCAACTACGAGAGCGCGCTGACCGCCGAACGTGATGACATCGATATCGTCGCCGTCGCCACTCTCGACGACGCGGTCCACTTCCTCGAAGACTTCGACCGGGCCTGAGTCGTCGGCCGCCCTCCCGACCACCCACGACCCTTGCGGCTGCGAACCCCCGCGGCCGCGAACCCGGGCGGCCGCGAACGCCCGCGGCCGTGAACCCCGGGTTCCAGACACCGCTGAGCGCAGTCCAGCGCCCCAGGGTTCGCAGGCAATGCCCGACCGCCCGCGGCCGCGAACCCGGGGTTCCAGACACCGCTGAGCGCAGTCCAGCGCCCTCAGTACGCGAAACTGGGCAGACCTGTCAGTATCTTCTATAACGAATGGCCCGCGACCTCACCGCAGACGACATACGGAACATCGAGTTCAACACGACATTTCGTGGTCTCGACCGCAGCGAAGTCGAGGCGACCCTCGATGTGGTTGCCCGTCGTGTCGAGGAACTGGATGACGAAACCCGGAAGTTGAAGGCTGAACTTGCCGAGACGCCACGCAAGGACATGGAGTCCGAACTGGAAAACGTCGGCAGGGAAGTCTCAGCCATCCTCCAGGCAGCCCGAGAAGCGGCCGAGTCGATGAGAGAGAGGGCCAGCCTCGACGCAGCCCGGTGGCGCAGCGAGTCGATGGAGGAGGCGGAGACGGCACGCAAGGAAGCGGCGGCCGATGCCGAGGCTCTGCGCCACGATGCCTGGGTGACGGGCACCGACCTCCTCGAGCAGTCCACCGCCAATGCCGAGGCGATGAGAGCAGCGGCGGAGAGAGATGTTCTCACGGTCATGGGCGAAGCCGAGCGGGAGGCCCACCGTCTCACCTCTGGTTCACGCCGCGAGGCCGAGGATCTGATCCGGAACGCAAACATGGAGGCCGAGAAGCTCATCTCCGATGCCACGAAGCGGCGTGACGAGATCATCGATCGAGCCAATAGGGAGGCTGCAACCGCCCAGGAACGGACCCGGGCGCTCGAACGGCGACGCGACGAGCTTCTCGAGGAGTTGGAAAACGTCAGGTCGACTCTCACCAGGCTGGAGGGCTCCCTCGAGGAGCGGAGAGAGGCACTGGATCTCACCCAAAATCAGGAGCCGTCGAATGTGCGAGTCGTCCACCCGCCCGCCGAGGCCAAGCAGCAGTGGGAGCTCGGCGAGACGGTGCGGGTGGTGGCGCCCGAGGGGCAGTCGAAGCCCGACGTAGAGTTGGCCGATGAATTGAGCGAGCAGGTGACGAGGATCCAACAGCCCGAGCGCCCGACCGAGTCCGACGTGCGAACCCGACAGCCCGATCGCCCGACCGAGTCCGACGTGCGAACCCGACAGCCCGACCGCCCGACCGAGTCCGACGTGCGAACCCAACAGCCCGACCGCCCGACCGAGCCCGATGTGCGAACCCAAAAGCCCACACAGGCCGGCAAGGCAGACTCTGAAGCCCCGGAACCCCAAACCCCTGAACCGACCCCCGACCAAACCGAGCCTTCACAGCCTCAGGCAGGCGAGCCTCAGCCGGCGCAGGACGAAGCACAGGGCGAAGACGGTCTCGAAGCTCTCTTCGCATCACTACGAGGTGGAGGAGACACGGTCGCCCCATCACCATTGGACGTCGGTGAGCGGGTGGAGGACCCGGTCGACTCGAGCGATCAGGAAGTAGAGGACGAACCGTCCGAGGATGACGGTACCGACTGGATCGCAGTCAGAGACTCCCGGCTGCTACCGATCACCAACCGCGGCCTGCGCGGGGTGAAAAAGGCAATCACCGAGATTCAAAACGTGGCGCTCGACAATCTGCGCACCACCGAGGATTGGGAGCCGAATGAGGTTGACATCACCGAGTCGCTGCACGCTGAGTTGGTGGCGGTTTGGGCGGAGAGTTTCGCAGCTGGCTATGCCGTCGCCGAGGAGATGGCGGGTGAGAAGCTCAAGAGGCCTCCGACTCCTTCCTCGCACGCCGACAGGGAATTCGCATCCGATCTGTCCTCCGCGGTGACGGCGGCCCTCAAAGGAACAGGGGATGGCCCCCGGGAACGGCAATCGGCCGCCTCCCGTGTCTTCAGAGTCTGGCGTAGCGATGAGGCAGAGCGACGGATTCGAGATATCGCCATCTTGGGATACGAAACCGCAATCGAGAAGTCACGCAGTGTCGCCACCGGCTGACGTCGCTCGAATCCTTAGCCGTCGCCACACTTAGACTCGGGCGTCGATGTTTACCAGGGTCCCATCCGATTACAGCGCCGGTAGGCGGCGCCCGTGGACGATCCTGATCGTCATCGCGGTCGCGGTCTATCTGCTGCTAACGGCGGCGGGCACTCTGTGGACGGACTTCTTGTGGTTCGACTCGGTGGGGTTCCGGGGAGTCTGGTTGCGAAACTGGGGTCTGTCGATTCTGCTCGGGACGGTCGGAGTGGCGTTTTCATTCCTCGTCATTTGGATTGCCCTCAGACTGATCGATCGGTTCTCCCCCCGCTGGGCGCCCTTCGATCTCACCGAAGAAGAAGAGGTAGTCGAACGCTTCCGGGAATGGGTCGAGCCGCGGATTCGTCAAATTCGGATAGTCCTCACCAGCGGTCTCGCCCTCATCATGGGTCTCACCGTCGCCACCTGGCGCGACAATGTCTTCCTCTTCCTGAACTCACAGGATTTCGGGGAAAACGACCCGATCTTCAACGCAGACATCGGGTTCTACATCTTCCGGCTCCCACTCTGGCAGAACGCATTCGACTGGCTGTTCAACCTGCTCGTTCTGGTGACGGTCGTGGTGGCGGTTGGTCTCTACCTCAACGGAGCCATCAGGGTCAGCGGGCGGACGGTGACGGCGACAAGAGGAGCAAAGATCTATATCTCGGTGCTGTTCGCCGTCCTCGCCCTGGTTCGGGCGGTCTCTTACCGCCTCGACATGTATGAGCTGCTCTATGCCAACAACAACGGGGTCTTCTTCGGTCCCGGGTTCACCGACATCAACGCACGGCTCCCCGCCCTCCGGCTGCTCCTCATCGTGGCGCTGATCGCAGCCGCGTTGTTTGTGGTCAACATCTTCCGCCGGGGATGGACCCTGGCTGCCGTCTCGGTCGGATCCTGGATCGTGGTTGCCATTGCCGCCGGGACCATCTACCCCGCATTCGTGCAGCGCTTCAGTGTTCTCCCCGCCCAACTCAACCGTGAGACCGAGTTCATCGCCCACAACATGGAGGCTACGAAAGCCGCCTGGATGCTCGACAGCGACAGCATCGAGGTGAGAGAGTTCGGCGCTTCCGATGATCTCGGCGCAGCAGACATCGAGGCCAACCGCAGCGTCATCGACAATCTGCGTATCTGGACCACCAGTGTGTTGCCACGGACCTATCAGAACTTCCAGGAGCTGGAGCCTTATTACCAGTTGAGCATGGTCGACACCGACCGCTATCTGGATGAAGGATCGCCCAATCAGGTGATGATCGCGGTTCGCGAGCTGGACGAGCCGGAAGTCCCCGAGGACTGGCAGAACCAACGTCTCTTCTATACCCACGGTTACGGGGCCGTGGTCAACGAGGCGAACGTCGTCCAGGCCGACGGACAGCCGGTGTTCCTGCTCCAGGATGTGCCACCGGTTGCTTCGGTGGAATCCTTGGAGCTCGAGGAGCCTCAGGTCTACTTCGGCGAGACCTATCAGCCCGGTCGTCCCGTGATCGTCAGGACCGGTAGCCAGCCCCAGGAGATCGATATTCCCCTGCCGAGCGGAACCGGGTTCAACGAATACGAGGGCGAGGCTGGGGTCGTCCTCGACAACTTCTTCAAGAGGCTTGCATTCGCCTTTCGCTATCGCGACCTCAACCTGCTCATCTCCAATCAGATCCGCCCCGACTCACGCGTCCTGGTGGAGCGCAACATCGCAGCAATCGTTGAACAGCTGGCACCGTTCCTGGCCTCCGATGCCGATCCCTACCCGGTGATACTCAACAGCGAGATTCTCTGGATGCTCGACCTGTACACGACTACCACGTACTACCCCTATGCCCAGCCGATCGATCGCGAGGCGCTGAGTCGTCTCAATGCGAACTCAGGAGTCGACCTCGGAGTCAATTACATGCGGAACTCGGTCAAGGCGGTGATCGATGCCGCCAATGGGGACATCGCCTTCTATGTGTTCGATCCTGATGACCCCATAATCAAGGCCTGGGGGGAAACACATCCCGATCTGTTCCGTCCTGCGTCGGAGATGCCGGATGGCATCGAGAACCATCTCCGCTATCCCCAGGACCTCTTCCGGATCCAGTCCCAGATCTACATCGACTATCACGTCACAGAGGAGAACCAACTGTTCTCGCGCAACGACGAGTGGTCGTTTCCCGGCGACCCATCCGGGACGGTTCGCACCGGGGAAGAGCGGCTCTTCGGCGACATCAACATCGAGGGCACCCAGCTCTCCCAGATCCTGCCCTATTACCTGCTCACCGAGCTTCCCGGTGAGGAGCAGCTGTCCTATTTGCTTCTCCAACCCTTCAACCCGAGGGCACGACGCAATATGGTCGCCTTCCTCGTCGCCGACTCGACGTCGGGCACCTACGGAAGGCTGGTCGATTTCCGCATGCCACAGGGTGAGCTGGTCGACGGGGCCCAACAGGCCGGACAGCGTATCGAACAGGACGCCGAGATCTCACAGCAACTCAGCCTGTGGCGTGGGGAGGGCTCCGATGTCATCAAGGGAGACCTGCTCATCGTGCCCATCGAAGATTCCATCGTCTACTTCCAGCCGATCTTCCTCGAAGAGGACGGCGGGGCGTTCCCCGAGTTCCGAAGAGTCGCCGTGGTCTACAGCGATCGGGTGGAATGGGCCGACTCGCTCGATGGTGCGCTCGAGCTGGTATTCGGGGAAGGTGACGAGGATGACGGCGGCGATGACGAGACTCCTACCGAGCCGCCGGTCGAGGGCAGCATCGAAGAGCTGATCCAGCAGGCGGAGGATGCCTTCGCTCGCGCCGAGACCGCATTGCGTGCCGGTGATCTCGCCGGATACCAGGAGTGGGTCGAGGAAGCGCAGCGTCTGCTCAACGAGATCGCCGATCTGGTGGGTAGCGCGGAGCCCAACGCGTCCGCTTCTCTGGTCTGGGACTAGGTGCACCGTGTCGCCTAGTCTCTGAAGCACGGATGGCAAAAGACAGCGACGAATACATCAGGATGCGGGGCACTGTCACCAAGATGCTGCCCGACTCGACATTCGAGGTGAAGCTCGAAAGCGGTTTCGAGCTTCTCGCCAAGCCTTCCGGCCGGATGCGACGAGGTCGGGGGATTCGAGTCCTCCCTGGTGACCAGGTCGATGTCGAAGTATCCACTTACGATCCAACCCGGGGCCGGATCGTCTGGCGCTACCGCTAACCCCACCGCGTAGCCTCTTCTCGTGCGAATCAATCAGGTCATCCTCCGCGTCGAAGACCTCGATGAGTCGGTCGAGTTCTGGTCCGACACGGTCGGCCTGAGTCTGTCGGGCCGGGCTGGTACCTTCGCCTTCCTCGACGCCGGCGATGTCCAGCTCACCCTGAATCAGGTCGACGACAGGCCAGGTGATGAGTCGTTGACCGAGATCGTTTTCGAGGTCGCCGACATCCATCGGGACCACGAGGCGCTTCTGCAGCGAGGGGTTCCGTTCGAAGTCGAGCCGCGCCCTGTCACCTCGGACGGTGAACGTGATCTGTGGGCGACACACTTTCGTGACCCCGATGGACACTTGGCAAGTGTCGTCGGTTGGGTCGCATCCAACTAGCTCGATGCGGCAGGTCGACCCGGCTGTCCGTTTTGGTCAGCCGGTTTCGGAGTTTCGCCGAGACTCCCGGGAGCCACGACCTCGACCGACGCTATGACTTCTCGGGGGATTTCGATAATGCGCCCGGCGTCGTGATAGGGCCGGGTCAGAACCATGCGAAACTGACCAGGCCCCTCGCAAATCGGGATGCCGACGTGGGTTTCATCCTCATCGGTCTTGACCATCGATTCCATGCGCATGGATTACCCGTGCCGGTCGTTCTCAAACCGGATCAGTGACATCGGCGACTTCCGCGGTCAGAGCATCGATGAGATCGGCACTGGAAACGGTCAGTGAGACCCCATGGTCACCCCCGCCGATGGAGACCTGTCCCTGGACTCGCTGGTCGGCGAGAACCGGCCAGGCGGTCTTGGCACCGAGTGGCGTGATCGTCCCTCGTGCATAGCCGGTCACGATGAAGGCCTCGTCGGCGTCGGGCATGGAAAGACGGTTGACTCCGAGGTGCGCCCGCAGCTTGGGCCAGGCGATCACCCGGTCACCGGGCACCAGGACGAATACGAAGTCGTCGGCGCCTCGTCGCACCACGATCGTCTTGATCACCTGCGAAGGTTTGACGCCTCGCGCTTTGGCCGCCTCTTCCAGGGAGGAGACCGGTCCGTGACGGATCACCTCGTGAGGCAGTGATTCGAGCCGGGGATCACGCAGCGCGGGAGTGTCGCTCACCCTGTCCTGATCCGTTCCACGATCCATTGCTCGTTGAGCCACAGCCCGATCACCCCGGCGCCGGGGTACGTTTCAGCCAGTCGGGTCATGGCATTGGCGACCTCTTGTTTCTGCACCCGGTCGGAAACCGGATTGCCGGCACAGTCGTGGTGGGCCACCACAGCGATCATGTTGGAGCCGTGTCCCTTCATCGAAGCCTCGACATTGTCGAGGAGACTCGCGGTCTGCGAGGTGTCGGCGGCGACGTGGCGGATCAGCCCCGCCGTGGTGATGGTATCGAGATGACGCACCCCGAAGGCCGTGCTCAGGTAGTCGGACACCTTCCGTTGGATCCGACCATCCATACAGGTGAGGACTGTCCCGAAGCTCTCGATCCCCCGACTCTAGAGCCCCTACTGGTTCCTAATGCTGTGCCTCCCATATACGGGAGGCACAGCGTCTCATTCCGGATCTTCAGTACGCCTATGCGACCGGACCGCGGCTCAGAAGAATGGGTTCGCCGGCCACATCGCCAACTCGGTGGGGATTCGAGCAGGAGCCGGGGTCGGACCACGGATACGGGATCGCCATGCTCACCAATTGTTGGTCAGACTGGGAGAGGGAGTGCCAATCGTGGAGGAGATCGCCGGGGTGGGTCTTATCCGAGCCGGCGAACTGACATCTTTTGATTAGTGGGAGGCTGGCTTTACAATTGGGGCTTCACCCGACGCGGGGTGGAGCAGTCTGGTAGCTCGTCGGGCTCATAACCCGAAGGTCGCGGGTTCAAATCCCGCCCCCGCTACCAAAAAGCCCTGGCCAGCGCAATGCCGGCCAGGGCTTCGTGTTATGCGGTTCTTCTACCGTCCCTTCTACCGGCCGTTCGCGGTGGTTTCTCCTTGATGAGCTGTTCGAAGGTGCGGGCGGCTTCGGCTTGCATGCCGGGGAGCACGTGTTGGTAGGTGTCGATGGTGAACGCCGGGTTCCCGTGACCCAATCGTTCTGACACTACCTTGACCGGTACACCCGCCTTGATGAGCAAGGTTCCATGAGTATGGCGAACGTCGTGGAGACGGATCCTGGGGACACCGGCTCGGTTGGCGATCCGTTCGAAGGTCTGGGAGATCGAATGAGGATGGACGGGTTTGCTGTCGGTGTTGGTGAACACCCAACCCTCTGATTCGACTCCTGCTGCTTCTTGTTCGGTCGTCTGCCATTCCCGCCATGCTTTGAGCACTCTGATGGTGGTGGGGTCGAGGTCGATGGCTCGCCTTGAGTTGGGGGTCTTGCCTCTCGACTCGCGGAGCTCGTAGGCGACGGCGACCAGTCCCCGGTTGACCGACACTCGTTTCTTGTTGAAGTCGACGTCGTCCCGAGCAGTTCGCTTCGCCTCATCCCGGTGGATGCCAGAAGCCACAACGCTGGGAACAGTCGATGACCGGCCGCAGCCCTCAGAAACTCCTGTAACTGTTGGGCTGCCCCGGCCTATGGCTCGACTTCGGTATCGCCTTCAGCTTCGGTGCGTGCGCAACCAGGGCCACGTTCCGGTTGACCAAACCCCGGGTCACCGCGTCTTTGAGGGCGCCTCGGATGATGAGATGCACCTCCAGCACAGTCTTGGGTGCCAGTGGTTGGCGGTCGCCGGTGGGGTACAGCATCCGGTCGTACAGCTTCTCCAGATGATGAGCCCGAAGACGTCGGATCCGGAGATGGCCGATGGCGGGGAGGATGTGCCGGTCGATCTTCCGCCTGTATCCATCCCAGGTCGACTGTGCCAGGTTGATCTTCTTCCCTGGAAGCCACTGGTTGGTGAGATAGGCGCCGAATGTGAGCGACCGCACCTTGTCGTTGCGTCCATTCAACTCGGCCGCCAGTCGGGCGGCCAACTGTTCGGCTTCCTCTTGGCTGGTGCCGGCGGGATGCCAGCTCCTCTTCTCCTTACCGGTGACTGAGTCCAGTCCTTCGTACACGACCGCATACCAACGGTTACCCTTGCGGGCCACATAACCTCTCATAAGGTCTCCTTCCTTGGATTCCGACCTTCGAAACCCGGTAGAAGGATCGGTAGAAGCTGGTCGGCGTGCGGTCGTACGACTCAGGGCTGGAATGGTCGACTCGCGAATGTCCTGGTCAGAAGCCTCGAGCACTCATGTTGACGGCTCGACTTCACGGTAGAGGCGGAATGAGTTCCGGCCAGGTGAGCACTCGGTGTATTGGGCCTCAGGGAGAGGCATCGACCTGCTGAACCTGTCCGGCCAGCACTGCCATCTGTGTCGATTTGGTACGGAATTTCCGTACCAAATCGACACAGAACGGGGGGGTCTGTGCGCTCCCTACTGGTAGGAGATCGCTCGCAGGATGTCGAGGCGGGAGGCTTTGCGGGCGGGGCCGATGGCTGCGATCACCCCGGCCAGGGCGGCCAATGCCACCCAAACCCCGAGCTGGCCGAAGGGGATGGCGAACGAAGCCAGACCGTCGTCCTCCAAGGAGCGGACGATGGCAAAGCCCAGTCCGGTGCCCATCGCCACACCGAGCAGGACGCCGAAAACAGCCGTCACCGAGGCCTCGATGCGGACCATCGACCGCACCTGACGGCGGCTCATGCCCACCGCCCGCAGCAGGCCGATCTCCCGGGTGCGCTCCACGATCGACAGGGCCAGCGTGTTGGCGATGCCAAGCACGGCGATGATCAGGGCCAGCCCGAGTAGACCGCTGAACAGCGACACCAGCTGATCGATTTGAGCCTCTGCAGTCTCGATGCTCTCCGAACGGGTCATCACCTGGAGGGTGGGGAACCCGGCCAGGTCGGCTTTCGCCGCTGCCTCCCCCGCCTCCAGACTCACTCCTTCGGCGAGCCGGATGCTCGCGAAAGAGGCGGGCCCATGCCCGACGTTTCTGCCGTAGACCTCGTGCGATACCAGCGTGTTGGCGAGGAGCGAGGTCTCGAACGTACCTACTATCTCCGTGGGCACTGTCCCGGCGACATATTCCACATCGACGACGTCCCCCACGGCCCAACCGTTGTCTTCCATGACATTGACGTGGACCATCAGCCCGTCGCCCATGTCGGCGAAGTCGATACTCGGCGCGCCGTTCCACACCCGGGAGATGGTCGCCGGGTCGACCGCAGCGACGTCGAGGTCGACTCCTTCGATGGAGTACCACCCGAACGTCACGGGCGACACGACATCGAACTCCGGCGAGGCTTGAAGGTTGGCCAGAGCGGTGTCAGTCACCTCGGTGGACAGGGGATCGGCAAAAGAGTTCACGATGAGATCCGCCGGGTTGGTCTCCATGGTGTCGGAGATGCTCACCTTGATGGAGGCGGCGAACACCGAGACGAGAGCGACCAGGGTCACCCCGATCATCAGGGCCGACGCCGTCGAGGCGGTTCGTCGCGGAGCCCGCACCGTGTTCTCTCGGGCCAGCTTGCCGGTGATCGACCGGAACGGAGATGAGATGACCCTGGCCACCGGGCCGGCGATCAACGGCGCCAGGGTGGAGATGCCGAAGAACACAACCGCGGCACCACCACCGACCAGAGCCAGCGATGCACCATTCTGAACCGTCAATCCGCCAACCAGAGCGGCCGCTCCAGCGAGGGACAACAAACTGCCGACGATCGCTCGATTGCGCAAAGACTTGCGGGGCGTCCGGGTGTCAACCGCCGCGATCGCCGCCATGGGTGACACCGACGCGGCGCGTCGTGCCGGGAGAATGGCGGCGACGAGGGTGACACCAACGCCGACAGTGAATCCCACGATCACGGTCCGCGGCTCGACCCGCAGCGGGCCGTCGGGCAGAGCAATGCCGACCGCATCCAACCCGACACGGACCAGTTCGGCGACACCTATGCCCGCGAGGACGCCGAGCGCCGACGCCAGCACAGCTAGAACCGCCGCCTCGATCAGAACCAGCCGATTCACCTGACTGGTGGTGGCTCCAACCGCCCGGAGGAGGCCGAGCTCGCGAATGCGCTGGGCGACCGTGATCCGGAAGGTGTTGGAGATGACGAAAGCGCCCACAAACACCGAGATGCCGGCGAATGCGAGCAAGGCGATGTTGAGGAAGCCGAGACCGGCAGTGACATCGTCGAGTTGCTCCTGGGTCTGCTGCTGACCGGTGACCACCTCGGTTCCGGTAGGTATGACTGTGGCAAGGTCGGCGAGCAACTCCGACTCGGCTACATCGTCTGCGGCTACCACGTCGATGGTGTCGAGACGGCCTTCCAGACCGAAGAGACGCTGTGCCTCGTCGGGGTCGAAGGCGGCGATGGTGGCCCCGGCGAGGTTGTCCTCGGTCCCGAAGGCGGCCACGCCGACCAGCTGATAGCTGCCCACACCCTGCTCGGTGAGCACCTGAATGGTGTCGCCGACTGCAAATCCGTTGGCCTCCGCGGTGTACTTGTCGATGACGACCTCACCCGGGCCGACCGGGGCGCGGCCGTCGCCATCGCCGATCCGGCCCACGTTGAGAGCGGGGTCGGCGACCCAGGAGAAACCCAACGTCGGTGAGCCGATGCCTCCCAGGGTCTCGCCGTTGCGATCGAGGATCTGGGCAGATCCACTGACCGAGCCCTCGGCCCGGTCGACACCGGGCACAGCCCGGACTTCGGTGAGATAAGACTCATCGAAGGACGTCTCCACGGTGGCCGTCTCGTCGATCCTGACGGTGGCGTCGACACCGGCGTAGACGTCGTCGAAAAGGGTGTCGAAACGCGCCTGGATCGTGTCCGTGAACACGAACGACCCGGCGACGAAGGCGACTCCCATGACCACCGAGAGAGCGGTCAATCCGAACCTGAGCTTGTTGGCCTGAAGGCTGCGTAGTGCTGTTTTCAACATGTCACGCCCCCAGGAATCGCATGTGGTCGATGACCTTGTCGGCCGTCGGATGGTCCATGTCATCCACCACCTTGCCGTCGCTCAGGAACACGACCCGGTCGGCGTATCCGGCTGCAACAGGATCGTGGGTGACCATGACGATGGTCTGACCCAACTCGCGGACGGCCCTTCTCATGAACTCGAGGAGCTCGGCACCCGAGCGGGAGTCGAGGTTTCCGGAAGGCTCGTCCGCGAAGATGATCTCCGGTCTTGAAACCAGGGCGCGGGCGGCGGCGACCCGCTGTTGCTGGCCCCCGGACAACTCCGACGGCCGGTGATCCAGCCGGTCCCCAAGGCCGAGGATGTCGACCACGTGGTCGAACCAGCCCCGATCCTCGTCCACACCGGCGATGGCCAGAGGCAGGACGATGTTCTCTTCGGCAGTGAGGGTGGGGATGAGATTGAAGGCCTGGAAGATGAAGCCGACCTTCTCCCTGCGCAGCAGCGTCAGCTTGCGATCACCAAGCGCTCCCAGCTCGACTTCGCCGATGTAGGCCGAGCCTTCATCGAGGGTGTCGAGACCGGCCAGGGTGTGGAGCAGGGTCGACTTGCCGGAGCCTGAAGGCCCCATGATGGCGGTGAAACGGCGTACCTCGAATCCGACGTCGACATCGTCGAGGGCCCGGATGCTGGCGTCGCCGAATCCATATCTCTTGACGCCGCCTTCCATGCGGGCTGCGGTCGTCGTGATGCGGTCAAGTGCGATTGTCATGTGGTCTCCTTCGTTACGGCTACCCGCCCATCATCGGGTTGAACCGGGTCAGGGTCATCACGCCCGGGAAGGTTGCGGGGGCGGGTCTCGGGGAGGACTCAACGGGACTCGCTCTCCTTCTGGAGGATGAGATCAGTGCCCGATGTCGTGGGTACC
>DASUUC010000119.1:0-7372 GCA_036374335.1 Acidimicrobiia bacterium
ACATCACCCTGGTCATGCACTCCCCTGAGACACTCGAAACCTTCATGTATGTCAGTACCAACGACCGATACTGGAATTTCTCATGGACATTGGACGATGCCGCAGAACTGCTCAGTAGCTGACCTGGCCCAAGATCAATTAATAGCGCCGATCAGCAGTTTTCGCTCGGAAACGATCATATTCGAGACCGCACCTATCGGCACTTCGGGCTCGGGTACTCCGAATGCCGGTTGTCTAGCGGATGTTGGGTCCCGCGGGTGGTGGTCCCGATCAGTAGGGCTTCCGCGCGTTGTGCGCTACCAGGGTTCGGTCTTGGTCCGCAGATTCAAGATGCAGCCGAGCGGGTCTCGAGTGTCGGTCATGGCCGAACGCTCAGTGACTCGACTCGTGAGATTGTGGAGTCTTCTGAGTTTCATCTTCGAGGCGGTAGACGAGGTTGGCGGTGAGTCTGGCATCGCCTTGGGCGTCTTGGAGGCGTTTGCCAATTTCGGGTCGTCGATTCCACGTCGGTAGCGCCTTGCGTAGATCCGTGCTGCCTCTGATGGTGATTCCTCCCGATCGAAGGGCGTTCGCCCAGTCAATGTGGCCTAGATGCCAGCGGGCGAACACCATTGCGTCTTTGACTTCGACCACCAGATCGTCGCCGTAGCCTGGGTCGGTAGCGCAGAGTTCTGCTTCGCCTTCGTGTATGAGGAGCCAGGCTGTGTCTGGTCGACTTCGGTATTCGAAGTCGAATCTGACGACCACACGCTGTTTGGGCAGGAGATCGCGGTTGAGGTAAACCTGACACCACGACCATAAGACGATCCCGGGTTCGGTGTGCACGGGCCGCACCTCCATCCACATCTCGCCCCAGGCACCGAGTGCGTTCAGTACCGGTTCCAGCGCTTGACCAGCGTCGGTGGGAAGGTACCGCGACCCGTGCCCTTCTTCCTTGGGGGTAATCGTGATGACTCCGGCGCGCTCCAATTCGCGGAGACGTTTGGTGAGGAGGGTGCGGGACAATCCGGGGGCGCCGTCAGCGATCTGGTTGAAGGTTTCGCACCCGTAGAGGATGTTGCGCATGATGATCGGAGTCCAACGCTCCGCAAAGACCTCGGCGCCTCGCGCGACCGGGCAGTACTGCTGATAGGAACGCATGTAGGGAGCCTCCCTGGCGGTGGTCGTGGATACAAGTCCTAAATCTGTACTCCACGAGAGGCTACCAAGTACAGGAATAGTCCTGGCATTCCAACCTGCACGTCTGCATTCTTTCAACAGCCGAGACCCGAATCACGGAGATCACGATGAGTCAGATGCAGCAGACAGATTCCGCACCCAACGGGCCCGCAAGTGCCGAGCAGACGCATCCCTCGGAGGTTCTGGCCGCACACGAGCAGGCCCTCGACGGGTCCCGCTTTCATAGTCGATTGATCGAGGCCATACCGGGCGAACGGGTGCACGTCATGGAGGGCGGAGAAGGGACGCCTTTGGTGATGCTGCATGGCAGCGGTCCCTCTGCGTTGCTTTTCCTTCCGTTGCTGGTGAGGCTCACCGGCGTGCGGGCGATTGCGGTTGACCGCCCCGGATTCGGCTTGAGCGATCCTCACACGTGGCCAACGACAAGTAGACGCGAGGCGGCTGTCAAGTGGGTGGGCAGCCTCCTCGACGGTCTCGATCTCAAGGAAGCTGCGTTGCTGGGCAGCTCGGCTGGTGGGACTTGGGCGCTCTGGTTCGCTCTGGCCCACCCGGACAGAATCGGTCGGCTGATCCTGCTCGGAGCGCCACCCACCCTGAACGTCAACACGCCTCCACCTCCGCTTCGAGGAGTGGCCTTAATAGACCCTGATAACCCGCCCCCGATGCCCCCTCCGTCGCGTGAGACCGTTATCCAGAGCATGGGCGGCATGGGTGAGGGAGACACCATCGTCAACTATCCCCAACAGATCGAAGCACTGGTCGTCGCAGGTCGCGACCCGGTTGCGTCGATGGCGAACCTGGACGAGCTACAGGCCTTGATTTCGTCCGACGGATGGCTGCCATCAGTCGAAACACAGGTCAGCGAACTCGAAGGGTTGAAGCCATCGACTCTCTTGGTGTGGGGAACCAACGATCCCCTCGGCGGAAAAGTCGCAGCCCAGGAGGCGGCTTCTGCGATTCCTAACGCTCAGCTTGAGATGCTTGACTCCGGACACGGCCCCTGGCTAGGCCACCCAGACCAAGTGGCGAACCTCGTCTCAACGTTCATCGCCGGGCACCGCACACAACAACTACCCCCACGGCCGCAACCACGGCCACACTCCGACGCGCCCGAACAACCCACTTGACACAAAGAGGCTTCGATAGCGGGCACCTACTGAAATGCTCGTTATTCGCCCAGGACTGTTGTTATGCGCTGTAACCATTGGGGGTCGGCCTTCAGGATCGGATTGCCGTCTTCTGAATGTCATCGGGGCTGGAGCAGCGCCCTGGACTTGATCCATGGGGCACTTGGCTGGCGCTTACAGATCCTTCAGCAGTTTTGTCGCATAGTCGACAGCTTCGTCCGTGGTCATGCGACGGCCTTCGGACAACGCTTTCGCGATGGTCTCTTCTCCAAGTGCATGGCGCGCTGAATCAAGGTCAGCGTTGACGACTGTCGGCAACGGGGATTGTGCACCGGTGGCCTCTTGAAGTGCTTCGGCGGCACCAGTCAATATTGCCGCCTCGAGGTGGCGGCCCATGATTGACTCCTGCATTGAAAGAGCCCTCAGACCGGCGGAAATGACGGGCAGATTCCGTAACTCTGCCGAGATCTCCAGCGATTCAAGGAACGCGGCTCGCCCCTCTTGTATGCGCCCGAGGTCGATGTAGGCCTGGCCGAGCGAGCCGACAGCCCAGGAGATGTGAAACCGATCATCGATATCGCGGAAGGTCTCCAGCGCCTCCTCGAAAAGCGATGCCGCAGTCTGGGGTTCACCCTGCATCAAGGCGCCGATACCAAAGGAGATCATGTTCTTTGCGATCAGAGAGGGAGAGTCTGCCGTTTGGGCTGCGGCCATGCTGGCCTCGAATCGTTTTTGAGCCTCGCCCGGGTTGTCGGCCATGGCTGCAGCAAAGGCAAGGTCGTAGAGAGCTTGGGCGACAGCCTCCTCGTCCCCGATCTGCCGGTAGATGTCCAAGGCAGCCTGGTACGCCTTCTCGGTCGCTTCTGCATCGGCCAACCAGTAGGTCAATCCCCCAAGGGCGCTGTAGGCCTCGGCCCGTGGCGTTGAGATGGTGTCCGGGTCGATGACGAGCAGGCTCTCTAACCAGTCGCGTCCCTCCCGCAGATACCCTCTTTCGAACCAGAATCTCCATATGTTTGAGGCGAGCGTCAGCCCACTCTCGCTATTTCCCGAATCCACGGCGGTGCGTAATGCCTGGCGCAGGTTGGCTTGCTCCGCCTCGAGTCTCTGCAACCACTCGACCTGCCCCGGACCCATTAGATGTGGATGCGCCCGCTCGGCGAGATCGCGGTAGTAGTCGAGGTGACGCGCCGAAACCTCGTCGAAAGCACCCGTCGATGCCAGCAGTTCGTGTGCGAAGCCGCGGATTGTCTCGAGCATTTCGAATCGTGACAAACCGGTGAAACGCTTTTGCCCTATGAGACTTTGGTTCTCTAGTGACGCGAGTCCGTCGAGGGTGTCGATGCTCAGCTCGCTGCCGGGATTGCAGACGGCTTCCGCAGCCTCGAGCGTGAACCCTCCGGAGAAGATCGAAAGCCGGGCAAATAAGCTCTGTTCGACTGGGTGCAGCAACTCGTAACTCCACTGAATAGTCTTTTGAAGGGTCTGCTGGCGCTCCGGTCGATCGCTTTCTGTAGCAGAGAGGACCGGCAGACTCCGCTCGAGCCTCGTGAGGAGCTCATCCAGTGAAAGCAGGCGGATGCGGCTTGCGGCTAGTTCTAGTGCCAGAGGCAGCCCGTCGACTCGAGCACAGATCTTCGAAATGAGGGAGACGTTCTCCGAGGTGACTGAAAACTCTGGCCTGACCATGCGCGCCCGCTCCACGAATAGAGACACCGCCTCACCTTGGGCGATCTCTGCTGGATCTTCGACGGCGTCGGAATCAGGGAATGCCATGGGGGGAACCGGGTAGGTCTGCTCCCCGTAGACATTGAGGCTTCCGCGGCTGGTGACGACAGTCCTCAACTCTGGAGCGGCAGCCAGGAGCTCGGCCACTACAACAGAAGCTGCCAATAGATGCTCGAAGTTACCCAACACCAGGAGTAGCTGCCGTGGGGCGAGATGAGCAACCAGAACTTCGGACATTGGCCGCTGCGTCTGCTCCCGCAATCCCAGGGCGGTAGCGACAGCCGATTCGACCAGAGCAGGATCGCTCAACGGTGCAAGATCGACGAACCAAACCCCGTCGCCAAAAGTGGGCGCAGCCTCTTTGGCCACCTCCACCGCGAGACTGGTCTTTCCGGTGCCACCCGGCCCCACCAATGTGACCAATCGATGGTCAGCGAGCAGTCGCAGAATTTGCGACAGCTTCTCCCCTCCTCCCTACGAACGAGGTCATGCGACCCGGAACGTGGACCGCGCCGACTGCGGTGGCGCGTGGAGGCGGGAAATCACTCGGCAGCCCGTCGATAATCAGCTGGTAGAGCCGCTCAGGGCCATCGAGTCCCTTCAGTCGATATTCCCCGACGTAAAGGATCGCGACCTCATCAGGAAGTGACCTCTCACACAAGGCCCGTGTCGAGTCCGAAATTAAGGTTTGGCCACCATGAGCGGCCGATGCAACTCGGGCAGCCCGGTTGATGTCGGAGCCGACGTAGTCGTCACCGCCACGAGTCCCCTGACCACTGTGAAGGCCGATACGGACGCGAACCACTCCACCTCCTGGCCATGGGGAATCATGAATCGATCGCTGCGCTTCGACCGCAGCTTTGACTGCGGATGAGGCGTCGGTGAATACGACAAGAAAGCCATCTCCAGCGGTGCCCCGCTCTACACCGCCGGTGCGGTCGAAGACCTCTCGTAACAGGCGGTGGTGTTGTTCGATCAGATCGCGGTATACGGATGTACCAAGATTCTCGACCAGCCGCGTCGAATCCTCGATATCTGAGAAGAGGAAGGTGACGGTCCCGGTCGGTAACTGCGAACTTGGAGCCTCCATTGTATCCGACCCTACTTGCGCCCCTGCAGACCATCTCGTGACTCGAGGACCGTTCACACCCACAAAGCAAGAAGCATTCGCCTGCTTTGTCTCGCTAAGAGTGTGAGCCCACAGCACGGAACGGGCCAGTAACGCACGCGAGGTTCCCGATCCGACTCACGTCCGATGGCGACACCCAAAGCGGGAAGTGCCGTTATGTGCGCCGTGTTATCCCTAGTAGTCGGGTTTCTGCGGGACTTCATCTGGTTGGACGTTCAACCACTCGTGACGGTTCCAGCACGCCTGCAGTGGATCTGTCGAGTATGCGAGCCAGGTGCGTCAACGCTGAGTGCTTGGGAAGGCGGTCACAGTTCACGATTCGTGGCCCATCGGACCGCGAGCCAGAGGGCTCCAGCGGTTGCGATAACAGTCACGCCTGCGGCCTTCAGGTACTCGGTCGCCGCAGCACCGTCGGGGATTGCTGTGAGTGCACTTACGAGATGGCTTGGTAGCCATTCGCCGACAGCATCGACGATGCCAACGATGGGTATCAGGACCAGCACCAAGATCGAGATGAGTATGGTGCCGAGCACCGATCGAGCCCGTCCTGCGGCAGCCGCCACCACTGCTACAACGAACATCAGATAAAGCATCCCGTATGCGATACCTGTGAACACACCGGCGGCGGAGAGCGCACCAATGAGCACAACCGATTCATACCACGCAGTCAGAGCCCCAATCATGAACGAAGCTGCAATCGCTCCGGCGTTGGTCACATAGCGGGGCCAAAGGAGTGTCCACACGTCGGTGACCCGAGTGCGCAGGAAGATTCCCATTTCGGGTTTCGCGTCGATGGCTAGCGCAGCGGCCGCAACCACAACCCCGACGAGAAGACCGACCTGAGCGGCGTTCGATGAGAACTGAGCAAGCCCGTCTATAGGTTCTGGCGGCGGAAGCGTGATGGTCGCTCCTTCAAGATCGGCTCCCGCAAGGCTGAGAATCTCGCTGAGGTAGCGGGCGGTGAGCGGTCCCAGGAATCCGAAGAAGAGGTAGACGGCTACCAGAGCGATCCATCGCTTCGTTCGAACGAGGCGCAGCCATTCGAGACGCCATAGGCTCACGAGGTGAGCTCCAGGTAGACATCTTCGAGAGTGGCAGCCGTAGGACCGAAAGACACCACCCGCATCCCAAGTCCTGCAAGCGCCTCAGTCAGATGACGCTCAGCATCCTCGACACTGCTAACCGAGATCAGCAATTCGTCGGCCGAGGTTGTCTCGATCCCGGTGACCCACTCCTTGGACTTCAGTGCCTCGACAGCAGGCTGGACGGGAGGGCGGATTCGTACCACATATGACGGTGTCGCAGTGCCGACTAGCAACTCGTCGATTGAACCTTGGTAGAGCAGTTCTCCTCTGCGCAGGATTCCGACCGTGTCGCATACCTCTTGAACATCGCCAAGGATGTGACTGGAGAACAAGACCGTGGCTTCACCTCTAAGTCGACTCACAAGGTCAAGGACTTCACGACGCCCGAGGGGATCGAGAGCAGCCGAAGGTTCATCGAGAATTAGCAGGCGCGGCTGAGCGACCACAGTGGCCGCAACACCGAGTCGCTGTAACATCCCACGGGAGAAGCCACCGACCCTGCGATGGGCGTCATCAGCGAGGCCCGCCACAGCGAGCACCTCGTCGACACGGTCGCTCGGCACCGACTCGTCGGTGAGCACCCGCGCCAAGTCAACGACCTCACGGCCCGTTAGCCAGGAATCAAACTGCGGCGTGTCCGGAAGGACTGCAATCTGCGACCGGTCGACCCCGATCTGCAAACTACCCGCCGACTGAGTTCGCAGCCCAGCCAGAATCCCGAGCAGGGTGGTCTTGCCTGCACCGTTCGGTCCAACCAGCCCGTACACCGAACCAGCAGGAACGCGAAGGTCAACGCCATCGAGGGCGGTCGTGGCTCCATAGCGTTTGACGAGGCCGTGTGTCTGGATCATCAGGCCTGAGAATCACCCTGGTCTCGTCCGATGAGCAGATAGACGATGCCGCCCAACGGGATGGAGACCCCGCAAATGATCGCCCACACCCACTTAGGTAGATATCGGACCTGGTTGCGGCTGATGTCCACCCAGCAGTAGATCACGAACACAAGCAACAGGACAAAGACGGGCACCACAGCAGCCCACGGGATATCAGACACGCCTCACACCTCTATCCGCACAACGTAGTCGAGGGAAGAGAACCCCGCTCCATAACCGGCAATATGCGCT
>DASUUC010000120.1:0-30131 GCA_036374335.1 Acidimicrobiia bacterium
GGCCCGGTGGTGACCATGGAGTGATAGCCCCTACTGAACGAACTGGAGGATCGTGATGGACGTCAGGCAACTAGAGAATGCCCGCGGAACCCCGAATCAGAGCATCCGCCCCGCAGACGAAGGGAGAACGACGGGAAGGGCAGTTTTTGGCCGATTGTGGTCGAACTGGCGTGTCGGACTTGTCGTTGCCGCTACGTTGGTCGTCGGTTTCGGATTGGTCAGCGCCTGGCTGACTCCCCGTGGCCCGACGACCACAGCTGAAGCGTTGGTGTCGATGGCGATTGCCTTGGCGATTGGTATCGGCGCTGGGTTGGTGACGGGCAACCGTTGGAGTCTGCTGGTCGCTCCCGGGGTGTTCGTGATTGTCTTCGAGGTCGCCCGCATCGGGGTTGTGGGGCCAACGGTCGACGCAATCAACCTCGGCTCCTTCTACGGGATTGTCGCCTTCGTCCTGGGTCGCGTCGTCCATGGAATCCTTGTGTTGCTGCCGATGATCCTCGGCGCCGGCTTGGGGGTCGCGTTGGCAGGCCGTTTTGGGAACGAAGCCGCGGGAACCATGGGGATCACTGGGTGGGTGCTCAGTGGGCTGACCACCGTTGCACTGGCCGCGGCTGCATTCTTCATCGCCATCCCGGCCTCGACCGCCCCGATCCTTGGCCCCGACGGCCAGTCCCTCGATGACAGCGTGGCCGAGTTGACCACGGTCTCGATTGGTGGACACGACCTGACGATGATGATCCGAGGCAGGAGCGTCGACAACCCGGTGCTGCTCTATCTCGCCGGCCTACCCGGGGGCACCGATCTCGGCGCAATGCGCCGCGACACAACTCTGGAACAGAATTTCGTAGTGGTCACCTGGGATCGAAGAGGATCCGGCAAGTCGTATTCAGCGCTGGATCCCACCGACAGCTTCACCGTCGATCAGGAGGTGGCCGACACTATCGAGGTGACCAACTATCTCAGGGACCGATTCGGCGAGGAGAAGATCTATCTAGTCGGCCAATCCGGGGGCACCACGATCGGTGGGCTCGCCGTCCAACTGCATCCCGAGCTCTACCACGCCTTCGTCGGCGTGGGTCAGATGGTCAGCCAGCGGGAAACCGACATCATGTTCTGGGAAGACACCCTGACCTGGGCGGAACAAACCGGCAACACCACCCTTGCCGACACCCTCCGCCAGATCGGACCCCCACCCTACGACGACATCCGGTTGTACGAGTCTGCGATCGCCAATGAGCACGACTGGAACCCCTACCCCGAGTTCGATTCGAACAATGAGATGCCGGCCATCCTCTTCGTCCCCGAATACACCTGGATGGACCGGATAAACGCCCTCCGAGGTTTCCTCGACGTCGCCGCCACCCAATATCCACAGCTGCAGAATCTCGACTTCCGCCAGGACCTGACCCGCCTCGAGGTCCCCTTCTACATGGTTCAGGGAGAGCACGAAGCCCGAGGACGGGCGGTGCTCGCCGAAGAGTGGTTTGCCATGCTCGACGCGCCATCGAAAGAAGTGTTCGTCTTCGAGGGATCAGGGCACAGGCCCAACTTCGACCGCCCTGGGGATTTCGCAGAGGTCATGAGCGATGTCCTCGAACAGTCGTCACCTGCGGCGTCCCCAGAGGCCACGACACCATGACCACCTGCCAGCGGCGTCGAGATCAGCGACGAGTTCCACTACGCCCGTCTGATCCCCGGATGGCAGGTGATGATGGACTCCCCGCCGCTGGCTCCATCCCGGAAGGCTATGGGCATCTATACACCAACCAGGCCAACGCTCGAGCCTGGATCGCTATGACGCGCCCGGAGGACTGGACCGCAGCCGATACCGAGAGGTTGATGGCCTTCCTCGCCGATCTAGATCCGGAAGGCTAGGACCCATCGTCCTTCGCCGTGGACCGACAGCCTGTCAGTCGGCATTCAGTCGACGTTCCACTCCTTCAGCCAGGACCGTTCGATGACTTCTCGCTGAGGGAACGGATCACCGGCCACCAGACGCTCCGCCTCGCCGACGGACTCGACGTCGAAGGTGATCAGTCCACCCGAACGATCGGCGAAAGGTCCGCCCAGGTAATGATCCAATCCGAGTTCATGCCAGTAGGCGGCGTGGTCAGGAGCCGCGGCGCGGACCGCATCGGGCGCGTCCTTCATGAGGTAGAAGTACAGAAAACGCAAACCCAAACCTCTGTTTCAGCCATCTCTTCCGCTCTGATCGGTCACACCTCTCGGGGGACCTTGCCCGTAAGCGTGAACACGAAACGCATCGCCTTGTGTCCTGGGTCTGCAGTGGGATCGAACATGCAGGGACAACCCCCATCGATGACGGAGATGCCGTGGCCACGACCGTATTCAGTGGCCGAGTCAGAGACACTCCCCTCACCGAAGGAACGATGCATCCACACATGTCTGATACCCAGGTCGGCGCACTCCCGCATGGTCGCCTCGGCGATCTCGGGTCTGGTCCCGATCACCACCGCATCGACACCACCCGGGATCGACTTCAAATCCTCATAGGAGGGGTCCCCCTCCACCTGGTCGGCGTTGGGGTTGACGGCGAAGACCTCATAGCCACGGTCACGAAGCCGCTGGTATACGACATTGCTCCCATGCCCCTGCGGGTTTCTGGATACCCCGGTTACGGCTATCCGTTTGTTGGCCAGGAACTCCGACGCCGCCTCCTTGACTGTTGACATCTACTTCCTCCATCCAGTCGCGTTCAGGCTGAGCCTGCTGGTTGACCCAGAGACTGCCGGTGCGATCACGACACGAATAGGGACCTTCGTCACCAAGTCGACAGAACATTGGACCCTGGGAAACCGAAGACCTCGGCTGCACGATCGCGACCAAAGGAGGAGTCACCGAAAGGAAACGGGATGGACACCACAAATCCAGAACTGCACATACCAAAGGAGTCGGAACAGACAATAAGGGAGAAGAGCCGAGTGGAACAAGTAATCGAGAAAGTGGCGACCGGTCTAGGTGAAAGTGTCGGGTTCCTCGCCGACAAGGGCATCCTGTTCGTCGTCTTCGCCCTCATTTGGGTCGCCTTTGGGATCGCACTGGTGTGGAGCCAGGGAAGTCTCGATGCCGCATGGCAGTGGGTTCGCGACCTGCCATGGCTGGTGCAAGGATTGGTGTGGCTTCTCTTCCTGCCGGTGATGATCGGACTGTGGATCTGGGAGACATCATGGGCTCTGATTCTGCGGGTGGCACTAATCGTCAGCCTCGCGGGTTGGACCCTGCTGGTGTTCCCAAGGCCCTGGAGATAGAGAACAACCGAAGACGTAACGGTTCGGTGTCAGTCGGTCCGATAACTGAACTGATCGAGGTACCGCATCAGCCGTCACTGCGAGGCAGTGGTCTCGATGAACGATGCGATCAGTTCTCGAACCTGGGCCTGGTGTTCGAGGAAGAGGTGGCCGCCAGTGTCGACCGTGACGAGCGCCGCTCGGGGGATCCGGGCTGCAGTTCCGGGTACATGCTCGTAGGGGGCGAGACGGTCGTCCGCCGCATGCACTAGCAAGGTAGGAACGGAGATCTCTTCGAGGGGGAACAGATTCGAGGCGGGTTCGGACACTATTGCGTCGAAGACCACGCCGAGTCGCTTGGGCTGTGTGGGAAAGAGTGAATCTCGTATCGAGTCGAGACGTTCGTCAGACGTGTTGGGCCAACCTTTGGGGACACCCATAATTCTTGCCAGCCGTTCCGGGGCCCACCGTTTCAGGAGCCACCACCCGAACCCCCACCGCAACGCGCCCGACATGAGTGGACGAAGAGCAGAAGGCAAAGGGCGCGCCATACCGGGCAGGTACGCCGAGGCGAGGATCAAACCATGAAGCCGGTGGGGATGGCGTAGCGCCATCTGGATGGCGGAGGGGGCGCCCGCCGAGAAACCCAGCACGAAGACCCTCTCCAGTTCCAGTCGGTCGAGGAGCTCGAGGTAGGCATCCGCCTGATGAGCAGGAGCTGTTCCATCTGGGAGAGTCGAGCCGAAGTAGCCGAAGCGGGAAGGACCGATCGTCCGGAATCCTGGGCCGACGTAGGTCTCCACAATCTCGACGGCGTTGTCGTGACCGCCGAAGATCCCGTGACTCAACAGCACCGAGATACCCTCGCCCTCGTCGACGTATTCGACCTCCCCCCAGTCTGTTTTGAGAGTCGAGGTGACCACTTTGGAGACTCGGTCTTGGGCGCGGCGAGTGTCGGCTAAGTAGCTGCGGCGTATCATCTGACCTCGTCGAGAACTGATGCGGTCTCCATCAGGTGGCGGAAGCGGGTTGCGAACCTTGCCGCGGGCGCCCCATCGATGACACTGTGGTCGAAGCTCAAGGTCAAGGGGAGGAAGTGGTGGTTCTCGATCTGCCCGCCTGACAGGACCGGGCGGGTGACGGTGCCTCCCACCGTGACCATGAGGGTCATCGGCGAGAGAGGGATGCCCCAGCCCGAGCCGAACATGCCCAGGGAGCTCACTCCGATGGGAGGACCGAATCTCGCCGCCGCCTTCGGGATCCGGCGCGCCATGATCGCCGTCAAGCGACGAACCAGCGACGGAAGCCTCCCGAGTAGAGACTGCCTGGCCAGACCGTCGAGCGGCCTCGCCTTGGCCTCCCGTAGCTCCGATGTGATCTGCACCACATCCTTGTGAGCGGCGTCCACAACAACCATGGGGACTGGCGCTACCGCCCCGTCCACCTCTCGCTCCACGGTCACCACAACATCCACCTTTTCAAAGGAAATGATGGTGCGGCCAGCCCTCCTGGCGTTCACCTCAGGACATGCCGCCACCGCCTTCACCAGGGTGGCCACCACGAACGCCGTGAGCGTTGGCTTCTCGACACTAGAGGCCAGGCGGTTGCGCACCGACGTGACATCGACTTCCAGCAGACCGTGCATCGTTGGCTGTCGGGAGGCGAACCGCACCAGATCCAGAACGGCAACACGACCAACAGACAAGCGCGAGAGTCGGAAGCTCGGAGCTGGCGATGACGGTCTAGCCTCATCAGCGGCGTGAGCCCGGTCCGTGCCCCGATCCATGTCCATCCCCGAGCCATGGTCCTTGGTTGTGTCGTGACCCATCATGCCTCCCAGATCACCCGTCAGACGTCTCAGAGTCAATGAGCCGGCGTACCGATGAGCGATCCCATGAGGTGGTCTCGGTCAGCAGCTCAGATGGGAGCTCAAGCTCGTTGATCCAAGCGTCCACGGTCCGTATATGGAGTTCAGGCGCCTTGCCCAGCCAGCCGTGGCCGTGGCCCGCCACGTACCGCGCCTGTGCGTTGGGCATCAGCTCTGCCAGTGCCGCGTTGGAGGCCCGTACCGGCGGCTTGGTCTCAGCTTCCCCCGCCACCAGCAGCGTGGGACAGACCGCGCTGATCCCGGCCAGCGATATTCGGGTGTCGTTGGCGTCGGCAAAGCCCTTACGGAACGCTCGAGGCGAGGCCGCCCGCATGTCAGCCCGGGCATCTTCGTCAAAACCAAAGGCGTTGCCCACGACACCAATCACAGCCTTGGTGTGAAGGAACGGGGAGACCGCTGCCACCCCTGCCTTGATCAGCGGCGTCCCCCACCAGGGGAGAACCCCGCAACCATCTATCACGACCCGGTTCACGAGGTCGGGATGACGCGCCAGCAGGGTGTGAGCTATGGACCCGCCCAGGGATAGGCCGACCACGTGCGCTCGGCGTTCCGGAACCCTCCGGATCAGCTCGGCGACCCGGTCCGTGATGTCGATGCGGGATGTCCACGGCTGCTTGTTACTCGACCCGAATCCCGGCAGATCCGGTGCGAGGCAGTGGAATCCAACCAGCTTTGCCATGTGCTCTCCCCACATCGCCCCGCTGTTGCCCACCCCATGCAAGAACACCAACGCAGGGGAACCAGGAGTCCCCGATTCCCGAACGTGCATGCCGATCCGATCGGAATCCACACTGCCCGTTGGCCGTATCGCTTCCATGACGCCCTCCTCTCCGCTCAGGCACCGACCATTGCCTCGGTCGGCCAGTCCAGCCACAGCAGGGCCACGATCAGGGCGGCGTTGATCACCTGGATGGGGATGAACCACGGGTGGAAGTACAGGACCATGAGCAGGAACGAGACAGAAAGACCCGCAACTGCAATCAAGCGCCACCACGAGCCCCCCACCCACAGGCCGACACCGCCCACAACCAGAAGCACAGCCGCGACGACCGCGAGCGCGACAGCCAGACCTCGCTGGTCCCCGACCAGCCAGGAGCGGTTGACGTTGAACGCAGCATCCGGATCGATAGGGCTGAGCCACATCGCCAGATGGACACCGCCGTGAGCTATCAGAAAAGCGATGAACAAGATCCGCCACATCGCACTTACCTTTCAACCCGCCTCCTCGTGAGGCTCTTGAGTCAATCATTTCTCAAGCGCGCCCATTCCGCAACGGACAAAAGGCCTCAAACTCTTAGGCCATCATCCCCAACCACGACAGTTGGATCTCAGGCGATGGGTTCGCCAGAGACACAGCACTCAGAACGGCAGCTCAGCTGTCCATCCAGTGACCGCAAATGACAGAGCTAGCAAGCAAAGCCCGTTGACACTGTGGGCCACAATCCCCGGAACCACCGAGCCGGTGCGCTCCCGGACCCACCCGATGGCAGCTCCCCATAGAAACGCCAGTGGAAGAACGATGAGGAACTGGTGGATCACTGCAAAGAGAACGGCGGTGATCGAAATGGTGACCCGAGCCGACAGCCGTAGCCGAAGCCATCCGAATAGGGCGCCGCGAAACAGGAGCTCCTCACCGATTGGGACCAGGATCGAGATCCGGGCAATGATCAGACCTGTGGACCACGGGCCCGCATTCGCAAGCCTCCCTCCGTCCGAGCCCACACCCAGCATGATGTCGAGAACAGAGGGGTCTGGGGAGACGAAGGCATGGAGGATGGCGTATCCGATCGCCGAAACGCTGTATGCAGCCACCAACGCGACAAGAGCCATCGCGATATCTCGTGGCGGACTGGGTAATAGTGCCAATGCGGATCTGGTCCGTTTGCCGCCACCTACGACCAGGAGCATCAATGCCACCAAGATGGCGTAGACCTCGACAACGATGACGGTCGCGAGGTGGTCGGGATCAGACGCCCACTCTGGGACAATCATGTTGGCGAGCGCCCCAGTTGCGAAGCCGGCGGCTACAGAAAATGCTATCCATCCAGCGACGGCGACGGCGAGCCGGACGCCGGAGAACTTGGGGTCCGACTCCGTAGCGACAGAAGTCGCGGTCATACGTGGTCCCCCGGGCCATCCATGTCGTTCAAATGCCAGCGGACAACCCGAAATCCGAACCTGACTGCCTGCTCCAGTCTTGCGCGGTCGATTTGCCCATCCGGGCGCGAGCTGGAGCCAGTGAAAGCCTTGATACCGGGATTGACCGCGACCATCACGGCTAGCGGTCGGGCGACCTCCTCGATGTCGGCAACCAACTCCGGCCTCGCCTCGACCACCCGCCCCTGTATACGTAATCGAATGTTTGCTGCCTCGTTGAGGTTGAGCTTCCACCGGCCACCGCCGGGTGTCAGCAGAGTCCCATTGGGCGCACCGAGGCGTTCGACGCTCTCGTGCAGGAGATCCGCAGACTGTACGGCTCGGACATTGCTGCCCTCTATCCGCGTCTGGCGGATCTGATTCGGCGTCGGCTCGGGGGACCACCGATAAGCGTGGGGGTATCGGTGCTGGCGGGGCTGACGGGCTCCGGAATCAGGCTGGGGTTTGCGCTTCTCGCCACCGCCCTCTTCGGTCAGTGGGCTGGGATTCCCTGGGGCCGGTGGGCGGCGATCCTCATGTTTTACGTTCTCTTCGATAGCTGGGTAATCCTGATGGCCCGGCCGCTGCCGTCCGTCAACAGAGTCGTGGAGGACTGGACGGCACTGGTCCCCACCATCGTCCGGGAATCCGACCTGCAAGATCTGGCCGACTTCTCCCGGCGCCTGGCAAGGCTCTCGGTCACCGCGGTAGCGGGTGTGGCCGTAGCGGCGACCATGGTATTGGCATCCGTCCTCTTCGCCCCAACCGCCATTAGCGAGCTCCCGGCCGGGAGCATCGTCCTGTTGGCTTTGCTCCTCTTCGACTTCGGGACATTCATCGTCTATGGGGGGAGCCTCGCGAACTGGGCGACCATGGCCCGCGAAGCCAAATACGACCACCACCTGTTCTGGCCGAGTCCGGCAGACTCGCCCGAAGTCCGGAAATCGATGGGACGGACGACCGGCCAAGGGTTCGGGGCGGGGGGATGGATAACTATCTTCCTCGTGCTGACGGTGGTCCTGGTGTCGTGGGACTCGCCGCTGGTGCTACCGCTGGCAGTGGGGTTCATCGCGATCGGATACCTCACCACTTTCGGGTTGGCCCTGAGCAACCGACGCAGTCTCCGAAAGATCGTCGAGCGGATCCGTGACCAGCGGCTGGCAGTGCTGCAACAGCGGATCGACACTTTCGGACCGCGCTTTGCCGACCTGTCACCCCAGGAGTCGGAGCGGCTTCGGGGTCTCATCGATCTCCACAACTTGATCCGGGATGCCCCCACATTTCCCACCACCACCCACACCCTCCTGCACACGGCGGCGGGACTGGTCATCCCCACCTTCATCTTCGTGGTGACCGTATTCGGCGAGGTCTACGCCGAACGGTTCCTAGACGCCATCCTTCCCTGAAGGCCGGGAGCCCATAAAGGGTCCTATTCCTCTGGCTGGGTGCTGCGACTCCGAGTAACGAATGGATTGGGATGGCTTGACAGTAGGTAACAGCCATCGAAGGGACCCAGATGACTGACACCATGTTGGACGACAAACTTGTAGAAACTCCAACATCGTCTCAGACAGATCGGCCGCTGTCTGTTGGGTCTCACTTCGGAGAACCCGGTGAGCACACCGAGGCGTTCGACGCTTGCGTCGACGACATCCGCAGACGGTATGGCTCAGACATCCCTATCCCCTTCTCCCGTACGGAGGACCTGATCCGGCGGCGACTTGGGCTGGCACCGCTGACCGTGGGTGCAGCAGTCCTTTCGGGGCTTGTGGGTGTCGGCATCAGGCTTGCTGTGGCGCTTCTCGCCACCGCTCTGATAGGAGAATGGGCTGGAATTCCATGGGGTCGATGGGTGCCGATCCTCGTTTTCCTCGGACTGTACGACGCCACACAGCCGATGAGGATGCCGCCGCTCGACATACCTCCGGGCCCGCGAGTAGAGAGGGTGATGAAGGATTACATGGCGCTCCTCCCCACCATCGTCCACGAATCGGACCTGGAGGATCTGGCCGACTTCAGCCGACGGTGGTACCGGCTATCGGCGAGCGCCGCAATGGGTGTGGCTGTGGCGGCCATCATGCTGCTGACCTTCTGGTGGTACACACCCACCGCCCTCGCCGAGCTTCCCGCAGGCAGCATCGTCCTGCTGGGATTCGTGCTCTACGATTTCGGAGCAGTAGCCATCGGGTCAGGGCTCTTGGAGTGGGCGTTCCGAGCCCGCCAGGCCAGATACGACCACCACCTGTTCTGGCCGAGCCCGGCCGACTCACCCGAAGTCCAGAAAGAGATGCGGACGGTCACCTCTCTCGGCTTCGCAACCGGAATGTGGATCACCCTCTATGCGGTTTTGGCCCTGGTTCTCGTGGGATGGGACTCACCGCTTGTGCTGCCCGTCGCAGCCGGGTTCATCGTGATCGGCTACCTCACCACCATCGGCGAGGCCCTCGGCACCCGCGCCAGCATCCAGAAGATCGTCAAACGGGTCCGCGATCAGCGACTGCAAGGGCTGCAAGACCGTATCGACGGGTTCGGACCGAGCTACACCGACCTTTCACCCCTGGAGTCGGAGCAGCTGCGGGGTCTGATGGACCTCCACGACAGGATTCGGGATGCTCCCACCACTCCCACCACCACCCGCACCGTAATGCACACCGCGTTGGGACTGATGATCCCCACCATCATGTTCGTAGTGACCGTGTTCGGCGAGGTCTATGCCGAACGTTTCCTCAACGCCATCCTCCCCTAGACAGTCAAAACCCGTCCCCAGGCTGATCGCACCAGGTCGGCAACCAAGAGTGGGGAGGATGTCATGGACAGCCTGATCGACGATAGGAATGATCCTCCGACCCTGTCGGCCTTCACTACTCAGAAACGAAAGTGAAGAACACGGTGGACACCGAGCTCTTCGTTCATCTCGCTGAGATCGCGGGTGTCTTCGTCGGCTTCGGAGCCCTGATCAGCATTCGGAGTGAGAGGACGCGGGAAGACTATGAGGTGGTGATGATCCGCTTCATCGTCTGGTTTGGGATCCTGGTGGTCGTCACCGCCCTCGCTCCAGTCATCATCAGCCAATTCGGGGTCGCCGGGCACAGTCTCTGGGTGTCATGCAGTGTTCTGTAACTGGTGCTCTGGTGGGGTGGCGGCATGGTCCTGGACCGGATGAATCCCGAACGCACGAGAATGCTCACAGGGGTGAGAGGGAAGGCCCGGATACGTATGGAGACGCTGGGTCCGGCCGCCCACACCGAACGCGGACGTAGTTGTCAGCGCCAACCCTGGTTGAGCACGCCATACGTCAACGAGCGTCGAAGGCGACTCCCCACACCCGGCAGCCCTCGCCCCGGCGACACGAACAGACCATCGAAAACGTCACCCTCCAAGACGTTCACTGGCACGCGCCCACACCATGGTTTGACAAACAGGACGGTTGTTATCTGCTCAGAACTGCTGACCATACGGAGAGGTCTTGAGACCCCCTTCCGTCACGGAAACGACTCCGACGGGTCAGCCGGCATAGGTGCCTGCCGTCTCCGGGAAGAGCTCCTTGACGATCTTGAAGCAGGAGATGTCGACGGTGGCATCCATGTGGAGGAACACTGAGGCGTCTCGCAGGTACTTCTCGATACCGGTCTCGATCATCGATCCGCTCCCTCCGTGCAGCTCCATGGCGTTGGTGCATACCTCGAAGACCTCTTGAGAGGTGAACACCTTGACCTCGTTGCACAGCCGGTTGGCCTCGGGCCAGCCCTCGTCGACGGCACGGGCCGCCTGCCGGACTAGGGCGCTCACCGCGTCCAGCTTGATCGACATCTGGGCGAGGCGCAGAGCCACCGCCTGATGCTGGACGAGGGGACGGCCCCCCTGCACCCGGTCCTGCACGTACTGGGCCGTCTCCTCGAATGCTGCCAGGCCGATCCCCAGGTTCTTCGCTCCCTGCAGGATCTTTCCCGGCTGGAAGTAGACGCCGGCCTTGCCCAAGGCGTCGTCCAGGGCCAGGAGGTGGTCGGCAGGTACCCCGCAATCTGTGAACTCGATCTCCCCGTTGTTCATGTACCGCCCGCCGATGGTCTCGTTGCATCGGGTCACCTTCAGTCCGCTGGTGTCCCGGGGGACGAGGAAGCTGCTGGTCCCCTGCAGCATCCCCACCGCCGGGTTGGTGTTGGCGTACACCACGTACAGGGAGGCGTCGTAGCCGTTGGAGATGAACTGCTTGCGTCCGTTGATCACCCACTGGCCGTCGGTCTCGACCGCCTTGGTGTCCATGTTCGCCTCGGGCACGTTGTAGGGGAGCCACCGGTCGGAGGCACCTTTGGGCTCGGTGAGGCAGTGGGCCATCAGGAACGAAGGGTCGGCCATGTAGCGGGGGAACCAGACGTCTTGGAGGTGCTTGGGGGCCAGGTTGCGCAACAGCACCGAAATCTTCCAGTTCTGGGCCAGCTTGTCGGCGAGGCCGACGTCGCCCCTGGCCAGCTCGGTGGCGATGAGGGCGAAGGTCTGCGCCTCGGTTCCCGGCTCGAGGTCCACTCCCCCGTAATCCTCGGGCACGCCAAGGGAGCGCAGCCCGGCGGCGTCGGCCTCCTCAAGGACGGAGGCGGGGAGGCGGGCGTCAGGGTCCCACACCCACTCCTGCTCGCGGTGGCTGCGGATGAACGGCCGGACCACCCCTGCGACGTAATCCCGGCAGGTCTGCACCATGAGACGCTGCTCCATGGACAGGTCCCGACCCTCCATCGTGATCGTCACGGTCTCCTCCTCTGCATCCTTACCGCAGAAGATATGGCCGTTCCGGAAGGGGAATAGGGCCGAAAGCCCCCTTGTCCGCCGGCGCCCTTGGCCTGGGCAGTTCAGTCAAGGATGGCGAAGGAGCGCGCTGGGGCGCCTTCGCCCCCAAGCCACTTTGAGGAAGGAGCCGTTGAATGGAAAGCGCCGGTCGGTGGGCACGGCACCCAGGTTGGTCAGCGACTGCATGAGGATGGCCTCAGCGTCGCCTGCGACAGGTGGACGACGAACTCGTAGGGCAGGTAGCTCTGCTTCTTGGCCGCCCTCTCCGGGAAGCGGTCGAACCCGATCGACTTGGCCCCGGTGTCGACCAGCCAGCGGGCCGCGTCCGGGGTGCAGGCCGGCGATTCTACGTAGTAGCGGGGCAAGTCGCGCCCAGGCCTTGGTCCGACCATCCCGTGCGGACCGGGACCACTTCCCCCGCCCGGATCTCCGGGGCGGCGGCAGCTAGGTCGTCAGCGGTGATGTCGTGGTCGGGATCCACCGGGGTTGGGTCAATGTTCACCGCCTCACCGCAGGTGCGATGGAGGGGCTCCTGCTCCGCCGTTTCTCCGTCCTCGGAGTAATGCTTGGTGAAGTCCACGTGGGAGCCGGAGTGGAGCATCATCGTGATCTCGGTGACCATCCAGAATCCCGGTTCCTTGCTACTCGGTGATCGCGATCGGCCGGTTCACCGATGGCGGGCTGTAGGTGTCCCTTCTGATCGGGACGGTGGGGTCGACGAAGGCCATCCGCCGAGGCTACCGACGGCCCGCGCTCGGGTGAAGGGCGGCAGAGGGTCCGGACCGGTGAAAGGCACTCAGCTACCTTCGCCTCCAGTCACCGCGCCGTCCGCTCACCGTGAGCGATGACTATGCGGTGCTCGAGCTAACGGTCGGCTACCTCACAAGGGACCTGTCGACACCGAGGCCGGTGCCTCTGGCCCAGTCGGCGAGAAGCGTCGTCTTGCCGAACCCGGCCGGGGTACACAAGAGGGTGAGCTCGCGGCCCATCGCCTCATCCAATGCATGGATGAGGCGTGATCGGTTGAGATAGCCGGGACGGACACGCGGTATCCTGACCTTTGTCGTCAGGATCTGGTCCCGTTCGGGAACCGCAGTCAGGCCCGGGTTCGCTGCAGCAGATCCGGCCATCGGTTTGCCTGCGGTCTCAGGGGATCATCGCAACGCTTCGGCGAGCTCTTGTGATGGTGTCATCCATCTGAGGGTTTGTCGAGGCCTCGGGTTGAGCGAGTAGGCGGCCGCGTCGAGCTCCGCCTGGCTGACAGCGCCATGTCGGTGCTCTTGGGGATGGTCAGGCGATGGAGCTATCCAGGCAGGGGCTTGGATACTCTCTGAACTGAACGACCTTCTTTTTCCACACCTAGTGCATCCGGTGGTTGGAGACAGCATTTCAGCGACGAGGACTTATCGAGTTGGGGACGTTCATGGCGTTGGCGGACCGGTTCGGGAAGCTAGTGGAGATGCTCGGGCTGGGTGACGCCGCCCAGCCCTGCGACGTGGAGGTCTGATCGGAGCCGGGCCGCTGAGTAGCGGCCGGGCTGCCGGGCCGATTCGATGAAAACAAGACGTACCCGATCCTGGGTTGCCCACAGCGCTTTCCGCTGTCTGGGACCCGAAATTGGTGGAGCGACGCCGCGTGAGTCAGTCGAGGAGGGCGAAGTAGCGAGCCGGCGCCCCTTCTCCGCCTGTCACCTTCAGGAACGCAGCGAAGAACAGGAAGCGTTGGTCGGTGGGCAACTCGGCCAGGTTGGTCATCGTCTGCATGAGGATCGCACCGGAGTCGCCGATGGTCTCATGGACGACGAACTCGCTCGGCAGGTAGCTCTGCTTCTTGGCGGCCCGCTCCGGGAAGCAGTCGAATCCGATCGCCTTGGCGCCGGTGTCGACCAGCCATTTCGCCGCCTCCGGTGAGCAAGAGGGAGAGCCGACGTAATAGCGGGGGAAGTCTCCCCACGCGACATCGGACCAACCCGTCTTCACCAGCACTACGTCGCCCGGTCGGATCTCGTGCGCAGCCGCCTCGAGATCGGCGGGAGAGATGTCGTGGTCCGGCTCGATCGGCGTCAGGTCGATGATCACCGCCTCTCCGCAGGTCCGGTCGAGCGGCACGTTCTCGGCCGTCTCCCCGTCCTCGACATAGTGCTTGGTGAAGTCGACATGGGAGCCGGAATGCAGCATCATCGTGATCTCCGACACCATCCAGAAGCCGGGCTCCTTGTAATACTCCTTGATTCCGATCGGCTGGTTTACCGACGGTGGACTGTAGGTGTCGGTTCCGATCGGCACGGTCAGGTCGATGATTCTCATCGCTCCTCCAGGATCCTCGCGGGCAGGAAAGGCTACCGAGTGGGAGGCGGCCACCGCGAGGAGAATGAGGCGATGAACAGCAATTTCTATCGGACTTTGCCTCTAATGGCGGCGCAGCGGCACGGCTTCTACCGTCGGCACGGCGTGGAGGTGCAGGAGGAACGGGTTCGGTCCTCCCACCCAGCAGTTTGAGTACCTGCTGGACGGACGCTACGACGTCGTCCAGACCTCTCCCGACAACGTGGCCCACTACCGGCACAACACGGGCACGCCCTCGGGGACCGAATCGACGTACAGGGTTTCCTGGGGATGGACTACGGCCTGAACCTGGTACTGGTCGCCCGCCCCGGGTCCGGTCGGCGAGGACTTTGAAGGCCGTGGCGGTGGACGCTCCAGACTCCCGCTTCGCCTACGTCCTTTATGCGATCCTCGTACGCGCCGGCCTGAAGCGAGGACTACGACGTGGTGCCAGTGGGTGGAGTGTCGCAACGATTCCAACGTCTCCTCTCCGGTGATGCCGGCTCCGACGCCACTCTGCTGAGCGGCGGCTTCGAGACGCGCGGCCAACTCCAGCTACCGCATCCTGGGAGCGTTCGGGAGGTCGCCGATCCCTACGTGGGGGCATGGGCGGCGGCGACCGGACGTTGGTTGTCGGAAGACGGGCCACGAGCGGCCGCCTTCGCCGCGGCTTACCAGGAGGCCACCGCCTGGTGCTTCGACCGGCGCTCAGCAGGGTTCATCGGGAGCACAGCCGCCGACCGGTTGATCCGCCAGGCTGATCAGAACCCATATGAGGCTGACCCGCCACGCACGAAGCGTGAAGAGGAGCCTGGAGACTTGTCCTCGACCGGCCTTGATTCTGATCAGGGCGACCGCGACCGAAGTGGGAATGAACACGACAATCACCGGACCGGTGAGACCCGGCGGAACCAATAGGAACGTCAGACTCGATACCAAAGTGGTGGCGGCGAACAGCCAGAGCAGGCGGAGCTGATTCCGATGACGATGTACCTCTGAAAGATCGATCGACATGGTCTTAGACATGCTCGACGCTCGCCTCAGACGGCGGTCCGCCGATCGGGAGCTTTGCGGTGTCCGGTTCGGTTTCCGGTGTGGGCAACTGTGATGTCGTTCGTCGCTCCTGGAAGGTGGCGATCCCGGCGGCGACCAGCACAAGGGGAATCGCCACACCCACGATCAGCACATCTGGCGCCAGCCCCCAGAAGATACGAAACGTGACCAAATCCAGACCCCCGGCCACCGAGCCTGCGAGCAGCGCCACGGCTGCTCCGATCAGCACTCCGGCAACGACCTGCAGCACCGCTGGCCAGCGCGGTGGGATCCGCGGCGGATTCTTCCGTCGACGACGATGCCTCCGCATCACATAGACGATCGAGGTCAGGACCAGTAGAGCCAGGACGACATCGAGTACGACCCAGGCAGCGGTGAACGAGCGACCGACGGAGGGTGTCCCGCCGGTGAGGGCCTCGACCGCTGCGATGTCCAGGCGGTTGACCATTATGCCGCTGCGCGCGACCAGGACCACGACGGCGGTGTCGAGTTCGGGAAGAACGGCCACATCGGCGTGGAACCCGAAGGTGTTCCCATCATGGGCGACAAGAGATTGACCATCGATGGTTCCCGTCCGCCAGCCCATGGCATAGTGGTCCAAGTACTGACCACCCGGACTCGCAGCCGCTGGTGTGTGCATGATGGCCATGTACTCGGGGGAAAGCAGCCGCCTGCCGTCGAAAGTCCCATCACCCATCTGGAACCGGAGGTAGCGGGCCATGTCCGACGCCGTCGAGATCAGATAGCCATCGGGCACCAGACCCGGATGCGCAGTCTGGCTCACGGAGACGGGAAACCCGCAGACCGTGATGGTGCCTGTCGCTAGGCCGTTGGCCTGAGCAACCGCGAAGTCGGAGTAGCTGTGATCCATGCCCAGAGGATCGAAAATCTCGTCTTGGATGAACTCGCCGTATCTCATCCCGGACGCTTTCTCGATGAGCAAACCGAGCACCGCATAGTTGAGGTTGCTGTAATGGAACTCGGCTCCCGGCTCGCTGATCAGGCCGTAGTCGGCGATCGAGTGCACCCGCTCTTCGAGCGGAACCTCGGGGGCGAAGGCGTCTCTGACACCGTCGAGGGTCGAGAGCCCCGACGTCTGGTTGAGCAGTTGACGGACCGTGATCGACGCTTCTGAGTCCGCTGTGGTAAACCAGTCGATGTAATCAGTGACCGGTGCGTCGAGGCTGACCAGTCCACTATCTACAAGCTGGAGAATGGCCAGCGCGGTGATGGACTTGCTCACCGATGCGATGACAAAGGGCGTGTCAGGTGACGCGGTTCCATGTCCGGCTACCAGCTGCTGATCACCTCTGACCAACGCATAGGCGGCCTCCTCAACTCGCATGTCGTCGAATTGATGTTCAATCGCCGTGACAGCGCCTTCGATTGACTTCGAGTTCCCATCTGAGGTCTCGGCGGCACGGAGCGGGGCACCAACCCAAATCGCCAATGAGAGCAGGCAGATGAGAGCGCCTGAGGTGGCCTGTCGCGAGCTCTTGCAGGCGGAAGCCGTGAGAGTCTGCATGCTCACGGCGCCGGTTTGATCGTGATGGAGCCGGCGCTCGAGTCGGCGAAGATCTGCCGGGCCGCGGATGGGTCGGTTCTCACCCCGATGCTCACTGAGCCGGCCGATGTGTCGGCGTCGACGTCGTACACGTCGTCGGTGACGGTGAGGTCGACATCGCCAGCACTCGTGCTGGCCGAAACCGAGGAGAAATCGCCGAGAACGGTGAGGTCGATCCGCCCTGCGGAAGTCTCTGCTTCGACGTTCCCATCGGTGATGGTTCCGACGACGTTGCCTGCCGATGTGATTAGCCGGGCAGGGCCGGTGACATCGGTGGCCTGCACCGAGCCGGCTGAGGTCTCCAGATCGACGCCGTTCGTCGCCCCGCGCACCTCGACCGCGCCGGCTGATGTCCTCACCTCGATCACAGCATCTGAAGCCACGGTGCCGCTGACATTCGTGTCGCACCGGATCGCGAGCCAAAAGCACTGCCCGTTGACCCGAACCAATCCGCCCTCGTTTGTCATCTCAACGGTCGGTTCTCTCCCCAGCACCCACTCTTTGCCGATGGTGAGTTCGGTGTGGTCGCCGGCGACCAGAGTGACGCTGCCAGTGACCTCGATCACTAGTTGGCCGATGTCGTCGTCGAAGGCCTCGTTCTGAGTCGCAGTGCTGACCGGCAACAGCCATACGGCGGCTGCCAGCGCACCCAAGACGACAACCAGTGCGAGTACAGCCCAGAGCCAGCTGCGCCTCGGCCTCGGAGCAGGCTCACCTGTCTCGGTTCCAACGCTAGGGGTAGGTGTTATCGATGTCATCTCTCCTCCATGTATGTCCCGCTAGTCGATCGGATGGGCGGGAACTGGCGGCGGTACTGTTTCCACCGCCAATGGCCCGCCGACCGGGTCTCTCCTCAAGCCTCTGCCGGCCACCGGGACGACCCCAGCACCAAACACCACCCAGATCCCCGGCCCTGATCCATCCCAGGGTGTCGGCATTGCTGCCAGTGAACATCGTTGAGATGTACTCACCGGAGACGGCGTTGCTGCTGGCGCGCATCAGCATCGCCATGAGTACGCTTCCCCCGCTCCCCGTCACCACCCAAGCAAATACGACGCTGGCGCCGAGGATGTAGACCACGTCGGCCATGGGAATGCCGTCAGTGAAGAACAGCGGCAGGTGCCAGAAGACATGGATCACACCCACGGTCAAGCCGGCGACGAGCGTCGATCTGCGCCGCATCAGCTCGGAGAGGGCGAAACCGCGGAATCCGGGCTCTTCCCATGGGCCGAACATCGGGACCATTAGGACGAGGAGGAAGGTGAATGGGACTTCGGTCCATGCCGCTAGCTCGGCGCTGGACGGCGAGGGTGCTCCGAGTTGGACGGTGAGGAGCGCCGCGACCACGGCGGCGAACGCAGGGAGGAGCACGGCAACGGCGTACCACTTCCAGCTCACGCGCCACCTGGCCGCCTGCTTCCCGAGGCCCACCAACCCGTCCCGGCCCTGGGTCAGACCCAACACGACGAGGGCGACGAATAAGGGGCCTGAACCCAGGGGGTACCCGGTCATGGGGACGAGCCACCACGAGAAGACGCAGGCCAGGACTATGAAGGCAGCCAGCGGGTAGCGGTTCGTGAATTCTCTGATCATGGGATGTCGATCCTGTTCACTCGGGTGACGACGGTTCGGTCCGCGACGAATCCGGGGACGTGACCGATGGCGTCTGCCTCGTCCGCGGCCTCGACCTCCCACCAGATCTCATGGCCGCCGAGCCGGCACGATGACGGCGCCGGCTGGCCGCGAAGTGAGCTCTCGAACCCCTTCCAGGCCGCATATGCAGATGGGCACTCCTCTGGCTGGTGACGATGGTGGAGCATGAACGACGGCACGGGGCGAATATGCATCCCCGCACCCGCTCCTACATCAGGGAGGCACCCTGATTCGCCACCCTGAATCGGGAGGGCCCCGGCCCTCTCGGCCTATCCAGCTGTGGTCTGGCCGGCTTTGACGAGAGCCCGAGCCACCTCTACGCGTGACGAAACACCGAGCTTGTTGAAGATGTTGCGCAGGTGGGTCTCCACGGTCTTGGTGCTCAAGAACAGCTCTTCGGCGATCTCGCGGTTGGTGCGTCGGTCCAACACCAGCTCTGCCACCTCGAGTTCCCTGCCCGTCAGCGATTCAACTCCCAGAGTGTCCTTGCCCGGAGTGGTTCGTCGATGGGTCGTCGTGTGACCCAAACGTCGGAGCTCCGCTTCTGCCTGGTCTCGATAGCGAAGGGCTCCCAATGCCTCGAACTCGTCCGCGACTGCTTCGAGCTGCTCGATGGCGAGGTCGCGGCCACCGGCCGCGACCAGCGCCTGACCGAGCAACGCCCGCGAAGCGGCCGCATGGGTCCTGGCCTCGATCTGCTCCGCTGTGGACACGGCAGCCCTGGCAGCTACGACGGCGTCCTCCGCACGCCCCTCCTTCAGGGCGACGTGAGCCTCGGCGCGATGAGCCATCAGATTCGTCAATCCCAGGCCGTGCTCATCAGCCTGCTTGCCGAGCCGGGCGGCGGCCGCCACGGCAATTTCGTGGTCGCCGACGGCGAGGCCGCATCTGGTCAACAACTCCAGGAAATGGGCTCGCCAGCTCCCGGCGAGCAACGGGACCTCCTCACCGCCCACGCTGTCGAGGAGGAGGGCGAGTGCCGCATCGGCGTCCCCGGACTCAAGCAACGCCTGAGCATGAATGGCGCCGGCAAACGCTGTGATCACTCCGTTGTCCACGGTGCGAGCCAGTTCGAGACTCTCGACTCCCACACCGAGCGCGGTGTCGATGTCACCAGCCATTACTGCGGCTAGCTCCCTGTTGAACAGATTCATACAAAGGCCCTGGGCATCTCCGACGAGGCGGGCTGCCTCGATGGCGTCGTCGAGCACCTCAGCAGAACGCCTCATCTCGCCTGTCATGGCCAGGGACATCCCAAGGATCGGAGTCAGAGTGGGTAGAAGATGGGTTTGACCGGAAGCACGCGCCAGCTCGAGGGCGCGCTCGCCGTGGACGCATCCGAGCACGTGCCGATCGAGATACAGCTCGGCCATGGTCAGATTGCTGAGCGCGTCCAGTCTGGAGACGATGATCTCGTCAGACAAGACGTCGACCAGACCGGCGCACCTATCGTGCTGCTCGAACGCCAGGCTCTCCTGGCCGGCGAAAGCAGCCCCCATGGCATAGGCTGCCAACGCGGCTCCCAGAAACGCCGGATCACCGAGACCGGTCGCCGCTTCGACCGCGAGACGCCCCCATTCGAGCATTCGATCCTGGTCGGAGAGATAGAGGCTGGCAGCTGTCAGCGCGACGAGAAGAGAGACGCCCGCCTTCGACACGCGGTCTCTGAGCCCTTCATAGGCTCTCTCCAATCTGGCCCTCGATTCGGCGTGACGTCCCAGAAGCTGCTCCATCTCGGCACAACGGACGACCGATTCCGCATCGCTCACCTCCCCCGCTTGGTCTGTCAGCTCCAGACAATCCTCGAGGGTGTCGTGTGCGTCTGAGAAGCGGCCCAAGACAGCCTGCGAGGCGGCGAGCTGAGTGAGGAGTGTGGTCCGGTCGGCGACGGGGGCGTCGGCCGGGAGTATCCGCAAGGCCGCCGTCAGCCAGCGGACCGAGCTCGTGGGCGCCTTAGCCGCAGCTTCTTCGGCGGCGCGATGCAGCACCGTGACCGATGCCATGTCGCTGTAACGCGCCGACTGCTCGACGTGGGTGGCGAGCGCCGACGGGGGGGCACCCCTGCTGGTAAGGGCCTCAACAACACGTCGGTGGCTGGCGACTTTGACGCTGGGAGGACAGGATGCGTATACGGCACGGTGCACTACGGGGTGGCGAAACTGGAATCTGCGGGGCACGTCGGTCTCCCTCACCAGATCCCGAGCCAACAGGATGTCGATCGCATCCAGGACCTCGTCTTCGGAACGATCCGACGCCGCCACCGCGAGGTCGAGGTCGAATGGGTCGCCGGCTACCGCCGCCGCTTCGGCGACGCTCAGCGCCAAAGGGCTCAGGACGCCCAGCTCGACCGCGATGGCAGTAGCCACCGGCGCGGGAACCTCGAGGCCGCGCCCTTCGACCGCGGTATGTTCGAGACCGGACCGGGCCAGCTGGAGGGCGTAGAAAGGGTTGCCCCCGCTGACACGCAGCAGCTCTTCGACATCGACGTCCTCGGCTCCGACCACCAGCTCTTTGACACTGTCGACGTCGAGAGGCTGTAATTCGAGGGTCTGCACGCTGGGCGTCCCATAGACGCCCCCGATTGAAGTGGCCACGGCAGTGCCGGCCTGTCCCGACCTCAGAGCCATGGCAACGAGGACCTCGCCCTGCGGGGGGTTTCGGAGCAGGTAGGAGGTCAGCTCGAGTGAGGCGCCGTCCGCCCAATGCATGTCGTCGAGGGCAAGAAGGAGGGGTTGTCGGGCCGTCAGCCGTTCGAGGAGCTCGCGCACTGCGTGATAAGCACGGAAACGCTCGGTGACAGTCGCCGGGTATTCGACAGCTTCGTCGAGTTGATGCAGAGAAGGGAAGACGGCGGCAAGGGCACCAAGCCGATCGGCTTTTAGACGCTCAAGATCGTGCGAGTCCAGAGAGCCGAGGTATGCGTCGAGCGCGTCGGCATAGAGTCCGAACGGACGCTCGGTGTCGAATTCGGAGCCGCGTCCCCGCAGCGTCAGAAAGCCGTCGTCGCCTGCGATGGCCACAAGCTCCTCGAGCAGCCGGGTCTTGCCCATTCCTGCCTCACCGGTGATGATCACGAACCTCGACCGGCCTTCGCGTGCCTCGGAAAGCTCACGGCGAAGTGTCTCCATCTCCGCCTGGCGGCCTAGAAGTGGTTCACGTGCCCGACCCATAGGAGCCTGAAAGGTACACCTCGGGCCATCGCGGGTCCGGACCAAAGTAAGGGTGCGGGATCAGGGTCGATCCCCGATGTCGGGATTGCCCAAGCCCCCCAAGATCAGGCCCCATGGACGCCAGCTCCGCATCAATCGCTCACAACATCGAAGTCCTCCAAGACGCCGCAGACCGAATCCAACGAGACGGCGCTCCGGTGAGCGTCATCACCACCAACGGACTCACCAAGACTTTCGGATCGATTGAGGCCCTCAAGGATCTCGACATGAATGTCCCTCAGCACTCGATAGTCGGGTTCCTCGGACCCAACGGAGCAGGTAAGACCACTGCCATCAAGCTGCTACTCGGGCTGAGCCGTCCCACGTCGGGGAAGGCGACGGTCTTTGGCCTGGACGCCGTCGAGGACAGCACGGCCGTCCGTGCCCGCATCGGCTATCTCGCCCAGGAGCCACGGTTCTACACCAACTTGACAGCGCGGGAGACCCTGGAGTTCACTGCCCGTTTCTTCTACCGCGGCTCGAAAAGGGCGATCGAAGACCGGGTCGAGGAGACGCTCGACCTGGTCGGCCTCTCCGACAAGGCCGACCGACCCACCAAAGGGTTCTCCGGCGGAGAACGGCAGAGGCTGGGCATTGCCCAAGCGCAGGTGAACTATCCGGATCTGCTGATCCTCGACGAACCGGCGGCGGCTCTCGATCCTATCGGGCGTCGCGACGTTCTGACGGTGATGGAGCGACTGCGGGAGTACACCACGATCTTCTACTCCACCCACATCCTGGACGACGTGCAACGGGTGAGCGACTCGGTGGTGATTCTCGACAATGGTCGCAAGGTGGCGGACGCTCTCACTTCCCAACTCCTCGACGGAGGCTGCACCTATCAGTTGACCGTACGGGGAAATATCCAGGCCGGGCTCGCCACGCTGCAAAGTCATCCCTGGGTGACCGAAGTGATCACCACGCAAAGCAACGGGGCGCAGTCGCTGACCGTGACCGTCTCCGATCAGGAAGCAGCCGACACCCTCCTACTTCGCTCGATCCTCCAAGTCGACGGCATAACCGTCACCGCCTTTGGCCGCAAGCAGTACAACCTGGAGGAGGTCTTCCTCCGATTGGTCGACCATCAGGAGAGCAAATGAGCGCCACGGACATCGCCCAAGTCGAGTTGGTTCCCGTCGGGGCGACCGGATGGAGGACCGGCCTCAACAATCTGGTCCGAAAGGAGATCATCCTGTGGTGGACGACCAAGCTGTGGTGGATTCAGACTGTCATCTGGCTGGTCATGCTCAACGGTGTCACCACCGTCATCATGCTGGACAGCCGAGGGATGACGGCCGACGCACTTGCACACGAGGCCGTCCAAACCTTCTTCCTGGTGGGGGCCACCTCGATTCCAATCGGGATCGTCCTCACGCTTCAGGGCTCGATCGTCGGTGAGAGAGAGCTGGGGACTGCGGCGTGGGTCATGTCGAAGCCGGTGTCACGGGTTTCGTTCGTCCTCAGCAAGCTCATGGCGCACTTCACCGGGTTTGTCGCCACTGCGGTGGTCATACCCTCGGTGGTCTTCCTGGTGACTGCCAAATTCCTCATTCCCCAGCCCGTCGAGTTGGAGGGTTTCGCAATCGGGATGGCGGTTATGGGTCTCGTCCTCCTCTTCTATGTGACCCTCACGCTGACATTGGGATGCCTCTTCAAGGGAAGAGGGCCGGTCGCAGGAATAGGCATCACCCTCATACTTGTAGGCCAGTTCTTCAAGGGGATGCTCCCGCTTTCCTTGGTCATGGCAACACCGTGGCTGCTAGGAGAGGCAGCGGCGTCCTTCCCCATGCAAGAGCTACCTGAGTTCGATCGGGTGGTGCCACTGATCGCAGTAGGCATCGAGGTCCTTGTCCTCGGCTTTATGGCGATCTGGCGATTCAATCGTGAGGAATTCTGACAATACGGAGTCCTCGACTGGCGCGACCGGCAGGAAGGTGAGCGAGCCGGATGCTTGACCTGATCCGCAATCTCGCGATCCTGCTCGTGTTCGCCTGGTTGGCGCGATCGCTTCTCGGGACGCGTGAGATCACCTGGCGCAGGACCATCTTGGCCACTCTCCTGGGGCTGCTCCTAGGGGCCATTGGCGCGGCGGCCTTTCTGGTCAGCGACCTCGACACATTCGACGCGTTCGACACGATCAGGACCCAGTTCTACCTCCTGATGCTCCTCCTCGCAGTCCCGGCGACGATGGCGGTGATGGTGTTCTTCGAGTTGATGTTGACGACCCGGGACACCCATCGGCGCTTCCGACCGTTTCGCACGTCAAAGAGATGGTTCCGAATGTGGGTCAGAGGCTTTCAGGTGACCAGGATCGCGACCCGGCACGGAGTTGCCCCCCTGCTCGGCCTGGGGAGAGGAGAATCATCGGCTCGAACTCCCGTAGAGATAGCGCGGCGGACACGTTTGTCGCTCGAGGAGGCCGGCGGGATGTTCGTCAAGCTTGGCCAGCTACTCGTGACCAGGCCCGACCTTCTGCCGCCCGAAGCAGTGAGTGAGCTGAGTCTGCTTCACGCCGACGTGCCACCAATTCCCGAAGAGCAAGTGAAGTCAATCGTCCACGAGGAGACGGGAGGGCCCGTCGAAGAGGTGTTCTCCGAGATCACATGGAAACCGCTGGGCTCGGCTTCGATCGGCCAGGCTCACGCCGCCCGGCTTCTCGACGACACAGAAGTGGTCGTCAAGGTGCGCCGACCCGGTCTGGAGGAGCGAGTGGACACCGACCTGGCGATAGTCCGGTGGCTGGCCGATGTCGCCGAGCGCCGCACGGGCTGGGGCAAAGCGTACAAAGTCACCGACCTTGCTTCGGAGTTCTCAACTGTCCTGCGCGCCGAGCTTCGCTTCTCAGTCGAGGCCCGATATGCCGTCGAGCTAGGCGCGGCCTGTGCCGGCGACCCGATGATTCGCGTTCCCGCCATCGTTGAGGCGCTGACGACCGATCGGATGCTGGTCATGGAACGCATGTTCGGCACCCCGCTTTCGAAATCCGGAATTGGCGGCGTCGACCCCCACCACGCCAGGAGCCTCGCCGATGCCCTGTGCCGATCTCAGGTCAGCGCCATGCTTCATGGGAAGAGGTTCCATGGAGACCCACATCCTGGCAACGTCTTGGTGTTGGACGACGGTTCGATCGGCCTCGTCGATTTCGGCATCACCGGACGACTGGACACCTACGAGCGGACCGCTGTTTACGAAGTGCTCCTAGCGATGCGGTTGGAACAGCCGGCACTCCTGTACGACGCCCTGATGACGGTGGGCGCCATCACGTCCGAGCATGACCCCGACGAAATCGAGCGGCACCTCGCCCAGTTCCTGACGTCGCTGACCGGCCCGGGATACCCCGGTCCCGAGGCGCTCACCGATCTGTTGCGGCTGACCGCCGGGCTGGGCATGCACCTCCCCCCATCGACTACCACGATGTTCCGAGCTGTCGCCACCCTGGCGGGCACCCTCGAGACTCTCTCGCCCCGCTACCCGATCTTCGAAGTCGTCGCCGATATCGGCGGATCTGAGATGAAGGAACGGATGCAGCCGGCGTCTGCAAGTGAGTTCGTATTGCAGGAGTGGGCGGAGTTCGGTCCCCTGCTGCGTCGGGCTCCACGGCATCTCGACCGAGTTGCCCGCCTCGCCGAGAACGGTCATCTCACCGGAAGGGTGCGACTGTTTGCCTTCCCCGATGAAGTGAGGACGCTGGAACGGCTCCTCAACAGGTTCGTTCTGACGCTTCTGACCATCGGGCTCGGCGGCGTTTCGGTCGCTCTCCTGACGTCCCAAGGCGGCCCGATCGTCGCTGGAATCCAGGTACGTGTCTTCGCAATGCTGGGCTGGGCGACCGCTGCCTTCGCCACGCTTCTCTTACTACGGATCCTGCTCGGGGTTCTCCGCTCGGAACGAGTGTCCTGATCAACTGGGAACTCGCAGGTGCAAGCACCATGCGGTCGGCCTCACGCTGCTTTCGGCACGGCCACGACCCTCAGCAGTTGGCCTCTGCGGCTGCGATGGCAAAGACGCCATTGTCGCACCCTTGGCACTCGCGGACTCTAGGGGTGGCCGTTCAGGGTGTATCCCCGATGTGCATCTTTGCTCTCTCGCCGATGATGGTGCATGGGTGAGGAGCTGCTGATGTCAATGCACAGCAGGCAGGCGATTCCGATGCACTCGTAAAGGAGATGAGGAAATGAATCTGACGACAAAGGTCGTGTTGGGTTTCACCAGCACCGTCCTATTCATCTTCGCAGCATGCATGCTGGCGGCGACGGTCGCCCTTGCATGGCTGTACGGAACTCAGAGGAACCCAGAAGGCTATGTCGAGAGCCCAGAAGTCTCGATGTCGACGAATAGCTATGCGATCACCTCGACAGATCTCGATCTCGGATCGCTCCCTGAGGAGTGGATCCCTTCCGACGTCGTGGGGACACTCCGGGTTCGAGCCAAGCCGGAGGGCGAATCATCCCTCTTCGTCGGCGTGGGCCCCTCCAGCGACGTCGGCGACTTTCTGGCAGACGTAGAGCACGCAGAGGTGACGCGATTCGGCAACCAAGAGCGCCTCGCTTATACCGAGCACGCTGGCTCTGAGAGCCCGCAGCCCCCCGCCGACCTTGGGTTCTGGACTGTCAGCTCGGAGGGCTCCGGCCAGCAGACTCTGGACTGGGAGCCCGAATCCGGAGAGTGGACCCTTGTAGTCATGAACTCAGATGCCACTTCCGGCCTGGAAGTCTCGGCGGCCCTCGGAGTGAACACCCCTTGGATTCCCATCGGCATGTGGGGGACAGGGGTGCTGACCGTCTTGATCGCAGCCGGCGCAGTTGTGATTGCAGTTCTCGCTTCGAAACAATCGACCGCGGTCGATACGAGCGACACTGGATCACCGGAACCAGCACCGCTTTCGGGCTGAAGCCAGCACGCGAAGAACCAGAGAACCCCGTTCCGGGGCTGTTCCACTCTCGCGATAGGACCAACTCGTGAGCTGCGAGGCATACATGTCGCGAGTTGCAGCGTCCGCGGCGGAGTCCCTGTGGCAGGCGGGTCTGCGGCACCAGCGGCGCCGGAGATGAGACAGGAACGTTTCTCCAACCAATACAGGGCGAGATAACAAGTGAGAAACAGGTGCCGGACGAAGCAAGACAGATCTACCGGATTCCTACAACGAGCACATGGCAAAAACGTGGAGCTGGCGGGATTTGAACCCGCGACTTCCTCGTTGCGAAAGATGCGGTCAAAACGCTCTGACCAGGGACAACGGCACGTCTCAGTGGGGTCTGTGGCGCGGCTGTAGAGCTAGCCCGGTGAGACGTCGTGAGACATAGCGAGTCTTTGGTGTACGGGTTCGGTTGTCCCGCACTGGCTTCCAGTTGGTGAATTGATCCCCTTGGCGCTCCTAAGAAGTGATGAGGCGGCCGACAATGTCCTCAACACCAATTCTTCCCTCGGCGATATCCAGAACAAGCTGAAAGGCGTCGTCATCTCCGAGATCCACGGGCTCACCGTTCACATCCAGAAAGACTGTGGTTGCCAGCCATCCCAGACGTTTATTGCCATCAACCAACGCATGGTTCGTCACGATCGAGTTCAAGTGAGCAGCCGCTTTGAGCTTGACAGTCGCGTAAGCGTCCTCTCCGAACGCACTCGACTGAGGTCGGGCAACGGCCGCATCCAAGAGACCTAAATCTCTTACTGGCCCGAGGCCGAGACGACGCACGAAACCAAGGAGGTCTTCGAGGGTGAGATACTCGACTGCGGTCACACAGAGCCGAGCCGGTCGAGGACGTCACCCCACCGCTCCACCATGCGATCGGTGCTGTCTGCAACCTTCTTGGCGTGGCCCGCCCGCTCATAGCGGTCGAGGATGGCCCGCCGAATTATCTCCTGACGCGACAGCCCCTCCTCCTTGACAAGCTCATCGAGCGCCCGCTCGAGCGCCTCGTCGGTGCGGACTGTGAAAGCCATGAGCCACATGGTATCACAACGGTATCATCCACGAAGGGGTTGACCTGTCGCAATCAGCGATTTCGAGCTCGCTGATAGGCTGTCAATCCGGGTTCCGAAGACCTGTAACTTCACGCGCTACTGCGGCGAGGCGGTCGAGAGTGTCTTCCCAACCAGGGATTGCTTCTTCGGCATGGGCCTCAGGGAGATTCTCGTGGACGACTTTGATCAGTGTTCCGGCCGAATCGGGCCACAGATTGATGTCGATTCGTGACACGAGGTGGGGTTCGTGTTCCCAGGCGTTGGTCCACACCAGCCGGTGAGGAGGCTCCACGATCTCGAACTTCCCCACCAAGACCAGAAGTGTTCCGTCCGGCGCCAGCATCTCCCAACGACAACCGCCGCCGATTCGGACATCGAGGTCGACATGGACCACGTTGATGTGATTCGGGCCAAACCAACGTGGCACCAGGTTCTCATCGGTGAGGGCCCGGAAGACTTGTTCGGGTGAGGCAGACGCCAGTCGGGTCATTCGCAATGGTTCCAGCCGCTCGTTCATCCGACGTCGTCTCCCGTGTCGGGTAGGCCCTCCACCGTCTCCACGAGCCGGTCGATGTTCTGGGACCAAAACTCTCGTAGATCGCCGATCCATTGCTGAGGCCTTTCCAGTCCATCACCCCGCAACCTCAAAACGTGGTGACGATGGTGTACCTCCCGGGTGATAATCCCGGCATCCTCGAGGACACGGAGATGACGGGACACGGCGGTGGGTCCAACTGCCAATCCCTGCGCCACGGTCCCGACCACGGCCGGTCCACGTGCCAGCCGCTCAACGATCGTCCTTCGGGTGGGATCAGCAAGAGCAGCAAAAACCCGGTCCAGGTCAGTTGAGGGCATTTTAGTTCACCAAGTTGTGATATGACGCTACAGTGAAACATCCTATCGCCCGTGAGGGAGAACCGTGCTTCATGCCGAGCAAACCGAGACCGTTGCAGCTCCCATTGGGCGAGTATTCGACTACCTCGCGGATGGGGAGAACAACCCCCATTGGCGGGACAACGTCATCGAGATCCAGCGCACTTCGGAGAATGTCGGTATGGGCGCAACCTACCGTCAGATCATGAAAGGGCCCGGTGGGAGGTCGATCCGGGGCGACTACCGGATCACCCGTTACCAACGGCCTCACCGTCTCGAATTTGATGTCATTGCCGGGCCGGCGAGGCCGAGCGGAAGTTTCCGTCTCCAAGAAGCCGACGGTGAAGAAACCAGAATCACCTTCACTCTAGAGTTCCAGCCGCGTGGCCTCACCCGAGTGCTGACTCCGATGATCCGCAAACAGATGGCAAGCGAAGTGACTGCCCTGACACAGCTCCCACACGTACTCGAAGACTGAAAATGATCGAAACCGCCAGCACCACCAGAACCTCCTCGGGCGCGAACAATCCAAAGAGAAACAGTGAGACACAGGGACCGAAGCCGGGTCCAACAGTGAGACACACCTGCATCGGTGAGGTCGGGCGCACGGTTCCAGGAGCCCGCCCTGGGCTACAGGTATCCCATTTCCTGGGCCTTGGCGAACGCCTCGGTACGGTTTCTGGCCCGAGCTTGACGATGGCAGAGGACAGGTAGTTGCGCACGGTTCCTTCGGCGAGCTGGAGCCTTTGCGCGATCTCGATGTTGGGATGTCCTTCACCAACCCCTCGTTGCGAAAGATGCGGTCAAAACCCTCTGACCTGATGGAACAGCTCCGGTTGGTGCGCTTGTGGAGCGGCTGTGGGGCGAGCGACGTGATGCAACGTGAGCTGTTGTGACACGTAGATCAACGTGCTCAACCCCGTAAGGGACTGCGCTCAAGCCTGATCGAGGCTCACGATCGCACTGTTCTCAGTAGCACAGAAGGGCTCCTCTCTGTCAACCCCGATGGTCTGGGGTGGGCTGGGCCGTCCGCGTGATCAGCTTTCGCCTCGGATTCGCTGAAGCTGGAGTCTTCGCGGTTTGAACTTCTGTGGAACGGGACGATCGTCAGTGCCACTCGAGCACGGCCAGCCACGCAGTCGCGCAGCCCGACATCCACCGGGAGCTAAAGGCTGTCGGCGTCTTGATCAGGCTGAGCCTCGAACGAGGGTGCCAACCTGCGGTCAGCGCCAACCAAGGCCGGGTGCGACGTACTTCACGATGCTCTCCAGGGCGTGAGCGTTGTACTCGACCCCTAGCTGATTGGGCACGGTGAGCAGGAGCGTGTCGGCGGCTGCGATGGCCTCGTCTTGAGCTAGTTGCTCTATGAGGACGTCCGTCTCGGCTGCATAGGAACGGCCGAATATCGCCCGGGTGTTCTCGTCGATGTACCCGATC
>DASUUC010000121.1:0-13536 GCA_036374335.1 Acidimicrobiia bacterium
TGTAGGCTCACGGGCTCTGTGACTCGGTCCTGGTCCGTCTACGACTTCATCCTCATCTGGTTCGGCGGGCTCGTCGGCACGGGGGTGTTGTTCGCCCTGGGGGTCACGGTGGGCGACGAGGACTGGATCACCGTTCTCGCGTTGGCCGGTCAGTACATCGGGAGCCTTGGCGTTTTCTGGATTCTCACCCGGTACAAGGATGCAGGCGAGATCGGGCTGACGATCAACCCGGGAGACTTCTTCTACGTGGCTCTGGGTCTGGTGCTGCAGATCGCGATAGCGCTCATGTTTCTCCCACTGAGCAACCTGCTCTTCCCCGGGGGGCGGCCGCAGCAGGAAGTGGCCGAGGTGCTCGCCAACGCCGACACCACCTTCCTCCGGGTGGCGCTGGTCAGCGCCGCCGTGGTCCTCGGACCGTTCACCGAAGAGCTGATGTACCGAGGAGTCCTACTCGAGGCATTGCGGGCGCGGGGAAAGGTCTTCCCCCTTGTCGTCAGCGCGCTGGTGTTCGCCGCCGTTCACCTGACCGGTCTCGACACGACGCAACTCCTCGCGTCGGCTGCGGTCTTTCTGCCACCCCTGTTCATGCTCGGCCTGATCCTCGCCTGGATCACCCAGCGGACCGGCCGGCTGGGACCGGCGATCTTCCTCCATTCCGGCTGGAATCTACTCTCCGCCTTCGTGCTTCTCCTTCCCACGGAAGTGTTGGAGCAGGTCAGCTAGACCAGGCGTCTCCTTGCTCGCGAGCACCTCGTGTTGGTCAGGCGACACGCGGTGCTCCGGAGCAGAATCTCGAGTCAGGTGAGCCCGACCGCTTCTCGGACCTCGGCCAGGGTCTCGTCGGCTGACACCTTGGCTCGCTCCGCACTGTCTGACATCACCCGGGACACCTCCTCGTCGGACATGCCCTCGTACGCCTCTCGAATCGGCTTGACTCCGTCGGCTACCGCCTCGGCGACCGCCACCTTGAAGGCTCCGTAACCGCCGGTGCGGTACTCGGCGACGAGTTCGTCGATCGATCGGCCGGAGATGTGGGAGAAGATCTCGAGCAAATTGGAGATGCCAGCCTTGTCATCCCAGTCGTAAGCAACTTCGGTCCCGGTGTCTGTCACTGCGCTCTTGATCTTCTTGACGATCTGATCGGTCGAGTCGGTGAGGAACACCGTCGCTTTCGAATTGGGATCCGACTTCGACATCTTGACGGTCGGCTCCTGGAGTGACATGACCCGGGCACCGATCTCGGGCGTGATCCGCTCCGGAATCGGAAAGACATCGCCAAAACGGGTGTTGAACCGTTCCGCCAGGTCTCGGGTCAGCTCGAGATGCTGGGTCTGGTCATCACCCACCGGCACGGCGTGCGCCTTGTGAATGAGGATGTCAGCCGCCTGCAGCACCGGGTAGGCGAGTAACCCCAAACTCTGCCCGGCCCTGTCAGACTTCTCCTTGAACTGTGTCATCCGTTGCAGCTGCCCTATACCGGCAAGGGTTCCGATGATCCAATAGAGCTCGGAGTGTTGTGGCACCTCGGACTGGTAGTAGAGAAGCGACCGCCTGGGCTCCACTCCGGCAGCGATGATCATCTTGGCCAGTCGGAGACGGGACTCGGAGAGCTCGACCGGGTCATATGGCGAGGACATCGCGTGCAGGTCGACCACGCAGTAGATCGTCTGATAGTCGTCCTGCATGCTGACCCAGTTGCTGAAGGCACCGATCAGGTTGCCCAGATGGGCGACACCGGTTGGCTGCATTCCGGAGAAAACTCGTTTCGGCTCGGTCATTGTGATTCCTCGTTCAAAAGAAAAGCCGCCGGAGTTGGCGGCGACATCATGGCAGGTGGAAGTCGTCCGCTAGGGGGAGGACCACCAGGTACCGGGTGTGTGGGTCATTGCCCATCAAGATTAACACCCTGGGATTGGAGGTAGAAGGCCTGGTCCTCGATGAGTCCCCAGGCGCCATCGAACTTGGCTCCAGCGACTGCGGCCCCGTCGAATCTGGTGGCGGACAAGGCTGTTCCGGATAGGTCGACACCGGTCAGATTGGCGTCGGTGAAGTCGGCACCCTCGAGGTCGGATCCCGACAGGTCCGCACCGGCCAGTTTCGCGCCGCGGAGATTGCTCAGACTCAGGTTGCAGCCCCGCATATCGGCTCCCGGCAGCGAGATCCCGCTGAGGTCGCAGTTCTTCAGGTACATGCGTCGGAGGTCGTTGATCCTCGGTGACCAATCCCGGAGGTCGAGACCGATCATCACCCTCGCCCGATATTTGTCGACATTGGCCGCCTGCTTGAACCGTTCCACTTGCTCCGGTCGCAGTGAACCCGTCGTGAACCTCTGATCGCCCGCAAATGGGTCGGCGTTGTTGTGATAGGAGGAATTGATCTCCCACCACCCCAGCCGGTCCTCCGTCAACACCTCGATCGATTTCAGCCACTTGATCGACTTGTAGAAGTATTTGCCGGGAGTGACCACCCTCACCGGCCCGCCATGCTCCGGGGTCAATGGCTCACCGTCGAATTCATGAACCACCCAGGAGTGGGCGATGGCGTAATCCAGGGGTAGTGAAGTTTGGTGTCTCCTCGAGGAGAAAGCCTCGAACGAGACAAATCTGGCCCCTGGCCCGGGATCGACCAGATCGGCCAATGGAATCCCGGAGAACGTGCTGTCGAACCGGGTCCAGCTGGTCACACAGTGGATGTCGAAGGTGATCTCACGGTGATCCAATGCCATGTAGTCACCCATTTTCAGGGTTCGGGGATCGCAAACAAGGCCGCCGATCACCAGACCCCAGTTGTCGATTTCCGGAGTCGGGGCCCGCTCGCCCACGATTGGGAAGCGTTTCGTCTCGACCTGGCCGGGAGGGAGGTTCGGCAAAGCTCAGCCGGAGAAGCCGAGGACCGTTCCCTTGTCGGCCGCGGTCGTCGACAGAAACTCGGCGACGATCTCATCCACCGGTTCGGAAGGTCGCAGCACGGAAGCCCCTCCCGAGGTGGTGTCGTCGTAGACGGGAACCGAAAGCTCGGTCACCGTGCCGCTGCCGAGCCCACGCATGGTGTTTGCGATGTTCACCGCATCCATCAGCGAAAGCTCGGAGTCCACGGTCACAAAGGGAGCCACCGATCGGGCGACTTGGGCGATGTCCTGAGGGCTGCTCACGTCGGCGACCTCTCCCATCATGTCGATCAGGAACGCCCGCTGGCGGTCATTGCGGACCAGGTCGTTGACCCCCGGCATGGTGCGCCATCCATCTTCTGTGAGCTCCTGGGTGTGGCGGGAGCGCAGCCAGGCAAGAGTCTGCTCGCCACCGGCGCGGGTGCAGCCCGCGGGAAGAGACAGATTCGATCGTTGGTCGCGGACCGGCCGCTCGACACAGATTTCGTATCCACCAACAGCGTCGACGGCCGCCTGAAACCCGGCGAGGTCCATCAGGCCAAAGTGATCGATCGATCTCCCGATGAGGTTCTCGACTGTGATCATGAGCAAAGTCGCCCCGTTCATCGACCCGCAGCCCTCGAGCAACTCACTGAGACGGTTCTCACCGCCTGTGCACCTGTCCTCGACCACCAGATCTCGTGGCAGAGAGAGAAGCCCCGTTCTGCGTCCGTCCTTGAACAGGACCATGACCACGTCGGCCCTGTTTCCTTCGAACTCGCCGAAGCCCTCTGTGTCGTCGAGGTCGATCCTCGAGTCGGACCCGATGAGAAGGAAGACCTGAAGCCCGGTGTCCACCGGGGCCAGCCCTTCGTCCGACTCCGATTCTTCGGATGAGGGTTCGTCATCGTGGGCGACTGCTCCTCCCGACCGGCTGTCTAATTCGGGGCGGTCGATGGTCACCCGATTCACGTCTCCCCAAGTGGACGAGACGAAGAAGGCACCTACTCCCAGGAGCAGGAGCGCAGCCACGGCAGCACCGATCAGCATTCGTCGTTTGAGAGAGGAAGTTGAACTCATAGCCCCAACTGAAATTGTACGCGCATCACAGGGGGCGGCGAATCGACGCAACCCCAGTTTCCCGCCTATCCAGGGCCGTTTCTCGGCACATATCAGGCCCATACCCGGATAGACGGCCCTTTAGTCGTCCAAACCCACCAATTGACGCACCATCCGGGCGGTAGCTCCCCACAGGGTGTCGCCACCCAGGTCGAAATACCAGACCTTCCAGCCGTTCCAGGGGACGTGCCACCAGTTGGACGGCTCCGCCAGGTCACCGAGCCGGGGCGTGTAGATCTTCGCCACTTCGCGCTCGGACAGGACCAGGCCGAGCGGCGTGCTGATACGCCCGACCACGGGGACTACCAAGAGCGTGAATTCGACAGTGTCGATCGGGGGAAGGAACCCGAGGACTTCGACCTGTTCCTCATCGATGCCGACTTCCTCATAGGCCTCCCGCAGCGCCGTCGCCACCGGGCCGTCGTCCCCGGGATCGGGCCGTCCGCCCGGGAAGGAGATGTGCCCGGCATGGGTGGGCATGGTGTCGGGTCGTTTCGTGAGCACCACACGGATCTCTCCGTTCTCATCCTCGAACAAGGGCGCCAGGACGGCGGCCATCGGCCGCTCATCGGGTTCGGGATGGCCATCGAGGAGGTGCAGTTGATTCCACATCGGCAACTTGAAGGTTAAGCGGGTACCGGGTCTGTCTTCTTGACAGAGCTGCGTACCTTCCGAGTCATCGCCGATCTGGCAAGGAGAAAAGCGCGTCTCGCACGGGAGCTGCGGCGAGCACTTCGACGCCGGCAGGGGCGTGCGGGCCGGAAAGACGCCACAGCTGTCGATGCGACGGGCCACTGGGTACGCTGACCCGGTGCCACGGCCACAACTCGAGAACGACAGGCTCGTCTTGCAGCGTTTCAGCCGCCGCGATGCTGGAACACTGGATGAGGCCATCAGGGCCTCACTACCCGATCTCAACGAATGGCTGCCATGGGCCCGAATGGATTACACCTCGTCCGACACGACGGCATTCATCCGTGAGTCGGCTCAGGCGTGGAAGGAGGAGCGGGCCTGGGACTACTCGATCAGGCTGAAGGAGGACGTGCGACGGCACCTCGGCAACATCTCATTCTGGACGGTGTCCAAGCTTGGCAAGATCGCCGAGGTTGGGTACTGGGTGCGGTCCGATGAGACGAGCCGCGGAATCTGCACCGAGGCTGTCGAACTCCTCCTCGGGGAGACCTTCAACTCGATGGGCTACCACAAGGTGGTCCTGCGCATCGCGGTCGGCAACAACGCTTCCGACCGGGTTGCGGAGAAACTCGGATTCACCCGGGAAGGCATCCTCCGCGAGGAACTGCTGATCCGGGGGAACTGGGTGGACCATACGCTGTGGTCTCTGCTCGACCGTGAGTATCGCGCCTCCCGCCGTAGCGGCGTGGCCCGCAGCTGAGCCTCACCCACTGTATGAGACGCCGAAACTCCCATATGTGGGAGCCACAGCATTAGGAACCAGTTGCGAGGACTTGGGCTGCGTCGCGGACGAAGGCTGCGATGCTGGGGTAGATGCCGATTGCCAGGGTGAGGACCACCGCAACCCCCAGGGCGAGCCGAAGCGAGCCCGCGGGCTCGGCTTCCACTCCCTCGGCGAACTCACCGACCGGGTCGTCCAGCCATACACTCCGGATCACCCTGGCGTAGTAGTAGAGGGCGATGACGGCGTTGATCGCGGCGATGACCGCCAAGGCGATGGTCGCCGGATCGGCGATCATCACCGAGCGGAACATCTCGAACTTGGCGAACCAGCCGGCCAGAGGTGGAATCCCGGCAAGACTGAAGAAGAAGGCCAGAGTGAGTACACCCAGCATCGGGTCGACCCGCGCCAGACCGGCCCACTGCGAGATCTCTCCTGACCTGGTCTTGCGGGCCCCCGCGATCACCACCGCGAAGGCCCCGAGGTTCATCACCGCATAGATCACCAGGTAGATCAGGGTCGCACCGAATGCCGACTCGAGGTCGGCTCCCGCCACCGCGGCCGCGGCGAACGGCACCAGCATGAACCCGGCCTGGGCGATCGAGGAGTAGGCCAGGAGCCGGACGATGTTGGTCTGACGTAGTGCGGACAGGTTGCCGATCGTCATCGAGAGCGCCGCCAACAGCCACAATGCCGGGGCCCAAACGTCGGAGGCGGCGGGAAGTGCCTGATACATCACGATGAGCATGGCCACGAACCCGGCGGCCTTCGAGTTCACCGACAGGTAGGCGGCGATCGGGGTAGGTGCGCCTTCGTAGGTGTCCGGCGCCCAGAAGTGGAACGGTACCGCAGACACCTTGAAGCCGAATCCGACCATCATGAACAGGATGGCCACGATCAGCGCCGGCTCGCCGGACATCCCTTCCGTGGCAGCGGCGATCTCGGCGAAGCCAACCTCGCCGGTGAGCCCGAAGACCAGCGACATGCCGTAGAGAAGGATCGCCGTCGACAGGACGCCGAGGATGAAGTATTTCATGGATGCCTCGTTCGACTTCACGTCGCCCTTACGCCACCCGGCGAGCATGAACAGCGGTGCCGTCACCATCTCCAGGCCGATGAAGAGCACGATCAGGTCTCGTGCCGAGGCCATGACCAGTGATCCGAGGACCGTGGTCAGGAGGAGGAAGTAGTACTCGCCCTGGTAATAGCGCTCCGACTCGATGTAGTGGTGGGACATCAAGAAGACGATGTATGCCGAGACCAGGAACAAACCCTTGAGCACGAGGGCGAACTCGTCGACCACATACGACCCGTCGAACATCGAGATCGTATCGCCATTGACCGCGAGCACGGCGAGGGGCAGCAGTGCCAGCGCCGAACCGGCCACCGCCAGTGTCGCCGTCCAATACTTCTGGGGTCGGTCCAGGACGAGGTCGAGCGCGAGCACACCGAGGAGTGTCACCACGACGATGATCTCCGGAGCGAGCGCCAGATAGTCGATCTCGTAGGGCACCGCTCAGCCGCCCTTCACCAGGGTCCCGACTGAGGCGGTCGTCTCCGTCCCAAACGCCAGCTCGACAAGCGAGGTCACCGCATCCGTTGTCGTGTCGAAGATGACTTTGGGGTAGAACCCGATCACCACGATGAGGACGATGAGCGGCACCCATGCGGTCAGCTCGAACCGGTCGACGTCGTGGAACTCGTGGTCGTCCCACTCGGCACTGGGGTCACCGAGGTTGACCCGCTGCAGCATCCACAGCATGTAGCCGGCGGTCAGGACGGTGCCCACCGCACCCAGCACCATGCCTGTCCGGAACACTCCCAACGAGAGGCCATCGAGTGGGTTGTAGGCCGCCACCAGCGACATGAACTCTCCCCAGAAGCCGGCGAGGCCGGGAAGGCCGAGTGACGCCATGGCGGTGAACGCCAGAATCCCGCCCATCACCGGCATCAGCTTGATGTTGCCGCCGAGCCGGGCCATCTCCCTGGTGTGATACCGGTGTGACATCGAACCGGCCAGGAAGAAGAGCAAACCGGTGATGAGCCCATGAGCCACCATCCCGATGATCGACGCGTTGATGCCGATATCGGTCATGGTGGCGATTCCCAACATCACGAAGCCCATGTGACCCACCGAAGAGAAAGCGATCAAGCGTTTCATGTCGGTCTGAGCGAGACAGGCCAGCGAGCCGTAGATGATCCCGATCACCGCCAGGATGGCGATGAATGGCGCCCAGGTCACCGCCTCTTCGGGCAGGATCGGCAGGGAGATCCGGATGAAGCCGTAGGAGCCCAGCTTCAGGAGGATGGCGGCCAGCAGCACCGAGCCCACCGTCGGGGCCGCGGTATGGGCGTCGGGCAGCCATGTGTGCAACGGCCACATCGGCACCTTGACCGCGAATCCGAGGAACATCGCCCCGAACACCAGGAAGGCGAACGTCGGATTGGTGAAGAAACCCTCCGACCCGAGTTGGGTGAGCTGCGTGATGTCGAAGGTGTTGCCGAACTGAGAGTCGGCCGATTCGAAATAGAGGGCCAGGAAGCCGAGGAGCATGAACGCCGACCCGAACAAGGTGAACAGGAAGAACTTGATGGCGGCATAGAGCCGGGTTTCGAATGGCTTGGAGAATCCCGGGATCTTGCGAGGGGTCTTGTCACCCCAGATCCCGATCATGAAGTACATCGGGAGCAACACAATCTCAAAGAAGATGAAGAAGAGCACCAGGTCGAGGGCCACGAAGGTGCCGTTCATCCCCGTGGCCAGGATCATCATCAGGATGAGGAATGCCTTGGGGTTCTTGGGCTCCTCCCAGTGATTCCACGAGTAGATGACTGCCAGCACCATCACGAAGGTGGAGAGAACCAGGAGAGGGAGGCTGATCCCGTCGACCCCGACGTGATAGTTGGCGTTTATCGCCCCGATCCAGGTCTCGTTGACCTCGAATTGGTAGGTGTTGTAGGGGGTCCCGCCGAAGTCGAAAGCGACCACGACGGCAACGGATGCGAGAAACGCAAGCAACGTGGCGGCCAGGGCCGTCCACTTCAGGGCGTTCTCGTTGTCCCGATTGATGAACCCGAGGATCAGTGCACCCACGACGGGCAGGAAGACGGTGGCCGTCAGTCCCCAGGTCTCTAACCATTCCATTGCGCTCAGACTCCCTCTCTCAAATCACGAACACGAACAGGACTACGAGGATCAGCGCACCTGCAACGAATCCGGCGGCGTATTCCTGGACCCGGCCGGTCTGGATCTTGCGCAGCGCCGATCCGGCGCTGTCGGCTGCGGCCGACAAACCATTGAAGACGCCGTCTACCCCGATCTGGTCGAGACCGTTGTAGACGAGACCACCGAGAACCTTGGTGGCCCCGCCCACGGCGTTGACGATCCCGTCGATGATGTAGGTGTTGGTCCAGTCGACGAACTTGGCCAGCGGGTTCGAGGTTGCCCAGACCAGACCGAGTGCGGCGTCGTCCATGTAGTACTTGTGGCGGAGCAGTGGATAGAGAACAGGGACCTCGAAGCGGTCCCGGGCTTGCTGGGTAACGCGATCCTTTCCCCAGATCATCCAGCCGAAGGCGATTCCGAGGAGGACGGCGCCGAGACCTATCCCGGCCAGGGCGAAATCGATGGCCTCGGCATGGTGGTCGCCCATCGCCACCATACGCACTCCGAGCCACTCGGTGAAGTTGCCGATGCCGGGCCAGGAGACACCCGGGATGTTGAGGAGGCCAAACAGGATCGACGGGATGGCGAGCCCGACGAGGGGGACGGTCATGATCCGGGGCGACTCGTGTGGCTCGCCGTGTCCCTTGTACTCACCGAAGAATGTGAGGGCGACCGCACGGGTCATGTAGAAGGCGGTCACGAATGCCCCGGCGACGGCAATCCACATGAAAGCGACATAGCCCTCGAACTGCAGAGTGGCGAGGATCTCGTCCTTCGACCAGAACCCGGCCAACGGGAAGATGCCGGCGAGGGCGAGCGAGCCCACCACGAAGGTCCAGTAGGTGGTGGGCATGTACTTCCGTAGACCCCCCATTTCGGTCATGTTGTTCGAGTGGACGGCGTGTATCACCGACCCGGCTCCGAGGAAGAGCAGCCCCTTGAAGAAAGCATGGGTGAACAGGTGGAAGAGCCCCGCGGTGTAGCCTCCTGCAGCGACCGCGGCCATCATGTAGCCGAGCTGTGAGACGGTGGAGTAGGCCAAGACCTTCTTGATGTCATTGGCCACCAGGGCGAGGAGACCGATGGCGAACAATGTGATCGCGCCGATCGCCACCATCCAACCCCTCGCCTCCTGGGCCAGGTTCTCGAAGAGGGGGAACGTGCGCGCCATCAGATAGATACCGGCGGTCACCATGGTGGCGGCGTGCATCAGGGACGAGACGGGGGTGGGACCGGCCATGGCGTCGGGAAGCCAGATGTGGAACGGGAATTGGGCGCTCTTTCCCATCGCCCCGAAGAAGAGGAGGAAGCCACCCACCAGTGCGATGCCTGCCAGCGCCTCGTTGTGCTCGATGGCGGCCAGGTCGAGAGCGGCGAAATCGAAGGTCCCCAGAGTGACCCCGATGATGACGGCGCCGAGGATCAGCCCGATGTCGGCCACCTTGTTGGTCATGAACGCCTTGTTGCCCGCCCTGACGTTTTCGAGGTCATCCCAGTAGAAGCCAATGAGGAAGTAGCTGGCGAGACCCACCCCCTCCCAACCGATGATCATCTGAACCAGGTTGGGGGCCCCGACGAGGATCAGCATCGCACCGGCGAACAGCGAGAAGGCGGCGAAGAACCAGGGGACCCTCACGTCGCCTTTCATGTAGCCGAGGGCATAGATGAAGACGAGGAGGCCGACGAAATTGACCAGGAAGTACATCATGATCGATAGCCCGTCCAGCACCCAGCCCAACTCGAAGACCAGGCCACTGCCGATGCGGGCGATCTCGAACGTCGTCTGGTCGAGAACTCCCCCCGTGATGTTGGCGACGAACAGGACCGTGGCCCACACCAGGTTGATGGCCAATGCGGCCACCGCGATCTCCCCACCCTGATACTTGAGCCGCTTGCCCACGGCGAGGATGAGCCCGAAGGCGACGAAAGGCAGGACGAGCATGATCCCGGCGGTGTCGGCCCACCAGCCTCCATCGCCGGCTTGGACCACGTGCTCGCCCTCCTCGGCGGCCAGGATCAGCAGGTTCGTCACGCGAGTGCTCCGCACTGTTTGCTCGATGGGGACGTGTGTCTACCCACTACCACCTCATCAGGTTGAGCTCGTCGACGTTGGCCGAGCGGCGATTGCGGAAGATCATCAGCACGATGGCGAGCCCGATACCCACTTCAGCCGCCGCCACGGTGATGACGAAGATGGCGAAGACCTGCCCCAGGGCCTCGGTGGTGTTGAGCATCGCCTCGAAAGCGACCAGGTTGATGTTGACCGCGTTGAGCATCAATTCCACCGACAGCAAGATCAGCACGATATTGCGCCGGACCAAAAGGCCATAGACCCCTAGGGCGAACAGGGCCGCCGCCAGGATGAGAAACTGATTGACGATCACGCCGTGATTCTCTCTTCCTCCTCGACGGGTGTCAGGTCGCGGCGGGCGATGGTGATCCCACCGATCAAGGCGGCGAGGAGCACGAAACCGACGATCTCGAAGGGGATGACAAAACGTCCCAACAACGACTCGCCGAGAATCTCGGTGACTGTGGGGGTCCCCGTCGTGGCCACCGGGTTGGTTCCAAAAGCCTCGATCGACCCCCAGGCGAGGGTAACGAACACGGCCAGGGACAGTGCAGCCGGCCACACCTTCTGCTCGGAATCGAGCCCCTCGTCGAGGCCCGTGGGTGCCCGGGTGATCATGATCCCGAACAGGAACAAGACGATCACAGCTCCGATGTAGACCAGGACCAGAACCCAGGCAACGAACTCCGCGGAGAGAAGGAGAAACAGCCCGGCGCTGCCCCCGAGAGCACCAACCAGAAACAAAGCGGCGTGGACGACGTTCCTCGAAGTGACCACCCGAAAGGCGGACACCAGCACGGCCAATCCGATCACCAGGAACGCCCAGTTCACGGGCTCGGAGATCCAATCGACGAAAGTCAAAGCCGTACCTCGTGCCTTGCGGGCGCGGCAGCTGTGCGCCGACCGGCTGCTCGATGCCGGCCGACTTCGCCCTTCGGCCTGCGACGGGACTCCGCGATGACCAGACCGTTTCGCGACCGAGCACCCCGGGCGAACAGACGCCGGCCGGCTGGATGAATCATCAGGGCCACCACCTAATTCTCCAAGGCTGGGGGCTCGGGGACGGTTTGCAGCCAATCCTGGAGACGGTCCATGTCGTGGAGCATGTCGCCCATCTTCGCCTCGGAGTACTCGTACTGCGGGCTCCAGAAAAGGGCGTCGAAGGGACAGACCTCGACACATATTCCGCAGTACATACACAGTGCGTAGTCGATGTCGAAGCGATCGAGTTTGGATCGCACTTTGACACGCCCTCCCGGCTTGTCCGGGGCCAGCTCCTCTTTGTGCCCTTCGATGTAGATACACCAATCGGGACACGACCGGGCGCACAGCATGCAGACGGTGCACGCCTCCTGATCCAGGGCGATGACACCGCGCGCCCGGGGCACGGGAGTCTCCTTGACCTTTGGATAGTTCACGGTCGCCAGGTACTTGCCTGGCCGGAAGATGGTCTTGAACATCGTCGAGAGGGTGACGCCCAGACCCTTGATCAGCCCGGTGCCGGGTATCGACCGGTTCCCGTTGCTGCTCATCACAGAATCACCTTCAGTATTGCGGTAACCACGATGTTGAGGAGGGCAAGGGGAACGAGCCAAACCCAAGCCAGACGCTGCAGTTGGTCCTCTCGGAATCTGGGGAAAGTCCAGCGGAACCAGATCATGGTGAACACGAGGAGGAAGACCTTTGCGATCAAGATGACCGGACCGGCGTAGGCGAGAACGTCCTCGGGCACCCCCGGCAGCCAGTAGCCCCCGAGGAAGAGAGTGGCGGCGATCGCCGACAACGTGAACATGTTGGCGAACTCGGCGAGAAAGAAGAACAGAAAGCGGAACCCGGAGTATTCGGTGAGATAGCCCATGACCAACTCGGACTCGGCAATAGGCATGTCGAATGGGATCCGGGACAATTCGGCGAGCGAGGCCACCAAGAAGATGCCGAAACCGACGAACTGAACGACGATGTAGGGGAAGCCGGCATCGATCTGTGCTTGCACCAGACCTTGCATGCTCATCGTCCCGGCCATGATCACCGCGCCGACCACGGCCAACACGAGGGGCAACTCGTAGGCAATGAGCTGACCCGCGGCGCGCAATCCCCCGATCAGCGAATACTTGTTGGCCGAGGACCAACCGGCCATGAGGATCCCGATCGTGCTCAGTGACGAGATGGCCAGCGCATAGAAGATCCCGACATCGAGGTCACGGAAGATCAGATCGGGCCCGAAGGGGATCACCACGAAGAGCGCAACCGTGCCCACCAGTACCAGAATCGGAGCCGCCTTGAACACCGGACGGTCGGCGTCGGTAGGGACGATGTCCTCCTTCTGGAAGAACTTGACCCCATCGGCGATGAGCTGTGCCCACCCCCAGCGTCCACCGGCGAAATAGGGACCGACCCGCGCCTGCATCTTGGCCGAGAGCTTCATCTCGGCGAACCCGATCACCATCCCCACCAGCGGGATGAGCAGGGCTACGAGCAGGAGCTTCCCCCCGAGCGAGACCCAAAAGTTGGAGAAGAGGTCGACAACCCACTGAGGCATTACAGAGAACCTCCAGCGGGCGCCGAAGCAGCCAGAGAACCTCCAGCGGGCGCCGAAGCAGCCAGAGAACCTCCAGCGGGCGCGGAAGCAGTGCGCCGACCGGCGTCAGTTTGCACGACAACCTGAGCTCGAAACGACTCATTGAGGGTGAAGCCCCAGCTGCGCGAAAACAGGGGTCGCGTAGAGGCACCCGGGCAAAGTCGGCGCACCATCAAAGCTGCCCTCATCTATCTACGTCTCCCAGGACGAAGTCGAGCGAGCCCATCACTGCGATGATGTCGGGGACGAGGATTCCTTCGAGGATCCAGGGCAGGATGGAGATATTGGAGAAACTCGCCGAGCGAATCTTGAGCCGGTAGGG
>DASUUC010000122.1:0-3134 GCA_036374335.1 Acidimicrobiia bacterium
ACACAGGCGTGCAACGCCTATCTCCAGGCTGGTGAGAGCTTCCCGGGAGGACTGCTCGACGAAGTGGCCGGGGCTCTGCACAAGATCGAGACCGCCACCGGCAAGTCCTTTGGCGACGCATCCGACCCACTGCTGGTCTCCTGCCGATCGGGAGCCAAGTTCTCCATGCCGGGGATGATGGACACCGTCCTCAACATCGGGATGAACGACTACGTGGTCGAGGGTCTCGTCAAGCTGACTGACGACGAGCATTTCGTCTACGACTCATACCGGAGACTGGTCCAGATGTTCGGAGCCGTCGTGCTCGGTATCCGTGACGAGCCGTTCGAACACGTGCTCGAGCGCTACCGCGCCCAACGCAGTGTGACCAGCGATTCCGACCTCGCGGCAGAGGATTTCCGCGCCATCACCGAAGAGTTCAAGGCGATCGTGGAGCGCTTTGCGGGGCGGAGCTTTCCTGAGGACCCGAGGGAGCAACTGCATCTTGCGATCGAGGCCGTCTTTCGCTCCTGGAACGGCAAGCGGGCCATCGACTATCGCAACGCGGCCGGGATCTCCCACGACCTGGGGACGGCAGTGAACATCCAGACCATGGTGTTCGGGAACATGGGAGACGATTCCGCCACAGGTGTGGCGATGTCCCGCAACGCCACGACCGGCGAGCCCACCATCGAAGGCGACTATCTCACCAACGCACAGGGTGAGGACGTGGTCGCCGGCATACGCGTCACCAAGCGCATGGAGGAGATGGCCGCCGAGTTCCCCGAGATTTACCGCGCCTTCTCCGATATCGCCAAAAGGCTCGAGCGGCATTACCGAGAGATGCAGGACATGGAGTTCACCATCGAACGGGGGAAGCTGTGGCTGCTGCAGACCCGTGATGGCAAGCGAACCGCCCAGGCGGCGGTGCGAATCGCGGTCGAAATGGCCGACGAAGGCCTGATCGCCAGGGAAGAGGCGATAACCAGGGTCAAGCCCGAGCAGATCGACTTCTTCTTACATCCTTCATTCGCGGTCGAGGCCAAGGAGTCCGCCAAGTCGGAAGGCCGCTATCTGGCCACCGGTCTCAACGTCTCCCCTGGCGCCGCGGTGGGCATGATCGCCTTCGACGCCGACCTAGCGGAGAGATGGGCAAAAGAAGAGGGGCGCGACGTGATCATGGTGAGGCCCGAGACCAAACCCGATGACGTTCATGGCATGCTCGCGGCCAGAGGAATACTGACCAGCCGCGGCGGGCGCACCAGTCATGCCGCCCTGGTCGCGCGACAGTTCGGGAAGCCCGCAGTGGTCGGCGCCGAAGCATTGGTCGTCGATCTCAGCGAGAGGGTGCTGAAAGTCGGTGACCGTGTCGTGCCCGAAGGAGAGATAATCTCCATCGACGGCACCAACGGCGACGTCATGCTCGGGGCAATCGAAACACAGACCCCCGATCTCGAGAACGAGTGGCTGAAAAGGCTGCTCGACTGGGCCGACGGCATCCGCGACATTGGTGTGTGGACCAACGCCGACAGCCCCGAGGACGCATTGCTGGCTCGAAGCTATGGCGCCGAAGGCATCGGCCTCACCCGCACCGAGCACATGTTCTTTGCTCCGGAGCGACTTCCGATCTTCCAGAAGATGATCACGGCCACCATCGCTGCCGATGTGTCGGATGCCCTCGATCAGCTTCTCCCTTTCCAACGTGACGACTTCATCGGGCTGTTCCGCGTGATGGACGGCCTGCCGGTCACCATCCGGCTCATCGACCCGCCACTGCACGAGTTCCTGCCCGGCTATGAGGAGCTCACAACCGACCTCACAGATCTGAAGATCCGAATTCAGTCGGCCACATCACTCAAGGAGATCAACGATCTCCTGGCCAGAATCGAGAAAGCCGAGCACATGCTGCAGAGGGTGGAGAGTCTTCGTGAGGCCAACCCGATGCTTGGCCTGCGCGGGGTGCGCCTCGGAATCGTGCTGCCCGGTCTTACCCGGATGCAAGTCCGAGCAATCTTCGAGGCGGCGTGTCAGGTCGTCGACGAGGGTGTTGACGTGCATCCCAAGATCATGATCCCGTTGACCTCACATGTGAACGAGCTGGAAAGACAACGAGGAACCCTCGAGGAGGAGGCGCAGGCCGTGATGTTCGAGCAGGGGGTCGAGATCGACTACCAGTTCGGCACCATGATCGAGGTCCCCAGGGCAGCCCTCACCGCCGACGAGATCGCCCGGCACGCCGAGTTCATCTCCTTTGGTACTAACGATCTGACCCAGATGACGTTCGGTATCAGCCGCGACGACGCCGAGAAAGCCTTCTTGGTGCAGTACCTCGAAGAGGGCATCCTGGAGCGCAACCCGTTCGCCACCATCGACACCGAAGGTGTCGGCGAGTTGATGAGGATGGGTGTCGAAAAGGGACGAACCACCCGGCCGGACTTGAATGCCGGGATCTGTGGTGAGCATGGTGGGGACCCGGAGTCGATCGCTCTCTGTCGGAGGCTCGGACTCGACTATGTCAGCTGCTCCCCACCGCGTGTTCCCGTGGCCAGGCTGGCGGCGGCCCAGGCATCCATTCGGGAACCGCGCTAGATCCCGTCCGGGTCATGCCGCCGGCTCTTCCGGCCTGGATCTGTCACGAACACTCTCTAGGTTCAGAGCGTGACGACTTTGGCCACGACAGGTGAGACAACCACGGCGAGGGGACGATGAGAGATGTTTCCGACCTGTTGAGCATCGCACACTGTCGGATGCGCAGCACCCTACTTTGGAGTCAGACCCTCCCCTCCCCAGAAGATGTTGTCGGATGGTTCGGCGCGACTCAGGCCCAGGACTACGAGCCGGCCAAGTGGGCGGTGGCCATGCGCACAGCCGAGGTCGGGAATGCCGACCTCGACCGGCTCGTCGACGAGGGTCGCATCCTCCGCACCCACGCCCTACGCCCCACATGGCACTTCGTCCTGCCCGAGGACATCCGATGGCTGCAGGCTCTGACCGGTCCCCGGGTCCACGTGCTCAATGGTCACTACTACCGCCTCCATGGTCTCGATGAAGGGCCGCTAGCGCGATGTGAGCGTCTGATTGGTCGATGGCTCGATGAGGACGGCGACCTCACCAGGAAGCAGATCGGGGAACGACTGGGGGTCGAGGGGATCGAG
>DASUUC010000123.1:0-4208 GCA_036374335.1 Acidimicrobiia bacterium
CTTTCCCTTCACGCGGAGTGGTTACCGGGATAAGCTCTACGGCGGGTTAAGGGGAAGGAAGAGATGCGCAGTCGGCTGTTGACCACGGTGACGGTGATAGCCCTCGTCCTCATCTCCGTTCCGGCCATCGCCACCGGACCGCACCGCGAGTACGTCGTGGTCCTCCAACCCACCGACGAGCCCGTCCCGGAGGTTGCCAGGGCTATCGGCTCGCAACACGGTGGACAGATCGGCTTCGTATACGAGACCGCCTTGCAGGGCTTCACGATCTCCGTACCCGAACAGGCAGCCCATGCCCTGGAGCGGAATCCAAAGGTGGCTTACGTGGAGCCGGTGCAGGAGGTGGAGGCGGTGGGGACCCAGCCGATACCGACCGGGATCGACCGGATCGAAGCCGACCTGAACCCGCCCTCGACGCCGATGGACGTGGACATCGCCATCCTCGACACTGGTGTCTACATCGGTCAGAACCCCGACGGGTCGGCGAGGTCTCACTTAGACCTCAATCTCCGATATGTGAGCGACTGCACGGGCGCCATCCTCTACCCGCTGCTCCCTGGTGGATGCAGTGGATCGGGTGACTTCCAGGACTACCACGGTCATGGCACCCATGTCGCCGGGATCGCCGCCGCCAAGGACAACGACATCGGTTCCCTGGGGGTCGCTCCCGGCGCTACCCTCTGGTCGTTCAAAGTGCTCCAGGCCGACGGAACCGGTACCACCGGGATGATCCTCGCCGGAATCGACGGAGTAGCGGCGAAGTCCGACCAGATCGAAGTCGCCAATTTGAGCCTCGGCTTCGAAGGCACTTCTCAGGCCATCGACGACGCCATCGCAGCAGCCACCGACGCCGGTGTGACCTTCGTCGTCGCGGCGGGCAACAGCGCCAAGGACGCCTCGGGATTCAGCCCGGCGAACGGCCCCGATGTGATCACCGTCTCGGCCCTTGCCGACTTCGACGGGCTCCCCGGGGGAAACGGTCCTGCCACCTGTCGCAGCGATGTCGACGACACTCTGGCCAATTTCTCCAACTTCGGGCCGGACGTGGAAATCGCCGCACCGGGTGTGTGCATCTTCTCGACGCATCTCGACGACGGCTATGCCGTCCTCTCCGGGACCAGCATGGCCAGCCCGTTCGTGGCTGGTGCCGTCGCCCGATACATCGCCGAGACCGGTGCACCGACTGCCAACCGGTCTGACGTCGAGACCATCAAAGCAGCTGTAATCGGTGCAGCGACACCACAGGACTCGGCATGTGGCTTCACCGATGTCGACACCAGCCCAGAACCGTTGCTCTTCGTCAATGGGCCGTTGTTCGGGGGCGATGCCACATGCGAGGATGGCTCCGCCGTCACAACACCCCCGACCGCCGACTTCAGCTACGCCTGCGTCGACCTCAGCTGTGTCTTCACGGACGAGTCGACCGACAACGATGGAACCATCGAATCTCACGAATGGGCCTTCGGCGACGGGGGAACCAGCACCGAGGCCAACCCGGCCCACGTCTATCAGGGCTCGGGGACGTACACCGTGACCTTGACCGTGACCGACGACCTGGCCCAGTCCAGCACCACCACCCAACAGCTGGAGGTGGATGACGGATCGACCCTGAACATCCCGCCAGAGGCCTCGTTCACATCCTCGTGCACCGACCTCGACTGTACGTTCACCAACACCTCCACCGATGCCGACGGTGATCCACTCACCTACTCGTGGGACTTCGGAGACGGGACCACCTCCACAGCCACCAGCCCCACACATCAGTACGCCGGAGGTGGCAGCTACACCGTGAGCCTGACCGCTGACGACGGCACCGACACCCACACGACGACGGTCAGCGTGACCGTCACTGAGCCAGTTGCCTCAACTGTGGTGACTGCTGCTGTGTACCCCATCCTGGTCAACGGCAGGGATGCCGAGGTAGCGATCGGTGTGTTCGACAGCCATGGCGAGTTCGTCGGCGGAGCGACCGTGGAGGGCGTGTGGACCTTTCTCCATAATGGTCGCCAGAAGACTCAGAGGGACTCTGGTGTGACCAATGACGGTCCGGTGGATGGGCTGCTCGGCAACCTGGTACTCGAGAACCGGTTCCCACCCAACAGCCTGGTGATGAGTTTCTGCGTCACTTCGGTGACCGCAACCGGGTACGAGTACCAGCCCACGAGCGAGTGCTCAGCTCCCCTCGACGGTTGACGACCGCTTCCTGACAGTCCCAACCGGGTTCGAATCCCGTCAGCACAACTCACGATTCACTCTGGACCAAGCTGCAGAAATCGCCACTCGAATTCGCCGCTGCATGTTCGACAACGTGATCAACCGCCTGCCTTCACCCGTGCTCTAGGTCGCCAAGGTCACTCTGGGGAGGGGATGGCTCGTTCCACGACCGGGATGGTGACCCTGAAGATCCACAACCCGGAGTTGACGTCGCTGAGATACACGAGCTCGCCGTCGGTGGCCATATCCCACGCCAGCGGAAATTCACGTGTCCCGTCCGGTGCGACCCACCATCCTTGGGGATCGGGCTGCGCGGGTGGCACGAAGTATGCGACCTCTCTGGGTTCGGAGGGATCCTTCAGATCGATAACCCTCACCCCGTCGGAGAGCCATGCCACCAATTGGAAGCTGTCGCCGAGCCCTATCGAGGTCCGCGGGGTATAGATGCCGTCGAGGATCACTTCACCGCCCAGGCCCTGCTCGGCGGTTCCGATCGTCGCGACCAGGCGCGGGTTGTTTGGATCGGTCAGGTCGAAGAGCCTCTGTGCACCCCACGCGGTCGGCTCTCCGCCAGCGTCGAGCGTCGGATGGAGGCGATGGTCGTTCTGGACGAGAAGCGAGTCCCCGAAGCGCCACCCATGACCCACATCGAGATTGGCGACTCCACTGGACCTGGGGCCGAACAAGAACCTGTAGGTGTCGTAAGTGGCGGTCGACCCGACATAAACGGGGCTGCTGGCGTCAGTGACGTCGAGAGTCACCAGACGGGCGGCAGAGTGAGCGACCACGAGATGGTCTGGGTCGGCCCAGGAGGCACTTCGCCCGGCGAGCGACTGGTCACCAACGAGCGCCCCAAGCGTTTCCACTAGAAGCGGGGGCCCATCGCGGCGAACGTCCCAATCGGCCAACTCCCTGATGTCGAACACCCGGGTCAGGTCGTAGATCCTGACGTCGCCCAGACTGTCGGGGTGGTCGAGGTATGACTGGGGCACGGTGGCCGCGGCGAGCAGTCGATCGCCATCAGCGATCAGATCCACGTGGGACGCTCCGCGGGTCTGGTCCCCGGAGTGCACCGTTGAGAGCAGGACCGGGTTGGTGGGGTCTCCAACGTCGTAGATGGCGAGACCGGCGAACCTGCCGGCGACGCTGGCAGAATAGTCCTCGTCGCAGAGTTGCACCGCAGCTACCGCGAGGACGCCATGGAAACCTCGGGTGGCCACTTTGCCGACCCATACGCTCGAGGTGGCGGTACCGGGGAATTCTTCCTCGGTGGCGAAGGCCGACACCGCTTCGGGCCGAGCCGGGTCGGATACGTCGATGACCCTGACGCCAGTAGCGGGACATACACTGCTCCGCCCGGCGGAACCCAGGTATACGTAGTCACCACTGACCGCGATGTCGGAGTTGAACCCGCTTCCTTCCGGAACGAGGTGACCCACCAGCTCGGTGTTGAAGGTTCTGGCGACCGGAGTCGGGTAGACCGGTTCGGCGGGAGGCGCGGCTACGAGGGCACGGTATGGGTTGATTGGGAGGCCATCGGGTTGGTATAGCCCGAAGTGGAGGTGGGGAAGGGTGTGCTCTGAGTTCCCGCTGTCACCGACGAAACCAAGGACCGTTCCCGATTGCACCCGCATCCCGACACGGATCCCCTCCGCATAGCCGGAGCCGAGCCCGTCGTCGGTCCCTGGGCTGTCGTTGTCCAGGTGCAGGTACTTGGAGCGCCACCCGTTGTCGTGGCGGACGACGACATACTGGCCGGCGAGGTTCCCCTCATCGATCTTCTCGACCACACCCGCGGCCACGGCGACGATCGGCACACCCCGTCTCGCCATGATGTCGATGCCGGCGTGACGACGGCGTCCCCCGTCGCGTGGAGCACCGAAGGTGTTGATGAACGAATGGGGGCCGATCAGGGGAAAAACGATCGATGGCGCATCGAGGTGACCCACCCTGAAGTCAATGGCTTCAGGCTCCGGATCCGGGGGTTCCGAGGG
>DASUUC010000124.1:0-7706 GCA_036374335.1 Acidimicrobiia bacterium
CCAGTAGCGCATCGACTCCTCGTCCGGGGAGAGCCCTGCCTCGTGATGGCAGCAGCCGTCGAGCGTGACGTTGATCGAGTATCGAAGTGGTCTCATCTCGTTGCTCTCCCTTGATGCGCGCCGCGCGTTCACCGGACCGTACCCAGACGACTGCCGGAGCCATTTTCTCATCAGCGCCCCGATCGCACCTACTCAACACCGTCGTGGTGCGAACCAGACCGCAGACCGAGCGCGCGACCGATTCGGCGATCGGCCTGCAGCGAAGGCGAGTAGTCCCGTGTCACCGAATGCGCGGCGCCATGGCTCGCCGAAGGGTGCCCTCCCACGCTGGCCGAGCGTGTCCTTGATCACAGACCACTAACCGCTCTCCGTGGGCGTCTCCGGTGAGACGCAGATGGCCGCCAGTGGGCAGATCGCGATGGACGCCAACACCCGCGCCGCGGTGAACGATCTTGGACACCACGAGCGTCCGAGAACCGGTAGTTCTGACCCGCGCAGGAGGTGATGCCATGAAGTGCGGGGACCTCCTCGCTCTTTGACCCGAGACGAGACTCGGGCCTTGTCATCTAGTGAGACAAGGAGGCCCCGGATGACACGTTACGTGGGTGTGGATCTGCATCGCCGCCGGTCGGTGATCGTGGTGTTGGATTCGGATGGCACCGAACTGTGGACGAAACGCATCGACAACGACCCGTTGACCCTTGCATCTGGCGCATCCGTTGGGGATCAAGGGATTCGAGAACCGGCGAGTGAAAACCGACCGGGTCGACGCCCGGCTCCTGGCGGACCTGCTGCGGATGGGCCGACTGCCCGAATCATGGATCGCTCCGGAGAGCATCCGCCATCGACGGGAGCTGGTCCGTTACCGGAGGAAACTGTCCCAGCTGCGGGCAGGGTTGAAAGACCAGGTGCATGCGGTGTTGGGCAAGGAAGGACTAATGGCGCCGATCACCCACATGTTGGGTCCCGGAGGCAACACCTGGCTGGACGAAACCGACATGGCCGAGGCCTATGAGACTCGAGTCCGGTCGCTGCGAAGACTGATCAAGCTCTAAGACACCGAGATCACCAAGCTGGATGCCCGCATCGCAGAAGTGTTCAAAGACGACGAGGGGTATCAGGTGATCCAACAGCTCAACGGTGTCGGCCCGGTGATCGCCGCGGTCTTCTGCGCCGAGCTCGGCGACGTCCCCCGTTTCCGATCAGCCAAAGCAGTATGCTCGTGGGCCGGTCTCACCCCGAGACACCGCGAGTCGGACACGACGGTGCACCGAGGGTCGATCACCAAACAAGGATCAGGATGGTCCGCTGGGCGGCGGTGGAAGCCATCTCCAAAAACCATGGCGACGATCCCATCAAGCACCATTACCGGAGGGTTTCTGAACGACGAGGCCGCAACAAAGGGAGAGTGGCTGCGGCACGCAAACTCCTCACGCTGGTCTACTACGGGTTACGCGACGGCGAGATCCGGAGCCTCGCTCCGCCCGAGGCCACGTGACTGGCGGACGCGGTCGGGTGACTGCGAGCTCGGTATCGGCATGGCCCCCATACGTTGGCGTGGCCGACTCATGTGATTGAGCCCAGCCTCGACCTAGGCCGAAAAGCACCATGCCACCCCCGGAGCCGACCGGGACGTGGCGAAGGCATGGCCGAGCACACCCCAGAGTGCTGCCCACCGCACTAGCGGTACCAGGTGCCGGCAGACCGCAACCGCTACAACCCGGATCCCAACACGACCAGGCCACGGCCGCAAACAGTCGCGCCCCCAGCCAAAACCGACCAGGGAAAACACCCCTTGACAAGGAACCGCTCTTCAGGCATGCCGATATCGCGCAACGTACCAAATGCTCGTTATCCGCCCAGAACTGGTGATAGGCGCTAGCTGATCAGAGGTCCTCCAGAACCTGAGAGACTCTGGTGCCGAGATCCGAGAGATAGGACCCAGCGATATAGGCGGATGCGATGTCCTTGCCAGGCGCGAACCTCAGTTCTTGGTGTGCGAGCCTGTCAGGAGGTCGACGGAGGCAATTGTCTCGCCATCCCGATCGAGGGCGTCCAGACGACATGCGCATTCCCCGTCGGGGGCGACGTTGGCAGGGAGTATCACCACACGGTCGATTGGCCTTTGCCAGACGGTTGCGCCGCTCTGGTCGGTTAATTGAACTGCGGCTGTCTCTTCGGGCACGTCCAGCCAGACCCACGCCAGTACGTTGGGGCCGCCGAAGTTGGCTCCCGAAACGAGGGGTTGGCCGTCTCTGGCGTCGAGGGCGGGCTCACATCCATAACCGCCGCTTGCGCCGAAACACACCAACTCATCGGCCTCGGCAGGATCACGGTGAGCATCCTCCATGAACTGAGCCGAAGGGCGGCCCACTTCGAGGGGAGGTAGGTCTCCGGCCTTGTATGCGCCCGACCAGACGAAAGCCGGGTTCGGATCCGCAGTCGTGTCGACGAGAGGCACTTCATCGGCTTCCGCCAACCCAGGGACCGGACCGGTGTCATCGGCCCCACATCCGACGGCGACCATGCCCAGGCTCACTCCGAGAAGCAGTCGACCAAACCACCGACGACCCCAAGACCACTGCTGGTTCACAAGTCACCCCCGTTTACGTCCGAAGCTACACCACAGACCACCCAACAACGGGGCTCAGTATCAGCAATACATGGCGGGTCGATAACGAGCACAGAAGTGCCGATAGCGGGCACCTCCTGAAATGTTCGTTATCCGCTCAGAATTGTTGATATCGGGTACATTGGGAACCAGGAGAGGTCGAGGGCGGCTAACAGTTGATGAAAGCACTTGTGACCACCGCGGCGTTCTCATTTCTCATGGCATGTTCTCAAGTTGCGGACCCAGTAAGCACGAGGGACGGAGAGGCTCAGAACCCTCTCGGCAACCTTGTGGCCGAACTCCAAGACTCGGGAGCGATGGTGGAGGAGCTGGGTTCCTTCAACCCGGATCCGTTGCCTGGCGAAGGCCAGAGCTGTGTGTGAACGGACAGAAGGTACGCATCTACTCGTATGAAACGGAAGAACAGGGTCGAGCCGCGGCGGCCCGCATCGATTCAAATGACCCCACGCCATTGTCGAGTGGAGAGGCAACCCCAGGTTCTGGCACGAGGGTCACTCCTGGTCCTCTATCTGGGCGACGATCCGTCGACAGAGGACCTACTGACGTCGATTATCGGTCCTCTGTTTACGAGAGGTATGGGTCGGGATCCCGGTCCAGGCGCCGCCGACTGCTGACTCAGACCACGCGTGCCACTGCCATTTAGACATCCGCAAGCGTGCGGGAACCGGGTTGTCGGTAGCGGCTTCATAACCACGTCGCATGCTCGGCCTTAGAGGCATAAGAGATGTGATGCGATAGAAAGGGCTACGTGCCCAACTGGCTGCTCAACGCCGACGTCTGCTCCAGCCGAAGCCGCCTCCGAAAAGGATCAGCAAGACGACGATCAGAATGATCCAACCGGTAGTGCTCACGACTCCTCCTGTCATATTGAATCGAGAACTGGACCCCAGCTTACAACACGGGCGTGCGCGGGGCCAGACCCCAGCCGACTGCTTGAGTTCAGCCCGATGGGTCGGCGACAACCAAAGGATGCAAGAACGGTCCCGAGAAATGGTCCTACCTAAACAGCGAGATCAATGAAGTCTGGATGACTGATGTCGACCTCGGTGACGATCTCCAATCGCTGCAGACCGCCTGGGTCTTCGATGGCAGTGCGTGAAGCATCGCCGACTCCGAATGGTACGGCGTGTCGACACCCATCGTTGCACCGCCCCAATAGCGGACTGCACCAGATTACCCGCCACCCAGAACGATATCGCGCACCCACTCGCGCTCTGGATCCGGCAGTTCTGACCCGCACGGGAGGTGCCGATCTCGCGCACCTCACGAAATGCTCGTTCTTCGCCCGTAACTGGCGTTTGGTTCTAAGGCTGGCGTTGGATCTCAATACGCTCCAAGCCGTAGCGCAGGGTGATTGGATAGCTATTCGAGACGAACCACCGGACAGGTCAGCGTTCGGGTCACTCCGCCCACAGTTTGGAGCTCGGAGACGACGAGCTTGCCGATGGCATCGATGTCGTCCGCCACGACCTGTGCGATCACATCGGATGGCCCGGTCACGACGCTGGCCTCGCTCACTGAGTCGAGCTGAGCCAGACGTTGGGCGATTTCAGCCATCTTTCCCTGCTCGGTCTGAACAAGCACGTATGCCTCGACCATTGTCATCCTCGGCTTATGAACTATCCCAACCGTAGCCGAAGGCATCATATGGGCTGTCGGTCGCCACCCTCCGGGCAACATGTCCATCTGCCGTTCCGCAGCCTGCTGCAAAGCCGCGGCTGGCAGCTGGGCCTTTCAGGCCTCGGTCTTCAATACCTCCTCTATCCAGGAGAGCCCGGCGATTGCGGTGGGAAAGGAGGCGGTGGTAATGGCCAGGAGGGCGACGTGGCGGAGTTCGTCGGCCGAGATCCCCAGCTCAAGGGCCCTGCGGGTATTGGACCGGACCGCTCCCTCCGCCAACCCTCCGATGGCGATGCCCAGTTTGACGAGCCGCTGGGCTCGTTCCTCTAGTGGCCCAGCTGCCCCGGTGGCCGCCCCAAGGGCGTCCAGTGCCTGCGCCACGTTCGGGTAGGCGTGACGGAAATCGGTGTATACATCGGGAAGGTACTCGGGCAAGGTATATCTCCTTGGGGTGGGAGATCAGGGTAGATGGAGGCGCCGCAGGCCTCGACGGGAGACAAGGGAGGTTGGACACCGGGAGCGCTCAGGACGTGCCGTTCCTGTGCGGGTGGACGAAGTGTGCGATCTCGCTCGGTAAATGTTGATATGGGTGGTGGCCCAGCAGACCAAATCTTGAACCGGTCGGGTGCGTCCCGGATGCTCAAGGAACCGGGGAGCTCCCCGGATCGTTGAATTCTCGCTGATGAAGTTCCCGGTTCTTATTGGTGTTGCGGCCGCCCTTTTCGCAGCGTCTTGTTCAGCTGATTCGTCGCCGGACGCTCGGGGAGGGGCCGGGTCGACCTCGTTGGCTTCGACCAGCACGTCGGTTGTGACCACGACGAGCTCGCCTCCGCCGACAACTGTGGCACCGCCTGCTAGTTCGACGCCGGTAGACGAGGCAGGGTTTGTCTTCCCGTTGTCCGGTCAGCTCCTTGTCTATGGAGGGGAGGGTGTCTCCGTCGTCGATGAGAATGGAAATGCTGCAGCTGCTTTTCTTGATCCCACCGCATTTGCTGTCGCTGTAGGTGATTCGATGGTGCTCACCCAGGAGCCAGAGGAGTCGGACGTGTATCCCCCTCATCGGGGTTGGACGTTCCAGGTTCACCGGCCGGCTGTTGAACCTGCTCTTGTCGCTGTCTCGAATCGGCAGCTAAGGCTTTTTGACGCCAGGTTCGTGAACGGTCGGCCAGTCGCGCTGGCGACCTTGGTGAACTGGGCGGGTCAGGACACCTACGAAGATCTTCTCCTCGTCGACCTCGACCCAGAGCCTTCCACTGATCGAGGGGACATGTTCACCGACCTGGGACGTGTCGGCTCCTGGGAGAACCTGGTGGTCAACGCAAAGCTCTCCGACGACGTAATCGTCCTGGCAACCTCGGATGGCATCTATGCCCGAACGCTGACCGGTGACCTCCTCTGGGATGGGATCACCGACAATTGGGATCAGCCATTCGCGTTGAGTGACACCGAACTGATAGTCGTCAAAGGAAGATTCGGGGAAGACTTCCAGCCTCAGCTCGACCTGTGGCGATACGACCTCAACACAGGCGAGCTCCTCTCCGAGACCACCATCGAACTCGACGCCGAATTCGACGGAGGCTTCTGCCTCGTTGTCGACTGGGACGGTGAACGACTCCTCTGTGACGAGTCCTACGGCGGTCCAATTGCGGTCGACGTGGACACCGGGCAGATCGAACGTATCTCAAACCTTGATGATGGGATGCCCGCCATCATTCCGAATTCATCGAGCTGACCGGCTCCACCCGAGCAGGAGGTGCCGCGATGTGCTATTGAGCGATCCGATCGTTATCGAGCGATATCAGGGTGATTGGCGTGTCTCCTCCCATTGATCGTCAGGTGTGTTGTTCTCGGCGGTGTAGTCATGCGGGCGTTCTTGGTAGAGATCGGTCGATCTAGGAATGAGTGCGCCGCCCAGCTGCTGTTGGTGGAACCGCGGACCTGAGTTATTCGTCTTTAGGGTGCTGATGGTCAACCAAGTCACCATGGACGATGTTCAGGACGCGACGCTGCCCTTCGAGGCGTTTTATTCCCAATTCTGGGGTGATGTCTACCGTGCGGTGGCGGTTGCTGTTGGGGAGGCCGACGTGGCTCGGGAGGCGGTTGATGAGGCGATGACTCGGGCCTACGAGCGCTGGGGGGCTGTTTCGGGAATGAAGAACCCCAAGGGTTGGGTGTATCGCGTGGCGGTGAACTGGTCGCGGTCCTTCTTGAGGAGACGAGTCATCGCACTGAGGAAGCGGCCAAAGGTTGATTGGGTGATCGAAGACGCTGAGGTCCCCGACCCGGCAGTGATGGACGCGGTGGGGAGACTTCCCGCTCATCAACGTGACGTGATCATCGCGAGGTTTTTGCTTGACATGTCCGAGAAGGACACCGCCGAGTCATTCGGGATTCCTGCTGGCACTGTGAAGAGTCGAGTCAGCCGCGCCTTGGTGACTCTCAGGGAGGAGTTGTCGTGAAACTAGATGAGCAGATTCGCATCAACCTCAGATCGGCCGCGCAGACGGTGCCTCGGACCGAACACGGTCCAGTTGAGCGGATCGAAAGGAGGGGGAGAAGGAGACGTCGGAATCGACAGCTCGGAGTGGTCGGTGTGGTCGTGCTGTTGGCCTTGGGGACCGTCTATGTGACAGGTCTCAGACCAGAGGCATTTCTCACCGACGGGGAACGACTTCTCTCAACCGATCCGCCGATTGTCCAGGGAGCCGAAGCACCCGAACCCGAGTTCGATACGAGCAACCTTGGATCTGAAGCCAGCCTGACCCCGATAATCGATATCGACAGGATCCTTGACCTCGCCGAACGAGAGGCGGAAGGCGAGATCATTCGTGTCACCGTTCTCGGCGAAACCCCAGATGGGGTTGACGCGGTCGTAGTCCATTCGGAGCGGGAGGATCCTGATCTGGGTCGGATTCAGACGCGGTGTGTGGTAACAGATATCGGGGGAAGCTGCACTGGGACTCAAATCGAGAACGTTCTCGATGAGCCGGGTGGCTTTCTTCCTCCAGAACCCGGAAGGTTCCATGGCTATGCGGTGGATTCGCTCGGGGGGAGAGGGGACCTTGCTTGGGAGGTGCCGGCCGACGCGTCAGTCGTGAGGCTCAGCGTCAACGGAGAAACAACTTGGCAGCGGCCAATCGCCAACGTGGCGATCTTCATAACGCATTTCCGGGACGGAGACGGGTTCGAACTAGCCGCATTCGACGCACAAGGCAACGTGCTTGACCGGGTCAGCCAACTCGTACGTTTGGACTCGGGCGGCTAGCGCATAACGCGCGCAGGCCCAGGGAAAATCGGGGCGATCTGACCGCTAGATATCCGGCATTATGCGCTGCCACTTGTCAAGACCTCCGACCGCACCTTTGCGGACCTCTGTTTGACTTGAAGGTCGGCTCGCTCTACCCGAGCAGCGTGGTCTTCGGAGGGGAGTTTGGGCCGCTCCTGGGCCGCACCA
>DASUUC010000125.1:0-5664 GCA_036374335.1 Acidimicrobiia bacterium
TGCCTATGTGTCGAACACTGCGAGGGGATAGGATGTCGGTCCAAGGCATCTGGGGAGCCCGAGCACTGGCGGGCAGGGAGAACAAATGGGCTGGATTTCAAGACTTCGTAGTAACCAAGACCGCGGCGCGCAACTCGTCGAGTTCGCGTTGTTGGCACCACTGTTGCTCCTATTGCTACTTGGCGTCATCGAGTTCGGTTGGCTCTTCAGCCAGAACAACGACGTTCGGCATGGAGCTCGGGAGGGCGCCCGGGCGGCCGCCGTCAACCTAGGCGCCAATGGCGTCCTGCGAACGACGACCTGCGACTCAATGGATCTCACCTCGTCGGTCACCGTCGAGTTCACGGACAGCGTGCTGGGGGAGGCAGGCGAATACGCAACCGTCGAGGTCGTTGCTTCGCCGAACTCCCTCTCCGGCCTGGGGTTCATTGAAATCTTCCTTCCGAGCACGCTGAGTTCGACTGTCGAGTTCAGACTCGAACAACCATCGGCAAACTGGGGCTCTGACGGAGGGCCCGTATCGTGCTGAAGAACCTCCTGTTCCCCAGCCGCGACGACGGCGCAACGGCGATCATCATTGCATTCACAATGGTCGTGATTATGGGCATCGCCGCCATCGTCGTTGATGCAACCGGTGCTGGATTCAACGAGAGGCGCCAAGATCAAACTGCGGCCGACACCGCGGTCATGGCGGGAGCCCTTGGCTTCGTCTTAGACGAGGACGACGTGACCAAGGTCTCAAACGCACTCTCGGTGGCTCGGGCAAATCTCGACACCGAGTACACAGACCAAGAATGGCAGGCGCTTTGGGACGACTGCAGGGATCCCAATCTCGCGGCCGTAGACATAGGGACGGGCACGCCTGAAGAATTCTTCCCCATGGCAAGTCCCTGGGGTGGCCCCGACTTGGAGTGTGTGAGCAAATCCTCGAGCTACATGCGGGTGGTGATTCCGAATCAGACTGTCGACACGACGTTCGGCAAGGTCATTGGCTTTGATTCGCTGGAAACACGCGCCGAAGCCATCGCCCGCATCGAGTCATTCGAAGATGCCGATGGCCTTATCCCATTCGGCCTTCCCGGTGGCACCGGAAACGGCGAGGTGTGTCTAAGCAGTAGCCCGAGCGGACCCGCTGAACTGCCCTGCCAAGGGCCGAGCGGTGGAGGCTTTGGCACAGTCAACTCTGAGTTCTTCGGAGACTTTTCCGGCTCACCTGACTGTGGAAATCCAGGTTCCACTGAACTCGCACAAAACGTCGCCCTCGGCGTCGATCACTACGTGGACGTTTGGACAGCAGACAGCGCAAATGCCGAAGGTGTCACATTAGGAGATCCCCATCCGGGAGACGGGACGATTGCCGGGTACTCAGATGTGGCGTTTGACCAGTGCCGAATCGTCGGTGGAGTTGTGGAACCTGAGCAGTCCGGACACGAGTTCCCTCCGAACACGCTGAAAGTGGACACTGGATTTTCCCAGTCAGCGGCCGTCGAAGAAGGCCTGATATCAGATGCGACGTTTCTCGGTCAGCCGTCGAGATTGCAGAACACTTCGAACCCAACACAAGATCTCGTCAAGCGGAGACAGGGTGCGAACAATGATGTGTACGCCCTCGATGATCGTGGCCCGTGGGAGTATCTAACTGGAACAGGTGCATGCAGCTCTTCTGCATACGACGGGCTCATCACAGACGACAAGGTTTCACTCTTCCAGACTTGTCTCAGCGGATACACAGGAGATACCGAAATCTTCGATCCGAGCATCGCGGACTCGCCACGCTTCGCCTGGGCTCCGCAATACTGGCATGATGCCTCAACCACTGGGACGTCATGGCAACCAGTCCAGGACTACCGGATGGTCTTCATCGGCGGTCTCTGGTTCAACTGTGATGCGTCGGCACCGGGAAGCTGCGGGGCGATCTTCTATCCAGACGAAGACACCACGGGAGAGATCTGCGATGTGCAAGGGCCAAACTGCCAGCTGCTCCGGTTGGATCAGATGTCCGCATGGGTGCTGCCGGACGAGGCAGTTCCAGACTCGGTCAAGGCGGCCTTCCCAGGTGGTGGCGTCTCACCCTTCGAACCGACCCTCTATCGCTGAGCGCGGGCGGCCACGCTATTTCACTCGGTCCTTGGCTTCTCCTGGGTCGGGGCGGGCGCACCCTTCCGGCAGTGGTGGACAGCGTCTCGGTGTGCGGCCAGCTGATCCCAGGGCCGACGAACCCGACTCATGTGCTCGGTCCGCACGCCAGCGAGGAGACTTGTCCAACCGGGGCAAGAGCTGCGAGTACAGGATTTGCATCGACGAACTGCGATCGCTCCGGCCCAGACACCTTCTCCGCCCGGCGCCAACCAGCGGCCATTCAGCTTGATCGAATAGGGCTCACGGTCCTTCTGAGAGTTCCGTGTCGATTTCGGGCCCTTATGCGGCCCGAAACCGACACAGAACGTGGTGCGGCTGTCGAGTGAGGCTGTTGCCTCATCCCGCGGATCGTCAAGTCACCCTTGGACTTTCGGCCCATATCCTTACCTTCGGTCTTGTCGATTACCCGCAAAAACGCGGGGCATGGAGGCTGTCCTAGCTGACCTAGGAGAGCGCGTATTTCACAAAGAGGGATCGATGGGTCGCCAGCGCCAGCTTTGGTCCAAGCATTCGGTCTGGCAGTGAACCCGTTAGCCGGCTCTCATATACGTCTCTCATCCCACATCTGATTCAAGATCCTGCTTGAAACGTCCGATACGACCCGTACGCTGTCGAGTGGTAAGGGAAGGCTTTCACCATGGGGCAGCGTCGATGAATTTCGGCTAGGAGAGAGCCTCATGTTGAAACGGGTGTTTGGGACTCGTAGTAAAGAGCGGTCGGAGTCAGTCCAGGATGACAACGAGTCGCGCCGTGATTCCGGGGCGGCCATGGTTGAGATGGCATTCATTTTTACCCTCCTCGTCATGCTGCTCGTCGGCGTGGTCACGGCAGCAATTGCCTTCGGGCAGAAGAACTCGATCGAAAACGCCGCCCGGGAGGCGAGCCGCTACGCAGCGACGCTTCCCGAAGCCTGGCTGAACCTGGATGAAGTTGTCGCTGTGGCCGTAGAGGCTGCTCAGGGCGACCTGGATGCCGACGTTGATGGTCAGTACATCTGTGTCGCCCACACCGGACAAAACGTGAGGCGGGTGGTCGACAGCGGTGGCACAACCGAGGGCCCCGGGACATGCTATCCCGACGGTTTGTCCGATAGTCGAATCCAGGTTGAGACCAGGCGTCAGTCTCAGATCAACGCAGCCATCTTCTCCGTCGACCTCAATCTGAACGCAAAAGCCAGCGCCCGATACGAGCGAGCCGGATCATGAGAGAAAGACTTCGCTCGGACCGCGGCGCCTCGATTTTCATGCTGGCGATCAGTCTGTTTCTGCTGATTGGCGCCTCGGCCATCGCCGTCGACATCGCCGCGATCTGGCTCGACAGGAGCACGGATCAGAAAGTGACGGACGCTGCCGCCGCGGTGGGCGTCCTCGAAGCGATGACAACTGGCGGCCAGTCGGCCTGCGAGACCGCCCTCACCTACGTGGCCAAGAACACCGCAGACCTCGACTCGATCGACACCTCCGGATGCACAGCGTTCAGCGGTGCGTGTGTCGAAGGTGCTGAAAGAGAGCTTCCGGTGACCGCAGGTCGGTACGACCTCACCGTGGTGTATCCCGTACCCGAAGACCACGAGTTGATGACATCGGGGATAGTGGGACAACAGGATCAAGCACTTCATGAAGACGACGGTGAAAAGGATTGTGAACGGGTGGGGGTCAGGATGGCCTCGACCCGGAACAGCTTGTTCGCCCAGGTCCTCGGTTTCAGCCAGGGCAGGACCACCGTGCACACCGTAGCCAAGAGGACCGAGGGCGATCCACGGCCACCATTCAACCTGCTGGTCCTCGATAGAACCGGATGCAATACGATCACCGTCGGTGGAGGCGGGGGCATCATCGCCGATGCGGTTATCGCCGTCGACAAGGACACCGGCGTTCACCTGGGTCTGGTACCGGGGATCATCGCCGCCGACTCAGACGGCTCCGGTTGCAGCGGCTCACAGGGGGTAATTGGCATCTCAGGAGCCGGATCATTGCTCCGTTCCGACGGAGGAGTCGAGTGCCCCACATGGACCGGCGGTACCTACCTGGTTCCACCGGACAATTTCACCGCATATGAGGGATGCGGCCAGATATCGGTCTTCGCCCCGGGAACCCCGGGTTGCAACCTGCCGGCGTGCAGCGTCAGCGGCGGCGGCAACGAGCCCGTCCCGCCACCCACCCCTTTGGGATCACGCTACACCCGGAAGGTGGCCGACTACAGGTACAACTGTTACTCCGATTACACCAATCCCCCTTCTTCCCCTGATGTTAGGTGGGCCAGTCCCGCCCTGACTTTGGCCAACCAACAAGACATCGACCCGTGTCCAGACAAGGCCACCAGGGACCCCTACATCTACGACTTGATCCAAGACGTTGGACAGACGGGTCAACCCGGCTCACTTCCTAGATGGACCGATCTCGGATATACCTGTAACCCCTCGGGCAGTATCACGATCCCATCCCCTGGTGTTGTCGTCAATTGCGGCACCCTTCAGATAACCACTGGGGTGAGCGTGACGATCAACGGCAACGCCGTTTTCAACGGGAACGTGACCGTCAACGGCAGTCTCACCGTCAACCCGCCGGTCGGCGATCAGGCCTGGGTCTTCTTCCGGAATGGCCGGCTGAGCAAGTCGGGTAGCGGACGGATCACCTTCATGTATGCCATGGTGTACCTGTCGAAAACTTCAGATGTGAAGTTGACAGGTGGCTCCGGTGCGTTGGTCTGGAAGGCACCGCTCGATGGTCGGTTCGAAGCACTGGCTCTCTGGTCCGATTCGCCCTCGGAGCACGCATGGTCGGGCCAAGCAACCCTCGACATGGCAGGCATCTTCTTCATGCCCTGGGCCACAGCTTCTTACCAGGGCAACGGCGTCATGCAACAGACGAACGCGCAGTGGATCGCTTGGAGAGTCTCAGTCGGTGGCAACGGAGCGCTACGCATCGCTCCCCCTGTGGGCAATGCCCTCGAATTCAGGGACCATATGACGATCCTGATCAGATGACTGAAAGCAGCTGGGTAGCCACGCGAACCTGAGGTTGGCGGACGCCGTCACCCATCGTCGCCCGGGACATGAACCTGCGAAATCGGTGAACCTGATCGACGCGGACCATGTGATTCGGGACCGAAGCCAAATGCTGTGATAGCAGCCCGTTCCAGCCCGCCGAGCCGCTCAATCCCATCGCCACAGGGCTCATCGCTCCCTGAGGGCAACCGGGCGACGACAAGGACGTCCCCGCTGACATCTAACGTGTCGGGATGCGCCCCCTCCCCCACTACATGCCGGCACTGATCACCCCGTTCACCCAACGGGGGGAGATCGACAACAAAGCGCACATCCACAACATGCGTGTCCTCGCCGACCGGGGCATAGAAGGGTTCGTCATCGGCGGTTCGAACGGGGAGGGTCCCTATCTCGAGCCCGGCGAGAGAGAGCGCCTCATCAAAGCCGGCCGGAGACGCAAAGCACATCTCATGGCCGGAATCGCTGCCGAATCCACCCGAATGGCTCTCGCCCAGGTGGCCGAGGCGACTGAAGGCGGA
>DASUUC010000126.1:0-26424 GCA_036374335.1 Acidimicrobiia bacterium
CCTCCCTATCGACATCGCATATCCGATCTTGGGAGCTCGCATGGTCGGGGGGCTCACCACTTCCGAGGGTGTGGCCGAGGCCATGACCGTGGGCGACCGCTTTCCGATCGGGGCGATCGGCGGGCGGGTCACCGACCCGCGCGGGAACACGACGATCGTGGCGGTCGGCGAATCCGAGCCCATGGCCGACCTCGCCGGGTTCTGGACGGTGAGTCCGGAAGGCCAGGAGCCTTATGACGTCGCGGTGAACGTCGACACGGTGGAATCGGACCTCGCCCCCCGGGAGACCCTCCCCGACATCCGTCCAGCCCCCGACGCGGGGCCACTGGCCAACGCCACAACCACCATCGCACGAACCTTGCTCCCATGGGTGCTCGTCGCCCTACTGGCGGTCCTCGCCATCGAGCTCTACGTCAGCTTTCGGTCCCGAGGCGTGCCTCTACGGCAATGGAGAATCGGTCTGGCAGCCAGGGCCCTCATCGTAGGACTGATCGTCCTCGCCCTCGTCGACCCTCCGATAACCACCGCATCCGGAGACGTGACCACTGTCTTCGTCGTCGACGTATCCGACTCGATGAGCGACAGCGCCAAACAAGAAGCTCGTGCCTGGGTCGACTCGGCATTGACCGAGGCCGGAGACAGCGAATGGGGCGTCATCGAGTTCGGCTCCGACGCCCGGGTGGGGACACCCATAGGCACCGACCCTTACCGGGGGGCAAGAGGGGTGGAAACCGACGCGACCAACCTGGCACGAGGATTGCGACTCGGCGAGTCGATTCTCACCGGAGAGACCCGCCAGCGCATCGTCTTGGTGTCCGACGGACGGGGGAACACCGGAGACCTCCAGTCCGAGATCGACCGTCTCGAAACCCTGGGAGTAGTCGTGGACGTACATACCATCACCGCGTCGTCTGTCACCGATGCCGCGATCTCGGCTGTGGATGTGCCCTCATCGGTAAACACCGGAGAGACCTTCGATGTGACGGTCGAGGTTCTCTCAACGATCTCTGGAGATGCTGTCGTCGAGCTGTCGGAGGGCTCAGAGGTGGTGGGGACCGAGCAAGTCTCCCTGATCCCCGGAGCGAACTATGTGGCCTTCTCTGCCGAAGCCGGCGAGTCTGGCTTGCAGCAATTCACTGCTCGCGTCCGCATGACCGGCGATGCGGTGGAGGAGAACGACAGCCATCGAGCCGGCGTCGAGGTACGGGGCCCGGCCAGTGTCATGATCCTCGAAGGCGGGAGCGACAAGGGGCAAATCCTCGAGGATGCCCTGGTCTCCCGCGGCCTGGAGGTCGAACGCGTCGCGATCGAGGACATGCCCGGTTTGCAGCAGCTCGCGGTGCACCGCGCCGCGGTCCTCGTCGACATCAACGCCCGCAACATCAGTGCCGAGAAGTTCGAGACACTCGATACCTATGTTCGTGACCTCGGACGGGGCCTGGTCGTCGTCGGAGGCACCAACTCCTACGGTCTGGGGGGATACCGGAACACACCCTTGGAGGCTCTGCTCCCGGTCGACTCCGAAGCGCCTGACACTCAGCGCGAGGTCGAAGTTGCCGAAGTGCTGCTCATCGACACCAGCGAGTCGATGGGGGCATGCCACTGCAGCGAGGACGGGATGATGAGCGAAGAAGGTGGCGTCAACAAGACCGACATCTCCAAGGCAAGTGCCCTGCGGGCGATCGACGCACTCGGAGACAACGACGAGATCGGGATTCTCGCCTTCAGCGGCAACACAGACTGGGTCATTCCGCTTCAGCAGCTTCCGGATCAGTCGACCATCGAGAACGGAATCGCCTCGTTGCGACCGTTCGGGGAGACCAGGATCATCCCGGCAATCGAAGAGGCCGCCAACGAGCTGCTCAACTCGGACAAAGAGATCAAGCACATCATCCTGTTCACCGACGGTTTCACAGCCGAGTTGGAGCAGGGTGCCGAGTTCGCTCCCAGCCCGTTCGCAGGAGACCTTCTGGAGACGGTGGAGGAGATCGCAGCCCAGGGTGTGACGGTGTCCGTCGTCGGAACCGGTGAGGGGGCGATTCCCGACCTGGAGAAAGTGGCTGAGATAGGCAAGGGACGCTTCTACCCGGGACGTGACCTCAACGAGATCCCAGAGATCTTCGTAAAAGAGGCCCGGCTAGCTTCCAGGTCGTATATCAACGAGGGCGAGTTCTTCCCTGTCGTGACCTCGACCGCACAGGCGGTTCGTGACATCGCCTCTTCACCGGCGATCCTCGGTTTCGTCGCCACCACGCCCAAACCCACCGCAGACGTTCAGCTCCAGATCGGGGAGATGAGCGACCCGCTGCTCGCATCGTGGCGGGTCGGTCTGGGAAAGGCGACTGCCTGGACCTCAGATGGCGGCGACAGGTGGGGAGCCGGCTGGGCGAGCTGGGAGGGATTCGGTGATTTCTGGTCCACCCTCGTTCGTGACACGTTCCCGCTCAGCGGCTCGGAGGGACAACGCGTCGAGGCTTCGATCGCCAGCGAGCTGATGACCCTGACCCTGGAGAGTGCGGAGGAGTGGCCGGCGGGGACTCAACCCGTTGCCCGGGTGAGCTATCCCGACGGCACTTCCGAGGAGGTCCGTCTCGAACGCGTATCGGACTTCGAGTTCGGAGCGGCTGTGCCGGCTCGACAGGGGGGCACCTACGCAGTCGGCGTAAGCGTGGATGACGGGAAAGGTAATGCAGTGGTTCTCTCCACACTGGCCACCCGCTCGTTCGCCGCCGAGTACTTGCCCGGCGATCCCAACACCGACCTCATGTCCAGCATCTCGACGAGCACCGGTGGCCGGGGTGAGATCGCCCCTGCCCAGGCGTTCGATCCGGAGGGCCTCGAAGAGGGGGTCACCGAGCGACACTTCCACTGGTGGTTCCTGCTCGTCGCCGCCCTTCTCTGGCCAATCGACGTCGCTCTGCGGCGGCTCCGTCTCTCGCGAAGAGAGCAGCCAGACCCGCCAAGCCCATCAGGCCTGCGCCCACCCACACCCACATCACGAGCGGGCGCACGAACGCACTGACCTCAATGGTCTCCCCATCGGGGAACATCAGGGAGACGGCCACGATCACGTCGTCGAGGAGCGTCGAACGGAGAGCCGGCTCGGCGACCGGAACGTCCTGGTCCTCATATGCCCGAATCTGGGGGGCGATGAACGACCCATCGAGGTCGAAATCTGCCCGGACGAAGATGTACCGATCTTCGTTTCCGGTCTCGATGCTCCGCAGGGTGAGGTCATGTCCCCCCAGCTCCACGGTGTCCCCCGGTCGCATCGACCCGTTGAAATCGGATCCCAAGGAGCTGGCGGCGACAGCGAGCAGGAACACGGCCATGCCCGCATGGGCGAGATACACCGTGAGCAGCCGACCCCGGACCCTCCGACGGATCACGCTTTTGGCGATTGCGGCGAGAGAGCCGGCGGCCGGGGCAAAGAGCACGACGCCGACGCGTGGGCCCGTCACTGCGACGCCGACGACAGCGGCCACCGCCGTGGCGATGGCGAAGGCCTGCCACCTTCGCAACAGCCCCACCGTCAGACCTGTCGCCACGGCGATTGCGATCGGCAGCACCGTCATGACGAAGAACCTGCTGTCGACCGACGCCGACCTCCCCAAAAACACCGACACGAACGCTGGATACGCCGACCCGGCCGAGATGAAGACGAGAGCGGCGGTCAACAGCAATGCATTCACACTCAGCCAACCATCGCGATCGAAGCGAACCGGGCCCCAGGTCTCCCCTGGCTCCGACCTGACGGCCAACAAGAAAACGAGGAGGATGGCGACGGCTGCTGTGATCAACAGTATCCGCCCGACCACCGGATCCTCGGCAAAGGAGTGGATCGAGCCGGTCGCCCCCGATCGGGTCAGATATACCCCGAGGACCGTCAGCGCGAACGGAAGGGAGGCGAACATGACGTTCCAACGCCGAATCCTCCCTGTCGTCTCCTCGATTCGGGAGGTGTGGAGAAACACTGTGACCGCAAGCCACGGCATGAGTGCGGTGTTCTCGACCGGATCCCACGCCCAGTAGCCGCCCCATCCCAGCTCGACGTATGCCCAATTGGCACCGGCAACCATGCCAAAGGTCAGCAGTGTCCACGATACGTAGAGCCAGCGTCTCGTCCTCGCCATCCAGACGGCGCGGTCACCACGCCGAATCGTCATTGCCGTGGTCAGGGCAAATGGCACGACGAGAGTGGTCAGACCGAGATAGAGGACGGGGGGGTGATAGATCATCGCCGGGTGCTGGAGGATGGCGAGCAGCCCGACCCCATCGACCGCGGGGAGGGTGAGCAATGTGAACGGATTGGCGAAGAAGACCGTGACGAGAAGCAGGCCGAAACCAACGGCGGCCGCAGCCCGCACCACGATGCGCTCTTTTAGCGCCCCGGCGGCCACGGTCAGGGTCAGGGTCGTGTAGAAGAGCATCGACCCGTCCATGCCACCCCAGAGGGCGGCCAAGCGATATGGCCACGGTGTCGCCAAACTCGTCGTCTCCGCGACATAGGCCAGGGAGAAGTCGCTGGCGAGCAGGGCGACGACGATGACCACCGCCGCAGCACCCGAGGTGACGGCCGATGCGATCAGGGCCCAGCGACGCCCGGTGGTCAGGGCGATGATCGCAAACGAGATGGCTGCCCAAACAGCAACCGGGCCAATGACTCCGGCGCTCACGTCAACATCCTACGGACCACCTCTCCCTTTGCTCGCGAGCACTGCCCGATACGGCGTGCTCGCGAGCAAACGGGCGGAAGTACTGTCAGTGGCAATGACCGACCTCTTCGAAGCCCGCGCCGAGGACCTGGCCTTCCGGTCGGCTCCCCTCGCCACGAGGATGCGACCCCGCAGCATCGACGAGGTAGTGGGACAGCCCAAGCTGCTCGAGGAGGGCGCTGCCTTCCGGCACATCGTCGAATCCGGGGAACCGATCTCGATGCTCTTGTGGGGGCCACCCGGTACCGGCAAGACCACCCTGGCCAGACTCGTCGCATCCCACGCCGACGCCGCCTTCCGCACCTTCTCCGCGACATCGGCGGGAGTCAAAGACATCCGGGAGATCCTCGCCGAGGCCCGGAACCGCCTCACCACCGACGAACGCCGGACCGTGTTGTTCCTCGACGAGATCCATCGCTTCGCCAAGAACCAACAGGACGCGCTGCTTCCGGGAGTCGAGGACGGGACCCTCATCCTCGTGGGAGCCACCACTGAGAACCCCTACTTCGAGGTGAACAGCCCCCTGATGAGCCGCATGACCCTCTTCCGTCTCGAATCCCTCTCCCCCGACGACATCGAGACTCTCCTCCAGACGGCGATGCGAGACGATGAGCGAGGACTGGGATCACTCGAGTTGGAGCTGCCTTCGGGCGCAGCACAGGAGCTGGCCACCCGCACCGGCGGAGATGCGCGCCAATCACTCAACGCGCTCGAGGTTGCGGCCCGGATGACCAAGGCATCAGGTCGCAAGGTCATCGAGAGCGAGGACATCGCCGAGGCTCTGCAAAGACGATTGGTTCGATACGACAAGACCGGCGACTCGCACTACGACGTGATCTCGGCATTCATAAAGTCGGTAAGAGGCTCCGATCCCGATGCGGCCATGTATTGGCTCATGCTCATGCTCGAAGGTGGCGAGGACCCCGAGTTCATCGCGCGTCGTCTGGTGATCCTCGCTTCCGAAGATGTCGGGCTGGCCGACTCCGAGGGTCTTCGGGTCGCGGTCGCCGCGGCCGATGCGTTGGCCTATGTGGGTCTACCCGAGGCGACCTTCCATCTGGCCCACGCCACGCTGTTCCTCGCCACCGCTCCCAAGTCGAACTCGGTGGGCCGAGCAATGAGCGCAGCGAAGAACCTCGTGGACAGCGGACCCACCCCTTCCGTCCCGTTGCATCTCCGCTCAACGGGGTACAAAAGAGCAGCCGACCTCGGTCACGGCGAAGACTATCTCTACTCCCACGACCACCCCGACGGCGTTGTCGCGCAGCAGTACTTTCCCGATGGTGTGCCCGCGACGCCCATTTATCGGCCGGGCCAGCTCGGCGACGAAGCGGCGATCAGGGAACGGCTTGCCCAAATCGACGAGGTCCTGGGAAGAGACCGCTGAGGTCCGCCTATGGCAGTGGCCGGGAGCGTCCCCGGCGTCGGCTACCCATGACGCCCTTCCCGTTTGCGGCCTCGGCGCGGATCTGGTCTATGCGTTCCTGGACCACATAGTCCCGGAAGACGATCTTGAGCAGGGCGGCGATGGGCAGGGCTAGCAATGCCCCCACCAATCCGGCGAGGCTTCCGCCCACCATGAGGGCGATGATCACGCTTGCCGGGCTCAGGTCGACCGCGCGGTTCATGACCCTCGGTGCGATGACGAAGTTCTCCAGCTGCTGATAGGCCACCAACAGAATCATCGACCAGAGGAGTGTCTCCGGGCTCTGGGTGACGGCGACCACTGCTACCCCGGCCGCCCCGAGGAGGGCACCGAGGACCGGGATGAGGTCGGTGATTGCGACCCATGCCGCCAGGGCCAGGGCATAGGGAACGCCGATTATTGTGAGACCGACCCATGTCACGACCCCAGCAATCACGCTCACGATGAGGTTGCCGACGATGAAGTTGGCCATCAGGTCGGTCGATTCCCCGAGCAGGTGCAGGAAGTCCTCGCGGTGCTGGGGATGGAGAAGGCGGACCAACCACAGCTTGATATCACCCATCGCCATGGCGAAATACGGAGTGACCAGCAGGACCGTCAAGAAATTGAACCCGAAGCCAGCGATGTTGCCCACCACCTCCAGGGCGGCGGCGGGGTCGGACGTTCCCTCGGCGGTGATCTGCTCCACGTCGATCATCCCTGCCAGCCTGGCGAACAGCCCGTCACCTGCCTGAACACGCTCGACAAAGGCGGGCAACTCCTCGACCATCTCCGCTGCTTGCGACGCGATCAGGGGCAGCGCCAGTGCGAGCAGGCCTCCCAAGACGACGAGGAAGCCCATGAGGACCAGAGCCAGACCCAACCCTCTCCGCATACCCCGCTGTTCGAACCAGACGATGGCGGGTTGGAACCCGATGGCGAGGACAAACGAGGCGAGAATGATCAAGAGAATGCTTTGGAGAGTCCACAGCAGGAAAAGGGCCACTACCGCGCCAATCAGGGCGAGACCGACTCTGATCCAATACGAAGGTGGCGGCCAATTGGCCCTCCACGCATCTGCGTGGTCGGACAGGGTGTCGCCGGGAGCAGGTTTCACTCCCCCACCAATCGGTTCTCTCCGCACCACGACAGATTACCCGGAGGCCGTACGCCCGAAACTGTCGGGCCCGGCTAGTTGGCAGCCTGAGCGAGTTGGGCGTCGACGGAGAAATCGCCCTCCTCGTAATCGATCGAAGCCGCCCGTCCCGCGGCGAGCAGGTCGTGCTCAGCCTGTTTGGCGCGTTCGATCAGCTCACCGTCGGCCGTGACCCTCACCGAATCGACCTCGGCGCGCATCGAGGCCTTGGCATCCGACTTGGCTCTGCGGATCTCGCCGAGAACCTGGGAGACCGCATCGAAGACCGCTGGATCACCGGTGAGGCCTTCGAACTCGTCCAGCCCGGGCCAGGAGGATCTATGAACCGAGCCGTCGCGCCACCAGCTCCAAACCTCTTCGGTGACGAACGGCAGGAAAGGTGCGAACAGACGAAGGTATACGTTCAGGGCTAGATGCAGCGCGGCGTGGGCGGATGCTGCTACCTCACCTGCTCCATATGCTCGCGCCTTGACCAGCTCGACATAATTGTCGGTCCAGCTCCAGAACGACTTCTCGGTGATCTCCAGCGCCCGGGCGTAGTCGTAGTCATCGAATGCCGCGGTGGCTGCAACCACGGTCTCGGCGAGGGTCGCCAGCATGGCCTTGTCGAGCGGCTCGAATATGGCAGAGGGAGCGACATCTGTGTCAGAGAAGCCGAGGGCGAACCTCGAAGCGTTGAGGATCTTGATGGCGAGCCTCCGCCCGATCTTCATGACGCCGAAGTCGACCGCGGTGTCCACCCCGGGTCGCCCGTTGCAAGCCCAGTAGCGGACGGCTTCCGGCCCATACTCCTCGATCAGCGGCATCGGAGTGACCACGTTGCCGATCGACTTCGACATCTTTTTGCGTTCCGGGTCCAGAATCCACCCGTTGATGGTGGCGGTGTGCCAGGGGAGGACGCCGTGTTCGAAGTGCGACCTGACAGTCGACGAGAACAGCCAGGTACGGATGATCTCGGGGCCTTGTGGCCTGATATCCATCGGGAAGACCCTGGAGAAGAAGTCGGGATCGTCGGCCCAGTGGCCGGCGATCTGAGGAGTCAGCGACGAGGTGGCCCAGGTGTCCATGATGTCGGGATCGCCGATGAAGCCTCCGGGCTGGCCACGCTGCGACTCGTCGAAACTGTCAGGTGTCTCCGAACTGGGGTCGACCGGCAGCCTATCGTCGGGAGGGACGATCGGGTTCTCGTAGTCGACCGACCAGTCGGCTGCGACCGGATACCAGAGCGGAATGGCGACACCAAAGTAGCGCTGGCGGGAGATCAGCCAGTCGCCGGTCAATCCCTCGACCCAATGCCGATAGCGGACGCTCATGAAGTTGGGTATCCAATCCAGCTCTTCGCCACGTACAAGCAACTCCTTGCGCAGCTGATCGTCACGGCCTCCGTTGCGGATGTACCACTGGCGACTGGTGATGATCTCGAGGGGACGATCCCCCTTTTCGTAGAACTTGACCGGATGCATGATCTGACGCGGCTCACCATCCAGATCTCCAGACTCCGCAAGCATCTCCCCCATCCTGCGGCGGGCCTGGTTGGCGAACAGCCCGGCGATCTCGGAGTACACGTTGGCCGCGTCCCCGGTGAGCCATGTCGGAGTCTCCTCCTGGAGCCGACCGTCGGGCTGGATGACGGCCCGTGTGGGAAGCTCGAGCTCCCTCCACCAAATGACATCAGTGGTGTCGCCAAAGGTGCAGATCATGGCGACACCGGTTCCCTTGTCCGGGTCGGCCAGCTCGTGGGCGACGACAGAGACCTCGACGCCGAAGAGTGGCGAAGTGACCGACGATCCAAACAGGGACTGGTAGCGCTCGTCGTCGGGATGGGCGACGAGAGCGACACAGGAGCAGATCAGCTCAGGACGGGTGGTCTCGATATAGATCGGTGTGCCGTCGGGTTTGTGGAAGGCAACCCTGTGGTAGGACCCTCCTCTCTCCCGATCCTCCAACTCGGCCTGGGCGACCGCAGTCTGGAAGTCGATGTCCCACAGGACCGGCGCATCTTGGGAGTAGGCCTCGCCGCGGGCCAGGTTGTTGAGGAAAGCCAGCTGACTGGTGCGTTGGCTGTGGTCGTCGATGGTGGCGTATGTCTGTTTCCAGTCGACACTCAACCCGAGGGTCCGCCACAGGTTCTCGAACACCTTCTCGTCCTCATCGGTCAGGATGTGGCAGAGCTCGATGAAGTTGCGGCGGCTGATCGAAATCGGGGGATCGCCTGGTTCTCCCGGTGGTGTGAAGTCGCGGTCATATGGCAGCGACGGGTCGCACCGGACCCCATAGAAATTCTGAACCCGACGTTCGGTAGGAAGACCGTTGTCGTCCCAACCCATCGGATAAAAGACCTCTTTGCCGGCCATACGGCGATATCTGGCGTGAGCATCGGTCTGGACGTAGCCGAAGACCGACCCCATGTGCAGCGATCCGGACACCGTCGGCGGCGGGGTGTCGATGGCGAAGATCTCCTCCCGGGTCTTGGACGGGTCGAACCGGTAGGTGCCGTCGGACTCCCAACGGGCATCCCACTTGGCCTCGAGGCCTTCCAACTGGGGCTTGTCTGGGATGTTTCGCGTCATCTCGGTCAGCGAAGGGTAATGGCGACCGATACCGCAGACGGAACCGATTTGGCGAGGTGGGCCGTCTAAGCACCTGAATAGGGGTCCTGTGCGGGAAACCCCGACGGCATGCTGGCGACTACGCCGAGACAGCCGGCCCATCTACCCTGCCGTCATGGAACAACGTCTGAGCCTGGTGACGCTTGGTGTTGGAGATCTGGCGCTGTCTCGCACCTTCTACAGGAATCTGGGCTGGAAGGAGAATCCACAATCCAGCGATGACGTGGTCTTCTTCCAGGCCGGCGGGATCGTGGTTGGCTTGTGGGACCGGAACAAGCTCGCCGAGGACAGCGCGGTCGAAGACAGCAAGGGTTGGGGCGGAGTCACGCTGGCGTACAACGCTCGAAGCGAAGCACAGGTCGACGCGGTCATCGAAGAGGCGCGGTTCGCCGGTGCCACCATCGGCCGTGAGCCTGCCGAGACGATCTGGGGCGGCTACGCGGGGGTGTTCATCGACCCCGATGGCCACCCATGGGAGGTGGCCTACAACCCCGAGTGGACGATCGAAGGGGACGGGTCGGTGCGGCTGGCCGGGGAGTGATCCTTCTGGTTGCTTTCAGACGCTGTGGCTCCCACATATGGGAGCCACAGCATTAGGAACCGGTCACATGTTCCGTCGGTACTGGCCACCAACCTGGTAGAGGGCCCGGCTCATCTGGCCTAGAGAGGCCACCTTGGCCGTCTCCATCAGCTGGGCGAAGATGTTCTCGCCGTGGACCGCCACCCGCTGCAGCTCGGCCAGAGATTGCTCCGCCGCCTCCTCGTTTCGTTCCTGGAAGGCGCGCAGGTTGGCGATCTGACGGTCCTTCACCTCGGCTGAGGACCGGCGCAGCTCCTTGGGGATCTCGAACGGCGAGCCCTCCTTGGATATGAAGGTGTTCACGCCGACCACCGGGTACTCCCCGGATTCCTTCTTCTGCTCGTAGTACAGCGACTCCTCCTGGATCTTGGTGCGCTGGTACTGCCTCTCCATCGCCCCCAGCACTCCCCCACGGCTGTTGAGACGCTCGAACTCGGTGAGCACCGCCTCCTCCACGAGGTCCGTGAGCTCTTCGATGATGAAGCTCCCTTGCAGTGGGTTCTCGTTCTTGTTGAGACCGAGTTCCTGGTTGATGATGAGCTGGATCGCCATGGCACGGCGCACCGACTCCTCGGTGGGGGTGGTGATCGCCTCGTCGTAGGCGTTGGTGTGCAGGCTATTGGCGTTGTCGTAGAGCGCATAGAGCGCTTGCAGGGTGGTGCGGATGTCGTTGAAGCTGATCTCCTGGGCGTGCAGTGACCGTCCTGAGGTCTGGATGTGGTACTTCAGCTTCTGGGACCGGTCGTTCCCCCCGTACTTGTGCTTCATCGCCTTCGACCAGATACGCCGCGCCACCCGTCCGATCACCGCGTACTCGGCATCGACCCCGTTGGAGAAGAAAAAGGAGAGATTGGGGGCGAAATCGTCGACGTGCATGCCTCGGGCCAGGTAGTTCTCGACAAAGGTGAACCCGTTGGCCAGGGTGAAGGCGAGTTGGGTGATTGGATTGGCCCCGGCCTCCGCCATGTGATAGCCGCTGATCGAGACCGAGTAGAAGTTGCGGACGTCGTTGTCGACGAAGTACTGCTGGATGTCCCCCTGCATGCGGAGGGCGAACTCGGTGGAGAAGATGCAGGTGTTCTGGGCCTGGTCCTCTTTGAGGATGTCCGCTTGCACCGTTCCTCGCACCGTGGAGATGGTCTCGGCCTTCAATCTTTGGTACACGTCGGCCGGGAGCACCTGGTCGCCACTGACTCCAAGCAAACGCAAGCCCAGCCCGTCGTGGCCGGGTGGGAGGTCGCCTGCATACTCGGGACGGGGCCGATCCGCGTAGATGGCGTCGATCGTTGCTTCTACGTCGTCCCACATGTGGTTGTCGGTGATGTACGCCTCGCACGCCTGGTCGATGGCGGCGTTGAGGAAGAAGGCGAGGACCATCGGCGCCGGGCCATTGATGGTCATCGACACCGATGTGGTCGGGTCGTCGAGGTCGAAACCCGAATACAGCTTCTTGGCGTCATCGACGGTGGCGATGGAGACTCCCGAGTTACCCACCTTCCCGTAGATGTCGGGTCGCTCATGGGGATCGTCGCCGTACAGAGTCACCGAGTCGAATGCGGTCGACAGGCGTTTTGCCGCCAGCCCCTCGGAGAGGTAGTGGAACCGCCGGTTGGTCTGCTCCGGCGGCCCCTCCCCGGCGAACATGCGTGCCGGATCCTCGGTGGCGCGCTTGAAGGGGAAGACCCCCGCGGTGTAGGGGAACGCCCCCGGGACGTTTTCCTGGAGAAGCCACTCCAGTCGATCTCCCCAGGACCGGTAGCGGGGCAGGGCCACTTTGGGGACCCTCGTGTGGGAGAGGGTCTCGGTGTGCAGGGGGACCTGAATCTCCTGACCGCGGACGAGATAGACGAACTCATCGCCGGCGTATTCCGCCACCATCCCCTCCCAACGCTCCAGGGCGCGCAGGTTTTCGGGGTCGGCTGCTTCCCGGGCCTGACCGATGGCCTCAGCGAGCTCCGCCCCGGCCTCCGCTGCCCCTTCCAGCCGGTAGAGACGCTCCGCGATCGCGGCCTGCTCGTCGGCCCATTCGTCGTAGCTGCGGATGGCCTCGATGATCTCGGCGAGATAACGGGAGCGTTCCGGCGGGACCACATGCTGTTTCGCCGCCGCGTCGAGGGGAAGATCGAGGTTCGATGCCAGACCGAGCCGGGTGATGAACGCCTGATAGAACCGGTTGGTGCCCGGGTCGTTGAAGTCCGACGCCACCGTGAGGTAGACGGGCACGTCTTCGTCCGCCAGATCGAAGGACAGGCGATTTCGCTTGTACTGCTTGCGAACGTCGCGCAGGGCATCTTCGGCACCCTGTTTGTCGGCCTTGTTGATCGCCACCAGGTCGGCGAAGTCGAGCATGTCGATTTTCTCCAGTTGGGTGGCCGCCCCGTACTCGGGGGTCATCACGTACAGTGTGTGATCCGAGTAATCCACTATCTCGGTGTCCGACTGCCCGATTCCTGAAGTCTCCAGCACGACCAGGTCGTAACCGGCCGCCTTCGCCACGTCGATGGCGTGGTGGATGTGTGGTGACAGCGCGAGATTGGCCTGTCTGGTCGCCAGGGACCGCATGTACGCACGCGGGTGTGGCAACGAGTTCATCCGGATGCGATCACCGAGCAACGCTCCGCCGGATCGGCGTTTCGAGGGGTCGACCGAGAGGACGGCAACTCGCATGTCTTCGAAATCGGACAACAAACGTCTTAAGAGCTCGTCGACGAGACTCGACTTGCCGGAGCCGCCTGTCCCGGTGATTCCCACCACGGGAGCCTCAGATCTCATGGCGCGGGCTTCGACTCGCTCCCAGACGTCGGCGTACTTGTCCCCATAGTTCTCCGCGGCCGAGATCAAATGGGCGACCACCGCCGGATCGTCGGTCGTCAGGGCGGCGAGATCGAAGTCTGGTCCCAATTCGCCTGTCGGAAAGTCGGATTTGGCCAACATGTCGGCCACCATCCCCGTGAGACCCATGGCCCGCCCGTCGTCTGGTGAGTAGATACGGGTGATCCCATAGGCTGACAGCTTCTCGGCCTCGTCGGGCAGGATCGTTCCCCCGCCGCCCCCGAAGATTCTGATGTGGGTGGCGTCACGCTCGACGAGCAGGTCACGCAGGTAGCTGTAGAACTCCATGTGCCCGCCCTGGTATGAGGTGACCGCGATGGCGTGAGCATCTTCTTGAATGGCCGCTTCGACGATATCGAGCCCGCTCCGATTGTGTCCGAGGTGGATCACCTCCGCACCGGAAGCTTGCAGGATCCTCCGGAAGATGTTGATCGAGGCGTCGTGCCCGTCGAACAGCGTGGTTGCGGTCACGAACCTGACCTTGTTGGCCAATTGGTACTCGGGCATGTTTGCTTTCAGGATACGAAGCGAATACTTTGATGTCAAAGGAAATGAGCAGCCCAATCAGGTTTCGCGACCCCATCGCCGAAGCGCGTCGGCAATGGACGGCCCACGGCTGGTCCGACGCCGCGCCTGGCATGGCCGCAGTGACCACGATCACCAGGGTGCAGCAGATCCTGGCCAGTTGGGTGGAAGATGCTCTCGGCCCGCTCGGCTTGACGTTTGCCCGCTTTGAGATCCTTCGTCTGCTTGGCTTCACCCGCAGTGGTCGACTCCCCATGGGCAAGATCAGCGACCGGCTCCAGGTTCATCCCGCCAGCGTCACCAGTGCGGTGAAACGACTGGAGAGAGAAGGGCTGATCACACGTCACAGCGACGAGGTAGACAACCGGATCGTCCTCGCCGCGATAACACCCAAGGGTCGGGATGTGCTGGTGCCTGCCACGAATGCGGTGAATGAGGTCTTCGAGTCGATCGGGCTCGAGGAGGCGGATGTCGATGAGCTGATCGCGTTGGTCAACCCGATCCGCGACGCCGCCGGTGACCACGTCGATAGACCATCTGCCGACGAGAGGGAGGACTAGACACAGTTACAGTGTCTGGCCTTTGCGCGGATTCATCTGTTCCCAGCCGGGTCTCGGTCGACTAGATTCTATGACCGGATGGTGCAATTCACAGGGCGGCTACAGGGGCAGGATCTCGATCCCAGCAATGTTCTGATCGACATCGCTGACGGTCGGTTCAGAGTCTCCGCGGGTCGACGCCAGCTGGGATCGTGGTCATTGGACCGCATCGCGACACATCGGACGTCGATCTACAAATTCACTCTCGACATCGAGGGCGAAGAATTCGACTTCTACCCCAATGACCCGTCAACGTTCTCGGACGCAGTAGGCGCAGTCATCGACCTCAGCGAGACGAAGAGCCGATTCGGTCTTCGTGAGCGCATCGAGCGGGCTGCCAGCAGCTAGAGAAATCTCGCACTGGCAGAATGGGGTGATGGTCAGAAAGATGCTTCGACGCGGGGCAGTCGCCGGTTTCACCCTGATCGGCCTCGAAGCCGCCTATGCGTTGCTCCGTCCCGCGCCGTTGTTGGAACAATTCGACCCGTCGGGAGAGTTCGGCGACCCGACCAATCCCACACTCCGAATCGCGGTGCTTGGTGACTCTTCGGTCACCGCACCCGGAGTTGCCGGGCCACATGAGGCCTGGGTATCGCTGACCTGTTCCCGGCTCGCCGACTCGCGACATGTGATTCTCAAGTCTTTCGCTGTCGGGGGATCGACGGCGCGCACCGTGATCGCACAGCAACTCGCCGGATCGCTCGACTTCGGGCCCGACGTCGTGTTTGTCTCCGTGGGCGCCAACGACGCCATCAAAGGCGTGCCCCTCAACAGGTTCGAAGAGAACCTGAACGATCTCATCGGAGCGTTGGTCGAGTCTGGAGCCGTAGTGGTGCAAAGTGGAGTCGGCTTCCTGGGAACCATCCCCCGTCTTCATCCGCCGCTGAGCACGCTCATGGAGCGGCGAGCGCGGAGGTTCGACGATGCCCACAGGCGGGTGGCAGAGATCCACGGGACCGCCGTAGTCGATCAGCGCGGCGACGACGCTTCTGATTGGAGGCTGGATAGGTCGCTTTGGGCAGAGGACTTCTTCCACGTGAGCGCCGCCGGCCATGCCCGGTGGGCCGAAACGGTCTGGGAGACGGTGGGCCCCCTGCTCAACGGCTCACGTGAGCAGGGTTGAAGCTCTCGGATTTCTGGTGGGGGGTCGGATAGCTCGCCTGGCCACCATCCGCCCCGATGGCCGACCCCACATCGTGCCCATCACGTTCGCAGTCACCGACGAGATCATCGTGACGATGATCGACCACAAGCCCAAGAAAACGACCCGGGTCCAGCGACTGCGCAACATCGAAACAAACCCGTCAGTCTCCGTTCTGGTCGACGAGTGGGCCGAGGACTGGGATCGTCTCCGGTGGGTTCGAGTTGATGGAACAGCGCGCATTCACTGCGAGGACGACATGTGGCGGCGGGCCCGCGAAGCTCTCACCGCCAAGTACACCCAGTACTCGGATCGGCCCCCCGAGGGAGCGGCGATAGCCATCTCGATCGATGGAGTCACGTCTTGGGCGAGCAGCGGATGACACCTTCTTCGGTGGCGAGCCAGTCAACCCTCTGATCGTGGCCCTTCATGGGGACCGAATCTATGATCCTCCTCTTCACCGTTATCGCAACTGCAACCGCGTCGTTCCGTCTGGCGGAGAGGATCCGGTCGTAGAAACCGCCGCCATTGCCGAGACGTCCTCCTTTGATGTCGAATGCGAGCCCGGGGGTGAGGAAGAGGTCGATCTGGTTTATCGGCACCACGGGCCCCATGTCGACCGGTTGGTCCATGCCGAACCGGTGTCTCTCGATGGGCACGTTCCGGTCACGGAAGGTGACAGTCCTGTCGGGTTCCACCCGCGGCAGCACCCACCGCCAACCGGGGAGACGGGTGAACAAAGGGCTGACATCGACCTCACCCGACATGGCGAGAAACGCCGACACCGTCCCGGGGAGACGTCGCGACATCCAGGCAAACAGACCCTCGGCGACCTGAGAACTCTCCTCAGGGGCGACGGGTACCTGGGCTCTGATCTGCTCACGCAGCGCCTGTTTGTCCACCGCAACGAGGGTATACCGGCCCACTAGCCTCGCCTACTGATGCACTGGATCAAGACGCTGTACCGTACCGCTCTGACCTGGACGGTTGGCGTGTTGGCCACCATCGTCGGAGCGATCACCGTCATCGCCATCGTGTTGGTCCGACCCACGTCACCTGTGATCGACCGGGTCATTCATTGGTGGAGCCGGATGTGGCTCCTCGCCTCGGCCACCCGCATCACCGTCGAAGGCCAGGAGAATATCGACCCGGATCAATCGTATGTCGTGGTGGCCAACCACCTGTCGACCCTCGACATCATGGTGTGCTTTCTCGCGGTGCCGCTGCCGATCCGGTATCTGGCCAAGAAGGAGCTGTTCCGGATACCCCTGATGGCACAGGCGATGCGGGCCGTCGGCATCATCGAGGTCGATCGCGCCGCCCGTTCCTCCATCCACGCCTCGGTCAATCGCCAGGCACGAGATCTCATCGCCCACAACAGGAGCCTGATCATCTATCCGGAAGGGACTAGACCCCGTGATGGTGTGATGAAACCCTTCAAGAAAGGAGCGTTCACGATGGCGGTCTCCGGCCAGCTGCCCGTGCTGCCGGTGTCGATCCACGGCACCTACGAGGCTGCGGCCCCGGGGAAACCGTGGTTCCGTGGCGGTCCGGTGACCGCAATCATCGACCCACCGATCCCTACGGAGGGCATGACCCCGGTCGACGCCGAATCCCTCCGCGATCGGGTCCGTGAGCTCATCGCCAAACGGGTCAGCGACCTGGGCGGGCAGATCTCCTGACACCGTTCTTTGCGGGTTTTTGCGGCCTCCGGAGGGATAAACCCGCACAGAACGGGATCTCAGTCGTAGACGGCGGCCAGGAAGACCCGTCCCTCCTGCACGACACACAGGAAGGCGCCCACCGAGGTGACGATCTGATAGCGATCGACGTCGGGCTCGCCCTTCCACCAGCGGCCACTGAGCCTCCAGGGACCACTCCAGGTGAGCACCGGTTCCCATCTCGAGCCGAGCCGGACCCGGGTGGGCATCCCCACATCCCACTCCACCTCGATGGGATCGAGTCGGGGTGGGACGAGGGCCGGAGCGGGCGAGGGAGTGGTCCCCGGCCATGGTGCTTCCACATCACGCTCCTCGGCGGTCTCCGGCTCACCCCAACGTGACCAGGCCACCCGCTCTGCAGGCATGCGACCCCCTTGCGCCCGGGCCTGGAGGACCCCTTCGGGACCGAGCAATGCCTGAGCCCGGGTGAGAGCACGTTCGGCTTCGATCATCGACGACTCGTCCGTGAGGAGATTCAACTGACGACCCTCACCGGACAAATCGTCGGGGACGATTGCCAGCCCGGCGATGCCACCGGGAACACCACCAGCCTCCACCCAGGCGCGGAGCTGCCACCACACCCGATCACTCAAGGCCCTCTCAGTGAAAGGGTCGGCGGATCTCCAGACCCGGGTCCGGTCGGGACCGAGGGCGGCATGAGCGGTGATGGTCACCGTGTGCGGAGCCACACCAGCCGACCGGAGCCGTCTGAGCAGTCTTTCAGCGAGATTTCTGCTGGCGAAGGCCACCGCGTCCAGGGTCTCCAGCGGATCCTCGAAAGCCAACTCGACAGCCAGGTCGGGAGGGATATCACGTGGATCGACCTGCCTGTCCTCCCCGCTGGCGAGACGGTGAGCCTGGAGACCGGGATTCCCGAAGCGGGAAGCCAGTGTCTCCCGGGGTAGTCGGGCCAGGTCGCCGAGAGTGGCGATACCCAGCCAGCGAAAGGTATCGATCATCTCCTCTCCCCCCATCGACTCCCGAAGAGTGCCCAGGTCGAGACCGGAGAGAAAACCGAGGGTGTCGTCAACGAACATCGGCTCGCCGGAAGACGCAGAAGCCGCAGCCCACCGCGCCGCGAAAGGACCCTCTGAGACACCGATCCTGAACTCCCACCCGCGATTCCCAGATCCTTGTCCGCCACTTTGACTTGGCGGGGGGTTTGAGGGGGGTCGTCCCCCCTCAACTATCAGGTGGTCGTTGATCGCTCTGTCGACTTCTCTTGCCAATGCCTCTTCTCCCCCGTAGTAGCCGACCGCGCCGGCCACGGGCACGAACATCAACCCGGGGGCTACCACCTCCACTCGGGGCACCAGGTCCTCCACCGCGGCGACCACTGGCTCGAACCGTCGGGTCTCCTCGCCGATGTCCCGGTTCATCACCGTGGCGAAAGGGGCCAGAGCCTCGGCCTCTCTTCTCGGCATCCCCAAGGTGACTCCCGCTTCGAGCACCTCGTCGGTAGCCCCGGTCACCCGGTCGTCGACGATCAGTACTGGCTCACCCCACGGCGCGTCTGGCCTGGTCAACGACCACATCGGAAACCACACGCACATCGTCCGTACCTTCATCTTCAACCTCGAATCGCCGGGCCATCCCCGCGGCACCTTTTCCCGTCGCCTCCAACATCATTCGGCGACGGGTCAACCTCCCATGACCACGATCGGCTCCCTCCCAGGTGACACCCAGTGCCCTCAGACGGAGATAGGCGACACCGCCGGGCAACCCACTACCCATCGATCTCATGGCCACAGCCACCCGACGTGCTCGAGCCAGAGCGGCCAAACGACGAAGATCGTGGTCCCTGATTCGTGCCGGCACTTCGGTATACATGGCACGAACCCCTTCGAGGAGGGCTGCGGTCACTTTGGGCCACATGCCCGAGTCGTCACATCTGACCACCACCAGTCGTTCCGGGATCACACCCGTCTCCCACGCCGCCTCAGGCGAGATCCACCCTCTGGTGTCGAGCGCCACCACCGGGCCAATACGTGAGTGGGGAGCGAGCAACTTCAGACCCAGACGCGTCAACCCGGTCCCGGGGACACCGACCAACTCGGTGATCCGACCGGGTTGAAGGTCGAATATGTCTCTCCCTTGTCCCGGTGCCGGTGCTGCGATATCGGCAGCGGATAAACCCTCGATCCGCAAGATCTGACTCCAATCTGAGGGCAACCCATCTTATCGAACATATGTTCGATGACAAGCGGGCCTCTCAGTCTGTCAGAGGGTCGGCAGTTCACCCAGTTACTCTTCTGCACCGTGAGTCAGAAGAAGAGGATCCTCGTCGCCGACGACTCCGAGACGATCAGAGCCCTGCTGCAGACAGCCCTGGAGAGCGCCGGCTACGAAGTGGATATGGCCAAAGACGGATTGAGTGCCTACGAGCTGGGCAGCAATGGCGACTACGACCTGATCATCCTCGATCAATTGATGCCCGGGCTCCTCGGCCTCGATGTCATCACCCGCTGGCACGACGAAGGGCTCGAGGCTCCCGTGTTGATGCTCACCGGGGTCGACGACGACAGGACAGCCGTCGAGAGCTTCGACCGGGGTGCGGTCGACTACGTCCGCAAGCCCTTCCGGATCACGGAGCTCATGGCTCGCATCCGCATGCGTCTCTGAGCGCCCACCATTCTCCGGGCCAACGGTCACTCACATGAGCCCTCAACGGAGGTCTCGCACCTTCCGATAACCAGGTGGGATGTTCTCCGATCAACTCGTTCCGGTGGCCGTGCTGGTCATCTTCTCCATCGATGCCGCCCTACTGACAGGGCTGGTTCTGTTGAAGTCCGTCCACCGACGCCGCATGCGCAGTCACAACGTTCGCCGACAGGGATACCTGGGCCTACTCAGCCGTCATATCTCGTTCGATGATTCCGTCGACCCGATCACGGCGTCGATGGCGGAGGACCCGGCATTCCTCGATGCCCTCATCGACATGAGAAATGCCATCACCGGCGACGAGATATCGACTCTGCATCGCATCGTCAACCACCACGGAGTCATCGAGAAACAGATGAGATATCTGGACACTTCCCTGTTGCTCAGCAGACGTTTGCGGGCTGCAGTCGCCCTGGCGGAACTGGGCGATGAGACCGCGGCGGAGACACTGATGCGTCATCTCGACGATCGCGAGCCCGAGATCCGCATCCAAGCCGCTCGCGGTCTGGGACGAATCCAGTGGACACCCGCCATCGATCAGATCGTTTCCCGGTTCAGCGACGAGATTCCCTGGGTGCGCGTCAGGTTCTCCGACACTCTCATCGGCTACGGAATCAAGGCGACATGGCCTCTACTCGCTTACATCAGGATCAACCACCGTTTCGGCAGCAAAGGTCCCGCCCTGGCCCTGCGCACCATCGGCCAGATCCAGGACGACCAGGCAGTCGCCCCATTGCTCGAGATCCTCGAGGAGACCTCTGACCTGGAGATACAGATCGCCACCGTCGACGCTCTCGCTGAGCTGGGCAGCCCGGAGGCTTCGGCCGCCCTCCACTCCCGCCTCGAATCGAAGCATTGGGAGCTGCGCGCCAAGTCGGCGAGTGCCCTCGGTGCGCTGGGTGACCCCTCGGCGATCTCGCGATTGACCACCGCGATGCGAGACGAGAACTGGTGGGCCCGGCGGTCCGCCGCAGCAGCCATCGCCCGGCTGCCCGGAGGTATCGCATCCCTCTATCGATCCCTAGATGACGACGACCCGTTTGCTGCCGACGCCGCCGCCGAAGCGCTCGCCGATGCCGGCGAACTGGTGTCTGCACGCGAGAGAGCGAAGACAATCGGCGCCGACAACGAGCCTCTCCTCGCCCACATGGGATCGGAGTCACGCTCGTGATACTCGAGATCCTGGGATGGGTCGGGTACGGAACCATCACCTACTTCATCCTCATGCAGGCCTACCTGGTCTTCCTTTCGCTGCTCTCCGGGGCCGCCCTGCGCCGCAACCATCATCTCCGGCGTTTCGGGCGGGTCGGCGAGATGCTGTCGAGCCGTACTTCTCCTCCGGTCTCGATCGTCATCCCCGCCTACAACGAGGAGATGGGAATCGTCGATGCGGTCAGATCGATGTCGATCGTCCGGTACCCGCGCCTCGAGATCGTGGTCACCAACGATGGTTCCACGGACGGCACGCTCGATGCCCTCATCGCGGCATTCAACCTGGAGAAAGTCCGGATTCCGTATCGCCCGGACCTCGAGTGTGCCCGGATCAGAGGTATCTACCGGGGCAGGTCCGGAGTCGACATCACGGTCATCGACAAGGAGAACGGCGGTCGGGCAGACGCCCTCAACGCCGGGATCAACGCCGCCCGCTACCCCTACGTCTTCTGTACAGACGCCGACGTCGTGCTCGACCCGGACTGTCTGGTCCATTCGATGCACCGTGTGGTGGAGGACCGCGACCGCACGGTGGGCGTCGGAGGCAATGTGAGGCCTCTCAACGGAAGCCGTATCGAGCTGGGGCACCTGATCGAGGCAAGGGTCCCCCGCCCCCTCATCCCACGAATGCAGGTCCTCGAGTACCTGCGGACCTTCCTGGCCAGCCGACCCGGCTGGTCCTGGATGAATGCGCTCCCCCTTGTCTCGGGGGCCTTTGGGATATGGAAGAAGTCGACCCTCGTCGAGGTCGGTGGGTTTGCCCCGGGGCACATGGGCGAGGACCTGGACCTCACCATGAGGATCCACCGACATCTCCTCCACGCGAATGTCCCCTATCGGATCGTCTATGAACCGTCGGCAGTGATCTGGACGGAGGTACCGAACACGGCCCGAGTACTGCGTCGCCAGAGGATCCGCTGGCATCGGGGTCTGATGACAGCGGTCAGGGACTTCCTCCCCATGACTTTCAACCCACGCTACAAACAGCTCGGGATGCTCACCTGGGGTGGTTTCTTGCTCTTCGAGTACATCGCGCCCATCATCGAGTTCATCGGGTGGTTCGTCGTCCCGCTCGCCTGGATGCTGGGTGCTCTCGACACCACTGCCCTGATCTGGATGGTTCTCGTGGCGTTCGCGATGGGGTTGATGAACTCCTTAATCGCCCTGTTGCTGGACGAGTCCTACGGATTCTTCAATAGCCCAACTGACACATCACGGCTGATACTGATGGCCGCCGTCGAGAACTTCGGCCTGCGACAGATGACGGTGTTGTGGAGGATCCAGGCCCTCGTCGGCGGCCAGGGGACACGAAGTTGGGGCAACATGGAACGGCGGGGCGTGGCCAACCTGGCCAGCCAAGAATGACCCGGCTCTGACGCCCCTGGCCGTCCCACAACCGATAGAGTCGCCTCGTCCACACCACAGACGGAGGAGGGGCACATGACCGACGAGCAGTATGGGATGGATCCAGTCGAGGAGCCAGCGGTGCCTGTGGAGAGCGAGGCCGCGGTCGTGGATGCGGCAGGCGATTTCACCAGCGGGGAGGGCCTTGTCGCAGTTGCCGGAATCGTGCTCATAGTCGATTGGCTGATCTTCGGCGTCCTGGCCAGCGACTATTGGGTGGCGTGGCTCGCCTTGGTCCCGGCGATTGCTGTGGCCCTGCTCCCCCGTCTCGATCGGGGCAGTGTCGAGAGATTCCACCCCCTTCCCCTGATCATGAAGGTGCTCGGCTATGTCATAGCCATCGTCGGGGTTCTCACCATCATCGAGGACATCAGGTTCGGGGAAGGCGTTTTCGACGAGGTTCTCGGGGTGATCGGCGCACTCGCAGCCTACGCAGGCTTCGCGATGGCCTTCATCGGGGCACGTCAGATCAAAGCATGACGGATCCGTCTAGCCGTCCTCCAGTTCCTCGAGAGTCTTTGGCCAGTCGTCTTTGAGGAGTCGAGACAAAGAACGATCGGCGAGCAGTTTGCCGTCGGTCTGACACCTGGCGCAGTAATTGGTCTCGTTGGAGGCGTAGACGATGCGCTGGACCTTCGAGCCGCAGCGGGGACAGGGCTCGGCGAACTTGCCATGGACCGCCATGTCGTCACGAAATGCGGTGACTTTCGCCGGCCAGCCCTCCCCCACCTCCGCCCGCAGGGTCTGGGTCCATTGCTCCAGCGATCGGACCACTGCCTCGTGGAGACCGGCAATCTCCTCATCGCTGAGCTGGGAGGTCCGCTTGACCGGTGAGAGTCGGGCGGACCAGAGGATCTCGTCGGAGTAGGCATTCCCGATCCCGGAGAAGATCCTCGGGTCGGTCAGTGCTCGTTTCAATGTCCGATTCTCCGCTCGCAGAGCGGACGCGAACTCCTCGCTTGTGGCGTCCAATGGCTCGATGCCGCCACGGTCCAGGCCGGCGACACCCTCCCAGTCGGCCATGAGCCAGATCCCGGCTCTCTTGTGGGTGCCCTGCTCGGTGAGGACCAACGAGCCATGCTCGAAGTCGAGTGCGGCGAGACCAACTTTTTTCGGGATCGCCTTGCCCGGCGGCTCCCACCGCAGCCGCCCCGCCACCATCAGATGGATCACCACGTAAAGATCGGCACCACCTCCGAAAGGACTCCCAGCTTGCAGTCCCCCACCTTGCCCTATCGGGGCGTTTGAGGGGGGTCGCTTCCCCTCACGGTCACCACCCCCGATCCCGAACACGATCCGTTTCCCCACCCTGAGTAGGGACACCACCGTCCGCCCCACCGGAGCGTCGTACGGCGGGTCGTAGGTGCGCATCACGGCGGGGGAACTGACTCTGACGCCCGTGACCTTCTCGCCCAGGACTCTGCGTTCAAGCGCCTCGATGTAGACGACGATGTCGGGAAGCTCCGGCATGGGACTAGCCGCTGATCAGTCCATCCGGCGCAGACTGCCACTGGAGAGAACGGCGACCCCGACAACCAGACCCCCGGCGATGAAACCGTAGGCGGTCACCTGCGTCGTCTCGGCGGCCGCCCCGCTCACCGCAAACCCGAAGACAACCACCATGCCGAGCAGAACCACAGTCGCAATGGCCCGAGCCAGTCGGGCCCCCATCGACATGACGAAGGCGACGGCGATCATCAGGGCTCCCCCGATCACAAATGCCAGCCAGAATTCACCACCGTTCACGAGCTCGGCCTCGCTCCTCAAGTCGGCCGAATCCAGATCGCCACCCGCCAAGTCGAGAAAGACGCCACCCAACACCACCAAGGCCCCAGCAACGGCGAACCCGACAGCGGCGAGATTGGAAGAGATCTGGGGCGGCTCCGGGGTGGGCGCCGGCTCTTCGGGGTTGTGACGGGCCGCCAGGCGGCGTGCCAGCCGGGGCGAGGCTGCTGTGACTCCGATCTCCTCGGCAAGGGCAACATCATCGTCTGTGCGCAGAAGGAACTCCTCGCCTTCGGCCTTGATGTTGAAACCGTCCTGAAGGGCGCTCACCCCGAGGTCGGTGACCATCCAGTCACCGACGAGCTCGTTTCCGGAGACGAGACGAAGTCTCCCCTTCTCGGCGAGGACCCGGACCATGACTCCCGGGCCGGTGTCACCGCGCATTCTGACGTTGCCGTCCATCTCGACAGCCATCGATCTCCCGGGATCGGTCCCACATCAAGTGTAGAAGGGGACGAGAAAGGGGACTGGCAACGACGTCGCCGGTCCCCTTTCGCCGCTGGAAGCGGTTTGGTCAGTCTTGCATTTGCTCGAAGGCTTCCGAGAAGCTCTTCGCCGCCTTGCGTCGACCACCGGATGACTTCTGGCCGTCACCATTGCCGTCACGCCGCCGCTCTCCCCCGCTGCGATCACGTTGACCGCCACGGTCACGGTCACCGCGTCCACCGCGGTTCTCGTGCTTACCCTTGTCGCGGCCACCGCCGCCGGAGCTGTCGCCGTTGGGCAGCGTCGCACCGGGAAGCGGCTCGACGAGCTCGAGGCTGACCTTTCCACGGTCGATCTCACGGACCCGAACCTGGAGCTCATCACCCTCGGAGAGGTAGTCCTCGACCCGTTCGACCCGCTTGGAGCCGTCGAGCCTGGAGATGTGGAGCAGCCCGTCGCGACCAGGCAGGATGTTGACGAACGCACCGAACTTGGTGATGTTCACCACCTTGCCCTCGTACTCGGCACCGAGCTCGACCTCGGGCGGGAAGGCGATCTGAGTCACCCTCTCTCTGGCTGCGACCAGGGCATCCGCGTCGTTGGAGGCGATGCGGACGATACCCATCCCATCGGCCTCCTCTATTTCAATCTTGGCACCGGTCACTTCCTCGAGCTCGCGGATGACCGCTCCCTTGGGACCGATGACTTCGCCGATCTTGTCCTTGGGGATCTCGATCGACTCGATACGCGGCGCCCACTTGTTCATCTCGACTCGTGGCTCGGAAATCACGTCGGCCATCGCGTTCAAGATGAACAGACGAGCCTCCCGGGCCTGATTGAGTGCTGATTCCAGCACCTCGGAGGGAAGTCCTGAGATCTTAGTGTCGAGCTGGAGTGCGGTGATCATGTCCGCGGTCCCGGCGACCTTGAAGTCCATGTCACCGAGAGCGTCCTCGGCACCCAGGATGTCGGTGAGAGTCACGAACTCCCCGTCCTCGGCGATCAGACCCATGGCTATTCCTGCGACTGGTGCGATGATCGGCACCCCGGCATCCATCAGTGACAGCGATGAGCCACACACCGATGCCATCGAAGACGATCCGTTTGAAGCGAGTACCTCGGAGACGAGGCGAAGCGCGTAAGGGAAGTCGTCCGATTTCGGCACCACGGGCAGCAGAGCCTTCTCGGCGAGCGCACCGTGACCGATCTCGCGACGCTTCGGGCCTCTCATGAACCCTGCCTCACCGGTCGAGAACGGCGGGAAGTTGTAGTGATGCATGTAGCGTTTGCCCTCGGCGATGTCGAGGGTGTCGAGCATCTGCTCCATCTTGAGCATGCCGAGAGTGGTGATATTGAGCACCTGGGTCTCGCCACGCGAAAAGAGCGCGGATCCATGTGTTCTCTCGACGTTGCCGACCTCGATGCTGAGGGGCCGGATATCGGCGGCTCGACGTCCGTCGATGCGAACCCCTTCGTCAACCACCCTTCTGCGGGCGGCCTTCTTGAAAACCGCGCGGAACGCGCTCTTGGCCTGCTGGAGAGTTGCGAGGTCATCCTCTGCGATACCCAACTCGGCGATGACGCCCTCGAGTGCCTCGATCTCGGCAGCTTGACGCTCCTGCTTGCCGGTGATCCCGAGGATCTCGCCGACAC